>DASSYR010000023.1:0-31906 GCA_035703165.1 Chitinophagaceae bacterium
CTTTCCGTTACATATGTCTTTTCAAGATTAATGTTTCTGTAAGCCACATCAGCCGTTATATGTACGTGACAATCTATGAGCCCCGGTAGCACCCATGAATGAGAAAGATCTATTACAGTATCTGCTTTATTGATTTTTAAACCAGGTCCAACCTCTTTTATTTTGCCTCCCTGAATAATTATAATCTGGTTATCTAACATTTTTCCATTTCGGGCATCAAAAAGATGACCCGCTTTAATGACAGTATTTTGAGCTTTAGCCGTAAAAAAGGAAATAATAAGGAATAGTGAAATTTTAGTTTTCATGGTAAATATTTTTTTAAAATTAGCATTATCTTTTCATGAGTTTAAATTACTTGCATAGCGGATAATAATTTTGTAAATAATTTTTCTTCGGCAAACACACTAATGTAAATATATTCGTAAGAACAGCAAACGCCAGACGGACTGTACTATTTTCCATTTTTAAAGAAGATTCACGCCTTTATTTGCCAACACGCACTATTACTAAAATGTATTTCTACCCAAAGCGAACTATTCATTTGCTTCATTATGCATAAATAGAATGTTTTTAACAAATACAGTAGCAATATTTTGTGTGATATTTTGATGGTAACTCGTATATAGCTTAAAACTTAAGTAAGAATAATAGGTTTAGATCTGGCTATCTGATAAGTGATATAAAGTGTAAACAGGCAAAATCTTATTAAAAACCAGGATTAATTTTTTGAATTTGCTATACAACTATTAAAAACTGTTTGCCATTTATGGTAAACTGATTATAATATCCGGGCTAAAATTAATAGCCTCGTATATTTTTTCCCTCCATATAATTAATAAAAGCCTTATTTACTACGCGGTTACCCCCTGGTGTTGGATAATTACCCGTAAAATGCCAATCACCCGTATTATTGGGGCAGGCTTCGTGTAAGCATTCAATGGTTTGATAAATTACCTCAACCGGAATATTAAAATCAGTGGGCGTAATTAATTATGAATTTTTTTAGAAATTTCTTCTGTAGTAAAGGGTTTGTAAATCTGTCTTACAAGATTTTCTGTGTGTAACTGGTTGTCTAGATACTTTTGTTTACATTTTTTATACAACTCCTGCAAACAATGCTCTTTTCCTCTTTCTTTCATTGGTTATACGGCCGCTATATTACCTAATATTACATTTGCTGTAGCTTGCCCATTATTAAGTACATGTACAACTGCTTTTAAGCCATATTTTTTTCATTCACCTTTTGCAGACTAAGGGATGCCATTTCTCCTCTATTAGGAATAGAGTAAAATATAGTACTCTTTAAATCATTTTCAATACAGGTAAGTACTTGTTCCCTTAAATTATATCCTGGTTTTAATCGTTCTTTATAAATCTTTTCATCACTGCCTCTTGAAAAATAAATTCGTTCAAAACTGCAAGCCTTTGTTATTTGAGCTCTAATACCCGCTATATACTATAATTCCCATCTATATCCACAATCAGCACTCAATAGACATTTTCAAAAATTATTATTACTAAATACAGAGTCGGCCATCATGTTTTCCTTTCGCTTAATAGGTTCTAAAAGCAAATTCATATATTTGTTCCTGTCGGCCTGTGAAAAGTCCTGAAAGTTTCCAGATTGGTTGATCAGCTTTTTTGTATTAGTGGAATCAAATGGAAAAAAACATACAGATGGGGTTGTCAGTGTCAGTATGGCAATAATACTTCTCTTTTTTAAACAGGGTAGGGAATGATTAATTTTTAAAGCATTTTTTGATTAAGTCATTTGGTCATTAATTTAACTCAGTATATAAAGGGAGTGAAAATCTTCCAAAACTTCGCAACTTTTTAAAAAAATTTAGCCGTGAGGAAAAACAAAAAGATAATTGTGCTTTTGTTATTTGTTTTAGTTGTTTTTTTTGTAGGCGTGTTCCTTTGTTATTACCAATTTTTTTATCATTCCCCGATTGTTAAGAACACTATTTTTAAGCCTCTAAATACAATCACATTCCATCATTCGGATGTATGGACAGCGAAGTTTAGTCCGAATGGAAGGCTGATTGCAAGTGCCAGTGTGGATAGTTCTGTGAAGATTTGGGACAAGGAGTCAAAGCAACTAACAGTATCTCTTCGTCATCCAATTGGTGTAACTTATGCTACTTTCAGTAAAGATGGTCAGTATTTGGTGACGGGTTGTTATGATGGAATAGTCCGTCTATGGGAATTGCCTGCGGGAAAGCTTATAAGAGAATTTAAAGGTCATGCAAAAACAGTTTGGACTGTTGATATTAGTCCGGATAATAAGACAATTGTCAGTGGTAGCGAAGATGCAAAAATAAACATGTGGGATGCAGGGAGTGGTGATTTAATTAGAAGTTTAAGTGATCATAGTTTAACAGTATGGGATGTAAAATTTAATCCTGACGGAACACAGTTTGCAGCAGGAAGTTATGATGGAACAATTACAATTTACCAAACAATTACAGGTAAACTTTTAAAAGCATTAAAAGGTCATACACAAGCTGTGGTATCAATTGCGTACAGTCATAAAGGAGATATTCTATCCAGCACAAGCGATGATTGTTCGACAAGACTATGGAGTACAAATGACTGGTCGCAGATACGATCATTTTCAGTTCCTGAACATGTTCAGGCTGTAGTCTTCAGCCCTGATGATAATTTCCTGGTAACTGGGGGAAGGGATAAACCCGCCATCGGTGAGTTTTTACAAAACTTTTTTGGAGACTCAAAGTATAATAAAGGAATTTCTATGCGACTTTGGCGTGTAAATTCGGGAGAATTATTACAGACTTTTTCGTATCATACCAATGATGTTAATGATGTGGATTGGAGCTCAGATGGAAAATATGTGTGTAGTGCCAGTTCTGATAAAACGGTGGTTGTTTGGGCCAGGCAGGATTAATCGCCAATGTAGAATCTTAATAAAATCCCAGATAAAGCTTCACTTATTTCAAAATAGATAGAACGTTACCTTGGTAAGAGGGTATTTAATCATTCCGTTTTACGAGCTAAAATCAATTCTTGAGATATATTAAACGTACTATTTTGATAATATAACTATTCATAATGTGTTGAACTGATAAAATAATTTTTTTATGAAAACAGGGCATACAGAAATAGGAATCTTAAGCGACAAAGCGAGACAATTAGCCATAATAGAAAATATGGCATTAATTTTTCTTCCCCCTACAGGCCAGAACTGAATCCTGAAGAAAAACAGGGTAGGCTATTAAAAAAACACTGAAAAATAAATTCTTTGACAAATATAAATGGCCTCACAAATAAAGTATCCGTAGCGGGTAACCAATTTTTAAAACAATCAATCAACTTACACGGGCATTTAACGGCATATAAATGTTTACACATATCTTTTGAACAAGTTTTAATATTTAATTGGTACAAGTAGTGGAAAAATTATAGACAGGAAAGATTTTATTAAAACCCGTTATAGATTTATAAAATTTACTATAACAATTATTAAGAAATGATTGTCGGCCGAGAAGCCAATTATAATTTTCGGTATTAAAATTAATAGCCTCGTATATTTTTCCCCTCCATATAATTAATAAAAGCCTTATTTACTACACGGTTACCCCCCGGCGTTGGATAATTACCCGTAAAATACCAATCGCCTGTATTATTAGGGCAGGCTTCGTGTAGGCATTCAATGGTTTGATAGATTACCTCAACCGGAATATCAAAACCAGTGGGCGTAATTAATTGTGCAATTTTTTTAGAAATTTCTTCCGTAGTAAAGGGTTTGTATATCTGCCTTACCAGATTTTCTGCGTGCAACTGGTTGTCCAGATACATTTGTTTACATTTTTCATACAATTCCCGCAAACAATGCTCTTTTCCTCTTTCTTTCATTAGTTCAACGGCTGCCTGAAAAGCTACAAATTCACCCAGTTTACTCATATCAATGCCATAACAATCAGGATACCGTATTTGGGGAGCGGAAGAAACAACAATAATTTTTTTAGGTTTTAGTCTTCCCATCATTCGTATAATGCTTTCCCTTAGCGTAGTTCCTCTTACAATGGAGTCATCAATTACTACCAGGGTATCAATACCAGGCCTAACGGTACCGTAAGTAATGTCGTAAACATGCTGTACCATTTCAGAGCGACTTACATCCTCTGTAATAAAGGTGCGCATTTTAACATCTTTGATAGCTATTTTTTCAATCCGGATACGTCGGTTAATCATTTCCGATAGTTTTTCGTCATCATAATCTTTGCCCCAGGAAAGTATCCGGTGAATTTTTATTTTATTGAGGTAATCTTCCATCCCTTTTTGTAGACCAAGGAAAGCTACTTCGGCTGTATTGGGAATAAAGGAAAATATGGTGTTTTTTAAATCATTTTCAATACAATTAAGTACTTGTTCGCTTAAATTATATCCTAGTTTTAATCGTTCTTTATAAATCTTTTCATCACTACCTCTTGAAAAATAAATTCGTTCAAAACTACAAGCTCTTCGTTCTTTGGGTTCCAACACTTGTTGTATGGTATAGTTTCCGTCTATATCTACAATCAGAGCCTGGCCAGGCATTAACTCTTTAACTTCGTTTTCTCCAACATTAAATGTAGTTCTGATAGCGGATCTTTCCGAAGCAGCAACAATTACATTTTCATTGATATAGTAGTATGATGGGCGAATACCGTGAGCGTCCCGGATGGTAAAACATTGCCCGCTTCCTATTAATCCCCCCACATGAAAGCCGCCGTCAAATAAACCAAATGCCTTTTTTAATACTTTAATTATATCGGGATTGTTAGGAGCAGCCTCTTCTTCTTTTACCAAAAAATGGTGCACTATTTCCATCATTGCAGCCAAATCGCTTTGCTTTTGAAACTCTCCCGGCTCTATATTTACCTGCCCGAATAACTCTTCTGTATTTACTAAGTTAAAATTGCCTGCTAAAGCAAGATTTCGTCCCGGGCGAATATCTCTTTTAATAAAAGGGTGGCAAAATTCCACATTGTTTTTTCCCTGAGTGCCATAGCGTAAGTGCCCCATTAATAATTCACCCATCATATTTACATGCCCCTTTACTAATCCCGGGTGCTTCATTATGTCCGGTTGATATTTTTCTAACTCTTTTATTTCTTTGCCAATAGTTTGAAATAAATCTGCAATAGCCTGGCTGGCAACACTCCTCATGCGATGCATAAAAGGATGGCCTGGCTCTATATGTAATTTTACTGTAGCAATACCTGCACCGTCCTGACCCCGGTTGTGTTGTTTTTCCATTAGGAGATACAACTTATTAAGACCGTAAAGGGCCGTACCATATTGCTGCTGGTAAAAGGAGAAGGGTTTTCGTAACCGAATGAATGCTAGCCCACATTCATGCTTTATTTCATCACTCATGCATTTTTAGGAAAAAGCAAAGTTAGGTTGTTTATCAATAGTGTTAAAACGAAAAATCCCGTTTTGTTACGGGACTTTTATAATTATTGTTTTGTTGAATATTCAAGCCATTTTCCTAAGGTGGAACAGCTTTGGTATTCATTATCAATCATAATATAATAAGTGGGAATATGCTGCTCGAACCACCTTGTTAAAGCTTTCAGCTTTTTTTCTTCGAGTGCTGCTTGTGATATACGGTTGTAATCATCCTTCATGTTTAAACGGTGAGGCTCTGTTTTGGAAATAAGGTAAACAATGCGTACACCCTGCCGGTCTCTTTCGTCTTTGAAATTAGTGGGCTGTGAAATTTCGCCGACTTTTAATTTACCAAGCATCTGAACAATATCCTTATCTAATTGATCAATGGTTACAAACGAAGACCCGTCTCTGCCACGAAGACGGCCTGCTGTAAATTTACTTCCATCATCTTCACTGTATTTGCCAACTGCTTCTCCGAACTCCAGTGTACCTGAAATAATTTTTGAACGAACACTATCCAGCTTATTGATTGCTTCGCTTGTCTCATCTTGTGTAACGGAAGGGATTTTTAAAATATGTCGTACCGCTAAATCATCTCCATTGCGGCTGACCATTTGAACTATATGGTAGCCAAATTGTGATTTAAAAACACTGGAAACCTGTCCTTCTTTTAATTTATAAGCATGCTGTACAAAACTTTTATCCACCCCTCTGTCATTTCGATTGAATTCAAAATATCCGCCGTTTTCTTTTGTACCAGGATCATCAGAGTATAATTTGGCGAGGGTTTCAAATTTACGAGAACCGGTTTCTACCTGGGTTTTGTACTCGCTTAGCTGCTCTTGCGCATACTTTTCAAGTTCCCGGTTGGCTTTAGGGTAAACAACTATCTGACCTATTTCTAATTCACTTTCAAAAAAGGGAAGACTGTCTTGAGGAATAGCTTGGTAATAAGCTTTTACTTCGGCAGGTGTTATTTTTACATTTTCAACTATTTTATTTCGCATCGCCTCTGCTAATCTTTGTTCTTTTACGGGTAGCCGAAAATCTTCCTTAATCTGGTAAATAGTTCTTCCGGATATTTCTTCCAGCCTTTCCTTGCCTCCATATTGTGTTATAAAATAGCGAATACGCTGTTCCAACTCCTGTTCTATTTCATCCTCTCCCACAGGTAACGAATCTTTTTCTGCCTGTAGCACCAATGCTTTTCGTATTAATGCTTGCTCCATAATATAGCAATTCGCATCTGCCGGAATTTCCTGGCCCTGACGTTTGGCATCTTCAATGCTGTTATCAATATCCGATTTTAAAATAATACGATCGCCCACCACGCCAACTACCTTATCTGCCAACACCTTTTTGGGTTGGCCTTGTGCGGAGGAAAAAATGCTAACCAGTATCAATAAACTACTTAAAAATAATTTCATGTTTCCTTTATAAGCTTCAAAAATATTTTGTTTTACTGCTTCCACAGATGATTGCAACTTATTTAACAAATGTTTGGAAGAAAACAACAAAAACCGGCTGAAATTGAAAACGGTTAATTTGTTATATCCTCATATAGTTAAGCTGGTTTCTACTACCAGGAATTATAATGTTCTCCTTATTTCTTCCGTTTCAAATGCCTCAATAACATCACCTACTTTAATATCGTTATAGTTTTTAATAGTTAATCCACACTCCATGCTTGATACAACTTCTTTTGCATCATCCTTAAATCGTTTAAGCGAACCAAGTTCTGCATGTTGTCCTTCGCCTTTGGGATATTCCACAATACCATCTCTGATTAGCCTTATTTTTGAATTGCGGCTTATTTTTCCATCCAACACAAAACATCCTGCTACGGTTGCTTTATCAAATTTGTAAACTTCCCGCACCTCAACATTTGCCACAATTTTTTCCGATACAGTCGGCTCTAACATTCCCTCCATGGCGCTCTTAATTTCTTCTATGGCATTATAGATAATGGAGTATAATTTAATTTCCACCCCTTCGTTTTCAGCAAGCTTATTGGCTTGTACAGAAGGACGAACGTTAAAACCTAGAATGATAGCATCTGATGCTGTGGCTAGTAACACATCACTCTCCGTAATGGCTCCTACAGCTTTGTGCACTACGCGTACTACAATTTCGTTGGTAGATAGTTTTTGTAAAGAGTCGCTTAGCGCTTCAACAGAACCATCCACATCCCCTTTAATAATCAGATTCAGTTCTTTAAAATTACCTAATGCAAGACGGCGACCAATTTCGTCAAGTGTAATGTGTTTTTTAGCTCTGATGCCCTGCTCTCTTAAAATCTGTGCCCGACGATTGGCAACGTCTTTAGCCTCTGATTCGTCTTCAAACACTTTAAACTTTTCACCTGCCTGTGGTGCGCCGTTAAGCCCCAAAATCAAAACCGGATCTGATGGCTTGGCCACATCCATTTTTTGATTTCGTTCGTTAAACATGGCTTTAACCCGTCCAAAGTATTGTCCACTCACTAACAAATCGCCTACTCGTAAAGAGCCATTTTGAACAAGCATGGTAGCTACATAGCCACGACCCTTATCCAGGGTTGCCTCAATAATGGTACCGCTTGCCTCTCTGTCTGGATTTGCTTTTAATTCAAGCAGCTCTGCCTCCAGTAATATTTTTTCTAATAATTTATCAATGTTTATTCCTTTTTTGGCAGATAACTCCTGCGATTGGAATTTACCACCCCATTCTTCTACGAGAATGTTCATTTGAGATAATTGCTCATATATTTTTTGTGAATTGGCACCTTCTTTATCAATTTTATTTACAGCAAAAATCATGGGAACTCCCGCTGCTTGTGCGTGACTGATGGCTTCTTTTGTTTGTGGCATTACAGCATCATCGGCAGCTACCACAATAACGGCAATGTCAGTAACCTTGGCACCACGGGCACGCATAGCTGTAAATGCCTCGTGACCAGGAGTGTCTAAAAACGTAATTTCTTTCCCATTGGACAGGGTTACCTGGTAAGCGCCAATGTGCTGGGTAATGCCCCCCGCTTCACCGGCAACAACATTCGCATTACGTATATAGTCAAGCAAAGAAGTTTTACCATGGTCAACGTGACCCATAATCGTTACTATGGGCGAACGTGAGTGTAAATCTTCCGGTGCATCTTCTTCCTCAATTTCTTCCATTTCCTCTGCATCATCTATACCAATAAACTCTACATCAAAGCCAAACTCACTGGCTACCAATTCAATTACTTCTGCATCCAATCGCTGGTTAATGGATACCATTATACCCAGGCTCATACATTTGCTAATAACATCTGCAAAATTTACATCCATCAGGTTGGCTAACTCGCTTACTGTTACAAATTCCGTTACCTGGAGCTTGTTATCTTCCACACTTTCACTGGCCATGTGTTCTGCGGCTTCTTCTCTTTTTGCCCGACGATATTTTGCCTTTAAACTCTTGCCACTCCGGCTTGCTCCGGCCAGTTTAGCCTGGGTTTCTTTAATTTTATCCTGAATTTCTTTTTGGTCAATTTCTTTTTCTTCTCTTCTTCTGTCTCCGCCACGTCCTCCTCTTTTATCACCGGTAAATTTTCCGGCTCCATATCCGTAAGGAGGGCGACGAGTATCTCCTCCACGACCCGCCTGCTGGCCATGATGTGGGTGGGGAGGTTTACGATCGCCTTCACGTTTACCCTGTTGCTGCTCATCTCTTTTTTCTATCGGTATTCTTTTTCGCTTACGCTTTTCTTTGTCAACATCTTCTTTTTTAGGCTTTGTATCGCTCTCTAATGGTAAATTAATCTTACCCAGAATTTTGGGGCCCTCTAGTTTTTCAGCCTTAATGTTTTCGATGATAATGTTTTCATCTGCAGGCTTCGGTTCTTCTTCAACAGGTTTTACAATTTCAAGTTCCGGTTCTGGTTTTTTCTTTTTGGGTTTTTCAACTACAGGCTCTTCCTGTTTACTTTCTTTTTTCTTAATAACTTTTTTGGGCCTTGTTGAAGAGTCAATAGCATCTAAGTCTATTTTGTCAAGTATTTTGGGCGCCTCTACTTCCGGAGCCTCAATTTTTGTCACTGGCTTTTCTGCAACTACAGGCTCTGGCTTTTTCGTTTCTTTTTTAACCTCAGGTTCCGGGGCTGCTACAGGTTCTGGTTTTTTCGTTTCTTTTTTAAATAATACAGGTTCTTCTTCCTTTTTCTTTTTTGTTTCTGTAAAATTCCCCTTTGGAATTTCAATCTGATCACTTTTGGCTTTAGCCGCTTTGTCTCCGGAAAATCCGGCTTGTAAAGCACGATACATTTCTTCCGTTAGTTTAGCGGTTGGCTTTAACTCATCTTTAGGAAAGCCTTTAGACGCCAAAAAGTCAATAAGAGTATCCTGTCCAATATTGAACTCTTTAGCCGCGGCTAATAAACGGGGTAGTTTTAAATCTGACATAAATGTTTTATCACAAATCCCAACGGGATTTTTTTATTTATCCTGTTTCACAAACTTCTGTTATAAATATCCTTTAAAAAAGGGGATTATTCTTTTTCAAATTCTTCTTTTAATACCCTTCTAACATCTTCAATAGTTTCTTTCTCTAAATCGGTTCGTCTTTCCAATTCTTCTAAGGTTAAGTTTAACACGCTTCTGCCAGTATCGCAGCCCACTTTTTTCAATGCATCAATTACCCAGGGTTCAATTTCATCTGCAAATTCGTCAAGATCAATATCAAATTCTTCTTCCTCACCTTCATTATCTCTGAATACATCAATATCGTACCCTGTTAGTTCGCAGGCTAGTTTAATATTAACGCCCCTGCGGCCGATTGCCAGGGAAACCTGGTCGGGTTTAAGATAAACATCGGCATGTTTGTTTTCCTGGTCTAATTCCATGGAGGAAATTTTTGCAGGAGTTAAGGATCTTTGTATCAGCAGTTGAATGTTATTTGTCCAGTTAATTACATCTATATTTTCATTTTTTAGCTCTCTTACAATACCGTGAATGCGGCTTCCTTTCATACCCACGCAGGCTCCCACCGGATCAATTCGATCATCGTAGGATTCAACAGCCACTTTAGCCCTTTCACCCGGCTCCCGAACAATTTTTTTAATTACAATTAATCCGTCAAAAATTTCTGGCACTTCAATCTCCAATAATTTAGCCAGGAAACTGGGGTGCGTACGGGATAAAATAATTACAGGTGAATTGTTTTTTAATTCTACTTTTTTAACAACGGCCCTTATATTTTCTCCTTTTTTGAAATAATCCTGTGGAATTTGCTCAGATTTTGGAAGAATTAATTCGCTTCCATCCTCATCTAATAGCAGCACTTCTTTTTTCCAAACCTGGTACACTTCGGCACTAATAATTTCGCCCACCCGGTCTTCGTATTTTTTGAGCAAAACGTTCTTTTTCAGGTCTCCGATACGACTGGCCAAAGTTTGCTTAGCCGCTAAAATGGCCCTGCGGCCAAAGTCAAGTATTTCCACTTCTTCGTACAACTCTTCACCCACTTCAAAATCGGGTTCTATTTTTACGGCATCGCTATAAGCAATTTCTGCCAGGGGGTTTTGTACAGCGCCATCTTCCACAATCATACGGCGACGAATAATTTCCAGGTCTCCTTTTTCTGTATTTACAATTACGTCAAAGCTTTCATCAGACCCATATTTTTTACGTAAAAGTGTTTTAAACACATCTTCCAGAACCTTCATTAGCGTAGGACGGTCAATATTTTCCGCATCTTTAAATTCCTGGAAACTCTCGATCAAATTGATACTTGCCATAGCACAAAATTTTTAAAACCGTGTTTTATTTAAACGGTTTTTGTTAAAAAACTGCTTGAATTTTTGTTGTTTTTATGTCATCAAATAAAAAAGTGTGGTTAACCACTTCCTTTTTTTTGTTTTTATTTTGTCCTGCATCGTGGCTTTTATTTTTGCCGGCAGGGCGACTTTTTGTTTCTTCTACTATAATACCATCTTCCGTAACCTCTATTAATTTTCCCACTTTTCTCTGGCCGTCGGTCGTAATGATTTCTACGGTTCTACCTGTGTTTTTTTTAAATTGACGAAACATTTTTAATGGCTCATCCAAACCGGGAGAAGAAACCTCCAGTGAAAAATCTCCGGCAGGGAACAGGGTTAATTCCTCTATTTTTTTATACAACGCCCTGTTTACCAGGGTACATTTTTCTATGGATATACCAGCATCCGAATCAATAAATACTTTGATATTATTGGTAGGCTTTATTTTCACCTCTACCAAAAACATTTGGGGGTCGGATGCTATTATATCTTCGGTTAACGCTTCTATTTTTTGTATTAAAATATCGTTCTTCATTGCCGGTAAAAGAAGAAGGGAACGCTTCCGTTCCCTTCGATTGATTCATTATCCGGCGCAAATGTACGAAACGAAAGCCATTCACCACAAATTTTTCTCATATTTCTGGCTGCCCAAAATCAATAGAGCTACTGAATTTATTGGGTAAATTAGGGGTAAATAAAGATTATGGGAAAACCAGAAGATTTTGGTTCTTTTATACGGGAAAGTAAAGAACTCTTTAAAGATTACATTGAGACAAAAATTGAAGTTTATCGCCTTTCGGCTGTAAAAATAGTGTCTAAAACAGGAGGAATAATTCTATGGATACTCCTGTCAATGTTTTTACTTTTTTTAATACTCATTTTTCTTGGGCTGGTAATGGGGTTTTGGTTTTCAGAGTTGTTAAACAGTAGAGTATATGGGTTTGGGGTTACCACGTTGATTTTGATATTAGTAACTGTGTTGCTTGCTGTTTTCCGGCGCCAATTGTTTATTAACCCGATTATCAGGGGTATAATAAATAAATCGCAGGAGGAAAATAAAGAAGATTTATCTGAATTGTAAAACGATAATTTATGAAGGCTTCTAAGATACATAACCTTGATACGCTTGAAAAGGAGATTTACCGATTGAAATTGCATGGTAAAAAAATGGAAGGGAAAATTGACGATGATTTTGATTACTTAAGGGAAAACTTCGGTAAAATGGCAAGAAACTCATTTTTTCATAAAAGAGAGGGGTTGAAGGAAACTATAACAAATGGCATTACCGGTTCCTTTGTAAAAAGTGAAAGATTGCAGCAAGCAATTGATAAAATAGTAAACCACCTCGTGGATAAGGCTACAGACGGTATTGATTCCCTTCTTGACAGGTTGTTTCAAAAGAAATAATCTGCCGTTCACCGGATTTAACATAGTTTGTTATATGCTTATTTATACTTTTGCTGCATGATTCGGATTTTATTAATGCTTGTTGGTATTTATATTTTGTACAAGTTTATTTTTGAATTTGTGCTGCCTGTTGCAGGGGCAGCCAGGCAAATGAACCGCAAAATGGACGAATTTAAGCAGCAGCAAAATACATTTAATCAAACCACGCCTAAAAAAGGCAATACAAATAAAGCAGCTGCGGAAGATTATATTGACTATGAGGAAGTAAAATAATGAACTTCACGTACTAGTTTAAAATAAAGCTTTTCTACATCGTTGATTTTTTTATCTTTGCCGCTCGCAATTGAAAAGAGTTCTTTTGCGCCCAGTAAATATGGGGGTATTGTTTTTTTAATGGTTTAATAAAATATTTCTTCTTCGGAAGAAGGATCCTTAGCTCAGATGGTTAGAGCACCTGACTCATAATCAGGGGGTCGTTGGTTCGATCCCAACAGGATCCACAAAAAGCCGGTTGGATTGCCTGTAATTTCAATCCGCAGGGTTAGCGATTTTCAAGGCCTGTAGTTTTGTTGCTACAGGCAATTTTATTAACGTTAGCTTTAACCTTTCGTTAACCCATTGGCGGCTACATTTGAAAATTAATAAAATGATATGAAAAAGATTGTTTTAGGTTTTTTATTGTTGAATTTGTTTTTACAAGCAGGAGCACAAGAAGTTCCGGTGAAAAAGAAGAAAAAAGACTGGAGTAAAATTGATTTTTCTTCAAAAGATCATTTAATGATTCAATACGGCTCTTTCAGGTGGCTGCAAAAACCAGACAGTTTAAATACGGGTGGGTTTTCCCGTAGTTTTAATATGTATTTTTTGTTTGACTTTCCGTTTAAAACCAATCCGAAATTTAGTGTAGGCCTGGGGGTAGGTATTGGATCCGATAATTTATTTTTTAAGAACACTGCTATTGATTTAAAAAACAGAACACAAATACTTTTTAACAAAGACAGTGTTAACAGCTATAAAAAATATAAATTGACAACAGCCTATTTAGAAGCCCCTGTTGAACTAAGATATACGAACGACCCCGAAAACGTGAATAAGAGCTTTAAAGTGGCCTTGGGTGTAAAAGTAGGTACCATGATTAATGCACACACAAAAGCTAAAGTTACCAGGGATGCTAATAATGAAGGAGGTTATACTATTAAAATAACCGATCGCAATCATTTTAACAGCTTACGGTTGGCGGCCACGGCAAGAATTGGCTATGGTGTGTTTTCTTTATTTGGCTCCTACCAAATTAATCAATTAATAAAAGATGGCGCAGGCCCCGTTGATGTTCGTCCTCTTACTATTGGTGTTACTATTAGTGGTTTGTAAGTAAATCTCAACTATATTATTTAGAAAAGCCGTTCCATAAAAACGGCTTTTCTTTTTTTGCGGCTACCTTTGCTTATTAAATTATTATTTTTTGATAGAAAGAAAGAACAAAATTCAAAAAGAAGAAAGGGCTGTGCTGGTTGGATTAATTTATAACAATCAAACGGAGGCCCAGTTGCAAGAATATTTAGAAGAATTGGCTTTTTTAGCAGAAACAGCAGGAGCGATAACCTTAAAAAAATTTATACAAAAACTTGCTCACCCCGATAGTAAAACTTTTGTAGGTAAGGGAAAACTGGAGGAGATTAAAAATTATATAAAAGGGAGAAATATATCTCTGGTAATTTTTGATGATGAATTAACCGGGTCGCAGATAGCAAATATTGAAAAAGCGCTGGAGGTAAAAACAATTGACCGTTCTGACCTGATTCTCGACATTTTTGCTCATCGTGCTAAAACAGCCCAGGCAAAAGCCCAGGTGGAACTCGCACAATATCAATACCTCTTACCCAGATTAAAAGGGATGTGGAAACACCTGGAGCGGTTAGGCGGTGGTATTGGCACAAGAGGCCCGGGTGAAACAGAAATAGAAACAGACCGCCGTATTGTAAAAGATAAAATTTCATTATTACGTAAAAGATTAGCCGAAATAGACAAACAGTCTTTTACTCAACGAAAGGAACGTGGAGAATTTATCAGGGTTGCATTGGTTGGATACACTAATGTTGGTAAATCAACCATTATGAACTTACTAAGCAAGAGTAATGTTTTTGCCGAAAATAAATTGTTTGCCACGCTTGATACCACTACCCGAAAAGTTGTTTTTGAAACCACGCCTTTTTTGCTAAGCGATACGGTGGGATTTATTAGAAAACTGCCTCATCACCTGGTGGAAAGTTTTAAAAGTACATTGGATGAAGTAAGAGAAAGCGATATTTTGCTGCATGTAGTGGATATTTCTCATCCCCGGTATGAAGAGCAGATTGCTGTAGTAAATAACACACTCAGGGATTTGAATGCTGCCGAAAAACCGGTTATTACTATTTTCAATAAAATGGATCTTTATGAAAAAAATACGTTTGATGAGTGGCTGGACGAAGATGTGAAATACGAAATGCTAAGCGATTTAAAAGAAAGGTGGGAAAGAGAAACTAACGGGAATTGCGTTTTTATTTCGGCAACGGAGAGAAAAAACATAGATGAATTAAGAGTTGCTATTTTAGCAAAAGTTAAAAAGCTGTATCAAATTCGCTATCCCTATAAATCAGAATATTTTTATTAATGAGTGAGAAAAAATACAGTTGGTATAAAGTATCAGATAGTGTGAGTGAGATATTATGGGGAGAGAATAATCTTGCTGAAATAGAAATAAAAGGCAAAAAAATTTGTATTGGCAAAATGAATGATAAATTATTTGCCTGCACAAACAAATGCCCGCATGCCGGCGGTCGTTTGGTAAATGGATACGTAGATGCCCAGGGAAATATTGTTTGCCCGGTACACCGGTATCGCTTTAATACTACAACAGGAAGAAATACAAGTGGGGAGGGATATTATCTTAAAACCTATGTTGTACAAGAGCGGGAAGACGGAGTGTACATTGGCATTGAAGAAGGGAAAAGTTTTTTTGAATGGTTGGGCTGATTTTTAGATAAATGACTTTTTTGAAAGCGATTTTTTCTTATTTTTGCCGCCCAAATTCCTCCCTAGCTCAGTTGGTTAGAGCATCTGACTGTTAATCAGAGGGTCGCTGGTTCAAGTCCAGCGGGGGGAGCAGATAAAAAAGTAAAAGGGTTATACTTTGATGGTATAGCCTTTTCTATTTAAGAAAGGGATCTTTTCTCTTTGAGTAGTAATTTCAACTTTTTGCAAGTTTCTATTAGACCATTTTTTTCTAGTGTTTCTAAGACTTGTTCAGCACTTTGTGGTGGGTTTTTTAAGTTCTTAACTTGATTCTGAAATGCCTTTAAAGCCCTCTTCTCGTTTAAGTCAATTAAGTTTGATATAAAATAATCAGGTGTTTGTACTTCAATGTCATGTATTCTGACAACATCTTGAGGAAAATCCTTTACATTGGCAGTAACTATTACTTCTGAATTATTCCGAATAGCAGTGGCAAGTACATGTCGATCATCTTTATCTGGAAGTTTTAAAACTTCAATTAAAGTAAAATAGTTTGTAGTATTTGCATCAGGAAATGCTTCATTCATCGCGGATACAGTTCCTTTCAAACTTTCCTCTCGTATGTCTGGTCTATTAATCAATAAATTTCTGATCCATTCATTATTGATTTCTTCTGACCAAAAAGGCTTATATAGTTGAGCATCAGCTAACCATAATAAAAGATCTCGTATTGGAGCTGGATATAAGGCACAAGCATCTAAAGTAGCTTTAAATTTGCCAGAGTAGATCATTAATATCCAAGATTTAGTTCTTGTGCTTGTTTACTCAAAAATGCGAGCCTTTCCGACCTTGTTTGTTTTAATTCCTTATCATAGTTGTTTAGGTCTTCAAATAAAATTCGCCTGTGACTACCAATTTTCCTGTATGGAATTTTCCCTTCTTCTAATAGCTTTATTAAGTGAGGACGTGAAACTCCTAAAATATCAGCTGCTTGCTGTGTGCTCAATTCAGAATCTGATGGAATTAAAGTGATAGCCTTTCCATCAGCCATGAATTGCAAGATTTCTTTTAATAAATGTATCGCTCCTTCAGGCAGCTCCGCACTTTTTCTAGTCTCTTTAAAGACAATATTTATTTTTTCTCTCCGGCTTGATTTTACGGATTTCCGGGCATGTCTAAATTTTTCATAAACCGCTTTAGCTGTCCTTTGATCTTTAGCGGAGGGTCTTTCAATTATTGCTTCCATATAATTTCTATTATTTTAGCATAAATCTAAATGAAATATTTGAAATAAACGAAATAAACGAAAATTATTACTTTTTTAAAATTGTGCTCCTTGTTTATCAATAAATTATGTCTTGTTAAAAACCACAACTAAGGTTTAAAGAAAGCGAATATTTATTTAGTCTCAGATGATATAAATTGTTGATAATCAAATTTTATCTCAGATTGAAAGATTTCATAACTGCATTGTTCGTCAAAAAAGGAGTAGATATTTTTTATTACAGTTTCTTCAAAATTGAATAGGGCAATATTTTTAGTGCACTTCCCAATACCAGCCAACGTTTAGTAATAAAAGCCGCTTTTTTCTTTCTTTTTATGGCCAAAAAGATTTGTTGTGCTGCTTTTTCAACGGGAGCTACCCAAAAAAGTCCCTCTCCTTTAGCCATATCGGTATTAACAAAACACGGACGAATATCCGTAACGTCAATGGAAATTCCGCATTTATAAGCATTCAGGCGTAGCCCTTCAAGATAATTTATTTGAAATGCTTTTGTTGCACTATATGATGGGGCCTGTCCATTCCCTCTAATCCCAGCTATGGAGCAGCTGATGTTTACCAAATGACCATACCCTTGATTTTTAAAATACCTCATTCCCCAATTAGCAAGGGAAGTAAAACCCAGGATGTCGGTTTTAATCACATCATCGTCAATCGAAAAATCCAGGGACTTATTCTCTTCACCAATGCCGGCGCTGATAACCAATAAATGTAAACCACCAAGCTCGTTGACTATTTCATTGCAAATAAACTCAAGAGACGAGACCTCCTGAACATCTATTTGCCTGAATACAATTTTATCAGGATGCAGATTTTGAATTGATTGTAATAATTCAACCCGTCTGCCCGTAATTCCTGTTTTATAATCATTTTTGGTTAAAATTTCAGCTAACGCTTTACCCATGCCACTACTGGCCCCAATTATTAATGCTTTTTTCATATTACAAAGATGCAATAAGTAATGAATTCGGGCATGGTTGATCTTATCATGTTATAATTAATAAGAGCGTTTGAGCTGTTTTTTTACCAAACGGGAGGCCTTTTAAAAAGCAATTTTTTTATTCTGTTTATAGTTTTTCTTTATAAAGATTTGAAATGATTTCTATTTGTGAAGTTGATTACACCACAATGAGGAGCTAAATTTTGAATATTAAAACACCCTGTTAAAATCCTTTTGTGTGTTACATGTAATTACTGGTTTAAACAGTAGGAAACTTATTCAGTTCTTACCTTTGCTATCAAATAAAAACACATAAGACAGCATGAAGTATTTTTTTTTATTTTTCTTTCTAAGTATTTCGTTATTTTCTAATTCCCAGAAATTAAAAAAGACTGACAAAATTTTAGTCAACTCTTTGCAACAACATGTATTCTTTTTGGCCGATGATAAGCTGGAAGGAAGGAGAACGGGCACCACTGGCGAAAAGCTTGCATACGAATATATTGTAAGCCAATTTAAAAATAACGGCTTATTACCAAGAGGTGATAATGGAACGTACATACAAGAGTTTGAAGTAAACGAGGGAAAACAAATTAATTCAACTACCCATCTTATTATCAATGGAACTGAATTAAAAACTAATACCGAATATTTTCCTTTTGTGTATTCATCCAATACTTCGTTAGAAGCCGCTGTTACACCAGCACTTCGGGAAGATAATATGCCTTGGTTCTGGGATTTAAAAGAAATTATAGAAGAAAATAAAGCCAACCCGCATTTTAATCTGGAGGGAGCTATTTACGATAAAGCCGCACAATTTTTAAAACACGGAACAACGGCTTTATTTGTTTACAACAGTGATTCTTCTGATGATGGTATTAAGTTTAATGGAAAAGATAAATCTCAGCCTTTGTCAATTCCGGTTATCTATTTAAAAAATGAAGCAGTTAAAAAAATATTACCCGACGAATCGGCAACTTATGATGTTAAATTAAAGGTATTAATAGAGGAAAAAAAACGTAAGGGGCATAATGTAGTTGGCTATCTTGATAATGGCGCCGCTACTACCATTGTGCTGGGGGCGCATTACGACCACCTTGGTTATGGAGAAGATAAAAACTCTTTAAATAATACCGGTGTGCAGGCTATACATAATGGAGCAGATGATAATGCCAGCGGTACCGCTGCTTTAATTGAATTATCCAAACGCATCATTAGTTCAAAGTTTAAAAACAACAACTACCTTTTTATCGCCTTTTCGGGTGAGGAGCTTGGGCTGTATGGGTCTAAATATTACGTTGAAAACCCTACCATTGATATCAGCAAAGTGAACTATATGCTTAATATGGATATGGTTGGCCGCTTGAGCGATAGTGCAAAAATTACCGTAGGTGGTTATGGCACATCTCCTTATTGGGGCCAATTGTTTTCTACCCTTTCTGATAAAAACCTGAAGGTTAAATTCGACTCATCAGGTAGTGGCCCAAGCGATCATACTTCTTTTTATCGTAAAAATATCCCCGTCTTATTTTTCTTTACCGGTACTCATAGCGATTATCATAAACCCAGTGATGATGCTGATAAGATAAATTATATAGGCGAGCATTTTGTGGTAAAATATATTTATAAAATAATAGAGGAAGCTAATAATAAAGGAAAACTCGCCTTTGCCAAAACACGGGAACAACAAGTTGTTCGAAGTAGTTTTAGCGTAAGCTTAGGAATAATGCCCGATTATACATATAGTGGCAGTGGTGTAAGAGTTGATGGCGTAAGTGAGGGGAAACTGGCACAAAAACTGGGGATAAAGGCAGGAGATGTTATTGTACAATTAGGCGATATTAAATTTACGGATGTAACTTCCTATATGCAGGCTTTAAGCCGATTTAAAAAGGGGGAAAGCACAATAGTAAGATTAAAAAGAGGACAGGAAGAAATAGAATTTGCTGTAACTTTTTAGCCACTTTAATTATACATTATTATGGCAGGCCCGTTAAAATTAAGAATTGATAATGACGCTTTGGCGGAAGAATTTTTTGACGGTACCAGGTTAATAGGCATAGTTGCACCTATTAAAGATTATCAGTTGTGCTGGCGGTTAAATCAAGTGTTAAGATTTAATTTTCGGAACAATAATGAATTGGAAATACAGCTCAGTAAAAAAAACAGAAAGTATTTTTTTGCCATTTACGAATACAACGAGCCCGGCAGTTCCATAAAACACTATTTATATAACAATCAGTTTGACGGAGAGTACCTGCTGCCGGAATTAAAACATCTTGATTTTTTATGGCTTATTGCTGGGGAAGCGGTTGGTGATGCGGCATTAAACTCTTTACAGCAATCCATCCGTACCATAAACGGTGTGCAACTTGTTATGGAGTTAAAAGTAGAAAAAATTAAAAATAAACAGCACCTGATATTCTGATAATCAAAAAATTCTTTTACCAAATAGTTAATAGTATAGCCAGGAAATGATGATTCTGTCAAAGAATTTTAAAAGTGCTGGCATGGCTGAGGTGACTCAATATTTCTTTATAATACAAACAGTGGTTAATAAAGGCACTGTGGATTTCATTGTAAAAAACGCATAAAAACACCCAAACCGGATTAACAACCCGGACTCCTAACTTTAGGGGTTATAGCGTATGTGGATTTCTGGTCAGTAAGCCGGCTTTTATTCTTAATTTAAACCTTATCTTGCGGTTCTATCAAATAACTTTGTTTATTTGTAAAACTAACTTTCAAATTTTTCAATGTTATGAAGTTTATTGTTTCCTCTTCGGCTTTGCTAAAACATTTGCAGCAAATTAATGGTGTAATAAATGCCAACACGGTTTTGCCCATATTGGAAGATTTTTTATTTGAAATCGAAAAAAATAAACTTACCGTGGTAGCTACCGATTTAGAAACCGTGATGAAGATTCACATGGATATTGAAGCGAAAGACAGCGGCAGGGTTTGTATCCCGGCAAAAATTCTCATGGATTCATTAAAAAATATTGCTGATCAGCCGCTGACTTTTACTATTGATAAAAATTACGCTATAGAAATTACCAGCGATAATGGCAAGTATAAAATAATGGGCGAAAATCCTGATAATTTTCCTAAAGAACCGGCAACCGATGACACGACTTCCTTTACCATAGCTTCCTCTACCCTGGTTACTGCGATTAATAAATCCCTGATTGCTGTTAGTATTGATGATTTGCGTCCCGCAATGACCGGCGTGTATTTTGAGTTGGATAAAAAAGGAATCAGCTTTGTGGCTACCGATGCGCATCGGTTAATTCGTTACCATCGTACGGATGTAAGCTGTCCTAAAACAGAGAATTTTATTGTTCCTAAAAAGCCACTTAATCTTTTAAAAAGTGCTTTACCGAATAACAATGATGAGCTGAAAATTTCTTATAACAGCAATCATTTGTTTGTAGAGCATGATGGAACCCAATTGGTTTGTAGGTTGATAGATGCACGTTTCCCGGATTATAAAGTTGTAATACCGGGAGATAATCCATATAAAATGACGATCGGTCGTACTGATTTTCAAACTGCACTGCGCAGGGTTAGTGTATTTAGTAATAAGAGCACCAACCAGGTAGCATTAAGCATAAGCGGAAGCGAACTGCAATTAGCTGCCCAAGATGTGGACTTTAGTTTTGAGGGTAATGAACGAATGGCATGTCAATACGATGGAGAGGACATGCAGATTGCCTTTAACGCTAAATTCCTGATTGAAATGCTGGGAGCAGCCGAAACGCCTGAAGTGGTGATGGAACTGAGTACCCCAACAAAAGCGGGAATTATTAAGCCATCAGAACAGGATAAAGAAGAAGATTTATTAATGTTAGTAATGCCTTTAATGTTAAATAACTAATCTTTGAACCATATAGAGGAAACGGCCCGGCTCTATTGCCAGGCCGTTTTTGTTTCAAAAGCAAAATGATATATTTGATAAATTAAAATCAGCACATGCAATTATTTTTCAAAAAAAAGATTGTATTTCTATTTCCGGTTTTTCTTTTTTTTGGCTGTGCATCCAAATACAGACCCGTTAACCCGGGGCAATTAAATTATAATATAAAGGCACAAAAAAGTGATGTAGAGCTTTATTATAGATACGATGTGCTACAGGAAGCTAATAATATTAGACATGCGAATAAAGAATTGAAAAAGAAAATAAAGTTGGTAGCCGTAAAAATTTATAATAACACCCCCCAACAAATTACAATTGGTCAAAACGCAAAGTTTTTTGGAGATGATAAAGAGCTGATATTGCTGAATACAGAAGAAATTCAGAAAGTACTTAGACAGAGCCTACCCGTATATCTTAGCTATCTTGCGCTGGCCCCCATAAAGTTTTCATACCAAACCCAGGGAGGACAAAAAACGGTGGATATATTTGCCGGCGCCATTACAGGAGGCGCTTTAACTGCTACTAATATATACGTGGCGGGGAAGGCTAATAAGAAACTGAAAGAAGAGCTTAAACAAAATTCCATCATAAATAAGGATATACTACCGGGAGAAACGCTATATGGGATAATCGGATTTAAAGGAGAAGGTTATGTATCGCTAACATTAAAACTCGCAAAGTAAATTTTACCCAATTGAAGCAGTTTGTCCAAATTTGTTCTTTTGATAATTATATTGAAGCAAACCTGGTATTGGGGATGCTGCAAGACCAGGGAATTAATTGTCACTTGCAAGATGAACACACCATTACCATTGACCCATTACTCAGTCCGGCCCTTGGCGGAATGAAGCTAATGGTATATAAAACACAGGCACCCAGAGCCGTGGAGCTCTTAAAGGAAGCTGAAAAAGAGTATGTAAAAACCATTAATTGCCCTTTTTGTAAAACCCAATCATTAGAAGTAGTAGTAAAAACAAAAAAACCCGGCTCTCTTTGGAATGCTTTAAAATCGATGTTGCTCACCGGGCAAACGGAAACGGTAACAAAAAAATTTGTGTGTAAAAATTGTGGGTCTTCATTTAAAGAGTTACCCCGGGCAGAAAATTTTTAATTTCTTTCGTAACTTTTCGACATCCAAATTAAAAATATGTTTGAAAAAATCATTAGTCATTTCCAAACCCTGGAACAAAGACCCCTGGAAAGGATGACCATTCTTGTTTGCGGGTTACTAATTTTTTGGATAATTGAAGGCGCAATTCCTCTGCTTCCCATGCACTATAAAAAAAATAAACTCAGGCATGCAGGGGTAAATTTGGGATTCACCGTTATTCATTTAATCATTCATACTTTTTTAGCCATTTTAATTATCAAATTGAGCGATTGGTGTAAGGCAGAACACTTTGGCATTATTTACTGGAGCCAGGCAAATACAATTCTAACTATACTAATTGTTTTTTTAGCACTTGACTTTTTTGGTGGTTGGCTTGTTCATATAATAGAACACAAAGTTCCTTTTTTGTGGCGTTTTCATACCATTCATCATGCTGATAACAACGTGGACGTAACAACGGGTCTCAGGCATCATCCGGGAGAAAGTATTTTGCGTGGTATTTTCTTTTTTATGGGTATTGTTGTTAGTGGGGCACCCATGTACAGCGTAATGATTTTTCAAACAATTTTAATTTTAGCTACGGCCTTTACACATGCAAATATCAGTTTGCCAAAGTCTGTTGACAGTTTAATTAGTTGGATATTCGTTTCACCTAATATGCATAAAGTACATCATCATTGGAAACAACCTTATACCGATAGTAATTATGGGGCAGTACTATCTATTTGGGACAGGTTATTAGGAACGTTTAAAAAATTGGATTCACAAAACATTCGTTACGGTCTGGATCGCTATTATCCTAATGAAGAAGATGAAAATTTTGTTAAGCTGATGTCACATCCGTTTAAAAAAATGAATTGATGTACATGGTTTCTAAAATTGTTTATAATATTTTTAATAGATCGTGTGTATTGAAGGCTTATTTGTAATTTTTTGACTCAGAAACGCTGTCAACGTAAAATTTTTAATAAAATAAAGTTTTACTGGTTCTATTTTTCCAAATTAGCAGATAAGCCATTTAATTTTAAATACCTGCTTTCCACTCATATAATTTTTAGTTCGGGTATAAATTTTTTTTGAATATTTGTTATCAAGCGTGGATTTATAAGTAAGTAGCAGGATTAACAAGTAAAAATGTATTATGAAAAAGATAGTATTTCGTTTTCTTTTTATTTACTTTTTTTTAAATAGTTTTTATTTGCTCGAGTTTTATCAAATACCCTGGATTAATTTGATAACCGAGTACCACAGTAAGATAGACGAATGGGTTGTTACCGGTTTTAATAAGTACCTGTTGCATGTTAAAAGCACTTTAAATACAAATGGAGGAGGAAGCGGAGACATATCTTTTGCGTGGGCACAATTTTACACATACATTCTTTTGTCGTTGCTTGGAAGCATGCTCTGGACCGTATTGGACAGAAAAAGACAAAACTATGATACTCTTTCTTTCTGGTTAAGAAACGTAGTGCGGTATTATCTTATCACTTTTTGTTTTAGCTATGGTATAATTAAACTTTTTGCCTTACAAATGCCCTTCCCCAATTTAAGCCTACTGGCAACACCGCTGGGGGATTTTCTTCCTATGCGACTTTCCTGGATGTTTTTCGGTTATTCAACTCCGTACCAGGTTTTTTCCGGAATAATAGAAATAATAGCAGGATTGCTCTTATTAAACCGAAGAACAATTGTATTAGGATCATTAATAAGCGCAGGTGTATTTTTTAATGTGTTTATGTTGAACCTTAGTTATGATATTCCGGTAAAATTATTTTCCATGCAATTGTTTATTTGTAGTTTGTTTCTTGTATTAAGTGATAGTAAGCGATTATTGAATTTCTTTTTCCTCAATAAGCCTGCCGAGCTAACTACTCTTTATAGCATTAATTTTAATAAGAAATGGCAAAAAATTGCAAGAATTTTACTGAAGACAGGGTTTGTAATACTCTTTATCATAATACCCTTTAATCAAACATGGCAGCGATATAAAAACAGTTTGATTAAAACAGAAATGAAGCCTATAAAGCCGGGCATTTATACTATTAAAACATTTATTAAAAACAGAGATACCGTTTTAGTTTCCTTAAACGATAGCCTGGCGTGGAAAGATTTCATTTTTGATGTCAAAGGAATCGGAAGCATAAACACGTTGGATACTCTTTTCAGACAACGATATAGAAGAGGTTATTTTATTTATCAGGTTGACTCAGTAAAAGAAATTATTTCTTTTAAGAAAAATATACCGGATACAGCCAGTATTTTTAAAATGAAATATAAGATTACTGATGAGAATGCCATGGAACTCTGGGGTAAAGTAAGAAACGACTCATTGTACTTCAAACTGTTAAAAAGCAATCGCCATTTTCAACTCACAGAAAAGCAATTCCACTGGATTTCAGAGTCAAACCGGTAGCTAAAAACAGGTTCTGTTTCTTAAGTCATAATTATTTTACCATATTCATTCCCAAGTGAAATAAATTAACACTTTCGGGTTATTGACAACGCAGTAAAATAAAACTATGTTTATATGCCAGAGTAGCACTGGTATTAAATAAACAAAGACCTTATCATGTACTCTCTTTAAAACAACTATCGTCCCCTCTTACTTTTTATTAAAAAATTTTACTGGCAAATTCAAGTGTATATAAAATGTATTATGTCATTTGTGTGCTCTATGGTTTAAAAACCCGGAAGCCGAAAAGGGTATTCAAGAGTAGGCATTAAAACTTTATTTTATGACAGTATTTTTAATTGCAATTCTTGCAATTTCTGCCATTAGCCTGGTATTCAATGCTGGTTATATAGTGCATGAACTGGGTATTTACCCCCATACGAAAAACCGGAAAACTCCTGTTGAAAGAAAGTTTATGCATCGCAGTTTGTACGACAAGGACAGGAAAAAAACACACGATTTTTATATAACTCACCACATGACTATAGAGTTAAGAAAGTTGGGTCACAAAGACATCTATACTTTTAAAGACCCTTACGAAGCACTGGAAAAAGTAATTAGGAGATATGAAGAACTGCCCGTTCGCAGCCGTTATGATGATCTGGTACATTTAAGTAATTACATCAGTAACACGGTTAAAAGCGATGAGCGGATTAACCAACTCATCGAAAGAGCAATTGATATTTCTGTTTCAAAACCATTTAAAACCAACTAACATGGCACATGCACATTTATTTCAGCATAATAATTTTACCGGACGACAAATGATTGCCGATAACCCCGATGGTGTTCGTTACGCATTAACTCCCTTTGCTACAATGAGTGCTCTTAGCTTTAATGATATAACGTCTTCGCTAAGGCTACATTCAAGCACACCTGCTATTCCCAGTATGTGCATTCTTTTTGAACATGCAGGATTTAATGGAAATGTAAAGGCTTTTGCATTTAATGCAAATCGGGATATTAGCTCTTTACCGGGGTTTAATGATGTTACCAGTAGCGTTTTGATTGTTGAACATGATCCAAATCCCAACAAAACGATTTTAAAACTTCGGCAACTTGCAGGCAATCGTATTAATAGTGCTATTGACGATAATTTGAGTGGAATAAGTGAAGTAAGCCGCAGCGGAGATGTGAAGTTGAAGTTTGTAATTGACTTAGATGGCCTGGTGGGAATTGATTTGGTATTAGTGGAAATACCCGTTAAGGTTCATACACCCTGGCCTTTTAGCGATTACAGTGCTAAAATCAGGTATTGGATTAATTTGTTTATTGATGGCAGCAATCGCTTACAGGGTTTTGTAAATGCCTGGGGATATTGGATTGAGGGCGGAATACTTACCGGTAGCATTGAGGGCAAATTAAAACCACAGGTAGAAGCTAATATTGGCGCCGTTGAATCAAATTTGAATAGCATGTTACGGGAGGTTAATTTTCACCGGTGGACAGACGTTTATTTGTTACCCGGAAGCAGCAATCTCGTAACGGACGATTATGACAGCAATGTTAATGATGAGGTATCAGTAATATTGCCTTATATGGAAGGATAATTTTTTTTAACGTATTACATATAATGAGGCGTAGCTTACCGGGCGATAAAGCTCATGGTTGCAGCTACGCTTTTATTTTGCCCAATTAATTGCGTTATTAATCCAGCAATGAAAATTAATATACCTCGTAATTATCAATCCCTGTAGTTCAGAGCAGGCTTTCTGTCTCCCAATAACGCTTTGTATTTATAATCGCCCACATCTTTTTTAAATTCCTCTTTAGCCTTTTCAATAATAGCAGGTGTGCTAAACAAATCAATAGCAGTTAAAGCCATTGTTTTAGCTGCTACCATTATTCCTTTAATGGCAATGTCTGTTCCGCCACAAGCTACGGCTTGCCAGCTATGTGCCGGGGTGCCGGGTACCCAGGTTGCAGTCCGAAGTCCGACCGTTGGCAGAACATAACTTACATCACCTACGTCTGTAGAACCACCGCCAGACACTTCATCTACTTTCATTGGAGTTATCAATGCAGCCGATTCAATAGCCGGAGGATTACTTAAAAAACTGGCCTGTATCTTTTTTGCAAACTCAATTTCCTCCGGTGTATAAGAAACGCCCCCTACACTTTCCAGGTTTTGTTGCATTACCTCGGCCAAAGTGCGGTTTAACAATAAGTCGTGCGTGCCACCAATAACCTCATAATCCATTTTTGTGTCTGTTCCTAACGCAGCTCCTTCGGCAGCTTTTACAATGCGATTAAATATTTCAACAACTTTTTCCCTCTTTGGGTGACGAACATAATAATACACCTCAGCAAAATCCGGAACAACGTTTGGCGCCTTGCCGCCATTGGTAATTACGTAATGTATTCTCGTTTCCTGTGGTATATGCTCACGCATCATATTTACCATATAATCCATTGCTTCCACACCGTCTAAAGAAGATCTTCCTTTATCCGGTGAAGCTGCCGCATGTGCCGATATTCCATAAAAACGAAACTTAGCCGATTTGTTGGCCAGGGCGCTGGTCATTGTCACGCCATTTTCTGCTCCGGGATGCCAGTGAATAACAATATCCACCCCATCAAACAAGCCGGCCCTTACCATATACACTTTACCACTTCCGCCTTCTTCAGCCGGAGAGCCATATACTTTAATCGTCCCACTAATTTTTTTTGATTCAATTAATTTTTTTAATTCAATACCAGCAGCTATTGAAGCCGTTCCAAATAAATGATGTCCGCAGGCATGCCCTGCCTCCTTACCCGCAATAGGTTTTTTTTCCGGAGTTGCCTCTTGGGATAAACCGGGCAGTGCATCAAATTCTGCTAAAATTCCAATTACCGGGTTGCCACTCCCGTAAGTGGCTACAAAAGCAGTAGGCATATCTGCTACCCCTTCTTTTACATCAAAACCATTATCACGTAAGGTTTTTTGAAGCAAAGCCGAACTTTTAACCTCTTTATAACCTACTTCCGCGTAGTTCCATATCTGTAAGGCAACATTTTTATATTCATCATATTTTGATTGTATATCAAGCTTTGCCTGCTCTTTTGCTGCATCAATCGGATTTTTTATACCTTTTTTTTGTGCATGGACAGGGAGTATAAAAAAACAACTAGTTGTTAAAACAGAAAGAATGATCAATAATCTTTTCATGGTATAATAAAATTAGCGCCACAAAATACTATTTTTTACATGAGTTGAATTTATATATAAAGTATTTTAAATGTGATAACTCATAAGCCGGTAAGTGTTACATATTTCATACATTTATCCACGTTTCAATTAAAATAAATCCACATGAAATTTTTTCAATTGCTGTTAGCCGGGGTTACCGTAATTTTTACTTATGTAAATACGCTGGCGCAAACGCTGCCCTCCAATCAACGTCCCTCCAGGGGAATTGAGAGAGTCGCTGCTTTTAAAAAACAATTGGCAACCATTCAGGTATCACCTTATAAAAGATTGCAGTGGCGCAATGTTGGACCCGATAATATCAGCGGTCGTTGTACCGATGTGTGGGGTATTGCCGGTAAACCCGAAATTATATATGCCACATTCGCTACCGGTGGTTTATGGAAAACAGAAGATGGGGGAAAAAACTGGAAATCTTTATTTGATCAATACGGAACGCTGTCCATAGGAAATATGGCGATTGCGCCTTCTAATGCTGATATTTTATATGTAGGTACCGGGGAAGCAAATATTTTCCGCGCATCTCTGCCCGGTATTGGTATGTTTAAATCCGTGGATGCCGGAAAAACCTGGCAACATATTGGGTTGGAAAACACTTCTACCATTGCGAGAGTGGTGGTGCATCCAACCAATCCCAATATTGTATATGTAGCTGCCGGCGGTAATGAATGGAGCTATAATACGGATCGTGGTGTATATCAAACAACGGATGGAGGTAAAACCTGGAAAAAAATTTTATACAAGGATGAAAAAACAGGGTGTATTGATTTACGAATGGATCCCTCCGATCCTAATACAATTTATGCGTCCATGTGGAATCGTATCAGGAAAAGATGGAGCGACCCGGTGCCGGAAGATGGCGATTACATTTATAAAACAACCGATGGGGGTAAGACGTGGAAACCACTTACTAACGGTTTGCCAGATACGAAACGTACCGGCAGAATCGGATTGGCCATTTCACCAAGCAATACCAGCGTAGTGTATGCATTTGTAGATAATCACGAATCCAAAAGAGATATAAAAGAGGGAGAACTTGACCCATACGGAAGACCCAGGGAGTTTGTTGCCAAAGGTGTAGAAGTATATCGCAGTAATGATAAAGGGGAAAGCTGGACAAAAATGAGCGAGAATGATGATTTTATGGAAGGAATTTGTGGTACGTACGGATGGGTGTTTGGTCAAATAAGAGTAAATCCGTTGAATGAAAATACAGTTTACATTATGGGAGTACCTATGGGAAAATCAACCGACGGTGGTAGAACATGGAAAGCATTTCGTCCGGATAGGAATGCAAATAGTGATCGTATTCATGGAGATAATCATGCCATGTGGATAGACCCGTTGGATACAAACAGAATTATTAATGGGAATGACGGAGGGGTGATTGTTACTTATGATGGCGGTAAAACATGGAAAAACTTTTTTAAAGAAATACCTACCACCCAGTTTTATAATATTACTTATGATAATAGTACACCCTATAATATAATTGGCTCTGTACAGGATGAGCTTTCGTTTATGGCAAGTATAAAAAATACCTATGGTGTAAAGGATTCAACAATTAGGCAATGGCGAAGAGCCCCGGGCGGAGAAGGCGTTATACATGTCGTAGATCCGGTAGATGGAAACATCGTTTATACTTCTACTTTTTACGGAAGGCTTATAAAAGCAAACCTGAAAGAACCTGATTCCACCTGGTCAAGAGACATTGCGCCAAAGAAAACACAAGACGAAGAAACGCATAGGGGCGAATGGCTTGCCTATACAATGCTTTCCCCATTCGATCGTTTTACAGTTTACCATGGTATGCAATATTTGTTTCGTTCTACCGACAGTGGCGCTAACTGGACAAGGATAAGTCCCGACCTTTCGTATAACAATAAAAATAAGATGGGCAAAACACCTTATGCAATTAATCACCAGGCGATAACTGCGGTTGATGAATCACCGTTAGCTAGCGGACTGCTTTATGCGGGAACAGACGATGGCAGAGTGTGGAGATCACCCAAAGAAGGTGAAGATTGGATTGAAATAACAAAAGGCCTTCCTAAAAATGTACATGTATCCCGTTTGGTTGCTTCTCAATACAAAGAGTCAAGAATCTATGTTACCCTGAGTGATAGAAGGGAAGATAATATTACGCCTTATATTTTTGTGAGCGAAGATTATGGTAAAACGTGGGCCAATATTGCGCTCACTCTCCCGCCAGCGCCGGTGAATGTGGTAAGGGAAGATCCCAGGAACCCAAATGTATTGTATTGCGGAACGGATATGGGAGTGTATGTAAGTAAAAACCGGGGTGTTTCCTGGCAATCATTGCAGTGTAACTTACCGTTAACTGTTTCAGTTCAGGATTTATTTGTACACCCGAGGGATAATAATTTGGTAATTGCTACGTATGGCAGAGGTATTTGGGCCCTGGATAACATAGAAGCTTTGCGAAAATAAGGTGTGGTAAAAAGTTTATCCAACGATTTTTTTAAAGAAGTAGAGGTAATTAAAACGGCTTACTCCTATAAATTAAAATACTTGCCATTCTAGGATTGTATGGTGTAATCATAAGCAAAAAGCCCCACAAGGGTATTTAAAATGCACAAGGCGGGGTAGTACTAACACACAAAATATTAATAAAATAAATATATGTTTACCTTGTTTTTTGTATTGATAAATTAGTTTTATTTGTAATGAATTTATAAGTAAACCGAATTATCGTATTTAAATCATTTATCGTGTGCCCTGTTTACCTTATCCGCCTTGGCAGGCTTTACACAGCCTGTTTTCGCTCCGTGTCATTTCCCCGTTATTCCTTTTTTAAACAGTTACCGTACAAGTTTCATCTCTCAATTGTTGGATTTACAAAAATTGGTAAAGCAATTTCCTGCCTCGGCAGGAGATCCTGCTTTGTAGGAAATCCTCCTCCGAAAGGGGATCCTACTGTGTCAGGAATACCATACTCATTAAATTTCTTAACCCTAAACTTTAAATAGTATGAATTTATCTAAAAACATTTTTTCTTTTGCTCTGTTGGCTGTTACCAGTATTACTTTTTACCAATGTGCCAAAAAGCAACAAAATGAGGAACAAACAAAGCCTGTGTTTAGCACCAAAATAGGGGCTGTTATTTCTTCGGAAACTGCCAGGCGGTGGTTAAGCTATACTTATACTGCCGGTGCCAAACTTGAAAATCATTTACTAACACCTCAAAACATTAAGGGCATATTGCAAACAAAGGGCAGCCTGGGTGTGGCATTACATCATACACAGGATGAAAACGGGGCTTACCACCTGCTAGCCATTACCGTTACCAGTACCAATGCCTTATGGGATTCTCCGCTTATTATTGATACGCATAGTGGGGAAGTGGTAAACAGCTTTACGGCCAAAGCATGGGCGGATAATTATATAAAAGCTAATGCACCGGGCAGCATACGGTACCAC
>DASSYR010000030.1:0-3144 GCA_035703165.1 Chitinophagaceae bacterium
CGATAGTTTAACAACCGGTGGATTTAATGACTGGTATTTACCATCCATAACAGAATTGATTATTCTTATGAAAAATTTTTATCCTATAAACAGAACACTTAATGCAACTGCGGGAGCAACAGAAATAAACCAATATCTTGATTATTGGTCATCTACGGAAACAAATGCTTCTTCTGTATGGGGATTCCGGGTTATTTCTTTTGCCGCAGGGTTGATTTCAAAATCGGCTGGGGGTATTAATACCGCTCGTGCTATCAGGGCTTTTTAAAACATAACTGGGGCAATAATGAAAAACGGATTTTATCTATCACAATAATATTAAAATAAGTCTTTATAAATGAAAAAAATACTACAAGTATTCGTTGCCGTTATATTAACAAATACCCTTTTTGCCCAGGCGCCACTGAAAATGAGTTACCAGGCTGTTATTCGTAACGGAAGTAACGCATTGGTTATGAATTCCACGGTGGGTATGAAAATTAGTATCCTGCAGGGTTCTGCTACGTCACGCACACCGGTATATGCAGAAACCCAGACTCCCACTACCAATGCTAATGGTTTAGTAAGCTTGCAAATAGGCGGAGGTACCGTTGTGTCAGGAGCTTTTTCAACAATTAATTGGGCTAATGGGCCTTATTTCATTAAAACAGAGACAGACATAACAGGCGGAACTAATTATACAATAACCAACACCAGTCAATTACTAAGTGTACCCTATTCATTATATTCAGAAAACTCCGGTAATTCAACTCCCGGTCCACAAGGATCAATGGGACTGAACGGTCATAATACAGTAACTAAAACTACTACAGAGAATGCGGGCATCAATTGCACAGCGGGAGGAGTTAAACTGGAGTATGGATTAGACAGCAACAACAATGGCGTGTTAGATGTGGCTGAAATTAATACTGCCTTGACAAAATATGTTTGTAATGGGGATACAGGTTTGGTAGGCCCGGTGAGTGGCTCCTTTACACATTATGCAGGAGAACTTTATGGAGGGGGAATCGTATTTCATGTATATCGGGGTTCCGATGGGGCTGAACATGGATTAATAGTTTCCTTAACAGATATAGGAGGTACAGGAGTTCAATGGGGACTTAATGGAACGGACATCCCCAACTGCGAAAGCACATGGAATGGGGCCTCCAATACATCTGCTATTATCAATGCCGGAGGTTTGCCAACAAATGCGGCCGGATTGTGTGATAATTTTGTTGCCGGTGGACAAAATGATTGGTATTTACCCTCTATAACAGAATTAAGTAAGTTATGGGATAATTTGTATAATGTAAACAAAACATTGAGTGTAACAGCCGGTGCGTCCGTAATTGAAGGGAATCATTATTATTGGTCTTCTACGGAAGCAGATACTCAAACATTTAATGCATCTACTTTACTTTTTTTTACCGGACAAGCTGTACCTCTATCAAAAAACAGTACACTCTGTCTTATTCGTGCCGTTCGGGCTTTTTAAAAAATACAATTAACATAAGCCAAGTTGCGCATTACTTCTTTAATAGGGTATATTTTTGTTGGTATTGTTTGAGTGTTTTTTAGAAAATTTAAGAGGCAATATGAAAAGCAAATTACATTAATCGTTCCAATACACCTTTGCGTTTGACAATATTCTTATAATCCCATTGAATTTTTTTAGACTTCTCAAGCCATCGTTTTACCTTCTTAATATTAATTTGTTTTATATCGGTGTACCGATACTCGGCTGCTTTAAAACTTCCTTCCGGTTTTAAGTCTTCCTCCTCAAACGACTGCCCACTCCAAAATAATAATCGGATACAATTTTTAAGTTTACTATATCCAACAATTGGATTACCGTCCAAAAACCAAACAGGATGGCCATGCCATATTTTACTTTCTGCCTTAGGCAAATTGCTGTTGATTTCTTGCGCTAATAAGGAGCAAATTGCTTTATCAGCATCTAACGAAGAATTATTGTATGCCTGAATATCTTTATTCATGATTGCTGTTTTCTTAAATTTATTTATAAAATTGTCCCGGAAAAACAGGGTTTTCCTATTAGACGTGGTTATTTGGATGATTTATTAGTCTCGTCTGATAATTTTGCCACCCTTCATAACAAATTGAATAGTTTTTATTGCTTCAATATCATCAAGGGGGTTGTTTTTGACTGAGATAATGTCTGCAAAATAAGAGGGCTCAATAATGCCCCTGCTTTTTTCAAAACCCAATAATTCTGCAGCATTAATAGTCATTGCTTGTAAAATATATGATGGAGGAATTGCTGCGGCTTTCCAGGTATTTAATACTTTTAGATTTGTTTGTACGCGGTTTAATCCGGGGATATTGACGATAATATCTGTTCCAAAAGCCATTTTTGTTCCAATTTTATAAGCTCTTTTCAACCTGTCTAAAACAATACCAGCCAATGCCGTGGCGGTAGAAGAATCCCCGCCATACGCATACCAATTGTCAAAAGAAAAGTCAGTCCCTACTAAAAAAACTCCTTTATCCTTCATTAATTGAAGTTGTGCATCGTCCAGTTCAAAACCATGTTCAATGGCCGCCGCGCCACCTAATATTACATTTGTTGCAGCTTGCCCATTATTAAGTACATGTACAGTTACCTTTAAGCCATGTTTTTTTGCCTCGTCAACTGCAGTTTTAATATCTTCTATATTGTATATTCCATTATCTCCTGTTACCATTTTAATTACGGTAGCGCCGAAATAAATATTTTGTCGCACCGCTTTTTTTATTTCATCAGGTGTGTCCGCATCTATATATTCAAAATTCCAAAAATGTTCGTGTTCCCGATTAATACCTCGTAACTGTCCTCCGTAAGGTGCGATAATTTTTCCCGCATATACAATAGTTGGTCCTTGTATCCACCCTTTATTAATTGCTTTAATAATATCTGCTGTTGCGTAGTCTGCATCATTGCCAATTTCTTTAATTGTTGTAAAGCCATTATCTAAAAGCTGTTTCGCTACAACAATGCCGCGTAGAGCACGAAAAACGGAGCTTTCCGTTACATATGTCTTTTCAAGATTAATGTTTCTGTAAGCCACATCAGCCGTTATATGTACGTGACAATCTATGAGCCCCGGTAGCACCCATGAATGAGAAAGATCTATTACAGTATCTGCTTTATTGATTTTTAAA
>DASSYR010000050.1:0-68448 GCA_035703165.1 Chitinophagaceae bacterium
GTTGATTAACTTGTTTAGCATAAAATAAATCTGCAAGATTTTGAAAGCAATTTCCTATTTTCTTGCAGATTTATTCCCTATAAGTTTTACCCAAACCATTTCCTGTTGTGGATTACAGAATTTTTAAGGGACGACTAATTAAACAAACAACTTTGGTCGTATAGAACAAGCATAATTGATTGATTATTTTCTTGATAAACTCCCCTTCCTTTGTTAGGAAGAATATAATATTACAGAGAAAATATTAGAAGGTAAATCTGTACAATTATATAGTAGTTTAAGCTTGTTTAGTGCTATCTTTTCATCGGGTCAAATACAAATCATTTCGGGCGAATTATTATGCTGCAATATTTTTATTGTTTTCATATTCAAGATCATGATATTTATGATAAAAAAACTTGTTATTTTTAAAAAGTAGTAATCCGATATGCCTGATCGTTTGTGAAGCAGTTTTTAAAATTATATATATGTCTTTATTTGCACTGGCAGTCTTGATATAAAAAATATCCCAGTAAAAGCGATCTGTAATACTTTTAATCGTTGTAGTCGGTCCCCTATACCCTTTTATTTGCGAAAGACCGGTTATTCCAGGTTTAATAAGGCTCCTAAGCTTATAATTTTTTATTATCTGCGAAAAATTGTAGCAATCATGATGCATATGAGGCCTTGGCCCAACAATACTCATGTCCCCAATTAAAACATTAAAAAACTGTGGCAATTCATCTAAGTTGGTTTTACGTAAAAATTTACCCAGCTTGGTAATGCGAGAATCGTTTTCCGTAGCCTGTTTAAAATTGGCTTCATCATTTACCCTCATTGTTCTAAATTTCAAACAAGAAAAGCTCTTACCAAATCTTCCTACTCTGCGTTGTATAAAGAAAACAGGTCCTCCAGAATCAAGAAAAATTAATATTGATAATAGGGGAACAATCCACGCTAAAAGGAAAACGATAACACACAAAGAAAAACAAATGTCAATAAGACGTTTAAAAAAAAAGAAATAGAATTTATTTCGGATATGTATTTGAAAATCAATTAGTTTAACTAATTTTGCGTAATCAAACTTTTTCTTTAAGGGGATATTAAGTGATATGGCTTCCATGGTATATTGAGTCTACTTTTTTTTATAAGTTAGCTGAAATTGCATAGCAAAGAAAGCTAATTAAAATCAAAAAACAATAAAAAATTTGTTATAAAATGTTTTTCTAAAATAAGGATTCTCGGGTTAAAGAAAACGTTGCATGGGGAAATTTAAATTTATACAATTAACTTGTAAAAAATACTATTAAGCTTTTATTTTTAAACATTTCATGATTAAACGGATTGGATTAATTGCGCTTTATTCAGGTCTTGGCCAGTTGTTTTTGATTTTTTCATTAAAATTTTTCTCTTATCATAGTACCCCATATTATATAACGCGGATTGGTCAAGTTGATTCCTTATTCCAATTAATTCTTACAATTATCGCATTGGGTTTACAATCATCTGCCATAAGAAATATAGCTATTGCTAAAGATTGGCAAGATGAATATGGTAAAACTCAATCGGCGCGGTTTATGTTGAGTTTATTGATGCTTTCCCTTGTATTGTTAGGATTTGTTAAGCCCCAAATTGTGCTTTTTGCATTGGCACCATTGGTAGCTTTGAGTGGAGATTATGCTTTGTATTCAACAGGTCATCCAGTTATGGGTTCTTTTTTAGCTTTAGTAAGGATTTTAATACCTTATATTTTTCTAATTGCAGGAGTATTCCTAAAACAAGCATGGTCAGATTTTTTCTTTGTAACCGGAATTATTATTGCTTACATTTCTACTAATATCTTTATTTCTAAATATTTAGGTACAAAAATATTTTACACTCCTAAATGGATTAATTTAAAATTATATTTACAAAGTTTACCATTAGGCGTGGTTACATTAGCACTGTATTTTATAGGACCGGGTATTATTCTAATAATGCCCTTTTTTTACTCACCAAAAACAGTGGCAATTGTTTTTTTGGGTTTGAAATTATACACGATATTTAAGGGGATTTTACGAATTATTCACCAGGCTTTTGTGAGGGAAATGATACGAGATGAAATTTGCCTGAAAGTGGATAACTTTGGAACCCTATTTGGACTATCACTAGTTTCATTTGTCTATATTTTCCCAAATTCATTTATTTCGACTTTTTTTGGTACTAATTACTTGAATGAAAAGCCATTTTTCTACATGTTGAGTTGTTCCGCCTTAGTTTATTCCTTATTTTCCAGTTCTACAACGAAAGCTCTTTTTGAAAGGAAAGATATTGCTTATGCTCAAAGAAGTTTAGTATCTTCTTTAATTACAATAAGCTTTTGTATTATTCTCGCGTATGCAAATTCTACATCTATATCGGCAGGGATAAGTTTAATTGCGGGCGAATTAATTTTTGCGGTACTTATGCTTGATTTACTTAAAAAAAATATAGATTTAAAAGATAGGCTATTATTTTTGTTTAAAAATCTATACTTAATTTTTATACCTTTTTCTGTAAGACTTGTGGGGGGGGATTCTTTTTTCTGCTTTTTTATTTCGTTGTTACTGGTTTCGGCGACTATAACTTTGGTATATTTTAGGAAAGACTTTTTTTATTAAAAATTTATATAAAATTTAAAATATGTTAAACTATTAGAATATTTAATTTTACATTTTAATATATATGCTTTTTAATGCGCTTTACAAATACTTAAAAAAACAGAGTTTTCAACCTGATTTCCTGTCTCTTTTTCTTAATCCGTTTTTTTTTATACGATCTTCATTGTATAGGGGTATAAAACTTCAGGCACCCAACCTTAAGGGAAAGCTTATGGACTTTGGTTGCGGAAGAAAACCATATAGAAACCTTTTTAGCGTAGATGAATACATTGGTGTTGACATTGAACAAGCTGGTCATGATCACAGTAATTCTGAAATTGACTTTTTTTATAATGGTAAAGTATTACCATTTATGAATAAGAATTTTGATTCGATTTTTTGTAGCGAGGTTCTTGAACATGTATTTAACCCAGATGAGATTATACCTGAACTAAACCGAGTGCTTAAGAGTAATGGTAAAATACTTATTACTGTTCCTTTTTGTTGGAATGAACACGAAGTTCCTTATGATTATGCAAGATACAGTTCTTTCGGTATTGTTGCTTTACTTGAGAAAAATGGTTTTGAAATAGTTGAACAAAAAAAAACCGGCAGCTTTGTGCCAGTATTATTTCAGCTATGGAGTTTGTATTTTTTTGAGCTTTTCAGAAAACTCGGAAAAATGGGATATTTTTTTTCAATGATGTTTATTATTCCAATGAATTTGGTGGGTAGCGTTTTACAGTATTTGTTTCCTAAAAATCATTCTATGTATTTTAACAATGTAGTGCTCGCTAAAAAGATAAACTAATTTGCCTAAATGATTAGAAAAAGAGATGTTGTTTTTTTGCTTTTTTTTATAACATTGTGTTATATAGTTTCCCCATGGCTTTTTGAAAAGAGACTTTTCATTAATGAATTTTTATCTATAGTGGGATTAATCCTTTTAGTCTACAAGCATTTTAGAGTCGGTTATGACACAATAAGCATTTATATAATTTTGCTTTTTGCAATAGGAATACTGCATGCAGTAACGTCATTATTTAGGATGGACAATATTTATTATTACCTGAGAAATTCTGTTATTCTTTATTCTGTATTTACTTTTTTTGTTGGTTATTATTTTGGGGGTTATCTAAGAGAGTTTGTTAATATAATCAGGAAGTATTTTAAGGCTTATGTAAGTGTGCTTCTTTTTTTCCCAGTTTCCCGATATTTATTTGAGCGCTTTGGCATGGCTACCTTATTTCCTGCCTTATTCAAGAAAGCAAAATATCAATGGGTTTTACCTTCTTTAATAGGAATAAATCTTATTTATTCAATAAGTTATAAGTCTGCTACTACACTAATTCTTGTATTGTTTTATTGCGTGTTGCTTGTTTCTCCTGGGTATCGCTTTTTTAAACAAATTATTGTTGTGCTTGTAGTTTTTTTTTCTATCTTTTTTATTTATATCCAACCTAATCTTAATATTATTTCCCATAATTATTCTGTTCATAATGATAAGGCTATTCGGGAAGTTATGGAATCGAATCCGCTTTTAAAACTTGATGGAAATACTACTTGGCGATTAGTATTGTGGAAACAAATAATTATTGATCGTTTTCCCGGTAATTTATTAGGGATGGGTTTAGGAACACCCATTTTTAAATATTTTCCGGTTGAAAACATTAGTAAACTAGAATCATTACCATATGTAATTGGAGCACATAATTCGTTTGTTTATTTGTTTGGGAGATTAGGGTTTGTTTATATAATCCTAACTATATATATGTATAGATATGTTTTTAAAGAATATTTTTATTTTAAAAAGTATTATTTACAAAATAATGCTATTTTAATCTTTTGGAGTTTTTTTGCAATAAGTGTAATTGCTTTATTTAATCCTGTTTTGGAGTCCCCGGTTTATGCAGGTGGATATTGGATGATATTAGGATTTGTTGCTAAAGCAATTAATCTTCGGAAAGTAAACACTTTAAAAATTAAAGAGACGTGAAAATTCTTTTTATTCATAATCAATACCAAAAAGAAGGAGGAGAGGATCTTGCTGTGGAGCTTGAGTCGAAATTATTGACAGAGAAGGGGCATATTACAAAAGTACTGCTGTTTAATAACAATGAAATTGATTCGCGCTGGAATAAAATCAGATTTGGCTTGCAATCAATTTACAATATTTATTCATTCAAGAAAATTGCCTTAGTTATAAAAGCATTTAATCCAGACGTCATTCATGTACATAATATTTTTTTTAGAATCTCTCCTTCTGTATTTTTTTTAGCAAAGGCATTAAAAATACCGATCGTACTAACATTGCATAATTATAGACTTATTTGTTGTAATGCACTTTTATTGCGAAATGATTCAATTTGTGAATTATGTATTAAGAAGAAATTTCCATTAGAAGGTGTAAAATATAAATGTTACCGTTCTTCAATAATAGATTCTGCAGTAACTACGACTATTACAAGTATTCACAAACTTATAGGGACATGGAGAAATAAGGTAGATAAATATATTTCCCTTACTGAGTTTTCAAGAAAAATTATTTTATCCTCTTCGTTGAGGATTAATCCTGAGAAGGTTACTGTAAAAGCGAATTTTGTTAGTGATTTTGGAGAGGGAATTTGGCCAAGGGAAGATTTTTTTTTGTTTGTCGGAAGAATATCGCCAGAAAAAGGGGTTAGTCTTTTGCTGGATGCCTTTTCACTTTTGCCAGAGAAAAAACTTATTCTTATTGGGGAGGGACCGGATAAGGATAGATTGTATAATAAGTATAAAAATTTTACTAACGTGACTTTTCTTGGTAAGCAATTGAAGTCGGAGGTGATAGCTTATATGAAAAGGAGTCGGGCACTTATATTTCCTTCGATATGGTACGAAGGATTGCCTTTTACCATAATTGAGGCTTTTTCAACGGGAACCCCAGTTATTGCCACTAAGCTAGGAGCAATGAATGAATTAATAAATAATGATTATAATGGCTTTCATTTTGAGAATGGTAATGTGAATGATTTAAAGGAATGCTTAATAAAATTTGAGGCACAATATTCACAAAGGAGATTATATATAAATTCTAGAGATACTTATTTGAGACAATATCATCCAGATATCCAATACCAGAATATATTGAAAATTTATAATGAGGTTATTTTAAAAAAGAATGAGTAAGAAATTTAAAATTGTGAGTCTTAGTGTTAACTATCTTTCTTTCGAGGAAAGCCTTAATAAAGTAATTCAATTGGGCCTATCTCATGAGCCTTCTTTTATATGTTTTGCAAACGTACACATGGCTACGGAGGCTTATTTAGATAATTCTTTTCTTCAGAGAGTAGATAGGGCTACCTTGGTTTTGGCAGATGGTAAGCCAATTGCAGCTGCTTTTCGATGGATTTATAACAAGAAACAAGAACGGATAGCAGGAATGGATTTTATGCCCCGGCTTCTGAGAGTGGCAGACACAGTAAGAGCAAAAATATTTTTGTTTGGATCAACAAATGAAGTACTAGATAGGCTAAAGCTTAAAATTAATTTGGATTATCCAAATGTGGTTATTGTGGGAGTTTTATCCCCGCCATTTAGGATATTATCGCCCGATGAACAGATTTCTTACATTGATCAAATTAATCAACATAACCCACATTTTGTAATGGTTTCATTAGGCTGCCCCAAACAGGAAAAATGGATGGCCGACAATTATAAAAAGATAAATGCAGTTTTGCTTGGGGTTGGCGGTGCGTTTCCTGTTATGGCAGGCATTCAAAAACGCTCGCCAAAATGGATGCAACATGCAGGTCTAGAATGGTGTTATCGACTTGTACAGGAACCAATAAGATTATTTAAAAGATACCTTACTACTAATAGTTTATTTATTTACTTGTTAATTAGGCAATGGATAAGCACAAAACTAAAAATACGATGATCAAAGCTTTCATCAATAAGAGCTTCCTAAAAGATGAGAGAAGTATTTATGTTGGATTTGGGATATTTATTGCAATTACCTTGGTGTTTTGGCCTTTACTTAATTCTATAATTTGTTTTCTCTTCTTTATCTATTGGCTTCTCTTTTCAAAAAAAGAGTTTTCATTAAAAACAAATAAAAGTCAAACTCTTTTATTGTTTCTAAGTTTATATATAGTTGCCCTTATCGGGTCACTTTATTCTGTTAATATAAAGGAGGCAATGTTAGAGGTAAAGCAGAAAATTCCACTTGCTTTATTTCCAATTATTCTTGGAACCACACGAGGAGTTACTAGAAAGGACACTGAAAAAATTCTGATTTCCTTTTCTTTAGCAACTATTATAGGCTCGTTCATATGTCTTTTAAACGGGCTTATTTATTATCTTAATACTGGGAGTAAAATAAAGCTTTCGGGGTATGACTTAATTATTCTAAAACAGACTACTCCTTCTATTTTTTGTGTATTTGTTGTATTTTCAGTTTCTTACATCGCTAATAAGATAGCAGATCATTACATCAGAGACCTGACGAATAAATATATTAGATGGTTTTGGGTTGGCTTCTTTTTTAATTTTGGTTTTATGCTATTGTTAGGGAACCGAATGACTTTATTTTGTTTTGCCCTAATTGTAATTTATTATCTTTTTTGTTATTTTAAGACTTTTAGGCAAAGAGTTTTTGTTATTTTAATTTTCGTATTTGCGAATGTCTTTATAGTGAAGATTAATCCTCGCTTGCAAAAACAATGGCAAGAGATTATAGATATTTATAGAAAGAATGAAATTAAACTGGATGAGGATAAATCGCTCGGTCGAGAATGGGGGGGGGCATCCATTCGTATAGCGATATGGAGGTGTAGCTGGGATATTGTAAAAAAATACTGGATTACTGGTGTGGGAAATGGAGATGTTCAGGATTTTCTGCAGAAATCCTATGAAGACAGAAAATTTTTTTTTGCATCTCGATATAATAGGTATAATTCACATAACCAGTTTCTTCAGCAGCTACTTTCAACGGGTCTTTTGTCAGTTTTTCTATTTTGTTTATGTCTTCTTGTGCCACTAAAAAATTCTCTGTTTATTAGAAGAAATATTGTATATACCTTTTTTATTCTTACGTTTGCTATTGTTTGTATTACTGAGTCTTTGCTCGAGATCAATAAGGGTATAGTATGGTATTCTTTTTTTAATTCAATATTTGCTTTTCAAACCACTAATAATAGTTTTAAATAAAATGAATAATTCAACAGCGTCAGAAACACAAAGAGAAGAACTGGACTTGCTAGATCTGTTAAAACCAGTAAAAATCTTTTTTAAAAAAATAGGTGTTTTTTTTTCTTCTTATTTTAAAAAGATTGTGCGGAGAAAAATTTTATTTCTATGTGTAATTTTTGCTATAGCATTATTTGGTTTTTCTTTGAGGTTTTATTTGAATACGTATTATAGAACCGAGGCAATATTTATTTCACATAGTATTCCGTCAAAATTTTGCTCTGCGGCCATCTCTGATCTTAATAAGTTAACTAAAAGTGTTGAAGATATTCCTTTGTTGGCTTCAAAGCTTCATGTTAATGACAGTACCGCAGCGTTCATAAAAAGTATTTTTCTTCAGCCAATAAACGATACTTTTTTTTTGGAACGGAAAGGCTCAGAACATTCTTTTTTTAAAATTAAATTAGTTGTAAATAATAGGTATTGCATTGATACTATACAGAAAGGAATTGTTTATTTTTTGGAAAATAATTATTATTCATTAAAGAGAAAAGAGGTAAAAATAAAAAACCTATTGGCATTGAAAGACAATCTTCAAAAAAAAATTATTAGTCTTGATAGTCTAAAAAATATTGTCAATAGAAGTATAATTCCTCAAACCAATGGACAGGGGATTATTCTTGGGCAACCAATAAATCCCGTAAGCGTGTATGATGCAGAAGTGCTTTATTATAAAGAGCAATTAAAAATTAATGAAGATTTGGCAACGATTGACAATATTGAAATTTTGCAGCCTTTCTTGCAGTTTAGTAGGCCAAATTACCCTAATTTTAATCTCATATTTATTTACTTTCTGATAGCGGGATTAATAATATCTACGATTTTAACACCTTTGTTTTCAAGAAAATAATTATTTTGTAATAATATCAATGACCTAAAAACATTAATAGTCTTGATAATCTACTTGGGCATATGTAATAAAGGAGTTTTTTTTTAAAAAACATAATATCCACAATGGGCTAATAAACTTTGTAGGTATAATTGTTTATAATTTGACCTATCGTTAACCTAAGCGAAAATGATATGTGGTTCAATAATTAATAAATTTGTTTGAGTTTGTTAAAAAATCGGATTCACAAAAGAAATGATAACTTGAGGTTAATTTACAACCTATGCAAAGTTTTTTATTTCAATTATTAAATAGTTACTTTAACAAAATTTTTGTTCTCACTATAGCGAGGGCAACGGAGCGCCATGCCTTTATAAAAGAACATTTAGAGGGATTGGATTTTGAATTTTTCTGGGGGATTGATAAAAAAGATTTAACCATTGATACTCTTATAAAAGATAATATTTATAATTCTGAAAAAGCTAGGCAAATCCATCGCTATGACCGGGAAATGACCGCAGGGCAGATAGCTTGTTCGTGGGGACATGCTAAAATTTATGAAGAAATTGTAAAAAATGGCTATAAAAGCGTACTTATATTGGAGGATGATGTGACGGCAAATTTTGATGCTTTGCAGGATTTTCCACAAATAATGAGCGAACTTCCTCAAGATTGGGAATTGGTTTATTTTGACTACCATAAAAGAGAGGCCTCCACTTTAAATACTAAAATGCAAGAGCTGTTTTATCATCTCCGGCATATATCAGGATCGTTAAAATGGAACCATACCATGATAAACCATTTACACGCAAAGGACTATTCTACTCATCTTAATAAAGCTGGTTTTCATGAGTTTACAAGTGCCTATGCTCTTACGCAAAATGCAGCAGCCAAGCTACTTGCCTTACAAAAACCTATTGCCTTTGTTGCGGATAACCTGTTGGCGTATGCAGTTACTAATAAAATAATTAAGGCTTTTATTACTGTTCCCCGTTTATTTGAACAACAATCTCAGCAAATTGGTGGCAGATCAATATCTTATGTAGATGAATAAGGCTTGCTTTTTAAATATGCTCTAAACAGAAATCTTGTCAGGTTTAATGAACTTGTACTTTTTTTGCAGTATAGGTTTTTTCTCAAATTATTAAATATGAAAATTCTTCTTACTTATCTTAAACCCTACAAATGGTTAGTGGTATTGGCGTTGATTTTGGCTGCCATCAATCAAATATTTTCAATGCTTGACCCTTACTTTTTTGGAAAGTTGATTGATAAATATGCCACACATCCATACGAAAACGGTTATTTTAATGAAGATAAAAAATTTATTTCTACCGGTATAAGAACTCAGACTGAGTTTATTTGGGGGGTGTTAGGTGTTCTTGGAATATTGATAAGTGTTGCAATGGTATCCAGAATTGCCAAGGCTTTTCAGGATTATTTTGGTAACGTAATTGTGCAAAAATTTGGCGCACAAATTTTCACTGATGGATTAAAACATTCTATGAAGTTACCTTACCAGGAATTTGAAGACCAGCGGAGTGGCGAAACATTATCCATCCTTACCAAAGTACGCACGGATACGGAAAAATTTATCATCTCGTTTATTAATGTTCTTTTTGGAATGCTGGTGGGTATTGTTTTTGTTTGTGCTTATTCTTTGCGATTGCATTGGTCAATAATGCCTATTTATTTCGGGGGTATTTTATTATTGGCATTATTAACTAGTTTACTTAGTAAAAAAGTGAAATTCATTCAAAAAAAAATAGTTAAAGAAACTACTGTATTGGCTGGTTCAACTACGGAGTCGCTTAGAAATATAGAACTGGTGAAAAGTTTGGGATTAACTCAACAAGAAATAAGCCGTTTAAATAATAATACATATAAAATTCTGGGACTTGAGTTGAAAAAAGTTAAAAGCATTCGTACACTTAGTTTTATTCAGGGGACATTTGTGAACTTTTTGCGTCAGGTAATCATGCTTACTCTTTTGTGGTTAGTATTTAAAGGGAAATTAACTGCAGGTGAAGTAATGACTCTAACGTTTTACTCCTTTTTCATTTTTGGCCCTTTGCAGGAAATTGGTAATATCATTCTTTCTTACAGGGAGGCAGAAGCATCGTTGAGCAATTTTCATAATCTTATGCAAAAGGCACCAGAATCAGAACCCACAACACCTAGGCATCTTGGGGACATAGAGACGCTCCGTTTTGATAAAGTTATTTTCAAACATCAAACTGCTCAATACCGGGCTATTGATGGAATTAGCTTTAATGTAAAAGCCGGTGAAACCATTGCTTTTGTGGGCCCTTCCGGTTCCGGTAAATCTACTTTAATGAAACTATTGGTGGGTTTATACCGACCGCAGGAAGGAAAAATAATATATAATGGGCTTGATGAAACTTCCATAGATTTTAATGATCTGAGAAATCAAATTGGATTTGTTACACAAGATACCCAATTGTTCTCAGGCACTATAAAGGAAAACCTTGTATTTGTAAACCCACACGCCACTGAAGAAGAATTAAGAGATGTATTAGACAAAGCTTCCTGCAATAATTTATTGCAGAGAGCCGAAAAAGGGCTGCATACCATGATTGGAGAAGGTGGCTTAAAATTAAGCGGGGGTGAAAAACAGCGTTTATCCATAGCAAGAGCCTTATTACGTAAACCCAAACTGCTTATTTTTGATGAAGCAACTTCTGCACTGGATTCATTAACAGAGGAAGAGATCACCGCTACAATCAGGGAAGTTTCTTCCCAGCAAAACCAAATCACTATTCTGATTGCACATCGTTTATCAACGATTATGCATGCTAACCGGATTTATGTATTGGAGAGGGGGGAAGTAGTAGAAACCGGTAATCACGAGAGTTTATTGGCAGAGAAAGGACTGTATTATGCCATGTGGAGGCAACAAATTGGGGAAAGAAAAAAAATGCAGATGGCTTAAAGGGGGTATTTAATAATTTAAGGAATAACCAGTGCTATGTGAATTGGTGACGGATAATTAATTCACATATTCTAATCATTAATTAATCTTTGTAATCATTATGAATAAGTTGGCTAAAGAAAAACCAAAACCTAATTTTTGGTGGAGTATGTTGATGTTAAGATGCCCCCGTTGCAGAAGAGGCAGGATGTTTAATAATTATAGCCCGTATAATTTTAAACATACATTGGATATGAAAAATACTTGTCCGGTATGCGGACAAAAAATGGAGCCTGAGATTGGATTTTGGTACGGAACAGGATACGTAAGCTATGCTTTGGCCGTTGCTATTTCTGTGACTTCTTTTATCGCTTCCGTTATTTTATTTCGGGTAACTTTTATGGATAATTCTATTTTGTGGTGGTTGGGAGCCAATTCATTTTTTTTGATTGTAATTCAACCGTGGTTGATGCGATTTAGCCGTTCTGTTTACATTCACTTTTTTGTAAAGTATGATAAAGACTACGATAGAAAAAAAGGAATACAAGATTTTCACCATTAAAGAGATCGCACATCCTCTTCTTCCTCGTCTTCATTCTTCCATAAATCCTTAAAAACGTTACTTTGTGCCAGTTCTTCTATATCACTCAATTCCAGTTCAAGTGCTTTAGTACTTTGCAAAATTTCTATGAGAGAAATAAGTAAAGATATTATCAGGCTGATAATGCTGGCAGCAAAAATATAGGGAACCACCTTTGTATAGCTACGAAATATCATATACATGCAAACCATACACAATAAAAAACTTAGCACTCCAAAGGCCTGCATATAACGTATTAAATGTAAGCGCCCACGCAGGTTTCGGATTTGATTAATTATATTTTGCTTGTTATGATGCTTTGAATACTGTTCGTGCAATTTGCGAACCAGTGATGCCAGCGCCAGGAACCGGTTGGTATATGCCAGCATTAATAGCGTGATTCCGGGAAATAGTAGGGCAGGAATATTAATAGAAAGCTCCATGCTTTTTTGTTTTGATAAAATTACTTGAATAAACAATACTATGGTCAACAACAAAAAAGCTTTTATAGTATCTTATTTTATATCATTTTGTTCCTCCCAAAACAGATAGATTAACGCGGGTAGGTGCTTCTTTTCCGTTAACGATGGACTGGCTACTCAAGGCAATAGCTTTGATTATTTCCGTCATATTTTTTATGTCCAGTGTTTCAATTTCATCATCCAATGTATGGTAATACTTTTCATTGTCCATTTTAGAAGTAGAAATGGTATGTGCCGGGACACCTAGTTTTGCCAAACTAGAATTGTCTGAACGATAAAATAATTGTTGATCAGGGTAGGGATCAGGATAAAAAGCGAAATTTGTTTTGTTTAAATTCTTTTGCAATATTTCGCCAATATTCGTTTTTTCAAACCCGGTGATGTAAGCTGAATTAGTGCCCCACTTGCTTTGAGTTCCTATCATTTCGATATTAAACATACTTATAATTTTTTCCGGTACAAATTGTTTGGAAAAATATTGTGAGCCTAAGCCACCCAACTCTTCTGCAGTAAAAGCTACAAATATTAAGGTTCTTTCATTGCTTTTTTGTTGTGCAAAGTATTTTGCCAGCATAATTACAGCCGTAGTGCCTGCTGCGTCATCATTTGCTCCGTTGTAAATCGAATCTTGTGTATTGTTTGGTTTACCAATTCCCAAGTGGTCGTAATGTCCCGAAAAAATTACATACTCTTCCTTTTTAGATTTTCCAGGCATTATTCCAACAACATTAGCGAGTCTTGATTCAATTGTCTCCTGTTTCACTTCTATTGAATAAGTTACCGGCTCTTTTGTACTTAAAATAAAAATAACACTGACTTCTGATTTTAAAATATTTTTCTTAATTCGATTTAATCGGGGAAAGCTTTTTGAAAAACTGGTATCTACCATCACCAGTAAGTTTTTTTGCTGATGAATGTACATGTTAACTGTTTCAGATAAATTATCCCCCTTATTAATACTCACTTTTTCGTAGCCGCTTTTTTCATTTATGGTAATGCTTGGACTTGAAGTAATAGCAATTATATTTTTTGATTCAATTTCTTCACCATTTATAAAACCAGATGTAGTGCTGAATTGAGGGTGAACAATCACAAATTCCTGAAGATAATTGTTGCTCCCGGTTAGTGTTTGCAGCCCCGCTGCTTTAAATTCATTAGCAATAAAGGCGGCGGCTTTTTCATTGCCAACAGTAAATGTTTTTCTTCCTTCCATATCATCAGCAGATAAAATTCTTTCTATTCTTTCTACTTCAATCGGATTGATTATTTCATTAATGATTTGTGCGAAGGAAGAAAGGGTTATATTAAACAATAACCCCGTTAGAATTAATTTGTTCATTGTTTCATTAAATTAGTATTCCTATATATTTATAGTAGCCGGTTGTCTTGAGAAAGCCTTATTTTGCTTAAGATATAATTAACATTGAATGAGCAGTTATAACGATTGCCGCAAGTATGAGACTACAAGCTCATCATTTCTTTAAACTTAACGGCTTGTCTTCTACTCACTTCAATTTTTTCTCCTCCTTTAATTTCTAATAAAAGTCCACCATTAAAATAAGGTTCTACTTTTTCAATCATCCGAAGATTTACAATATGTTTTCGATTGGCACGGAAAAAAATCTTTTCGTCAAGCCTTTCTTCCAGGGAATTTAATGATTTTAAAATGAGTGGTTTATTTGGACCAAAGAAAACCCGCGCATAATTTCCCACACTTTCAAACAAACGAATTTCGCCCAGACGTACAAACCAACAACGTTCGCCATCTTTTACAAAAACCTGGTCCAATTCAGTCAATAATCCGCGATTTACGTTGCCAGATGATTCTGATTCTTTTTCATATTCTTCTTTTTCTTCCAGGGCTTCCAGTTTATGAATTGCGTCGGCCAAACGTTTGGGCTCAATAGGTTTTAATAAATAGTCAAGAGCATTTACCTCAAATGCTTTTAAAGCATATTCGTTATAGGCGGTAGTAAAAATTACCTGCGGCGATTTATCTAATTCACTTAGCAAATCAAATCCGGTTTTGCCGGGCATTTGAATATCAAGGAAAATTAAATCGGGATTTTTGGCCTCTATTTTCATAATTCCTTCATCAACATTCGCCGCTTCATCAATGACCTCAATATTCGGGAATTCTTGAAGAAGTCTTTTTAATTCATTCCTTGCTAAACGCTCGTCATCAATAATGATAGCTTTTTTATTCATGGGTTTTAAAACAAAATTTACAATTCTATTGGCATAGTAATAACAGCTTCTACATAATTAGGTTCTATATCTTTAATTGTAAAACTTGCCTTTTCTCCAAACATCAATTTCAACCTGTTTTGGGTACTTTGCAATCCAAAACCTTCCGGATTGTAATAACCATTTAAATGTCCCGTATTTTTGATAATTATTCTGTGATAGTCCCCTACAAAGTCAGAACTTATGTTTATTTCACCACCATTTACATCTTTGCTAATGCCATGTTTGATAGCATTTTCTACCAACGTTTGTAGCATCATGGGAGGTATGGGCTGATCTAAGGTGTCTTCGTTAATTTCAAACCGTGTTTTTAATCGTTCTTCAAAACGCATTTGTTCAAGTGCCAGGTAATCTTTTACAATGCCTAATTCATTTTCTAATGGAACCGTTTCCAGCTTTTCTGTTTGCATACTATTACGCAAAATGTTGCTTAATTCCGTAATAGCTGTTCTGGCTCTACTGGGGTTTTCATCAACCAATGCACGAATACTGTTTAAAGAATTAAAAATGAAATGAGGATTTATATGACTTTTAATCGTTTTCAACTCTAGTGCTTTTATCAATGCTTCCAGCCTTAATTTATCAATTTTTTCAGAGCGGTTTCTTTCCACGTAGTGATACATAAAGTAAATAAGATTCCATAACAAAAGAATACCCGAGGCATTAAATGTGCCACCAATCATTAATTTAAACAGTGAATATTTTCTTTCTCTTCCTTCGAAAAGATCGAATTCCCTCCAGCATAATAATACCAAAAAAGAATACAGGATAGCAAAGCTGAATGTAATAGCTATAAAATAAATGATTTGCCGGTCAAAGTTTTTTTGTAAAACTTTTAATCTTAGAATAACTTCTCGCATAAGGTGTGTAAGAATAATACCAAACAAAACCATCGAAAATATTCTTTGTAAAAAAACCGGAGTTATTTTGTCCCGGTAGGTCCAAGCAAAGAAAATAGACATGGTTGCTTGTGCCCCCCATCCAATTATTTGACACCACCAATATTTAGAAACTCTTGTAAAAATTGACATAGCTAAGTATAAAATTACTTTAAATTTAGGCTTAATATACCTTAAAATTATTAAAGGTAAATTTTGGATGTAAATGGTATCTTTTTACGGATAATAAATAGTACTATTTTTGCAAGTATTTAGTGTATAAATCATTTATAAAGAGATGTTTATTTTATTCAACTATTTGTTTTAATAATTGTTAATCTTTCTGTTAAACAATAATGTTTTTAAAATAGGTATTTGTATTATTTTAGCTAAAGATTTATTATCATGGAACTTAAACCAGGCCGACTATTAGCCGCTATAAATTCTCCCGCTGATATAAAGAAATTAATGCCGGAACAACTTCATCAGCTATGCGATGAATTACGTCAATATATTATTGATGTTGTGAGTGTACACGGAGGACATTTTGGCGCCAGTCTTGGAGTAGTAGAGCTAACCATAGCATTGCATTATGTTTATAATACGCCTTACGACCAATTAGTTTGGGATGTGGGCCACCAGGCATACGGACATAAAATAATAACTGGTAGAAGAGATAATTTTCCCACTAATAGGAAATACAAAGGGTTAAGTGGTTTTCCTAAGCGGAACGAGAGCGAATACGATTCGTTTGGCGTGGGGCACTCTTCAACTTCTATTTCAGCCGCTTTGGGAATGGCAATTGCTTCAAAATATAAGGGGGAGAAAGACAGGAAATGTATTGCAGTGATTGGTGATGGTGCTATGACTGCGGGAATGGCTTTTGAAGCTTTGAATCATGCCGGTGTTGCTGATACAGATGTGTTGATTATTTTGAATGATAATTGTATGAGTATCGACCCCAATGTAGGGGCATTAAAGGAATATTTAACCGACATTTCTACATCCCATACTTATAATAAGGTTCGGGATGAAATTTGGAATGTTCTCGGTAAGCTTCCTGTTGGTAAGAATTTTACCAGAGATATGGCTTCAAAATTTGAAGCCAGTATAAAGGGAATGATAAGTAAAAGCAGTAATTTATTTGAGGCCTTAAAGCTGAGGTATTTTGGTCCTATTGATGGTCACAATATCACCAAGCTTGTTGATACTTTAAAAGATTTAAAAAATATACCCGGCCCCAAATTATTACATATATTAACCGTAAAAGGGAAGGGATATGCTCTTGCCGAGCAGGATCAAACAAAATGGCATGCGCCGGGACTATTTGATAAAATAAGCGGAGAAATTTATAAGAAAAAGTTTGACATTCCACAGCCTCCCAAATATCAGGATGTATTTGGCCATACCATTTTGGAATTGGCAGAAAAAAATGAAAAAATAATTGGCATTACCCCTGCTATGCCCAGCGGATCTTCTTTAAAATTTATGATGGAAAAAATGCCCCACCGGGCATTTGACGTGGGTATATGTGAACAACATGCTGTTACTGTGAGTGCGGGAATGGCAACGCAGGGGCTGAAGGTATTTTGTAATATTTATTCGTCCTTTATGCAAAGGGCTTATGACCAAGTGGTTCACGACGTAGCAATACAAAAATTACCGGTAATATTTTGTTTGGACAGGGCGGGATTAGTTGGGGATGATGGTCCAACACACCATGGAACATACGACATTTCCTATATGCGCTGTATTCCCAATATGATAATAAGCGCCCCCATGAATGAAAGTGAACTGAGAAATTTAATGTTTACAGCACAATTGGATTCAATGGAATTACCCATTGTAATTCGTTATCCGAGAGGTGAGGGGGTAATGCCGGAATGGAGAACGGAAATGAAAGAAATTAAAATTGGTACAGGAAGAAAATTAAAAGATGGAGAGGATATTGCTATCCTTTCTTTTGGTCATCCCGGTAATTTTGCAGCAGCAGCAATTCGTGAGTTAAAGAATGACGGACTAAATCCGGCTCATTATGACATGCGATTTGTAAAGCCTATTGACGAAGCTCTCTTGCACGAAGTATTTACCAAATTTAATAAGGTAATTACAGTGGAAGATGGCACTGTGGTAGGTGGGTTTGGAAGCGCAGTGGCAGAGTTTATGATTAATCATAAATATAATGCAAATGTAAAAATACTTGGGGTTCCTGATCGTGTTGTTGAACATGGAACACCTAAGGAACTCTATCGTGAGTGTGAATACGATGCATTGGCTATTGCTAATGCGGTTAGAGAAATGATGAAAGAAAAAGTAAATGTTCGGATATTGGGATAAAGAATTGTTTGTTTCTATTACTTTTTATATAATTTATTTTTAAACAAATAACTGGCCGTTTGGTAATAGGCAATTGCTTCTTCAACAATCGGGGTTTCCATTGGGATTTTTTGGGATGATCCATCATTAAAATTGACTGAAAACATTTCTGCCTGTTTAACGGGGGAAAGCACAACCATCTTATGATCTTTAACATAGGCGATTTTTTGATATGTAGAAAGGAAGATTCTGTCTTTTTTTGTCCCTGATTTGCTAATGTCAGCGCCAAGAAATTTGCTATTATATGATATGTTTAATAAACCAAGTAACGTTGGTGCCAGATCAATCTGAGCAGCTAAATCAGTATCAATTTTAGGCACAATAAAAGAAGGGCAGTAAATTAGGCAGGGAATATGATAATCATTAACCGGGATTTCTGTTTTACCGGCAACTTTAGCACAATGATCGGCAACGATCACAAAAATTGTATTGCTAAACCAGGGTTTTATTTTAGCCTCATTTAAAAATTTCCCAATGCAATAATCAGAATATTTAACTACTCCCTCCCTCGTCTGCTCATCAGGATTTCTGTCAATCCTTCCTTGAGGAAAAGTGTATGGGCGGTGATTAGATACGGTCATAATATGATTAAAGAATAATTTACCAGCATCATAACTTTTATCCATTTCTTTTAAGGCTTTAGTGAAAAGATCTTCATCGGCTACGCCCCAGGCTGTTTCAAAATGAACAGCATTTTTTGGAAAATTGGCCCTGTCTATTACCTGGTAATCGTTATGCAGGAAGAAGTAACCCATATTATCAAAGAAGCTATTTCCTCCATAAATAAATTTTACGTCGTATTTTTTATTCTTAAAAATGCTTCCGATAGTAAATAAATCTTCATTGTGAGGTCTGCGAATAATTGCCTGACCAGGTGTAGGGGGCAATGCTAATGATAAAGCCTCCAATCCTTTAACTGTTCTTGTGCCAGAAGCATAAAAATTTGAGAAGAAAAGGCTATGGGGAATTAATGAATCCAAAACGGGAGTAATATTTTGTGTATTGCCAAAATATTTCATAAAACTTCCACTCAGACTTTCAACGCTTATTAATACAACATTCATTTTTCTTTCACTACTAGTAGGCATTACCTTTCTATCAATAACAAAAGGTTGAATACTGGTAAAATATTCTCCCGGCTGTATGATTGTTTCTCTTAGCTTTTTAAAGGCCGTTTCATTTTTTTCTGTTACATAAAATTTATTATAATCTAATTCATTATTCCAAAAAGCGGCACCAAATTCATACAGCCCGTTTCCGGACAATTCTCTTATATAATTATTAGAAGAAAAATTTTTAAAAGAATTATTAACCAAAAACCAACTGCATACGGGTACCGCCAGTAATAAAAATGAGAATAGAGTTCGTTTTAAAAATGGTAAAGGGTACTGCTGCGATGACTTAATTTTATGCCTGAATACCCATACTAGTGTCAGCGAAAGAATCAATAGCGTTATTAACAAATATGGAAGGATTGAATAGGACTGTCGGATATTACCAATTACCTCTGTAGTGTATATTAAATAATCAACGGCTATAAAATTATATCGTACATTAAATTCGCCCCAAAAAAACCATTCGGCAGAAGCATTAAAGAGTAAAAAAAAGAAAGCAAAACCGAATATGCCATATAGTATAAACTTATGCCGGTATTTATTATAAATACCACTTGGCATTAGCCAACAGTATAAAACCAATGGAATGGCTGCATAAAATCCTACAACCAAATCATAAAACAATCCTATTAGAAAAATTAATGCCCAATGAACAGGATTAAAATCCAGATTCGGCAACGAATGGAACAACAATAGCAGTCTTGTAATAAAACTTATGGTACACGATGCTACAATCAATATCGCCACAGGGCCAAATCGGTGGGTGTAACATCTTTCCAAAAAATATTTAAGTTGTTTCATTAGTTTTCATTAAGATATTGGATTAATATATCTAAAACCAGTTGTTTGTTTTTCTACTCCTGCTTCTGCCACCCAATCCCAAAGCACCTAAAAGACTTCTTGTAATTACACTGGCCGCAGTTCTTCCAACCTGTTTTACCATGGGATTGTCAAAAAAACCTTTATCGTTCATGCCTTTTTTATCAGCTTTTTTTTCTTCCTCTTCGTTTTTTTGTTTTTCAGCAACTTCTGTAAGCTTGTTTGTTAAAATTTCATAAGCGCTTTTTTCATCAATAAACGCATCGTATTTTTTTACGAGTTTTGAATTACTTATTATGCTTTCAATTTCATTTTCGGTTAAAATATCCATTCTGCTAACGGGAGGAACAAGCATAGTATGTACCAGGGGACTGGGAACACCTTTTTCGTTTAACAACGTAATAAATGCTTCCCCGATGCCTAACTGGGTTATCATTTCAGCTACATCATAAAACTCTGTCTCCGGGTAGTTTTGAGCAGCTTGTTTAATTGTTTTTCTATCGGCAGCGGTAAAAGCCCTTAAAGCATGTTGAATTTTTAATCCTAATTGTGCTAAAACACCAGGTGGTATATTCTGCGGGTTTTGTGTGCAAAAAAATATTCCTACTCCCTTTGATCGAATTAATTTAATCACCGTTTCAATTTGTTGAAGCAAAGCATTTGTTGCTTCCTGAAAAACTAAATGCGCCTCGTCAATAAATAAAACAAGCTTGGGTTTATCTGTATCGCCCACTTCCGGTAAGCTTGCATATAATTCGGCAAGTAATTGAAGCATAAAAGTGGAAAATAGCTTGGGCCTGTTCTGCATGTCTGTTACCCTCAGAATATTTATTATTCCTCTTCCATCATCCGCTATTCGCATCAAATCATCTACTTCAAAAGAGGGTTCTCCAAAAAAAATATCTGCCCCCTGTTGTTGAAGCTCTATTACTTTGCGTAAAATCGTTCCGGTAGAAGAAGAGGCAATTTTCCCATATATTTTTTCAATTTCGTTTTTGCCTTCGTTGCTTATAAATTGCAGAACCTTAATAAAATCTTTTAAATCAAGCAATGGCATTTTCTGGTCATCACAATATTTAAAAATCACAGCCACCAATCCCTCCTGGGTGTCATTTAATCCCAAAATCTTTGAAATTAAAATGGGTCCAAACTCACTTACCGTGGCACGCATTCTAACTCCTTTTTGATCGCTTAACGTCATTAATTCAACTGGAAATCCTTCGGGCATGTATTCACCGCCAATTTTTGCAAGTCTTTCTTTTATTTTTTCGTTTATAGTACCCGGTGCAGCAATACCGCTTAAATCTCCTTTAATATCCATCATCAATACCGGCACACTCGCATTACTCAATCCCTCAGCAAGAATTTGTAACGTTTTTGTTTTACCTGTGCCTGTAGCTCCCGCAATTAAGCCATGGCGGTTCATTGTTTTTAGTGGAAGAAAAATGTCGTTCCCCTGTATGGCTTCTCCATCCAGCATGGCACAACCAATGCGAAAGCTTTCACCTTTAAATGAATAACCGTTTTTTACTATTTGAATAAATGCCTCTTTGTTAGCCACTTTAAAAAATTTATACTGAAATTAACTAAATAAGGTTCAGGAAAGCTTAAAGGGTTTAATTATATCTGGTTTCTTTCTATTATTAAAATTCTTCCTCCCTCTCCAACATTAGTATAGCACTTTGGGGAACAATAAAATATTTTTCTCCTTCGTATATTACTTCCGTGGCTCCACTTAATAAAAAAATGGCTAAATCCCCTTCTTTAGCTTGCAAGGGTACATATTTTACGAGTTCATCTTCGCTTTTCCAAGGTTCATCATCCATTGGCATAGGAATAGCATAACCCGGCCCGGTTTTAATAACATAACCCTGCTGTACTTTTTCCTTTTCCTGTACACCCGGGGGCAAATATAGCCCGCTGGCTGTTCGCTCATCTGGTTTGCTGAGTTTGATTAGTACCCTGTCGCCGATAATTACCAGTTTTTTTAAACGATTATCTGGAGTTATTCTCATATTTCCGAACTTTAGAGAAAGCAAAATTAAACTTTTCTTAGTTGGCGATATTTCGCCTTTAACAAAAAATTAGGTCTGTTATTTTAATAAGGCCAATTGTATTAATTTTATTTGCTAATTAAACAATTTTATTATGGAAGGAATAAAACCGAAAATATTATTGGTAGAAGATGATCAGAACTTAGGGATGGTATTGAAGAACTACCTGGAATTAAATGATTACGATGTTACGTTAGAAAGAGATGGCATATTGGGACTTGCCGCTTTTCGCCGCGAAAAATTTGATTTGTGCTTATTGGACGTAATGATGCCAAACATGGATGGGTTTGCCCTGGCAGAAGAAATTCGTGATGTAGATCCTGATATTCCTTTGTTTTTCCTTTCTGCTAAAACAATGAAAGAAGACATTATTAGTGGTTATAAGTTAGGTGCGGATGATTATATTACAAAGCCTTTTGATAGCGAAGTTCTTTTACTTAAAATCAAAGCAATTCTTAAGCGAAATGAAGAAATGAACCGTGCCAGTGAGACTATTGAATTTGATTTGGGTAAATATCACTTCAACCCTAAGTTGAGAGAACTGGTTATAGGTGGTAAAACACACACCCTTTCTCCTAAAGAGAACGAGTTGTTGAAGATGCTTGCTGAGTATAAAAATGACCTACTGCCCAGAGACCAGGCGCTAAAAAGAATTTGGGGAAGCGATACTTATTTTAATGGAAGGAGCATGGATGTGTATATTGCCAAGCTACGGAAATATTTAAAAGAAGATACTAATATTGAAATAGTAAATATTCATGGAAATGGGTTTAGATTGGTAGTGCCTGAGTAACCTTTGGTTTTAAAAAGAGCATTTAACTGCCTGGTATGATTACAGGCAGTTTTTTTAATTTAACCCTTTACTACATTCCTCTATAAAAGCTAATATCTCCTTTCTTCCTGTTTTTTTTGTGGCAGAACTAATAAAATGACGAGGAAGAAATTGCCAGCTCTTTCTCATTTCTGTAAGAAAATTTTTTATATTAATTGCTACTTCTTTTTGAGTGGACTTATCTGTTTTGGTAAATACAAGAGAAAAAGGGACTTCCCATTTGCCTAATTGGTTTATAAATTCTAAATCAATTTTTTGTGGTGTATGTCTTGAGTCAATCAGTACAAAAACATGTGTAAGGTTCTCTCTTTTTCGTAAATAATTCTCAATCATCTGCTCCCATCTTCTTCTGTTTGATTGCGATACTTTTGCAAATCCATACCCTGGCAGGTCAACTAAATACCACTCATCGTTAACAATAAAATGATTAATTAATTGCGTTTTTCCCGGGCTTGCCGAGGTTTTGGCCAATTTTTGGTTGTTACATAGCATATTAATTAAAGATGATTTGCCAACGTTGCTTCTTCCTATAAAAGCATACTCCGGCCTGTCTGGTTTAGGGCATTTGGTATAATCCGGGCTGCTGATAATATATATAGCGGATTTAATAATCATCTTGTTATTAGTTATGCTTGTTAATGGCAACAAAAATACCGGAAACCTGCAATAAGTAGCCGGTAACCAAGTACCTTTGCACGCCAATGAGTGAAAAATATTTACACGACAAAATAGTACCATTTGAGTCATCTGCCCAGACCAAAAAAGAGCAAGTGGCAAAAATGTTTGATTCGATTGCTTTTCGTTATGATTTTTTAAATCGCTTTCTCTCAGCAGGTATAGATATAAAATGGCGCAAAAAGGCTATTAATCAATTAAGAGATATTAATCCCCAAAAAATATTAGATGTAGCCACCGGTACTGCAGATATGGCTATTCTTGAAGTAAAGATGCTTAATCCCAATGCAGTTACAGGCATAGATATCTCTGAGAAAATGCTGGAAATAGGAAGGCAAAAGATTGAAAAGCAAGGCTTCAGCGCAAAAATAGACCTTCAAAAAAGTGATAGTGAAGCAATAAACTTTCCAGATAATTCGTTTGATGCAGTAACCGTAGCCTTTGGGGTACGCAATTTTGAAAATTTGGAAAAGGGCTTAAGCGAAATAAAACGTGTGCTGAAACCCGGAGGTAAGTTGGTGGTTCTCGAATTTTCCAGGCCAAATAAAAAAGGGTTTCGTATTTTCTATAACATGTACTTGAAAATAGTGGCCCCTCAATTTGGCAAAATATTTTCAAAAAATAAGGAAGCCTATAACTATCTCAATTGTTCCATACAGGCTTTTCCCGAAGGCAGGCAATTTGTAAATATTTTAAATCAATTGGGATATAGCAATACATCATGCAAAACCTTGAGCTTCGGAATATGTACCATTTATTGTGCAGGCAAATAACTATCACAATCTTTTTTACATTATTATTTAAATTGGCGTCTGCGCAAAGAGAAATTAACTTACCCGAGCATGATAGCAAACCTTATTACTTTGGTATTACTTTGTCCTATAACACATCTTACTTACATGCATCACACCACTCTCGTTTTTTAATGTATGATACCGTGATGGTAGTAGAACCTGTTAATGCAGGCGGTTTTGGCTTAGGGCTTTTGGCTACGGGAAGAATTAGCAATCGCTTTGAAATAAGGTTTAACCCCCAACTAACATTTTCAGAAAAAAAATTAAGATATTCTTTAAATTATACTACACCAGTGCAAGATCCCAAACCGGTAAAGAGTATTGAATCAATCTTATTTTCACTTCCCATCCAGATTAAATTTAAAAGTGATCGAATTGATAATTTCAGAGTGTATGTACTGGGGGGCTTGAAATACGATTACGATTTAGCCAGCAACTCTTCTGCAAGAAGAGCTGAAGACCTGGTGAAACTAAACAAAGGGGATTACGGTTTTGAGGGTGGAATTGGGTTTAATTTTTACTTTAAAAGTTTTATTTTTTCCCCGGAAATCAAGATAAGTAACGGGCTTAGCAATATTCATAGTAGGGACGCTAACCTCAAGTTTTCCAATGTTTTGGATAGATTACAATCCAGGATGATTGTATTAAGCATTCATTTAGAAGGCTAAAAATTTACCTCAACAGAATATTATTACCGGGTAAAATTGTATTAAGCATTCATTTAGAAGGCTAAAAATTGGTAAAAAATAGTTGCCTAAACATGCGACTTTTATAAATCAAATTGCTATCTTGTTGTCGGTTTTTCATAGGATATTGGATTTTAAAGCGGGCTGGATTTCTATCCGGCCTTTTATTTTTTAAATTGACCCCGCTTTCTTCAACAGTTTTACCGGTCAGATAAGTTTGAGTATTTGTACTTTGTTAGTAATTGTAAACCCAACAAAAACAATAGCATGCAAAAACATGTATGTGGGTGGTCAACTTTTAATAACAACTTATAATTGACCTTTAACAAAAAGTGTGTTAAGAATATTGTTAAGATAGGGGCTGTGCTATTTTACTTCCTGCATATCTACCAATCTTTTGTAGAAACCGTTTTTGTTAACCAATTCATCGTGAGTTCCTCTTTCAACAATCTCACCTTTTTGTAAAACAATTATTTCATCTGCGTAGCGAACAGTGCTAAGCCGGTGAGCTATTACTATAGAAGTTCTGTCTTTCATTAAATGATTAATGGCATCTTGTACCAATCGTTCGCTTTCCGTATCAAGAGAAGATGTAGCCTCATCTAAGATTAAAATAGGTGGATTTTTTAATACAGCACGAGCAATGGTTAATCGCTGTTTTTCACCCCCGCTTAATTTACTTCCCCTGTCCCCGATGTTGGTATCAAATCCATTTTCTTTTTGAATAATAAAATTATATGCATTGGCAATTTTGGCAGCATTTTCAATTTCTTGTTTGGTAGCATCTGGTTTGCCTAAGGCAATATTATTGGCTATAGTGTCATTAAACAAAATGGGCTCCTGGGTAACAATACCCATGAGGTTTCGTAAATCTTTTAATGAATAATCTTTGATATTAATATTATCAATCAAAAGCTCTCCATCACTTACATCGTGAAAACGGGGAATTAAATCAACTAAAGTAGATTTTCCTGCACCGCTAGAACCAACAATCGCAACGGTTTTTCCTTTGTTTATAGTTAAATTAATATTTTTTAGAATAGGGTAATCATCGTACAAAAACTGAACCTCTTTAAATTGTATAGTATGTTCAAAAGAATGAATCTTTTTTCCTGTTGGATTGTCGTTAACAGTAATAGGAGCTTTTAACACCTCTTCAATTCTCGTAATGGCAGCGCTACCCTTTTGCATATTATAAAAAGAAGTAGAAAGCGATTTGGCCGGGTTGATTATTTGTGTAAATATTCCGACATACATAATAAAGCCCTCAGCCTCCAATCCATCGGCATTTCCACCCAATACAAGTTGACCGCCAAAGTACAAGATCCCGCAAAGTACACTTACGCCCAAAAATTCACTCAGGGGAGATGCAAGGTCTCTGCGATACTGCATTTTATTACGTAAATGAAAAAGATCAAGATTCGTACGGGTAAATTTTTCATTTATCCTTGCCTCGGCGTTAAAAGATTTTATAATACGCAAACCACCAAGTGTTTCATCAAGTACCGATAAAGCTTCTCCCAGTTTAATAGCAGCAATATTCGATTGCTTTTTTAAAGAACGGCTTATTCTCCCGATAATAACTCCTGTGAGTGGTAAAAAGATAAAAAGAACCAAAGAAAGTTTAGGGCTGATGTAAACTAAGGTACCGAGTATGATTATGATATTTAAAGGATCTTTAATGAATCCTTCCAAGGTGCCAACAACAGATGACTCAACTTCTCCGATATCGTTGGTCATACGACTCATAATATCACCTTTGCGTTGTTCTGTAAAATAAGCAATCGGTAAACGAAGCAGTTTATTATAAAGCTCCTCCCGTAACCGTGTCATGATGGAATTTTTAATAGGAGCCAGTACGTAATACGAAAAATAAAGAAATACGTTTTTTAAAAAAACAGAAATAAGCACTACCCCGCAGATAAAAACAATAGCCGCTATCGGCCCATTTACTTGAATCAGGTTACTCAAATAGTAGTTAATAAATTGAATTAAATCGCCTGAGTTCTTAAGGTCAAGCGGTTTTTGAAGCACGAGATTTTCTTTTGAAAAAATTAAACGAAGAAAGAATGGCAATGTTCCCAATGATATCAAAGAAAAAACGATAGACAACAAGGTGAACAAAAAATATAAAAAGATATTGCCTTTATAAAACTTTAGGTATTTAAATAACCGGGAATATTTCTTCATTTTATCAAAACTCGCTTAAAAGGAGCAAAAGTAGTTAATTTTACCCCTCAAAGCTGTATTAATATTATATATGGAAGAAGGAAAACGACAAAAACAGGTGGCTGGAATTATTAATGAAGAATTGAACACCATTTTTCAGCGCATGGGTTTAAGTATGCTGGAAGGTGGAATGATTTCTATTGCATCTGTAAAAATTACCCCTGATTTGCTGGAAGCGAGAATTTATCTGAGTCTTTTTCAGGTTAAAGACAAAAAATCAGTCATGCATAAAATTGAATCTAAGTCATGGGAGATTAAAAAGGAATTGGCTGAACGTATTAAGCACCAGGTACGACGTATTCCGGAATTAAAGTTTTATGCAGACGACACGCTTGACCATGTTTTTAAAATGGAAGAGCTATTTAAGAAAATCCATAACGATAAAAAAGATATGGAATAATTTTATTTATTAAACTTTTATTGGTTTGTACAACACTTTTGCCTTACGATACTTTAGAGCCAAAAAAAGTACTAACGCCATCAACATCATTTCCTGGGTAAGCGTTGTAGCTATTGCTGTTGGCGCAGCATCATTAGTATTGGTGTTAAGCGTTTATAATGGTTTTGAAGGTTTGGTAAAATCGCTTTATTCATCTTTTTATTCTGATATCAAAATTTCTCCTGCTGCGGGAAAAACAATTTTTGTTTCCCCTGAGCAATTACAAGCACTTTCTGACAACAGGTATATTGATTATTATACAAGAGTTACAGAAGAAAAGGCCGCTGTTATAAATGGCAATCATCAAACGATTGTGATTATGAAAGGAGTGGATGATAATTATAACAAAGTAACAGGAGTAGCTGGAAAAATAGTAAGAGGAAAATTTAACCTTGGCACCAGTGAAAACCCATACGCTGTACTAGGCGCTGGTGTGGAAGGATTACTGGATTTGAATACGATTAATAACATATATCAAATCACAACCTATCTGCCTAAAAAAGCAGTGGCGTCAAATGAGCCTTCAGCATCTTTGCCCCAGGGTAATATTTTGCCGGTGGGTACGTTCGCCATTCAGCAGGATTTTGATAACAAATATATCATTACAAACTTGCAGTTTATGAAAAGGCAAATGGGCTTTGCAGAAAACGAATATAGCGGGATTGAAATAAAGTTGAAAAAAGGAGTAAACACACGGGAAGCCAAAGAGAGTCTGAAAAAACAGTTCAATTATCTATTCAAGATAGAAGACCGTTATGAACAAAACAAAACTTTATACTCGGTAATGCAAGTAGAGAAATGGGTGATATTTGGCATACTTGCAATGATTTTAATAATAGCGGCTTTTAATATGATTGGGGCTTTAACCATGATTGTACTTGAAAAGAAGAAAGATATACAGGTTTTGCAGGCAATGGGCGCTGATCGTAATTTTATTAAAAAGATATTTTTAAGTGAGGGGATATTACTGGCTGGAGTGGGTGCCATTGCCGGCATGCTGCCAGCTATTATCCTATGCTTATTACAGCAGAAATATAAATTCATTCCTCTTCAGGGTGATTCATTTGTTATAAATTATTACCCTGTAAAAATTTTAATGACCGATTTAATTACCATAGCTCTTACCATTTTTTTAGTGGCTTTATCTGCCTCCTGGGTGCCCGCCAACAAAGCAGCTAATCAGCCATTTGAGTTAAAGGTATAGGCAGATACGAACCTGTGTGGGTATTATTGTTTGGTTGGGTAAAGTTGTTTTAATAGTCTCCCAATGTTTCAGGTAATTGAGCCAGGGCTTTTTGCAACTGTTCATCATTGGGTGCTATTCCATGCCATTCATGGCTATTTTCCATAAAATCAACTCCCTTTCCCATTATTGTTTTCATCAAAATAACAATGGGTTTTCCTTTTCCTACAAATGTTTTAGCTTTTTCCAAGGTAGCCACCACTTCATCTATATCATTTCCTTTTTCCAAAAGCAAAACCTGCCAGTCAAAAGCAGAAAACTTAGCAACTAAATCCCCTACGTTCATAACTTTTTTTGTAGGGCCGTCAATTTGTTGTCCATTCCAGTCCACCGTAGCAATCAGGTTATCCACTTTATGATGAGCTGCAGCCATAGCCGCTTCCCATATCTGTCCTTCTTCTAATTCTCCATCACCATGTAAAGAATAAACAATATTTTTTTCTCCGTTTAATTTTTTGGTTATAGCAGCACCAATTGCTACACTCATACCCTGTCCCAAGGATCCCGAGGCAATTCTAACGCCGGGTAAATGCTCATGAGTAGCCGGATGCCCCTGAAGACGAGAATTTATTTGTCGAAAAGTTTTTAATTCAGTTATGGGGAAATATCCACTGCGGGCAAGTGTAGAATAAAAGGCTGGTGAAATATGACCGTTGGAAAGTATGAATACATCTTCATTTACAGCATCCATGTTGAAACTGGGGTTATGCTGCATTACTTTAAAATAAAGTGCCGTTAAATAATCCGTGCAACCAAGGGATCCACCCGGGTGCCCGCTTTGCACACCATGAACCATGCGCACGATGTCTCTACGTATTTGTGATGCTATATCCTTTAATTCAGCCATTTTTTAAAAAATTGGGGCGAAACTAACGGTTTTTTTTAAGGCAACGGACAAACTTTTTCAACATAAATAGCGTTTATGTGGATGAAATGCTGGTTTTTCAAGTAGAATTACGATCACATTTTTTCAATATTTATCTTAAGTTCGCGGAGCAGTAAATTAGAGGAAGCAGCCAAACCTTTTCATAGCTTAAAAAACAAACTGCATGGATCACGTCTTGATTGGTATTTCAATTGCTTTTATTGTAACTTTTTACGCTATTCCTGTAATTATCAGGGTATCGGATATTAAAAAATTACATGATAAGCCAGATGAAAGGAAAGTACATACCTACCCTGTTCCTTTTCTTGGTGGTGTGGGTATTTATGCAGGGTTTTTATTAGCAATTTTAATTTCATCACCCGAACAGACTTCAGAACTTCAGTATTACATAGCGGCTTCTTTGGTAATTTTTTTCCTCGGACTAAAAGATGATGTTCTTGTTTTGTCTCCTTTTAAAAAATTTCTTGGCCAGTTGTTGGCGGCTTTCATTATTATCTATAAAGGCGGCATTCAAATTATGAGCATGCACGGTTTTATGGGATTTGACCAATTACCTGAGTTTTTCGGCTTGGTTCTTAGTTATTTTACAGTTATTGTGGTAATAAATTCTTTTAATTTAATTGATGGTGTGGATGGATTAGCGGGTACCTTGGGAATGTTTACGTCTGCTGTATTTGGAGTTTACTTTTTAAGTATGCATCAAATAACACTTGCGGTAATGGGGCTTTCATTATCGGGAGCTCTTGCGGCTTTTTTAATTTTTAATTATTCTCCGGCAAAAATTTTTATGGGTGATACCGGGGCCATGCTGATAGGGCTTATCAATGCGATTTTGGTAATTAAATTTATTAATACTGCCAATAACACAGATGGTGATGGTCCTCTTACAACTGCGCCAGCTATTGGATTTGCCATCCTAATGGTTCCTTTGTTTGATACATTGAGGGTTTTTTCCATTCGTATTTTAAATCGCCGCTCCCCATTTACTCCGGATAGGAATCATATTCATCATTTATTGCTTGATCGGGGAATGTCGCATAAGATGATAACGTTTACAATTGTGCTGGCAAATATTATTTTTGCTTTGATTGCCTACACTTTTCGTGAAATTGGCAACACCTGGCTTATTTTAGGGCTTATTAGCACAGGATTTTCCATTATCTCAATATTACTCTACACCCGACCCAAAGCAAAACTACTTGCTACAGAAGCCCAATCGGGGGGCTCGGGAAAAACCAGCAAAAAAACAAAAATTATCCCCATCATCTCTCCCAAGCCAGCTGCTAATGATGAATAAGTATTCATCTTTTTGTCTTTTTTGCAACTGATTAATTAGCTTTGCTGCGCTAAATTTTTTTTATGGTAGATATTTCAGCATTGCTTAATGAGACAAAAGACCATATGCAAAAAGCTATTGCTCATTTGGAAGCAGAATTGGTAAAAATAAGGGCCGGCAGAGCAAATCCTCAAATGCTTGATGGGTTGGTTGTAGATTATTATGGATCTCCCACCCCCATTAATCAGGTAGGAAATATAACAGTAATGGATGCACGAACTATTATAATTCAACCGTGGGAAAAAAATATGCTGCAGCCTGTTGAAAGGTCTATTATTGCGGCCAATATAGGTATTACCCCACAAAACGACGGTGTTCAAATTCGTTTGTTCCTGCCTCCCTTAACAGAGGAAAGAAGAAAAGAACTGGTAAAAAAAGTTAATAATGAAGGGGAGCACTCCAAAGTGGCAATCCGTAATATTAGACGTGATATTATTGAAAGGATTAAAAAACTATCAAAAGAGGGATTGAGTGAGGATGCTGCAAAAGATGCAGAAAAGGATGTGCAGGATATAACTGATAAATTTATAGTACAAATTGAAAAGCATCTTGAAGCAAAAGATAAAGAAATAATGTCTGTATAAGCTTATACCTTTTTTGCAACAAACCGGTTATCTAAGCTAAATAACCAGTTTTTTTACTGCTTGTTGGCTATGTAAACCCCCAGCAGTATAACTACAAGGCAGCTAATTTGTAAAAGTGTTATTTCTTCTCCCGCTATTAAGCCCCATCCAATTGCAACAAACGGGATTCCATAAGTAACCAGGGACGAAAATAGACCGCCGGTACGCTTAACTAGTGCATAAAAAATTATAGAGGCAAAAGCAGTGCCTAATATGCCCAGAATGCATGAGAAAAGCGTAGATAATAAATAATCTTGCTGTAACAGTGGTAACGAAAAATAATTAGTGAAATACAAAACAGAAAGGGAGGCCGGAATTAAAGCCGAAAACCCTATGGCAGCTATTTGTAAAGAAGTGATTTCTTTAAGATGACGTTGAATAGTATTTACATTAATGCCATAAAACATAGTGGCTAATAAAATAAATAACGCATAGCCAATATACCCCAGGTTTTTATAACCATGAGAAAGAAAAAGGAGGGCACAACCGATAAAACCTACAACGACGCCTATTATTTTTCGAATACCGGCTTGGGTATTGAAAAATAAAGTTCCTATGGTGATTACAAATAAAGGAGTTAGTGCATTTAAAGTGCCAGCCAGGGCACTGTTTATTTTTGTTTCGGCTATACAAAATAAAAAAGCAGGGAAAAAACTTCCGAATAAAGCGGATATTAATATTAATTTAAAATGCTTAACGGAAAGATTTCTGAATTTATTTACTGCAACGGGCAAGAGTAAAACTCCCGCCGAAAGCATTCGTAACGCCCCTACATGAAAAGCTGTAAGTGTTGGAGCACCGTTTGCGTTAAACATGCCTTTTTTCATTAAAATAAAAGAGCTACCCCATATTAAACAAAGCCCTATAAAGATTGACCAATCCAACCATTTCGCTTTCACTAAAAATAATTTTGCGCAAAGTTGGGGATTTGTTTGAAAAGAATAGAATAATTTTAAATGTAAAGAATTTTAAAATGGGAAAAATTAAGCTTAATGAAATAAGCACCCAGGCGCCAAAGAGTCTGGATAAAGAGGAAACTAAAAAAGAAACGATTAAAATTTTAAAAGACCTTGATGAACTACAGAATCTTTTATATGCAGAAGGTAAGCATTCTGTATTGGTGGTGATACAAGGGATGGATGGAAGTGGTAAAGATGGAGTAATACGCAAAGTGTTTGGACAATTAAATCCACAAGGAGTAACAGTAAAATCGTTTAAAGCACCAACTTTTGAGGAATTGGCTCACGATTTCTTGTGGCGGGCTCACGCCGCTGCTCCGGGGAGGGGAATGATTCAGATTTTTAACCGTTCACATTATGAGGATGTACTGGTAACTCGTGTTCATAACTGGTGTGATGATAAAACAGCTCTGGAAAGAATGAAGGCTATTAATGATTTTGAAAGTTTACTTCAACAACATAATAAAACGCAAATACTTAAATTCTATCTTCATATATCACCTCGGGAGCAACACGAACGGTTAGTGGAAAGAATGAAAGATCCGGCTAAAATGTGGAAATACAATGAAAAAGACTTTGAAGAAGCGAAACTATGGGATGTGTATATGAAAATGTATGAAGATTGTTTTTCTAATTGCGATGTTATACCCTGGACAATTGTGCCGGCCGATCAAAATTGGTATAAAGAATTTATAATAGCAAAAATGTTGGTTGATTTACTTAAACGATTGAATATGCGGTATCCGGGTTTTAAAAAAGAGTGATATGTAATAACATGAAAACTTTATTTATTTCTGTTATTTATTTTTAATTTTATTCTATATATCCTGCCTTAGAAGAAACGGTTATTATTACATTATATCTAAACCTGAAATTAATTTTATGGGACTTATTAAAGAATTTAAAGAATTTGCTTTAAAAGGCAACGTGACAGACCTTGCCATTGGTATAGTAATTGGCTCAGCTTTTAGTGCGATTGTGGGGGCTGTTGTTGATAGTATTTTAATGCCCGTTGTTGGCATAATTACAGGAGGAATAAACTTTGATTCTTTATTAATAAGAGTTGGAGAAGCAGAGTTAAAATATGGCATTGCAATCTCTGCTGCAGTAAAGTTTCTTATAATTGCAGCCTTTTTGTTTTTGATAATTAAAGCTATTAACAAAAGAAAGAAAGAAACACCCCAGGCACCACCTGCGTTATCTTCTACCGATAAATTACTGACGGAAATAAGAGATTCTTTGAGGAAATAACGGAACAAAATACTGGTTCTTTATTTTCGATGAATTTAAAATTCTTTTTTACCCAGCTGTCAAATAGATAGGAATCGCCGGGTTTAAGTAATTTTTAAAAGTGGAATACTTGGTAAAACGGTTGTAAACCGTACGCTCTGTGAGTATTGTAAGAGATTGAGTTTTTTGCTCGTTTATAGTTTATTTGTGTTTATTTTCTTACACTTTATCGGTAACAAAAAGAAAAAATTAATGTAGGTTTGCGCCTCTAACCTGAGAAGAAGTTTTATTTGAAAAGATAAATTTAGCTTGGTGAACACAACTACGTATAATATAAAGTTATCTCAATTTGAAGGCCCTTTTGATTTGCTTTTATTTTTTATTGAGAGGGATGAATTGGATATATATGATATCCCCATTACTCGTATTATTAAGGATTTTTTGAACTTTATTCACAGTGCTGAAAAGCTAAATATTGAGTTATCCAGTGAGTTTATCCTTTTTATATCAACATTGATGCGCATAAAAGCAAAAATGCTTTTACCACGTAAAGAACTGGATGCACAGGGGAATGAATTAGACCCGAGACAGGAACTCATTGATAAAATTCTTGAATACAAACGCTATAAAGAAGCTTCATTGCAGATGGCCGAAATGGAAGCCAGGCGTATGCAAATGCTTAAGCGGGGGAATGTTTTGAAAGAATTGATGCAAATAGGAGAGGAATCAGGCGAAGGAACTGAAATCCAATCCATTACCTTGTTTAAACTGATGAAAACGTTTGAGCGGGTGATGAAACGCATGCAGGAACGGGAGAACAGACCTGTACATACAGTAGTGCAGTATAATTACACCATGGAAGATAGTAGAGATTACATGCTGGAGATGGTGCGAAAAGAAAAGGCGATATCCTTTGAAAAAATATTTGACATTTGTATAGATCGGATTCACGCCATATTCCTGTTTTTATCGTTACTGGAGCTTTCTCAGCAACGGTATATGACTATACTAACCGGAGAAGGGAAAAATAATTTTATTGTGGAATGGAATGAAAATAGGGAAGAAGAGGTGGCGACTGAACTTGCAACACCATAAATGTTTTTTTCTGAATTTTTGTCAAGTCTAATTTCAAAAGAACATTTTCCTGTATTTGTATCCGTGTTTCAATGGCTAAATGTAAAACAGGCATGTAGCTTACTTCCTATACATATTTCATTATAAGGTATTAATTTCTAATGTTCTGTATTGTTACTCCCTATTCAGAAAAAAGCAATAAAAATTCTTTTACCGGCAAAAAAGTGGATAACTTGGTGAACAACTGGTGTATATTGTTGACCTAATAAATTTGGAATCGGCTTAAGCACAGTTGTATATTAGATTTACAATTGATGTAGCCCCTAAAAAGGCTAAATCAAGAAGGGAGGTAAACAGAATCTTTTGACAAGATAATGAAACTTCTCTGAAAGCATCGGGTTAGTAAGATACAGGCGAAAGTCGGTAGATAATAACTTGGTGCTTTTTTATTTTGAGCAGTTTGCCTGGTGATTTTTTAAAAGTGTTATTCTTACAATTTTAAAAGCCCGAGAACTTTTAAACCTATTAATAAGCCGATACAGTTATTATGTGTTATTAATTGCAGACATGAGAATTATGCAATTAAAGAAACCGACAATAAAAATGTGATATTGATTATTGGGGTTAGTTAAAAAGACCATCGAACATAAAGCCATCCTGTTAATGGGATGGCTTTTTATTTTCCATTTATAAAATCCCTTAACTTCGTTTTTAAATTAGTTGCATAGCTAACTAAATTGTGTTTCTCACAGATTGCACGGATGAACACAGATTTTTTAAAACCTGTTCAGATGCATTTGGATGACCTTACTTACAAGATTCGGGGTACTATATTTAAAGTGCATAATGAACTTGGCTCCGGTTTATTGGAAAGTGTTTAGGAAGCAGCTTTGGTGTATGTGTTAATGCAGGTTGGTTTGGATGCAAAGACTCAAGTAGGGTTGTTCCGATAAATTATAATGGTGTGCAACTCGAACTTGGGTTCAGGATTGATGTGCCGGTGAATGATGCTGTTATAATTGAAATTAAATCTGTGGAAACATTGCATGACGTTCACAAAAACGGCTGCAGACTTATTTAAAACTGACTGATAAGAAATTAGGTCTTTTTATAAATTTCCATGCAGCATTATTGGTTGATAAAGAACATTTAATTCGAATAATAAATTAAGTTATAAAACTTCACAGGCTGTTCCGGTTTTATCTGTATAAATCTGTGCAATCTGTGAGCAATAAAAATAATCATGAACAAACGTATCATTAAAAAAGTGGCTGTTCTTGGTAGCGGTGTAATGGGCAGCCGTATTGCTTGCCATTTTGCAGGTGTGGGGTTACAGGTGTTGTTGTTGGATATTGCACCCCCCCAACCCCCTGAAGGGGGAGCAGGCAAACCTGTTGATAAAAATAAAATCGTTAACGATGCGCTGGCGGCTGCAATAAAAAGCAATCCTTCTCCAGTGTTTACTAAAGATGTGGTGAAGCGCATTACTACCGGCAACTTTGATGATAACATGAAAGATATAGCCGGTTATGACTGGGTGATAGAAGTGGTGGTAGAGAGACTTGATATTAAACAACAGGTTTTAGAAAAGGTTGATAAGCTTCGTAAGCCGGGCACATTAATTACTTCCAACACTTCCGGTATTCCCATTCATTTGATGGCCGAAGGAAGAAGCGATGATTTCAAGAAACATTTTTGTGGTACGCACTTTTTTAATCCACCCCGTTATTTGCGCTTGTTAGAAATTATTCCTACTCCATACACAGATGCTGCGGTGGTTGATTTCTTAATGCATTACGGTGATTTGTATTTGGGAAAAACCACGGTGTTGTGTAAAGACACGCCGGCCTTTATCGCTAACAGGATTGGTGTGTATGGTATCATGGCATTGTTTGGATTGGTAGATAAGTTGGGATTGACGATTGATGATGTGGATGCATTAACGGGTCCAATCATTGGTCGTCCAAAATCTGCAACATTCAGAACCGCAGATGTAGTTGGCATTGATACCTTGGTGAAAGTAGCGAAGGGTGTGTATGATAATTGTCCCAATGATGAAGCAAGAAGCACCTTTGTTATTCCTGCCTGGCTAGATAAAATGGTAACTAATAACTGGCTGGGTGATAAAACCGGACAAGGTTTCTTTAAGAAAACAAAGGGTAGTGCTGGTGAAAAAGAAATATTGACATTGAACCTGAAAACCATGGAATATGGTGCAAGACAAAAACCAAAGTTTGCATCAGTAGAAGCAGCCAAGCCTATTGATGATTTAAGAACAAGATTAAAAATGTTGTGTGGCGGTGCTGATAAAGCAGGTGAGTTCTATCGTCATTTTCATTATGGTTTGTTCTCTTATATCTCACATCGTATTCCTGAAATCAGTGATGAAATATATCGTGTAGATGATGCGATGATGGCGGGCTTTGGATGGGAGATTGGTGCATTTGAAAGTTGGGATGTGCTGAATGTATCAAAAACAACTGAAGCGATGAAAGCTGCCGGTTATTCTGTGGCTGCTTGGGTGGATGAAATGATTGCGAAAGGGATTACTTCATTTTATAAAGTTGAGAATGGCAATCGTTTGTGTTATTCGCCGTTGAGCGGTGGCTATACCTCCCCTGTGGGGGGAGGCAAGGAGGGGGCCTTTATTGTGATGAAAAACTTTGAAGGGAAAACGCTATGGAAAAATGCCGCCTGCCGTACTTATGATTTAGGTGATGATGTAATTGGATTGGAGTGGTACACCAAAATGGGAAGCATTGGTGGTGAAGTGTTGGAAGGAATCAATAAATCCATTTCACTGGCGGAAGAAAAATATAAAGGACTGGTAATTGCAAACGAAGGCGCCAATTTCAGTGCCGGAGCTAATGTAGGAATGATCTTCATGCTGGCAATAGAACAGGAATATGATGAATTGGATTTGGCTATACGTATGTTTCAGCAGACTATGATGAGGGCAAGATATTCGTCTGTTCCGGTGGTAGTTGCTCCTCATGGATTGGCGTTAGGTGGAGCATGCGAATTGAGTTTACATAGTGATAAAGTTTGTGCAGCTGCAGAAACTTACACAGGCTTGGTGGAATTAGGCGTTGGCTTAATTCCCGGCGGTGGCGGAACGAAAGAATTTGTGCTAAGAGCTGCTGATGAAATGCATGAAGATGAGCCGGAAACCATTACGTTAAAAAATCGTTTCTTAACCATAGCTACGGCCAAAGTGGCCACCTCTGCACACGAGGCATTTGATTTGGGTATCTATCGCAAAGGAAAGGACGAAGTTGTGATGAATATTGGTAGAAGAATTGCAGATGCTAAAAAATCAGTCATTGAATTGTATGAAGACGGTTATGTAACTCCTGTTCAAAGAAAAGATGTGAAAGTGTTGGGTCGTTCTGCCCTGGGTGCCTTGTATGCTGGCATCAATGGCATGTGGAGAGCTGGTTATGCAACAGACCATGATTCGGTAGTTGCTAAAAAACTGGCTTATGTAATGTGCGGTGGCGATTTAAGTGAGCCTACTTTAGTAAGCGAACAATACCTGTTGGATTTAGAAAGAGAAGCTTTCTTAAGTCTGACTGGTGAAAAGAAAACATTGGAAAGAATACAAAGTGTTTTGAAGGGTGGTAAGCCTGTTCGCAACTAAACATGTCTGACGTCCTCGTCTGATATGTTTGGTTAGATATTGAATTAAACTTGGAGTATGAGATTTATTCCTGAAAATTTTTATCATATTTACAATGAGGGTAATAATAAACAGCTATTATTTTTTGATGATAAGAATTACCATTCATTTATAGATCTCTATAATGCATATGTTGTTCCTCATTGCGAAACTATTTGCTGGTGCCTGATGCCTAACCATTTTCATTTTATGGTTTATACAGATGAAAGATGCGAAAAATTTGAAAAGCAGGGCGGTTTGTTGTTGGACCCGATAACAAATGGTTTTAGAAAGTTATTGAGCGGTTACGCTCACAATTTTAATAAGTCTAATAACAGAACAGGGTCATTATTCAGACCTAAAACAAAATCAAAATGTCTTTCTTCCGAAGATTATAAATCTTTAAGCTTTTTGTATTTACAAAATTATTTGCTGAGCTGTTTCGAGTATATACATCAAAATCCAGTTAGAGCAGGGTTAGTTGATAAAGCTGAAAATTGGGCTTGGTCATCCTTTTGTTTTTATAAAGGAGTTCATAAAGTGTCATTTTGCAATAAAGAGCTGGCTGAGAAATATCTTGGTATAACGTTTTAATCAAAGGGCTGGTCAGACGAGGACGTCAGACCAGGAAGAAACATGGACGTCGTTGGCATTGTGTGTATAAGAGGGAATATTTTCAACCCTATTACCAATGTAATGCAGCAGTATTCCTCCGTCACGAAGAGGGTAACCCTGTCCCCAATAAGGGAAGAGGTGCAAAAAATATCAATGCTTTAAAAATGCCTTGGTTGCATTTCAATAAAATGGGAAATCTGTTATTAAAGCTTTTTCCAATTGGTGGAGCGATAACCCATTTATTGTTTGTGTAAATCAGCCAGAGCAGCGTCAATAGACGGATATAAAAAAGTGAAGCCGGCATCCTGAATTTTTTTACAACTCACCGTAGTACTTTTCAGTATTTCGATACTCATTTCACCCAGCGCCAGTTTTAATACAAATGCAGGAACATATAATGGGATAAAAAATTTGCCTTTCAATTTCCTGCCCAATTCCATTGTAAGCGTTTTGTTATTAACCGGCTTTGGCGCTACTGCGTTATAAACACCTTCCATCTTTTCATGCTGAATAGCATACTCTATTATCCGGCATAAATCAATAATGTGGATCCAGCTTATCATTTGTTTCCCATTTCCTAAAATGGCGGCAATTCCAAACTGTAGTGGTTTTATAAACTCTTTTAACGCACCACCCTTATTACTTAAAACAATACCAATCCTTAATTTAATTAACGGAATATTCAAAGTAGAAATTTCTTCCACGCTTTCCTCCCAAAGCTGACAGGTTTTGCCTAAAAAATCATTATCGGCTTTAGCGTCCTCAGTAAAAGGGTGATCATTGGGAATTTTGGGGTCGCTACCATACCATCCGATGGCTGAAGCGCTGATAATACCTTTTACCCGGTGGTTACTTTCCTTTAAACATTTAGCAATAGTATTACCGCTTTTAATACGGCTTTGCTGTATTTCCATTTTTCTTTTGGGTGTCCACCTTTTTTCAGCTATCCCTGCACCTGCTAAATTAATGATGTAATCTGCAGTAGTCAAAGCAGCAATATCCATAGTTTGGGTATCCGTATTCCAACTGGCAAAATTGATTGTATTAGGCTTTAATACAAAAGGTTGTCCTTTTACTGATCGGCTCATTACAATGACAGTGTAGTTCCTTTTCAGTAAATAATCCGTTAAAGCAGTTCCTATAAAACCGGTTCCCCCGGCTATTAGTACAACAGGCATAATTTGGCAGATTAAAATTAATCAATATGTAATTTCATAAAATTTAACATCTCATTTTAATCAAAGTTCATTTTTACGAAAGTCTCTTAGTAATTTCATGGTAAGTAATACATTTACAATAGAAATAGTTTTTATGAAATGTCTTAATAAAAGCCTGTTCTTTTTACTGATGCTGATGATGGTATCAGTTTCCTCTTTATACCCCCAAAGGGTGGTATATGCGGAGCCCGACCGGGATGATTTTCGTCAGATGCAGTTTGAAATACTTGGTAAAATGAAAGGTAATTTCCTCATTTACAAGAATTATCGTAACCGTCATTTCATTGCTGTTTATGACAATGATATGAAGCAAAAGGCAAAAGAGGAGCTGACTTTTATGCCAGATAGAACAATTAATGAAGATTTTATAAGTTATAACGATTATAGTCTATTGATTTACCAATATCAAAAACGTGGAGTTGTTTATTGTATGGGAGTTAAAATAGGAGCGGACGGGAAAAAAACAGGAGAGCCCATTGAATTGGACACTACACAAATAGGGGTGTTTGGTGATAATAAAATTTATACAACTGTTTTTAGTGAGGATAAACAGAAAGTGATGGTGTTTAAAATTAAAGGAAAAAATAAAGACAACCTTACAATAACTACCATGCTTTTTGACCCACAATTTCAATTACAAAACAGAAGAAGGTGGGCCTATACCATAGACGAGCATAATGATATTATTAATGATTTTGCCGTAACGAATAACGGTGATTTTGCTTTTTTGCAAGGACACGGCAACTTTAACAGAGATAATATTTCACAGTGTAAACTGGTAGTAAAAAAACTAACGGATTCTATGCCTGTTGTAACCGAACTCCCGTTTAAAGACATTTATCTTGATGAGGTACGGTTAAAAATTGATAATTATAATAAACGATACGTAGTTACTTCGTTTTATTCCAGAAAGAAAAGAGATAATATAGCAGGGCTTTATTCTGTTATTTTAAATTGGGAGTTAAATGACCCTGTTTCAGCTTCACAAATAGAATTTAGCGACGAATTAAGAAAACTGGCAAAAGGAGATGTAAATAGCAAGGCAGCATTTAATGATTATTTTATTAAGCATATAATCATAAAAGGAGATGGAGGGTTCGTACTTACCAGTGAAAGTAATTATACCAGTTCACGAGGCACATCCTGGAATCGGTGGGATTATTTGTATGGTAATCCGTTTTACTCCCCCTTTGATTATTATGCCTGGAGCCCATGGAACAATTGGGGATGGGGATGGAATCGCTTTAACAATTTACAATCCATAAGGTATTATGCTGACAATATTATGGTGTTGTCTTTAGATAATACGGGTAAGCTTCAATGGAGTAGTATAATAAATAAAAGCCAGTTTGATGATGATACAGATAATTTGCTCTCGTATCAACTTATGAACCTTGGTGGTGAACTACATTTTCTCTACAATGAATGGCAACGGCGCACTCCCATTTTATTAGCACAAGCAGTTGGGCCTGACGGGAAACTCAGCCGCATACCACCATTTAAAAATATGGACAGGGGGTACGATGTACTTATACGGTTGAGCAAACAGGTTAGTGCAAAACAATTAATAGCTCCCTGCATTTACCGCAACTATATAAGTTTTGCCAAAGTGGAATTTTTATAATAAACCTTTCTTTTAGCGGACTGCTTTTTTTAAATTTGATTTGTAACAAATTGTATTTGCGTTGATAAGCATCTACCGGGAAAATAGTACTACGAACGTTTTTTTATTAATGATTTATGGATTATTAATAAAATTACCCTACTTGCTGCACCCACATTTACCTGTTGCCGAAGTAACCGATGGCTTTTTATATCACGAATTATTAAGCTTTTTAAATAAATCAGCAGCAGGTTTTCCGGTTATTTATCCTGTTATTACTTACATTTTATTGTTTACGCAATCTTTAACCTTAAACAGGCTTATAAATGAGCAGCGGCTTATGTACACGCCTAATTACCTGGTAGCAATGGCCTACCTTTTGGTAACTTCCCTGATACCGAATTGGAATTATCTTTCATCAGTATTAATCGCCAATTCAGTAATGGTATGGGCATGGCCTCGAATGGTTTCTTTGTATAAAAATCCTAACCCGAAAACCCTTTTGTTCAATATAGGAATGGGTTTTGGGATAGCTTCTTTTTTTTATGTGCCGTCTTTACTCTTACTGGTATTGTTAGTAATAGCGTTACTGGTATTTCGCCCCTTTAAAATTACCGAATGGATAGTAGCTTTATTAGGCATACTTACTCCGTATTATTTTCTATTCGTTTATTTGTTTTTAACGGACAAACTTAATTTTGCAACGATCTTGCCGGAAGTATCATTTAATTATCCCGATTTTAAATTAAAATGGTTTTGGGCACGCACAAGTTTGCTTGTTTTCCCTCTCCTGGTTGGAATGTATTTTGTTCAGGCTAATACAAACCGCATGCTGATACAAGTGCGGAAAAGTTGGGCGTTAATGCGTTTTTATTTTCTCATTTCACTTTTTATACCCCTTTTTAATTCTACATCAGCTTTTGATTACTGGATATTATCGGCTATTCCCCTGGCGTGTTTCCATGGAGCTGCTTACTTTTATCCCAGGCAATCCATTTTCCCGGGTTTTTTGCACTGGCTAACTATTTTGTTTATAATTCTATCTTTCTTTTTGTGAGAAAAAGAATGTGTGCTTTTTAAAGCTTATTACTACCGTTTTTTTAACTTTGCTGCTCAACTCCCATCAAATGAAGTTTGGCGTAATTGTATTTCCGGGTTCTAATTGCGATAGAGATATATATAATGCCCTGAAACATGATCTTAAACAGGAAGTAATCATGCTTTGGCATAAAGATAAAGACTTGAGTTTGTTTAATACAGACGACTGCATTGTATTACCCGGTGGTTTTTCTTATGGCGATTATTTACGTTGCGGCGCCATAGCCCGGTTTAGCCCGCTTATGCAAAGTGTAATTGAGTTTGCCAATAAAGGCGGTAAAGTATTGGGCGTTTGTAATGGGTTTCAGATCTTGTGTGAATCCGGCCTGTTGCCTGGCGCCTTATTGCGTAATGCAAACCAACAATTTATTTGCAAAAACGTTTTTATAAAAGGCGATGACGGAGAAGTATTAATGATACCCATAGCTCATGGAGAAGGCAGATATTATGCGGACGAAAACACCTTGAGGCAGTTGGAAAACAATGGGCAAATTATTTATCGTTATTGTGACAAAATGGGTAACATAACTAATGAAGCTAACCCCAATGGTGCTAAAAATAATATAGCTGGAATTTGTAATGCAAAGCGCAATGTTTTTGGCATGATGCCCCACCCGGAAAGAGCCTGTAGCGAAGCCCTGGGTAATATAGATGGACGTAAAGTATTTAAAACTTTGTTAATTAAAAATCTTCGGCTTATTGAACAGCCTGAGTTAGCTTAATTTATCGGTTAGCCGTTTTCCCTTTGTCATAAATATTACCAAACCAATTTTTATTTGGTGCTATAATTGCACTTTTAAAAGAAATAAATACCGATGAAACACATTATTTGTACTGTTGTAGCTTTATTTTTTGGATTGTTAGTAATGGCACAATCCAAAACAAAGGTAACCTGGACGTATGCTGCCAAAAAAATTGGCGATAAAAAATACGAATTACGGTTAGCCGCAACCATTCAAGGCGGATGGCATTTATATAGTCAAAATTTAGATGCTGATGCCATTGCACTACCTACAACTATCTCTTTTAAAAAAAATCCTCTTATTACAATACAGGGAAAAGTAAAAGAAAATGGAAAGCTTATTGCAGAATATGATAAGGCCACACAGTCTAACTCCAAATATTATAAAGACAAGGTGGAATTTGTACAACTGGTTACTTTAAAAACAAAAGCTAAAACTTCTATAAGTGGTGAAGTAGAGTTTATGGTTTGCGACGACAAATCCTGTTTGCCACCCTCAAAAGTTCCTTTTACCATTGCTATTCAATAACTATTTTTTGAATCCCGTTATTCACGGGATTTTTTATAAAACTATTTTTCATGAAACATTTTATATTCCTTTTGCTGTTATTTTTTACTGTTGGGGTGTATTCACAAAATACAGGTCAGGTTACATGGCAATTTTCATCCAAAAAAAATGCTGATAAGGAATATGAAATCAACGGTAAAGGGAATATAAAGGATACCTGGCATTTATACGGCCCTAATAATGATATCGAAGGGTTAGAACAACTTCGTTTTTCCTTTACAGATAGCTCTATTGTGCAATTAGGAAGTATTGAAGTAAAAGGTTCTTCCAAAAAAATTAATGACGCATTGCTTGGTACAACAGCTGAAGTTTATGAAGGGGGTGTGGAATTAAGTTTGAAAATAAAATTTACGGGAGATGTTCCCGCAAAATTAAAGGCTACACTACTTTATAATATTGCCGGGGGAGAAGAATTTATTCCCGTTACCGATGAAAAAGTGGAAGTAGAAATGGAGGGAGGGGTTGCTTCCAATACAAGAATTAAAATTCAAAGTATTGATATAAAAAACCCGGTAGCAACCTGTGGAGATGATGATACGGAAGGAAAAAGCTTAGCCAGTATTTTTTTCTTAGGACTAATTGGTGGTTTTATTGCATTACTTACTCCTTGCGTTTTCCCGCTTATACCACTAACAGTTTCTTTTTTTACGAAACGTTCGACAGAAAGAAAAAAAGGCGCGGCAAACGCCATGTTGTACGGCTTTTTTATTTTTCTGATTTATGTATTGTTAAGCCTTCCTTTTCATCTGCTTGACCAGGCAAACCCGGAAATATTAAACAATATTTCTACCAATATATGGCTGAATCTTTTGTTCTTTATCATCTTTATTGTATTTGCCATTTCTTTTTTCGGCTATTTTGAAATCGGATTACCGCCATCTTTAGCCAGTAAAATTGATTCAAGGTCTGGAATAGGTAACTGGGGTGGAATATTTTTTATGGCACTTACCCTGGCTATTGTTTCTTTTTCTTGCACAGGGCCAATATTAGGTTCTTTATTAGCAGGGGCACTTACCAACAACGGAGGAGCAATACAACTTACCTTTGGTATGGGAGGTTTTGGGCTCGGGCTGGCATTACCCTTTGCTTTATTTGCTTTATTTCCACAGTGGCTTCATTCATTGCCTAAATCTGGCGGTTGGTTAACTTCTGTAAAAGTGGTACTTGGCTTTTTGGAGTTAGCTATGGCCATCAAGTTCCTGTCCAATGCCGATTTAGTAGCGCAATGGGGCTTTTTAAAAAGAGAGATTTTTATTGGTAGCTGGATTGTTATTGGGATTGCTATAATACTATATCTTGTTGGATTTATCCGTTTCCCCCACGATTCACCGGTGAAAAAAATAAAAGGAATAAGGCTGGCTTTTATTATTTTATTTTCCATAACAACGTTGTATATAACGCCGGGTATTACTAATACAAAATGGGCTAACCTGAAATTAATCAGCGGTTTCCCCCCCCCACTTTGTTACAGTTTATATACACACCCTGTTAATTGCGAAAAGGGGATTGAGCCATTAAGAGATTATGAGGAGGCATTGCGGATAGCCAAAGCTGAAAACAAGCCTATTTTAATTGATTTTACCGGATGGGCCTGTGTAAACTGTCGCCGTATGGAAGAAAAAGTATGGGTTGATCCCGATGTAGTTGCTAAAATGAAAAATGATTTTGTAGTAGTATCCTTGTACGTGGATGAAAAACAGGTATTGCCGGCTGCCAAACAATTAGAGTATAAAACAAAAACCGGGGCCGATAAATCTATCGTTACCGTGGGAGACAAATGGGCTACCTTCCAGTCTGAAAACTTTAATGCTGTATCACAACCCCAGTATGCTATTATTAGTACGGATGAAAAAGCGCTAACTAAAACAAAGGGGTACACGCCTAATTCTTCAGAATTTAATAAGTGGCTGCAATGTGGGCTGGATGCATTTAAATCTTCTGTTAAATAAATAAAAATGCTCCCTGAGAGGAGCATTTTCTATCTTATTAAAAACATACAATTTTACAAGGCAATTTGCTTTTCAACCATCATTTTACGCAGGTTAATTAATCCATAACGCATACGTCCGAGAGCTGTGTTGATGCTGCATTTGGTTAAATCAGCTATTTCTTTAAAACTTAAATCGGCATAGTGACGAAGAATTATTACCTCTCTTTGTTCATCCGGTAGTAAATCCAACATACGACGTACACGATCGTAGCTCTGGCGTTTCATCATTTTTACATCGGCGCCTTCCTCGCTGAAATTTATTACTTCAAATATATCCTGGTTGTCGTTGGTTTTTATGGTAGGAGTTCTTTTTAGCTTACGGAAGTGATCTACACAAAGGTTATGTGCAATACGCATAGCCCAGGGAAGAAATTTTCCTTCCTCGGTATATCGCCCGCCGCGTACTGTATCAATTATGCGGATGAATACATCCTGAAAAATATCCTCGGCTAAGTATTTATCTTTTACCAAAAGGAAAATGGAGGTATAAATTTTGTCTTTGTAGCGAATTACAAGTGTTTCCAGAGCTTCGGGAGTTCCTTCCTGAAATAGGTGGATTAGCTGCTGATCAGTCAGTTTGTTAAATGTATGCATAGAACCGCATTTTAATTGGGTTTGGCAATCTGTTAATGTGACTAAAAACTAAATGTGTAGAAGTTGTGCGATAGGCAAAAAGATGTGTGTTTGGTTTTGAAAATATTGGATTTCACATTAAAAGTAGTTTATTTCTTTAATTCAGCAAACTTTTGGGAAAAAAACTTGCCGATACCGTAATTTCTGCAATTATTCAAATAGCAATAATTAACAGAAAATTAATTAATTGTTACATTTAAATTTGCTCTCCTTTTATGAGTACGGTAAAAAGAACAAATACAACACCAGCCATTTCTGCAAAGAAAACGGATTCAATATATATTAAGGGGGCAAGGGTACACAATTTAAAAAACGTATCCGTAGCTATTCCGAGAAATAAATTAATTGTAGTAACAGGCGTATCTGGTTCAGGAAAATCTTCTTTAACAATTGATACCCTTTATGCGGAAGGTCAGAGACGATATGCCGAAAGTTTAAGTGCCTATGCCCGCCAGTTTTTAAACCGAATGAACAAACCGGATGTGGATTTTATTAAAGGGTTAAGTCCGGCTATTGCCATTGAGCAGAAAGTTATAACCCGTACGCCTCGTTCTACTGTGGGTAGCATGACAGAAATTTATGATTACCTGCGTTTACTATTTGCCAGGATTGGAAAAACCATATCGCCTGTTAGCGGGAAAGAAGTAAAAAAAGATGACGTGAACGATGTAGTAGAAGCCATTGCTGAATTAAAAGAAGGGGATAAAGTTTTGATATTGGTACCTTTTAAGATTCATCAAAAAAGGGATATAAAAGAAGAATTGAAAATCCTATTGCAAAAGGGGTTTTCAAGGATTTATCATAATAAAGAAACATTACGGATTGAAGATTTATTAGAGAGTAAAGATTTTACATTATCAAAATCTGTCTTAAAATCATCCGTGTATGTGCTTATTGACCGTCTTGTAGTAAAACCGTTTGATGAGGATGACAAACATAGAATAGCTGATTCGGTAGGAACAGCTTTTTATGAAGGCGATGGCGAGGTGTATATAGAAATCAATGGAGACAAGCTGCTACATTTTTCTAATAAATTTGAATTGGATGGAATCATTTTTGAAGAACCTTCGCCTAATTTATTTTCTTTTAATAATCCTTTCGGCGCCTGCCCTGTTTGTGAAGGTTTTTCCCAGGTTTTGGGTATTGATGAGGATTTGGTTTTACCAGACAGGAGACTAAGTGTATATGAAAACGGAGTGGCTCCCTGGAAAGGAGAAAAATTAAGCTGGTGGAAAGACCAATTTGTGAAAGCAGCCCGTAAGTTCGATTTTCCGGTACATAAGCCCATTGCTCAGCTAACCAGGCAGCAATTAAAAGTATTGTGGGAGGGCAATGAACATGCTTATGGTATTAATGATTTTTTTAAGGAAGTTGAACAAAATTTATATAAAGTTCAGTACCGGGTATTGCTTTCAAGATACCGGGGGCGTACCATGTGTTATGAATGTAAAGGATACCGCTTAAGAAAAGAAGCGTTGTATATAAAAATTGCTAAAAAGCATATTGGTGAATTATGCGAAATGCAAGTAAAAGATTTAAAGCTGTGGTTTGAAAAACTTTCGCTATCGGATTATGATGCAAAAATTGGTAAAAGATTATTAATAGAAATACATCATCGCTTACAAACATTGCTGGATGTTGGCTTAGGGTACCTTACCTTGAATCGCCTGGCTAATAGTTTAAGTGGGGGAGAGAGTCAACGTATTCAATTAACAAGAAGTTTAGGGAGCAATCTTACTAATTCGCTTTATATTTTAGACGAACCGTCTATAGGATTACATCCGAGAGATACCTCAAGATTAATATCCGTTTTAAAACAGTTACGTGATTTAGGAAATACGGTAATAGTGGTGGAACATGATGAAATGATGATGCGGGAGGCCGATCATATTATTGATATGGGGCCTTTGGCCAGTCATTTAGGTGGAGAAATTATTGCAGAAGGAAATTATGAGGAAGTAATAGCAAACAAATTAAGTTTAACGGGTAGATATCTGAAAGGTGAATTAAAAATTGAGCCGCCTGTACATATTCGAAAAGGCATTCGGTCAATTAAGGTAGAAGAGGCACAACAAAATAACTTAAAAAACATTACAGTAGAATTTCCTTTAAATGTTTTATGTGTTGTGAGTGGAGTAAGTGGCAGCGGTAAAACAACGCTGGTTAAACAAATTTTATATCCTGCTCTTAAAAAAATAAAGGGCGAGTATGTAGATAAGGTTGGCCTGCATAAAACCATCAGTGGCGATATTGATTACATTTCGCAAATAGAAATGGTTGACCAAAATCCAATCGGTAAGTCATCCAGAAGTAATCCGGTTACCTATATTAAAGCGTACGATGAAATAAGAGATTTATTTTCTAATCAGCCACTAAGTAAAATCCGCGGTTTTCAGCCCAAGCACTTTTCTTTTAATGTGGATGGCGGACGATGCGATGCTTGTAAAGGCGAGGGCGAGCAGGTAGTGGAAATGCAGTTTCTGGCCGATGTGCATTTGATTTGTGAAGTATGTGGTGGGAAGAGATTTAAAGAAGAAGTGCTGGAGGTAACATACCAAAACAAGAGTATTCATGACGTATTGGAGTTAAGTGCAGACGAGGCGATTGATTTTTTTAAAAATGAGAAAGATATTGTAAATAAAATAAAACCTTTGTGTGATGTGGGTCTTGGCTATATTAAACTCGGTCAATCATCGGATACACTATCCGGTGGCGAAGCACAAAGAGTTAAACTTGCTTCATTTTTGGGTAAAGGAAAAGCGCAAGGACATATACTTTTTATTTTTGACGAACCCACAACCGGTCTTCACTTTCACGACATAAAAAAGCTACTTTCTTCATTTAATGCATTAATTGAGCAAGGGCATTCCATTATTGTAATTGAGCACAATGTGGATGTAATCAAATCGGCCGATTGGATTATTGACCTGGGGCCGGAAGCTGGCGATGGAGGTGGCGATTTGGTTTATAGCGGCCCGCCTAAGGGAATTAAAAATAAAGCAATAAGCTATACTGCAAAATTCATCTGAGTTTATCCATGCTTTTTATCAGTTTTTCATCTTTCCATATTCCCCTCATTGCAAATATTAAGAACAGGGGTATTGCGAAGTAAAAAATAGCCCAGAGGCTAATAGTACCGCTAGCGAAATTTTTTAATTTCAAAAATAACAAAGTAAGGAATATAGCGGAAACGATAAAGGCAAATGCACAGATCTTTATTTGTAGTTTTCTTTGTTTATAAAGAAAGATGGTGATAAACGAAGCAGTACCAATACCTGAAGCCAAAATGGTTAATACCATGTTGGTTTTAGCTGATAATTGTGATGCTATTCCTGCCGCATCAGTACCTGCATAAAAATCAAATTTCAAGGTAAGGAAGCTACAAACAGCCGTAATAAGTAACCAAAGTGATTGAGTGCGTTGTATCATAAAATATTTTTATTTTAATTCGGGATATAAAGGGAACTGTTTCATAAAACTATTTACATCTTTTCGCACTGTTTCAATAATTGTTTCATTATCTGCATTCATTAAAACTTTATCCATACTCTCCACAATAAATGACATGTCAGCCTCTTTCATTCCCCTGGTTGTTATAGCAGGCGTGCCTATCCTTATTCCCGAAGTTACGAAAGCGCTTTTATCATCAAAAGGAACCATATTTTTATTACAGGTGATATCAGCTTTTACCAATGCCTGTTCGGCTTTTTTACCGCTGATATTTTTATTACGCAGATCAATCAGCATTAAATGATTATCGGTTCCTTCACTTATCAAATGATACCCTTTATCAACAAACACTTTAGCCATCGCCTGTGCATTGCTGATAACCTGTTTGGCATACAGGGTAAATTCATCACTAAGTATTTCACCAAAGGCAACTGCTTTAGCAGCAATAATATGTTCCAGTGGTCCACCCTGCTGACCGGGGAATACTGCCATATCAATGAGGTTACTCATCATTCGGATATTGCCTTTTACATCTTTGAGTCCAAAAGGATTTTCGAAATCTTTTTGCATCAAAATAATACCACCTCTTGGTCCACGTAATGTTTTATGTGTGGTGGAAGTAACAAAATGGCAATGTTCAAAAGGAGAGTTTAGTAAACCTTTTGCAATCAAACCAGCAGGGTGTGCCATATCACACATAACAAAGGCACCTATTTCATCGGCTACTTTTCTTATACGGACGTAATCCCAATCTCTACTATAGGCAGAAGCTCCACAAATAATTAATTTGGGCTTTTCTGTTTTTGCTTTTTCTTCCAGCATTTCATAATCCACGGTGCCGGTTTCTTTTTTTACACCATAAAAAAGCGCTTTGTATAATTTGCCAGAAAAATTTACGGGTGATCCATGTGTTAAATGTCCGCCCATACTTAAATCAAGTCCTAAAATTTTGTCACCCGGATTAATAATGGCGCTCATAAGGGCAGCATTGGCTTGTGCCCCGCTATGTGGTTGAACATTAGCGTATTCACAATTAAAAATTTGTTTAAGACGATCAATGGCTAATTGTTCAGTTTGATCTACGAATTCACAACCGGCATAGTATCTTTTGCCGGGGTATCCTTCAGCATACTTATTGGTTAATACGCTTCCCATTGCTTCCATTACCTGCACGCTGGTAAAATTTTCAGAAGCAATAAGTTCAATACCTTGTCTTTGCCGTTCTAATTCTTTACGTATAAGGTTAAAAACTAAAGTATCTCTTTGCATATCTAATTTTATTTGGGTACAAATATAACTCTGCCAAATTAGTAATAAAGCAAACAATTAATTTTTGTATTGTTATTATTTAGACTGCTCCAATTAAAAATTTACTATTTTCACAGTCTGTTTTTTGCAGTTCTACCATAACCGCGGATAATGAAAGCAATAATTCCTGTAGCGGGTGCAGGCACTAAACTGCGCCCCCATACATTTACACAACCAAAGGCATTGATTCCTTTAGCAGGTAAAACCATACTGAGCATAATCGTTGACCAGCTTAAAGAAGCGGGGTTAAATGAATTTATTTTTGTAGTTGGTCACTTAGGAGATAAAATTCGAGATTACATTAAAGAAAAGTATCCCGAACTTACTTCTCATTTTATAGTTCAGAACGAAAGAGAAGGATTGGGACATGCTCTTTCGCTAACAAGGGAAGTAGTAGCAAATGATGAGATGATTATTGTACTGGGGGATACCATTTGCGAATTTGATGTAGAGGAAGTTTTACATACTCCATATTCCATGATGGGCATTAAAAAAGTAGATGACCCAAGAAATTTTGGAGTGGCGGAAATTGATGAAAACGGTTTTATAAGCAGGGTTGTGGAAAAACCACACATACCTAAATCAAATAAGGCTTTGGTGGGGTTGTATAAGATAAAAGAGAGTAAAATTTTGTTTGATTGCCTGGCTTTGAATATTAAAGAAGGCGTAAAAAGCCATGATGAATTTAACCTTACGGATGCAATTGAATGTATGATTGAAAAAGGGGTTAAAATTAAATCTTTTAAAGTGCAAAATTGGTTTGATTGTGGTAGAAAAGAAACCCTGCTGGAATCTAATGCCATTTTGCTCAAAAAATTTGGAAGTTCTATCTCGTCTGAACATAATTTTGAAAACACGATTATTATTCCACCGGTTAGCATTGCCGAGGGATGCGATATACGCAATTCTATTATAGGCCCTAACGTGGCCATTGGTGAGCAAACCAAAATTTACTATTCTATCGTTAAAGAATCAATTATTGGTTCCTATACTAATTTATTTGAAATCGTTTTAGATAATTCGCTTATTGGTAGTGATGCCGAAATAAAAGGCGAAACCCGCAGTTTAAATATTGGTGATAATACGGAAATTGATTTAGGATAGAGTCATAATTTTACTTTCATATATTGTTTAACAGTGAGAAATTACTGTAAAGGGTAGAATTGCTGGAGAATGGGGGGAAGTCGGCTTTAAATGGGAATGCTCCTTATTCAAATTTGTTCGCCAAACTAACTAAGCAGAACAATTTCACCTCGTTAGCAAACATAATTTTTTTTGTAATTTCCTGAAATAATATTCGATTGATATTGCAACGTTTTATTAATTGCTGTGTCTTTACTTAGAGCAGTTCTTTAAATTCAGGTATATTGCAATATAATTTTTTATTATGCAGGCTTTCTCCAACCGGATTACCCAATTGTTTGGAATTGATTATCCAATTATACAGGCGGGAATGATTTGGGCCAGCGGATGGCGATTGGCCAGTGCGGTAAGCAATGCCGGTGGTCTGGGATTAATTGGCAGTGGTAGTATGTACCCGGAAGTTTTAAAGGAGCATATTATAAAATGCAAAGAAGCCACTATTAAACCATTTGGAGTAAACGTTCCCTTGTTGTATCCGGATATTGATAAGCACATCCGGGTAATTATTGATGAAAAGATTCCCATTGTTTTTACTTCTGCAGGTAACCCCAAAACGTGGACAAACATATTAAAGAAGGAAGGGATAAAAGTAGTACATGTAGTAAGCAGTAGCAAGTTTGCAAAAAAGGCGGAGGAGGCTGGCTGTGATGCGGTGGTTGCAGAAGGTTTTGAGGCTGGCGGGCATAATGGACGGGAGGAAACGACCACACTGGTTTTAATTCCGGCAGTGGTAAGCGCTGTAAAGATTCCGGTTATTGCTGCTGGTGGAATTTATAATGGGAAAAGTATGTTGGCGGCAATGGTATTGGGTGCAGAAGGCGTGCAAATAGGCAGTCGTTTTGTGGCAAGTGAGGAAGCGTCCTCCCATATTCATTTTAAAGAGGCGGTTATTCAATCTGCGGAAGGGGACACTATGCTGATGCTAAAGAAACTAACACCCGTTAGGATGATGAAGAATAAATTTTTTGAAAAAATACAAAAAGCTGAACTTAGTGGTGCCAATGAAGAACAATTAAAGGAATTGTTAGGAAGGGCAAGAGCAAAAAAAGGAATGTTTGAAGGAGACCTGGAGGAAGGGGAATTAGAAATTGGACAGGTAAGCGCTTTATTGAATGATATATTGCCGGCAGAAATAATCGTTAAACAAATTTGGTCTGAATTTACTGATGCTGTTAAGCATCCATTAAAAAAAAGCTAAAACTTATTTAGTTATGAGTCCAAATAAATTAGTACTTGTGTTATTACTGTTGTTATCTCTGTCATTTACTGATGCTAGGGCCGGTGATGCGAAAAAGACAGTAAACTCAGGCGAATTTAATATAAACGGAACCGTTGTTGACGGAAAAACAAAAAAGCCTTTAGAGGGAGTTACCATTTCTGCCATATCTTCCAAATTGCAAACAGAAAAAGAAATTAATACCAATAACCAGGGAAATTTCAAATTTGAATCAATGCCCATTTTTGATTTGGTAATAACATTTGAAAAAAAGGGGTATAAAACTATTAAAAAAGAAGTTTCTAAATTAAAAGAGGGCGAATTGGCAAAATTAATAATAGAATTATTGCCCAGGACCGATGATGATGAGGAAGATGGTATGGAAAGTCCGTTAAGGCCAATTATAGGAACTTTTTTTGTTGCGTAAGGGTGAATAACATTTGTTGTATTGTTAAAAGAAACACCCTCCGGAAAATTAACGGAGGGTGTTTGTGTTTAGCGGAATAAAATGTTTATTAAGATTTTTTAAACGCCCATTTTAGCATTTCTTTCCAACTGGCTTTTTTGCCGTACAATAAAATTCCCGTACGATAGATTTTCCCGGCCATCCAGGTGGTAAAGAAAAAGCCAAGAATTAACAGGAGCATAGATAGCCCCAATTGCCACCAGGGAACACCAAAGGGAATTCTTCCCATCATAATTACCGGCGAAGTAAATGGAATCATACTTCCCCAAAACATAAGAGGGCTGTTAATGTTTCTTAAACCTGAAGAAAGTATGATAAATGCAAAAATGATAGGCATCATAACGGGAAACATTAAGGATTGTGATTCCTGTGCATCTTCTACCACGCTACCTACGGCGGCAAACAAGGCGGAATAAAACAAATAGCCACCCAAAAAATAAAACAAAAAGCATCCTAATATATATACCCAGTTAACATCTCCAAACATGTGGCTCAGGCCTGCTAATCCGTTGCTTACAGAAGTGTTTTGACCAGCGCCGGGTATCTGGCTATTCACCTCATTTGCCCGTTGCAATAAATCTGGCGGAATAAAAACGCCTACTATGCTTGTGAGCGCAAAAACTAAAATTATCCAAAGCAAAAACTGTGTTAACCCTACACCTGCAATTCCAATAATTTTCCCAATCATCAATTGAAATGGCTTAACACTGGAAATGATAACTTCAGCTATGCGATTGGTTTTTTCCTCCATTACGCCCCGCATCACCATCGCTCCGAAAACGATCATGGTTATGTAAATAAGGATGCCACTTGAATAAGCAATAATGAAAGAAGTTTCGTTTTTGGCTTCTTTAGTTTTACCACTTTCGTCCAATACCCGATTGTTTAATTCTACTGCTTCTTTTGTTTGTGCTGTAATAGAATCCAGGGTTTCTTTATGGATGCCTTTTTGTAAGAGCAAATTGTTTTCAACAGCTTTATTCAACCGGTTTGTGATACGGGATTCTGTTTCTAACCCTAATTGCTTCTTTGAGTAAATAAGGTATCGGTTGGAATTTCCGGATGGGATATACAAAACCGCATCGTATCCCTGGGCGGCATAAGTTAAACTATCAACATGGGAAACAAAGTGAAACGTAAGGCTTGAGGAATCGCTTTTAATATTGTTCTTTAAAAAGCCTGTATCGTTAGCCACGGCGACTTTTATTTTTGATTTAGATGATACGGCTATAAATACTGAACCAAAAATTAAGAGTATAATTACAATGGGTAACAAGAAGGTGGAAATTAAAAATGTTCTATTCCTGACTCTTGTGATGTATTCTCGTTTTATAATAAGCCAAATCTTATTCATGTAAGTAAGTTTATACAGTTATTTTTTCAAATTGACGACTTAACGGGGTACCTTCTACCAGCTTGATAAAGATGTCATTTAATGAAGGAAGCATTTCATTGAACGAAGTAATGTTATTATTTTGTTGAATGAAATATTGCAGTACTTCGTTAGTATTATATCCCTGGTTAATTTTTACAATAAGTGAATGATCTGTTTTCCCTATCGCCTCAAACAAATGACTGGTAAGGGTTTCGGGTATTTTTTCGAGCCCTACATTAAACAGATTTTCTTTAAATTGCTGTTTTACCTGTTTTACAGTTCCATCTAAGATTTTTTTACCCTTATTCATTAAAATAATATGATCGCAAATTTCTTCCACCTGTTCCATCCTGTGCGTACTGAAAATAATGCTACAACCGTTTTGTGACAACCTGTATATTTCTTCTTTAATTAAATTGCTATTAACCGGGTCAAGTCCGCTAAACGGTTCGTCTAAAATAATGAGTTTGGGCTCGTGTAGTACGGTGGTAACAAATTGTAATTTCTGTCCCATTCCTTTGCTTAAATCTTCCACTTTTTTGTTCCACCAGCTTTGCATTTCAAATTTTACGAACCATGATTTTGTTTTTTCTAAGGCATCCCGATAGGTTAAACCCTTTAGCTGAGCCAGATACATGGCCTGCTCACCGATCTTCATTTTTTTATACAGGCCACGTTCTTCGGGCATATAACCAATGCTCGTTACATCATTTATCGGGTTAAATTTTTTACCGTTAAAAATGATTTCGCCATTATCCGGGAAAAAAATACCGGTTAACATACGAATTAAGGTGGTTTTGCCGGCACCGTTAGGCCCAAGTAAACCGAAGATGCTACCCCGTTCAAGCTTAAAACTTATATCGTCCACTGCTTTTTGTGTGGCGTAGTACTTTTTTAGATTATTAACTTCCAGAATGTTTGACATATACTTTATTAGTTGATATAAAATTGTTTTTGTTACACAAAAAACAAAATAAAGGTATCGAAAAATAAAATCGCTAAGTAAAAGCTTTTGCTATTTGTATTGCTATTCTTTCTCCATCCATAGCAGCGCTTACAATGCCACCGGCATAGCCAGCCCCCTCGCCGCCGGGATAAAGATTGGATATTTGTGGGTGGTGTAAACTTTCCTTATTTCTTGGTATTCTAACGGGAGATGAGGTCCTGCTTTCGGTTGCTACCAAAACAGCATCATTGGTGTAATAGCCTTTCATTTTTTTGCCAAACTCTTTACAGGCTTCCTTTAAGCTGCTATAAACAAATGAAGGAAGCACTTCATTTAACGGTGAGGAATAAATACCGGGTAAGTAAGAACAATCAGGCAGGGAAATAGAATTTTTCTTTTCTGTAAAATCAATCATTCGTTGAGCAGGCGCAACAAACTTTCCTCCTCCATACTGAAATGCTTTTCTTTCTACCATTTGCTGAAATTGCATCAGCATCAAAGGGTAATTTGCATCCCAATTCAAGAATTTTGAACCAGGGCTGAGTAAACTTTTGTAGGCATCTTTTATTTCTATACTAACTACCATACCGCTATTGGCATAAGGATTGTTTCTTTTGGATGGGCTCCATCCATTCACAACCAATTCTTCGGGATTGGTAGCTGCGGGAGCAATAATACCTCCGGGACACATGCAAAAAGAAAATACACCTTTACCATCAACCTGTTGGACCAGGCTATAAGATGCAGGAGGCAAGTTTTTATCTCTTATAGCACAGTGGTATTGTGCCGAATCAATTAAACTTTGCGGATGTTCAATACGTACGCCTAGTGCAAAAGGCTTGGCTTCTATTAAAATATTTTTGTCAAAAAGTAATTGAAAAATATCTCTGGCCGAATGACCGGTTGCCAATATCACTGCATCTCCTGTAAATAAATTTCCGTCAGAAGTTTTTACACTGGTTATTTTTTGATTATTAATAATAAAATCAACTACTTTTTTTTCAAATAAGAAATCACCTCCGGCTTCTTCAATTTGTTTTCTAATAGCAGTAATAATGTGTGGTAATTTATTAGTACCGATATGCGGATGGGCCTCGTACAAAATTTTTTCATCGGCTCCAAAGTGAACAAAAAGCTGAAGTATGCGGTCAACATCCCCTCGTTTATGGCTGCGGGTGTAAAGTTTACCATCACTATATGTACCCGCCCCACCTTCGCCAAAACAGTAATTACTTTCAGGATTTACAATGCCGTATTTATTTAATATTGCCAAATCTCTTCTCCGGCTTCTTACATCTTTTCCTCTTTCCAGTATAATAGGTTTTATCCCGGCTTCAATTAGTTTTAATGCGGCAAACAAGCCAGTTGGTCCGGCGCCAATGATAATAACTTTTTTTTCAACTTTGCTTACGTCCTTAAAATAAAAAGGGAGAATGCTTCTTTGCTGAAATGGTTCGTTAATAAAAGCGTTTACTGAAAGATTTATCCATACGGTTTTAGCTCTTGCGTCAATGGAATGCTTGAGGATATGGAACCCGGTAATATTTTTGTTGGCAACGATTTGTGATATATATTCTTTTATCGTTGCTTCATTTGCTGCTTCTGATGGTAATACTTTTAAAGTAAGTTGTTGTTGCATAAGCAGAGGTTAGGTGGTTATCCTAAAACTCTTTACAGGTTCCACGGAATTAATGGCCCATTAAGTTTAACAAGTTGATGGTTACCGGTTTACAGAGCTTTTTAACTTTTGATTCGTTAAAACGGTAAATCATCCACAAAATCCGGCGCCTTATCTGTAGAATTGTTGTAAACAGGCTCATTAGCAGATGCAGGTTGAGTCTGACTATTGTTTAATAGTTCTACCCTCCAGGCATCCAAGTTGGTAATATAATTTACATTACCGTTTTTTTCCCATCTGGTTCCTTTTATATTGAATAAGACCTTTAAATCGTCTCCAATACTAAAACGATCTATTATAGATGTTCTGTCCTGTACGCATTGAAACTTCACAAAGTTGGTAATCACCCTTCCTCCAATATCTTCTGTTTTTTCAATAACAAATTCCCTGGTACGAAAGGTTTCGGTTCTTTGCACAGTATCGTATTTTGCTACTAATTTTCCGGTTATTTCAAAACTCATGAATTAATGTTTAATCCGGCAAATGTAGGTAAATCAGGGTCTAAAAAATAGTTTTTCCTGTTTAAAAAATTTGTATTTTGGAAAACTAAACCCTGCTGTAAATGAAGTTCCCCACTCGTTTATATTTTCTTTTTGTATTTATTATAGCGGGTTGTAGTTCTGCCTGGCATATTTCAAACGAAAAAGTTACTCAATACAAGATTAAGTCCGAAGGTTCGGGTGATAATAGTTTAACGGAGCTTCTTAAGCCATATTATGATCAGATGTCGCTTACCATGAACAGAGTGCTGGCAGTAAGTGATGTGGAGTTGATAAAGAAACAGCCCTCTTGTAATATGGGTAACTTATTTTCGGATATTGTAAAATATACAGCGGAGAAACAATATAAAACTAAAATTGATATAGCTCTTTTTAATTACGGAGGAATGCGGCTTACTTCCCTTGCACCGGGAAACATTACGGTAGGCCGGGTATATGAGCTTTCGCCTTTTGATAACCTGATTGTGGTATTAAAACTCAATGGAAAGGTGCTGCAGGATTTTTTGAATTTAACAGCCCTTAAAGGTGGGTGGCCAATATCGGGCGGCGCTTATGTAATTAAAGATAAAAAGGCTACCCAGGTTTTAATAGATAACAAGCCGCTGGATGAAAATCAAACCTATAATATGGCCACTATTGATTATGTAGCTAATGGGGGTGATGAGGCAAATATGTTACGAAATATTCCTCAACTGAATAAGAATATTATTATGCGTGAGGCTATTATTAGCTTTCTGGAAGAATTAGCTGTTAAGGGAAAGCACATTGTTGATATCCCCGAAAAAAGAGTCCGTTATGCTGAGTAGAAGAAGTTTTATACAACAATCTACATTAACAGTAGGTAGTGTGCTTACTGCTAACTTAATGTCCACTTCTGTAAGAGCAGTGGAGAGTGAAAAAATTGCCCGATTAACTATCCTGCATACAAATGATGTTCATAGCAGATTGGATCCATTTCCTATGGATGGGGGTAGAAATGCGGGCCTTGGTGGGGTTGCCGCAAGAGCCGAACTTATTAAAAAAATAAGATCTGAAGAGGAGCATGTTTTACTGGTCGATGCGGGTGATATTTTTCAAGGTACGCCTTATTTTAATTTGTATAAAGGTGAACCCGAAATTAAAGCTATGACTTTAATGGGCTATGATGCTGCTACAATGGGTAATCATGACTTTGATGCAGGCTTAGAAAACTTTGCTAATCAATTACAACATGCAGATTTTCCAATACTCATTTGCAATTATGATTTTACTCATACTCCCATGGAATCAAAATATCTTCCTTACAAGGTGTTTACAAAGGGAGCTTTAAAAATTGGAGTTACAGGTGTTGGAATAGAAATGAAGGGATTAGTGCCCGATAACTTATATGGTAGTACTCAATATCTTGATCCTGTGCAAAAAGCAAGCAAAACAGCGTATTATCTTAAAAAGAAGGAAAAATGCGATTTGGTAATTTGTTTATCTCATTTAGGGTATAAATACTCGGACAATAGATTGAGCGACCAGGTATTAGCAAAAGAAGTCCGGCATGTGGACATAATAATTGGTGGTCATACACATACATTTATGGAGAAACCGGATATCATTAAAGCTGGAAACGGAAACGAAGTTTTGATTAACCAAGTGGGCTGGGGTGGTATTGTATTAGGAAGAATTGATGTTGAATTCGGCAAAGGGGAAAAGAAAAACTCAACAAAGAATTATACTGTTGTTGATTTGAAAAAAACAAGTGAATAAAAAATTTTTTTTTCAACAAAATATTTTGATATTCGCTGTCCTACCAAATTTTAATTTGTATTGATCAATGCATTAAATATTTGGAAGAAAATCACCGAAGGAACCTCAGAAAAAATTATTGGTAATAGCTTATAAATTGCTTAAGGCGTTATGACGAAAACGGCTGAAAAAGTATGGGAAAACTGTTTGTCTATCATTAAAGATATTGTGGAATGGCAGCATTTTAAAACATGGTTTGAACCGATACGTCCTGTTGATATTAAAGGGAAAGTGTTAACCATTCAGGTTCCCAGCCAATTCTTTTTTGAATATTTGGAAGAACATTACGTAAATTTATTAGCTAAGACATTAAAACGAGAATTAGGCAAAGAAGCGAGGTTGGAGTACAGGATAATGATTGATAGTGGTAATAGTAAAAGCAAGCCTATTACTACGGATATACCGGGTCATGGATATAAAATTTATACTAACAACGAAATGGATTTTCCACTTGTTATAAATAATCCCGTTAAAAACCCGTTTGTAATTCCGGGTTTAAAAAAGGTGCAAATAGACCCTCAGTTGAATCCTATTTATACATTCGATTCTTTTATTGAAGGCGATTGTAACAGAGTTGCGCGGCGTGCAGGAAAAACTGTTGCCGATAAGCCCGGTGCTACATCTTTTAATCCTTTGGTTATTTATGGTGGAGTAGGGTTAGGGAAAACTCATTTGGCCCAGGCGATTGGCAATGAAGTAAAAAGAAATAATTCAAGCAAAGTTGTGCTATATGTCAGTTCAGAAAAATTTATTAATCAATTTCAGGATCACAGCCGCAACAATGCTATTAACGACTTTATACATTTTTACCAGTTAATAGATATTTTGATTATTGATGATGTGCAGTTTTTTAACCGGGCGGAAAAATCACAGGATGCTTTATTTGCTATTTTTAACCATCTTCATCAAAGCGGAAAACAACTAATACTCACTTCTGATAAGCCCCCGAAAGACTTGGAGGGTGTGCAGGAACGATTACTAAGTCGTTTCCGCTGGGGATTAAGCGCCGACTTGCAAGTGCCAGACTATGATACCAAAATTGAGATACTTGATAAAAAAATGAAGAATGATGGCTTGGAGATGCCCAAAGAAGTGGTGAAATATATTGCATATAATATTAATAGTAATGTAAGGGAACTGGAAGGAGCACTCATATCTCTTTTGGCACAATCTTCGCTTAATAAGCGGGAAATAGATTTAGATTTGGCCAAAAAAGTACTTCGTAATTTTGTTAAAACCAGCTCAAAGGAAATCACTATTGATACTATTCAAAAAATGGTGTGCGACTTCTTTGATGTTCCTTATGAAAAACTTCTTCAAAAAACCCGTAAAAGAGAAATTGTACAGGCACGGCAAATTACCATGTTTCTTGCAAAGGCCTTTACCAAGAATTCGTTGAAAACTATTGGCGAGCATTTTGGAGGAAGAGATCATACCACGGTTATTCATTCTTGTCAAACTGTTAAAGATTTAATGGATACTGACAGTGGTTTTAAGGAGAGTGTTATGGAGCTTCAACAAAAGGTGCAATTAGCAGCGATGTAAGACTATTTTTTAATATTGAAGCCCTGAATTTATTTAAATTCAGGGTTTTGTTTTTTGGCATTTTACTATAGGCTGCCTATTTTTGCTGCCCTTAATAAAAGGACGGTGAGGTGGATGAGTGGCTGAAATCAGCAGTTTGCTAAACTGCCGTACGGGTCAAACTGTACCGAGGGTTCGAATCCCTCCCTCACCGCTGGATAGAGAAAATCATCAAATACAAGTTGATGATTTTTTTTTAAGCATTGTAAAATTTACTGGGTGCTGACGAGGCTTAGCCTGTCAGCATGCCGGCTATCCGTCGGCATTCGAATCCCTCCCTCACCGCTAGATAGAGAAAATCATCAAATACAAGTTGATGATTTTTTTTAGAGTTATTGTGGTGGCGATAAAATAAAGAGTAACTGAAATCAGTCCCGTTTCAGACCGTGCTAAATCTTTTTCTTGATTAATATTTTTTTTGACTCTGATTAATAAAATTGAAATACTCTTATAAGGTAAATTTTAAAAGGGCAATTTTTTATTTAAGAAATCTTACGGTATTTACCCGAATGCTCCTATCTTTGCCACCCTCAAAAGTTCGGGAGGTAGTTCAGCCCGGTAGAATACCTGGTTTGGGACCAGGGGGTCGCAGGTTCGAATCCTGTCCTCCCGACAAAAAATAGGCAAATCCACATCTGTATTGGGTTTGCCTATTTTTATAGTATGTTATTTAATTTAATGTTGGAATAAAATTATTTAGGCGAACGAAAGATAATTGATTTACTTTATTTGTGTCTTTTTATAAATCCTGATATATAGAGGTTAAGTTATTTTACATGAAGTAATTATAGCCAAGCTCTTAGCCCTAATACGGAACAATAAATGAATGGGGTGGTTAAGTGCCAGGTAAATGGCTACTTATGAACTAAAATCGGTTAATATATTTTATTTCTCATCTCACTTTTCGTATCTTGGTAATCATAGTTGTATTTATATCACAAATTTTACCGGAGCCTCTTATTGTGGGCTTAATTGACTAGAATCAGAAACATTACAAAGGAATCAAGTATTTTGTCGTTCTTGCTCACTCTGAAAAATAATTATGCTTTAAAATCTTTATGTCCTCCAAAGAAGAATATTTTTTGTAACAATTATTAAATATTAAATTTTCTATTATGAAAACAATTGAAAAACGAATGGAAAAGATGGAAAAAACCATTCGCCTGTACAGGATATTATTTATGCTGATGGGAGGTGGATTTGTGATTTACTTTTTTTCTTTTGGAAGATACCCCCAGCCGGATATTGTCACTGCAAAAGCTTTTCATTTGATTAACAACTCCGGTCAAGTTATTGCCAAGCTTGGAGAAAAAAACGGGGCTGGCAATTTGCAGTTGATGGATCAAAATGGTAACATACTTATAAACATGCTAAAGTCTGACGGCGGAACCGGGGCTATTGCTGCTTTTGATTCTAAAGGCAACTATACCTGGAGAGTTTCTTATACAACCGGTGGCGGCGGTTACATGGGATTGTATAATAATGTTGGTAATGAAGTTTTTGCAACTGGCTGCTCAACTGCTAATACTGGCTATTTACTTGTTAATAAAGCTTCAGGAGGAAATATGTTTAGAGTAACTTATACGGAAGGAACAAACGGATCTGGTTGGATTGGACTTTATAATGAAGATGGGAAAACAGCGGCAAGGATAAATGTAGATAGTTATAAGAACGGAAGTCTTGAACTTTTTGGTGCCCAGGAAAACACTTTAATATCAATGGGGGCCAGTACGTCCGATCATTCGGTTATCAATATGTATAGTAAGAATAATACCAGGATATTGGCAATTGGAGGGACTACTACAGGAGATGGAGTTGTAAATACCTGGAATAACTATGGAACGAAAACGGCCAATCTGCCACAATAGTTAGAGCTAAACAATATTCTTTCTGAATATATTATCCTTCCTGGCTAATTAATTTAAGTTAGGAAGGATAACTTTTTTATAAAGCAAATTTTCAAAACAATCTCTTCTCAATTCTATTGGATGAGATCATTGTTTCTTTATTATTCTTCCAGAGAAGCTTTTTATAATACAGAGGTGAAATACGAGGTATAATTTATAAGAATTTTTTTGGTAAATAAGCTTGATTGATTTTTAGGTGACAAAATGGTTAACTATTGTAAAGAAGGCAGAAATGATGTTTATTTATTTTGTTTGAATTTTTTGTAATATTTAGCATCTTGTATATATCTTTGCCCTTTTATTACTAAACACTGAACTGAAATTGAAAAGAAATTCAGCAAATATCAACAACGTTAATGCACACAGCTTGTGTGGTTATGTATTGATTAGTGTTTCTTCTCCTCAACCGCGACGTGGATTCTGACAGGACGAGCCCTTTACCATGGCCCCTGTCAGTGAATGTTTCCCCAACAAATTCTAATCGGACTGGTAATCCAATTTTCATCCAATTTTTTATTAAAAAGTGGACAATCAAAATATAGTTATTCGTGTAGCCCATAGTGGCGATACTCATTTTGCAGTAGCCATCACCGATGAAATGGCTTCTTCCGCACAGGCGAGAGGAACCGGTATTGCCAAACGTACGCCTGAATATGTTGCTGAAAAAATGAAAGAAGGCAAGGCCGTAATTGCGCATAACAAAGATGGTGAATGGGTTGGGTTTTGTTATATAGAAACCTGGAGCCATGGTGAGTATGTTGCCAATAGTGGATTAATAGTAGCGCCAGCCTATAGAAAAGGTGGGGTGGCAAAAGCAATTAAGAAAAAGATATTTGAGCTCTCCAGAGAGAAATATCCAGAAGCTAAATTGTTTGGCTTAACAACCGGGTTGGCGGTAATGAAAATCAACAGTGAGTTGGGATATGAGCCTGTTACTTATTCGGAGCTCACACAGGATGAAGCTTTTTGGGCAGGTTGTAAAAGTTGTGTAAACTATGAAATACTCATGAGCAAGGAAAGGAAAAATTGTATGTGTACGGCAATGTTGTACGATCCCAAAGACCATTACGAACCCGAAGAAACCAAACAGTTTTTTGAAGAAAATAAATCTGGCTTTGAACGATTACTCAAATTTAAACAATGGAAATTGCTGAAGCCATTTTTGAAAAAAGATAAAAGTGAAAATGACAATGGCGAGAAATCGAAATCATTATTTCAAGTTTTTTTCAACTTATAATTTTCCCCGATGAAAAAAATAGTATTAGGATTTAGTGGCGGACTGGATACAACCTACTGCGTTAAATATCTCAGTGAAGAAAAAGGGTATGAAGTGCATAGTGTAATTGTTAATACCGGTGGATTTACAGATGAGGAATTAAAAAAGATTGAAACCCATGCTTACAAACTTGGCGTTAAAACACATACTACGGTGAATGCCGTGAAAGGTTATTACGACCGCATCATCAAATATCTCATTTACGGAAATTGTTTAAAGAACAATACATATCCACTAAGTGTATCAGCAGAAAGATTAAGCCAGGCATTGCATATTGCAGAACATGTAAAAGCATTGAATGCAGATGCAGTGGCTCATGGAAGTACCGGCGCCGGTAATGACCAGGTGAGGTTTGATATGATCTTTCATATTATGATTCCCGGCGTGGAAATTATAACTCCTATCCGTGACTTAAAATTGAGCCGTGAGGAAGAGATTGCCTATTTAAAAAGCAAAGGTGTGGAGATGAATGCTGAAAAAGCAATGTATTCTATCAATAAAGGATTGTGGGGAACCAGTGTGGGGGGTAAAGAAACATTATCGTCCAGGGGAATGTTGCCTGAGGAAGCATGGCCAACTCAAGTAACTAAGAGTGGAAGCGAAGATGTGAAATTGAGTTTTGTAAAAGGAGAATTGAAAGCGGTTAATGATAAGGCGTTTGACCATCCGGCTGATGCCATACAATATTTACAATCTATAGCCGGCCCTTATGGTGTAGGTAGAGATATGCATGTGGGTGATACCATCATAGGTATTAAAGGAAGGGTAGGATTTGAAGCAGCTGCACCGATGATTATTTTAAAATCACATCATGCACTGGAAAAACATGTGCTCACCAAATGGCAATTACAATGGAAAGATACGTTAGCACAGTTTTATGGTAACTGGATGCATGAAGGACAGATATTAGATCCGGTGATGAGAGATATTGAAGCTTTCCTGGAAAACAGTCAGCAAAATGTAACAGGTGATGTGTTTGTCAATCTTGAACCATACCGTTTCCAGGTTATTGGTATTGAAAGTAGGTATGATTTGATGAGCAGTAAGTTTGGTAAATATGGTGAAATGAATACAGGGTTTACCGGGGAAGATGTAAGAGGCTTCAGTAAAATATTTGGCAACCAGACAAGGATTTGGGAAGCTGTGAATAAAAGTAATAAGTTATAAGTGATAAGTGATAAGTTTTAAGTTGTATGTAAATCATTACTTATAACTTATCACTTACAACCTAAAACTCTAAAAATGATTAAAGCAGGTATCATAGGAGGGGCAGGATATACGGGTGGCGAACTCATTCGCTTACTGATTCATCACCCGGATGTTGAAATTGCATTTGTTCATAGCAAAAGCAATGCCGGCAAATTTATTTATGACGTGCATGCTGATTTATTTGGTGAGACAGATTTGAAATTTACGGATTCAAAAGTCCCCCTTTTTGGGGAGGATTTAGGAGGGGCCGTATTATTTCTTTGTTTAGGTCATGGCGAATCCAAAAAGTTTTTAGCAGAGATTGAGATTGATGAAAAAATAAAAGTGATTGACCTGGCCAACGATTTTCGTTTGCTGCAACAATCACAAATCGGCAATCGAAAATTTATTTATGGTTTGCCTGAACTGAATAGAGAGGCAATAATATCAGCTAACAATATTGCTAATCCCGGTTGTTTTGCTACTGCTATTCAATTGGGATTGCTACCCTTGGCAAAAGCCGGCTTATTAAGTGATGTCTATACAACCGGCATAACCGGTTCAACCGGGGCAGGACAAAGTTTGTCTTCCACTTCTCACTTCAGCTGGAGAGCCAATAATATACAGGCCTACAAAACTTTAACGCATCAGCACCTTGGTGAAATACATCAGTCATTGCTTCAGCTGCAATCTTCATTCTCCTCCCCTGTTGGGGAAGGCCGGGCGGGGGCTGTAAATTTTGTTCCCTGGAGAGGTGATTTTACAAGAGGAATCTTCATCAGCTCACAAATTCAGTGTGAAGAAAAAGCAGAAGATTTGATTGCTCTGTATAAAGAGTTTTATGCCGGTCATCCGTTTACGCATATCACAACAGAACCTGTTTTTTTAAAGCAGGTGGTGAATACCAACAAATGCATTATTCAACTGGAAAAAGCGGGAAGTGTCTTAGTAGTTCATTCGGTGATTGATAATTTATTGAAAGGCGCCAGCGGACAAGCCGTACAAAATATGAACCTGTTGTTTGGATTAGATGAAACGGCGGGATTGAAATTGAAAGGAACGGCGTTTTAAGTTGTAAGTAATAAGTTTTAAGTAATGCAAAATTATAAAGAACTTAAGGTTTGGGAAAAGGCTCATGATTTTACACTTAAAATCTATGAGGCCACTAAGATTTTTCCTAAAGAAGAAATTTATAGTTTGACAAATCAATTACGAAGAGCTGCTTCATCTATCCCGGCAAATATTGCAGAAGGATGTGGGAAAAAATCACAACTGGATTTTGCAAATTTTCTAAATATAGCATTGGGCTCTGCAAATGAAGCTGAATACTATGTCATTCTTTCAAAAGATTTAAAGTATCTGTCAGC
>DASSYR010000086.1:0-55149 GCA_035703165.1 Chitinophagaceae bacterium
ATGGGTTTGGTGATGTAGTAAAGTTTTGAGTTGCGCTATATGCACTATTGGAGGAAGTACAATTGGTACGTAACTGATAATTGTAAATAGTACCTCCAGTTAACCCACTTAAGTTTTGAGAGGTAGTTGTGATACCAGCAATTGTAGTCCAAGTAGCTGTCGAAGATGTTTTGTATTGCAAATCATAGCTCACTACTCCCGTTACCGCAGTCCAACTAATAGTAGCGCTATTGTTGGTTATTGAAGTGGCGGTTACATTCGTTGGAACGCCGCAGGTTGGGGTAGTTCCTCCATTCAAATCTGTTTCCCATACACCACGTCCGTAAGTAGCTACTCTCAGTTTGCCACCGCTATTTTGTATCTCCAATTCGTTTATGGCTACTAATGGAAGGTTAGATGAAATGTTTGTCCAACTTGTAGTAGTATTGTCAATATAATAAACACCGATATTCATACCTACATATACTGTTTCATTGGCATCGTTATCTACAGCAACACTACGAGCTGTTAAAGAAGGCAGGTTGCCAGATATATTGGTGAATGTGGCACCAGCATTAGTGGAAACAAAAACCCGATTAGTGCTGCTATTACAGGTAATCCATATCTTTTGCGGATTACTTGGGCTTACGGCAATAGAAGTTACTGAAGCAGCTGTTGTGTATGTTGACCATGAACCACCTCCATTAGTGGTTACATGTAAATTTGTTCCATTGGAAGCATAAATATACTGTGGGTTAGACGGAGCTACGGCCAGGCAGGCAAGGGTAGTAGTTATATTAGTTCCGGATAATTTTGTCCATGAAGTTCCATTGTCTGTTGATCTATACACTCCGGTCCATCCTCCATATATTGTATTGGTATTTGATTCAATTGCCAAAGGGGTTACCCATTGTCCGGGAGAAGGCTGAGAAAGGCCACTATAAGAATTTCCACCGTTTGTTGACCGGTAAATGCTTCCGTTTTGTGACGTACCCCATATCAGATTTTCATCGGTAGGGCTAATTAAACAGTCCATCCCATCTGCACCTAACCAATCCAGCCATCCGGTATTTTTGTAAATACTTGTTCCGTTATCCTGTGCACCACCCATAAAAAGGGTACTGTTGGTTTTTGAGTTTGATATCCGGTAAAATTGGCGTATCCCAAGGCCTGGAGAAAGATCAATCCAGTTATCTCCGTAATCAACACTTTTGTAAACGCCACCGTCTGATCCGCTATAGATAGTTTTTCCAAACCATTCCAGCGCATGTACGTCTGCGTGATTATAGCCTGTACTGTTAGGATAACTCCAAACAGTCTCTGCAGCAAAAGAATTTCCACCGTTTGTAGATTTCCAGCAAATAATTCCGGCTATATGAACTTCGTTTACATTCAGTGGATTTACGCAAATGGCCATATCATATGTTGCCTGTCCCGTAGTGCCCCTACCTGTGGCATCGTAACCAAAGTAATTGGTGCCGGTTGAGGCATTACCCGTAATCAGCGTGGTAAAGTTTGCACCTGCATTGGTTGATTTATAAAATTTCCCGAATATGCTACCATTAGCCTGTACTGCATATACAATATTTGGATTGTTAGGCGATACGCCTATCAATGTTCTGCCATACGCGTCAATGCCGTTAGCCGAACCAATGCTTGTCCAGGTAACACCATTATCAGAAGACCGCCAGAAGGGGCTTATAGCTGAAGTACTGCTTCCGTTTCCGGATGCATACATGATATTAGGATCATCGGGTTTAAATTCAATGTCTTCTTTGGATTGATTATGAACCTGTGTCCATGTAGATCCTCCGTTTGTTGAGCGATAAATTCCATTTGACCCTGTTACGAAAACGATACTGGAATTAGTGGGGTGAATCAATACTTTTTTGGCGCTTACCGGACCACTACCGGTTGCTGCCCAGGTAACACCTGCATCGGTGGATTTAATAACACCTCCACCAGCTACTGCTGCATAAATAGTATTTTGATTAGAGGGGTCAATTGCGATATTAAAAATGTTCATCCAACCGGAAGAAAGATTATCCATTAACGGGGTCCAATTATTTCCACTATTTGTACTTTTCCAGATACCGCCACCGGGGGAGCTAACATAGATTTTTGTCGTATCAGATGGATGAATAGCTATTGAAGTAATGCGACCAACGCCGGGATTCCATCCGGATGTTCGGTTCCAGCTTTTGGGTCCCAACTCAGTCCAGGTAGCAGTTGCAAGTCTTGCATTGGGAGCGACCAACATCGCTTGCCTGGCTTTCCGGTAAATATTCCATTCGGTTTCTTCAGGAATTATATAACCCCTGGAGTCAGTATGAAATTTTGCTTCATAAAACCACCGTTGAAATTGTTTATAACCTGTGCCTTGTCCAGTTCCGTTTTTATTAAAATAAGTATTCGCCAAACTTTCTATCTGGCTTACTGTTAGATCCCTTCTTTCTATCAAAGAAAAAATATCAGTTTGGGCGGGGGTTTTGATGGCGTACGTAATTGCAAATGCAATTAGCAGTAGTAGTTTTCTGGGCATTGGATTATTTTCTTTAATACGGCTATAAAATTAATCATACAATAAAAATGAAACAAGCGGGTTAGTACTTAATTTTATGTATGTAAGAAATACATAAAATTGTGCCAATATTTTTTTACAGCTAATATTTATTGAATTATACCCCGCAAAAAGCAACGCAAGTGCAGAAATATTTTTTTTGTGGAAAGTGTGTTTATTTTATTTAGAAAGCTTTTAATGTAAGAGGCTTGGTTATTACCCCAAACCAGTATGTTATTTCCATAAAGAAAAAATTTCCCCCAATATTATTTTTCGGTTTTTTTAATTGAATTTTTAAATTAAGAAACATCGGTATTCTTAGTAAACAAAATACATCTTTGATCGTAAGCAATTTGTTTTGTCAAGCGGAAATTGTAAGGTTTTATTATTTGGTATTATAAATTTTTAAAAGGAAATAATTTGTTGTTTTAAATGAACCTTAGTTTGAAAAATACCAATAACTTTAGTATATGAGTAATGATTTACACTTTGAAACAAAAGCAATTCAGGTAACCCATGTGAAAGATGAAACTGCGGGTGCGGTTAGTCCTCCCATATATCTCTCAACAACTTTTGAAAGAGAAGTAGATGGTTCTTATGCTCATGGTTATGTTTATACAAGAATGGCAAATCCCAATCGTTTACAATTGGAACAAAGTTTGGCAGCTTTAGAAAATGGATCTGTAGCGTTTTGTTTTTCCTCCGGTATGGCTGCTGTTAATGCTGTGTTACAAGCATTAAAAACCGGCGATCATATTATTATACCCGATGACGCTTATTATACCGTAGAAATGCTGGCGGCTGATGTTTTTGCCAGGTGGGGCTTGCAAAAGACAAAAGTGGATATGACGGATTTACAAATGGTAAAAAAAGCTATTCAACCTAATACCAGGTTAATTTGGATTGAAACACCTTCTAATCCTTTATTAAAGATTAGTAATATTAAAAATATTACTAATATGACAAGAGAAAAAGGAATTTTGTGTGTGGTAGATAACACTTGGGCAACCCCGGTTTTTCAATCGCCATTATTGTATGGGGCAGATGTAGTTATGCATTCCACTACCAAATATTTTGGTGGCCACAGCGATGTTTTGGGTGGTGCTTTGGTTTTAAAAGACAATGATCAACTGGCGCAAAATATAGCAGCCATTCAAAAATTATCCGGTTCAGTGCCTTCTCCCATTGACTGCTGGCTGGTGCTTCGCGGAATAAAAACTTTAGCGTTAAGGGTTAAAGCTCAGGCAGAAACAGCAAAAAAGCTGGCTTCTTTTTTATCATCACATCCCCAAGTTGAAGCGGTTTATTATCCGGGGCTAACATCTCATCCGGGGCATACAATTGCTGCCGCTCAAATGAACGGTGGTTTTGGGGCTATGTTATCTGTGTCAATCAAAGGCAGTGCAGAAGATGCTATGAATTTAACGGGCAGATTAAAGTTATTTACTATTGCAACAAGTCTTGGCGGTGTAGAAAGTTTAGTAGAACATAGGCGATCAGTAGAAGGACCAAATTCGCAAACACCCCCTAATTTATTGAGGGTATCGGTAGGAGTGGAACATATTGACGACTTAATTAATGACTGGAAACAAGCATTGGGTTAAGGAGTTGATTAAAATAAACGGTAGAGCGAATTGGAAAGTAAGTTAAAGGGTTTGAAATGATTTAATAACTTATGAATTTAACCAAATGAGTGCTGCTGCAAAATCAGTTTACATTTTTGGGTTTTACCTTTATCTTACAGGCATTACCTTAATTTTTATTCCGAATATATTTCTGTCCACGCTTCAATTACCACAAACAGATGAGGTGTGGATAAGAGTAGTGGGGGTGCTGGCTTTTTGTCTTGGCTATTATTATCATCGCACCGGAGTAAAGAATAATTTTGTTTTTTTCCCACTTACGGTAACGGCGAGGTTACTGGTATTTGTATCTTTTACGGTTTTTGTTTTACTTAAATTTATCTCACCCGTTCTCTTAATTTTTGCGATAATTGATTTGGCAGGGGCTTTATGGACGTGGTTAGCATTAAAAAACGAATTAATTGCTTCTCCACAAAGCAATGGTTTAATCAATTTTAGCCTGCGGTTTTTTTAATGCAAGGATAAGGGAGTAAAGGTTTGTTTCAATACATGGATTAGCTAATTAAAAAAGGAGCGCGGTATGGCACTCCTTTTACATAATATTTGGTTGTTATTTTATTGTCCTTTTGCAAATTCTGAACGAATAACGTTTAAGGCACCACCAGCTTTAAACCACTCAATCTGCTGGGCGTTGTAAGTGTGGTTGGCTTGAATTATCTCGCTGCTTCCATTTGCATGGTGTAATACAACCTGTAAGGGTTCATCGGGCATAAAGGTTGGTAAGCCTTCAACATCAATGGTATCGTCTTCCTGAATCTTTTCATAATCTGCTTTGTCAGCAAACGTTAATGCCAGCATTCCCTGTTTTTTTAAATTGGTTTCGTGTATTCGTGCAAAGGATTTTACCATCACTACCCGTACACCCAGGTGACGGGGTTCCATTGCTGCGTGTTCTCTCGAAGATCCTTCTCCGTAGTTTTCATCTCCTATTACAATTGTTCCTACGCCTGCAGCTTTGTATGCTCTTTGTGTGCCTGGCACTGTACCGTATTCGCCGGTAAGTTGGTTTTTTACAGAATCTGTTTTGTCATTAAAAAAATTAGTAGCTCCAATCAAGAGGTTGTTACTGATGTTATCAAGGTGTCCTCTGAATTTTAACCAGGGGCCTGCCATACTAATATGGTCGGTGGTACATTTTCCTTTGGCTTTAATAAGTAATTTTAGTCCTTTTAAATCAGTGCCTTCCCAGGGTGCGAAGGGATATAACAATTGTAACCGCTTGCTATCGGGTTTAACATCTATTTTAATACTACTTCCATCTTCTGCGGGAGCCTGGTATCCGGCATCTTCAACTGCAAAACCTTTGATTGGTAATTCGTCACCGCTTGGCGGCTCGAGTTTTACTTTTTCTCCTTTTTCATTTAACAGCGTGTCGGTAATCGGGTTAAAAGTTAAATCTCCGGCAATGGCTAACGCGGTTACTATTTCGGGGGAAGCTACAAATGCCAGTGTATTAGGGTTACCATCCGCTCTTTTCGCAAAATTTCGGTTGAATGAATGAACTATGGTATTACGTTCCTGCTTTTCTGCGCCCATTCTATCCCACATGCCAATGCAGGGGCCACAGGCATTGGCGAAAACAGTAGCGCCAATTTTTTTAAAAGTGTCTAAAAAGCCATCTCTTTCTATGGTATATCTAACCTGTTCGCTACCGGGAGTAATGGTAAATTCTGATTTTAACTTTAATCCCTTTTCATTTACCTGCCTGGCAAGGCTAACGGCACGGCTTATATCTTCGTAGGAGGAGTTGGTGCAACTTCCTATAAGTCCTACTTCCACTTTAACAGGCCAGTTATTTTTAGCGGCAGTTTCTTTCATTTGCGAAATAGGCGTGGCCAGGTCTGGGGTAAACGGTCCGTTTAAATGGGGCTCTAACTCGCTTAAATTAATTTCAATTACACGATCAAAATATTTTTCCGGGTTGGCATATACTTCTTTATCACCGGTTAGATATTCTTTTATTTTATCAGCAGCAGCTGCTACTTCTTCGCGACCGGTTGCTTTTAAGTAGCGACTCATACTTTCATCATATCCAAATGTAGAGGTGGTAGCGCCTATTTCAGCCCCCATGTTACAAATGGTTCCTTTACCCGTACAGCTCATAGCTGTTGCTCCTTCACCAAAATATTCCACTACTGCATTGGTTCCGCCTTTTACGGTAAGGATGCCGGCAACTTTTAGAATAACATCTTTTGGTGCAGTCCATCCATTAAGTTTTCCTGTAAGTTTTACACCAATTAGTTTAGGCATTAGTAATTCCCAACTCAATCCTGCCATAACATCGCAGGCATCGGCCCCGCCTACGCCAATAGCAATCATACCCAAGCCTCCGGCATTTACAGTATGGCTGTCTGTACCAATCATCATTCCGCCGGGGAAGGCATAATTTTCCAGCACAACCTGGTGAATAATACCGGCTCCGGGTTTCCAAAATCCAATACCATATTTATTGGATATAGATGATAAGAAATTGTAAACCTCTTCGTTATCCTGAATTGCTTTTTTTAAATCGGTTTTACTTTCTTCTTTGGCAATAATTAAATGGTCGCAATGCACGGTTGAAGGAACTGCTACTTTTTTTCTTCCGGTGGTATCAAATTGAAGCAGAGCCATTTGAGCTGTGGCATCCTGCATGGCTACGCGGTCTGGCGCAAAATCAACGTAAGATTTACCACGTTCAAAATCTTTTATTTCGGCACCTTTCCAAAGATGGGCGTATAAAATCTTTTCTGCCAGCGTCAGGGGGCGTCCTAAAGCTTTACGAGCCGCATCTGCTCTGGCCGGCATTTCTTTATAAACTTTTTTGATTAACTCCAGATCGAATACCATAGTATTAACTTTGAAGATTTTAAAATATAGGATGTAGTCGTCTGATATTTCTATAAAAAAAGAATTTCTGTAAAAGAGATTCTTTTTTGCTTATTTTAAGAATATCCAACGAAGGATACATCAAACAGACTGCAAAAGTACTTAAAAGCACAATCTTATTAACCTTCAAACGACTGTTTTGTTCAATTTTTCTTAATTTAGTGGTATGAACCGTTTTAAAAGTTTTGTGGAATGGAAGGCTTTTGGTGTGTGTAGTTATTTGGGAGAAAAAATGGGCATAGCCTCCTCCACTATACGTAAGTATTTCATCTACATATCTTTTCTTACCATGGGTTCTCCCATAATTATATATTTGTTTATCGCTTTTTGGGTAAACATCAGAAATTACATTCTTAGTGCTCGTCGCAACCCATTAAAATATTTATAATAGAAGCGGAAATTTACAAGTGATGCCCTATTAAAATATTAGGACAAATTATTCTAATAGCTATAGCAAATAATAAATTTTTTAAAAATTTGGATTATATAAGTATATGAAAAAATATGCTGTAATAGTAGCTGGGGGTATAGGAAAGCGCATGAAAACGCAAACGCCGAAACAATTTTTGTTACTTAGAGGGAAACCTGTTTTATATTATACCATACAAACTTTTTTAAATGCTTATGATGATTTGCAGATCATTTTGGTATTGCCCTTAGATTATATGGATATGGGCGCTGAAATTATTGATGCTTATTTTGATAAAGAAAGAATACAGTTGGTGGCAGGCGGTGAAACAAGGTTCCATTCCGTAAAAAATGGATTGAGTTTGATTGAGCAGGAAAGCATTGTTTTTGTGCATGATGCAGTAAGGTGTATGGTAAGTGTTGATTTAATTAAACGTTGTTATAAAACAGCGCTGGAAGTTGGCAATGCTGTTCCGGTTATTGAAAGCCCGGATTCCTTACGGGTAGTTACAACAGAGGGGAATTATTTATTGGACCGTAATACAGCACGCCTGGTACAAACTCCGCAAACTTTTTATAGTAAAATTTTGCTTGCAGCTTTTACAATTGATTATAAAGAGAAGTTTACGGATGAAGCCAGTGTAGCGGAAGCATTTGGCATATTAATTAATCTTATTGAAGGAGAAGAAAATAATATTAAAATAACCCGGCCGATAGACATGATTATTGCTGAAAATATTATGGAGAAGAAGTTACTTGCGTAATTGTAAAGATTAATTTTTTAGCCATTTTACGAGCTTCGGTAAGCGATTTAATTTGATGGCGGTATATTTTTCTTCGGTGGCTCCAAAGCTGTTATAAAAAAATGCGAGATTTCGAATATCACTTCCTTCAAAGTCTAACAACAAATCTTTACCGGCATAATCTTTTATAAATGCATTTATGAGAAGATGGGATGCTCCCATAGTTTTTCCATTGGGGTGATTGCCTACTAAAATGTAATAAGCTCTTTTATGTGAAAAGAAAAAAACGCAGGATGCCAGTAATTCTTTTTGCGATGAATACACTGCATAGTTAATCGCCCTTCCTTTGTCGAACAAGATTTTGTATAGTTCCGTGAAGTTATTATAATCTTCATCTTCAATAGGTGAAACTGCTTTTAATATTTCTTTTGATAAAACGAGAATGGGTGTGAGAGGAATATTTTTTTCTATGGTACAACCAAGTTCTTCTGCTTTTTTAATATTTCTTTTAATATTGGCTTTAAAATTTGCATATAATTCCTGGTAAGACTGATGGAGATTTAATACGTAATTTGTTCTGGGGTATGTGCCAAATTCGGGCAATAGAAAATTATTTCGATAATTCAAATTAATGTCCCAGTATTTAAACTTTGAGGGAACGGCTTGTAAAAAAGTATTCGTTAATTCCTCAGTAATTTCTTTGTAACTAAAAATACCCAGCGAAGCGCAAAAAAAAGGTTGGTATAAATAGTAGATATTGTATTTTTTTCGCCAGGGCAAGGGCATCACGGCTTCAAAATCATTTAAAACAAGTCCATCCCAATTATCAGCCATTTCGTCCAAATAAAAAGAGTAGGCATAAATGAGACCGTTTTGTGCCTTATCAATAGCTATATCCCATTTCTCTTTGTTTATTTGTTGATATGTTAAGTAATAAACGGGCATTAAAAAATGGAATTATGGAGAACTTTACCTAATCGGATATTTTGTAAATCTATACTGAAAGAGATATTTCGTAAGAATTTAGTGTCTGGTTTAAACGATTTAAAATAATCGCTGTACCGGTTGCTGTAAATCAGGGGTATGTAAATATTTACAATGTCTTTAAATAAGCAAATTTGAAGTCCGCCATCAAATAAAAACTTTGTTTCTTCGGCATCCTTTTTCCAGGCATCTGAATAAGTTCCGATATCAAAAAATATTTTTAACGGGATCTTTACAGGTAACACATTTAATATATTTAGATTATCCGGAACGGTAGAGGTTAAATTTATGGCAGTTAACCAATTGTCGGAATTTCCGATTTCATTAGAAAGCAGGTCTGATCGTACTTTAAATCCTCCGTCTCTAATGGCAATTTGTTGTCCCCACAAGTTGAGTTGTTCATTTCTGCCGATAAAATAGTTACTGTATGTATAATCATCATTACCATTGGCACCGGATAATTGAAATTGATATTTTAATAAATTATAGTTGTCTGCCGGATTAGAGATGCGGGTATAAAATATCTTTCCTGCAAAAAATCTCAGATTTATTCCGCCACCTTTTGCATAATTAAAATAATAATTGCCGGTAAAGGAAGTTCTAATTAGCCCTTTTGTTTGTTCTGCCTGTAACTCAAATGAATAAGGATATAAAGTACGGCTGTTTTCTACAACAAATTTTAATTGATTAAGCTGACGACTTTCATTTTTGCTTCCATAGCTTTGTTTTATATAGAAGGTGTCCGGGTCGGTTACACGAATTGTGTCTTCCCGACTTGTTAGTTTTCCTTCCGTAAAAAAGAAGGATTTTATTTGAAGATATTTTTTAAGAGTGGATTCTGGTTTTTTTTCTTTAAAAGTAAATTTTAAGCCCGTTGTTTTCTTGATGAATCCATAGCTTGTTTTTTTATTGTAATCATCTGTAACATTACTATAAGTAAATTTTGATGCTGCCACGAATATTTCTCCGGTTTCAAATGTTGATTTTGGAAACCATCGGTAACTTAATCTTCCCAGGCCTGTTATTGTTTTTGCTCCGGTTGAGTACATAGGGACTAGTAAAAAACGAAAATTTCCATTAGGAGGCAGATAATTTGTAATACCGGCACCAATCATTAACTGATCGTAACTATTGCCTCCTGCTACGGGCGACAATAAAAACGTTTTGTTTCCTGTAGTAAAGAGATTGGCTAATTTTTTTTGAGTAGTTGGCAAAAAGATTATGCCAGGTTTATCTTTGTACTCATTCGGAAATATTCCTTTTTGAGTGAGCAATAAAAAAAGATTATCCAGTTTTTTACCGCTTATTTCTTCCAGTACTTTCTTAAGATCTTCAGGATATGGATGTTTAAACTGCCAACGTTTAAAATATTCCTGCATAGCTTTGTCAAAGACATCACGCCCCAATTCTTTTTCAACCAATTGTAGCCATTTGCTCGTTTTATAATAAACTATTAAGTCATAATTTATGGATGTAAAATTTTCAGAGCTTGTTTCAATCGGTTGGTCTTTTTTTTCGGCTTCTATAATGGCCAGGAATCTTTCGTTAGATACATTGCCGTCTTCTGTTTTGTTTATTTCCTTATCATACCTTCCGTCGTAATAACTATTGATGCCTTCATCCATCCAGGGGTGTTTTCTTTCATGTGAGCCAATCATTCCAAAAAACCAATTGTGTCCAACTTCATGTTCTATTAGCCCTTCCAGTGATTTTTCGTTTTCAGGGGGCGATATACTGGTAATAGTTGGATATTCCATGCCGCCCTCGGTACCTAGTTTAGCTTCTACAACAGAAATCGTATTGTATGCATATTCGCCTATCCACTGTGAACGGCTGTGAACTGTTTTTTTTATAAAACTGATTGAGTTTTTCCATTTATTTATTCCGTCGGGCAAACAAAATGCGTAAACATCAATAACTCTGCCTGAGGCCAAACGGGTGGTATCGTGTTTTACAATAAAATTTTTGTCGGCGAACCACGCAAAATCATGCACATTATTTTGTTTATAAATAATAGTTTTGAATTTTTGATTAGTGGTGCTGCTTTTTTGTATCGGGATAGCTGTTTTTTTGATACTTGAAATTTGATTTTTAAATTTAATATTTTGCGGTTGGTTGTCTGTTACATTTTGTACCCGGGTTAAAAGCCAATTTTTTTCATCTTCATTTTGCAGATCACCAGTGGCGGCTACCACATAATTTTCGGGTATGGTAATTTTTACTTCGTAATTGCCAAACTCGCTATAAAATTCACCTTGATCTAGATAAGGAATCGGGTGCCATCCTTTGTAGTCATATACAGCAGGTTTAGGATACCATTGTGTTATTTGATAAGCCTGTCGCAGGTGTCCACCCCGCGAAAAGTTTTGGGGAAGTTTTACGTGAAAAGGTGTGGTTATATCAATGGAGGTACCCGGGACTAATGGTTGGGGTAAAATTATTTTTATTACATCAATATAATTAGGATGATCCTCAGTTTTTGCTACAATATCATTTATCCTAAAGTCTAAACGATTAATGTAACCACGTTGTTCTTCATTAGCAAAATAGAAATCTGTTCGGCCGTTTGATAAAAATTGATCGCTGAAAGCAGTTTTATCATTTTTATAGGCATTGGGCCATAAGTGGAACCAGATAAATTTTAATGTATCCGGGGAGTTATTAAAATATTGCAGTTTTTCAAATCCATCCAGTGTATGTTCTTTATCATTGAGAGCTACCTCAATTTTATAATTAACCTGTTGCTGCCAATACTGCAATCTTTGACATTCAGCAACAGGGAAATGAAATACTATAAGCAGAATAGAAAAAATAAAATTTTTCAAGCGGGATAGCGTTTACTCAAAAGTAGAAATTAAGTTTCAACTATTCAATGTATTCTGTAAACAAACTATTTTCCCTTGCCCGTGAAAATAATTCTAAGGGTGTGGATCATGATTTTAAAATCAAGCGCTAACGAAATATTTTCTATATATACGAGGTCATACTTCATTCGTTCAATCATTTCTTCAACATTTTGAGCGTATCCGAATTTTACCATTCCCCAGGAGGTAAGCCCTGGTTTTACCTTAAGGAGGTAGCGATATACCGGACGTTGTTTAACAATCTGGTCAATGTAAAATTTTCTTTCCGGTCTTGGCCCCACTAAACTCATTTCCCCTTTAAGGATATTCCAAAGCTGTAGTAATTCATCAATACGCCATTTGCGCATGGTTCTGCCCCAGGTAGTTATTCTTGGGTCATTATCTGATGACAAAGCTGGCCCGTTTTCTTCGGCATCCAATTTCATGGATCGAAATTTGTAGATAATGAAGGGTTTGTTTTTATAACCAATTCTTTCCTGTCGGAAAACAATTGGCCCGAAAGATGAGAGCTTTACTCTGATTGCGGTGTATATCAGCAAGGGTGATAAAAGAAGTAGTCCGAAGATTGAGGCAAATATGTCAAGTAGCCGTTTAATATTTTGTTGCCATTCCGGCATTAACCCTACTTGTAAATCAATTAGTGCCTCGCCCATTACATTGCTTGTTCTCACCGAACCTGAAAGAATATCAATGGTATGAGGGGTAATTTTTATTTCTACGTCCTGCTCGCTTAATTCGTTAATAATTTCTTCCAGTTTACCCGTTTCCTTTTTCTCAATGGCTACCAATATCTGGTTAATGTTTTCTTGCTTAATAACTGTGGATACATTTTCAATTGAACCGAGCGGCTGTAGAAACTTATTTAAACCATTGCTCTCTGCTTTGTCCGTGTACAAAAATCCTTTGATACGATAACCCGATTCTTTTTTATTTTTTGTAATGTCCTTATACAAAGAGATGGCATTTTGCCCGGCCCCGATTATTAATGTGTTTATCCATATTTCACCCCTTCTTAGTTGCTTTTTTGTAATGCTTAATAATACCCATCGAAAAAACCATGTAAAAGCAAATTGTAATAAAAACAAAGTAGCTACTTCTTTGTAATAGATGGTATAGTTATTTATTTTATCATCCAGTATAAATGCAAAAAATAATACCAGGCAACCAATCATACTGTCAACAAACGTGAGAGTAAATTCCTGTAGCCTGGATTTTCTATAGAGGTCTTTATAAGTGCCTGATAATAGGTATAAGGCAATCCACCCGATAGGAATAAAAATAATTCCTAACCAAAAAGTGGTATCAATATTCCCTTTAAAAAAGGTGGTTGATTCTGATAGCAGGTACTTACGTAATATAAAAAAACTACCCCACGCAAGTGCCGCACTGATAAAATCGACAATAACGTACCATATAATATGAATGCGAAAAGGTGGTGGCATCAGAATGAAATAACTTAAAGGGTATGTGTACTTCGTTGTATTTTCTGTAAAATTTGATGCGCTATGTCCATGGCCTGCAAGCCATCAATTTCATTCACAACAGTTGGCGTATTGTTAATTATGGCATCGCGAAATTGTTCCAACTCCATACGAATGGCATTAACATCCTTTATTACAGGGTTTGCTATGGCGAGTGTTTTTTTGCCATTAGGAGTTTCAATGTCAAAAGTAAAATGGGTAGAATCGTCCGGTGTTTTCATTTTTATTATTTCGGTTTTCTTTTCCAGGAAATCAATACCGATATAAGCATCACGTTGAAACAAGCGCATTTTTCTCATTTTTTTCATGCTAATGCGACTGCTGGTTAAATTAGCCACACAACCGTTATCAAATTCAATTCTTACGTTGGCAATATCTGGCGTATCCGTCATTACAGCCACGCCATTGGCCGAGATATTTTTTACATTACTTTTTATTAAACTCAAAATAATGTCTATATCGTGAATCATTAAATCCAGAATTACACTTACTTCAGTTCCCCTGGGATTGAATTGTGCAAGCCTGTGCACCTCAATAAACATGGGATTAACGGAAACATTTTGTAAAGCAAGAAAAGCGGGATTAAATCGTTCTACATGTCCTACCTGGAGCTTTACATCAGCTTCTTTAACCAGTTTTATCAGTTCCCTGCCTTCTTCCATGGTATTGGCCATTGGTTTTTCTACAAAAACATGTTTGCCTTTGCGGATAGCCATTTTGCTTAATTCAAAATGAAAAGGAGTTGGCGCCACAATATCTGCTGCATCACAATTATTTAAAAGTTCTTCGGGCGAACTATATCTTTTAATTTGATATTTGTCAATAACCTCTTTCGCTGTAGCATCTTGGGGGTCGTAAAAACCGGCTATTTGTACATTACTTATCTCTTTCCAGTTGTTAAGATGAAATTTACCGAGGTGACCAACACCAAACACGCCTACTTTCAACATTCGTTATGATTTATAATCAAAGATAGGGAACGACTTTCATACAGGCTTTGTCCCATTAATGTCTGCTTTATTAATACAAGAAGGGGATTTTTATTTAAGAATAGTAGAATTTTTAAAGTAAGATGATTTACCAGGATAAATAAACAAGCAAGTGCCGTTTTTTATCGTTTCAATAAGTTTATAGTGTAAGCCAAGCGGTACTGCCGGGCAGCCCCAGCTACGACCAATATAGCCTTGTTCCTGTATAAGTTCTTCATTAACGTAGGCTGCGCCGTGAATGACAATATCTCTTCTTAAAGCATTGTTATTAATTCCTCTTTCTACCCCATTTAATTTTAGCGAATATCCATTGCTTCCGAGGTAAGGATTCATGGTAACATAAAAGCCGGGGCTACTTTGAAATGAATGGGGGCGATTAGAAAATCTTTGTGCATATTCTCTACCGGAATTTTGCCCGTGAGCTACATAAGTTTGAAATAAAAGACTAATGTTGTTCAAGTCAATTACATATAATCTTTTGTGATTGGATGGTTGGCTAAAATCCGCAATGGAAATAATATTGTCTGTAACAACCATTCCCGATTTTTTCAGTTTTTGTAATCCCTTTATCGCCATTTCAAAAACATTTCTGGACAGGCCAATCATATCTAATCTGAGGCTATCAAAAACAGTGGACATTAATGGGGAAAGTGCAGTATGATTAACAATACTATTGGTAGATGTTATTAAAATTTTATTGCTTTCATATCCATTTTTTAATGTGTTGCCAACGGATTTGGCAAATACGAAGGGCAGGTGCAATAAAAAAATTATAAAAGAATTTAGAAAGAAACGTAAGTTCTTTATTTTTTTCATCATACACGTAATAGTTAGCAATTAATAAATCCGGTTTTCTGAAAACTCTTTGATAATACCACTTAGTTTATTGGCTAAGTTGGATTTTTAATAAAATCAAAATATAATTTGACTGAATCCTCTCAAATTAGTCATTTTTCCTTACCAGTAATAACGATTTATTATTTTAATTGCTAAAATAATAAATCATTAACAAAAAAAGATTAGTAATGAACTCTTTAAGAATATTAAGCGGTAAGAATTGATTAGCTGTTGTAGGCCCATTTAATCAGCGTGGCACCCCAGGTAAATCCTCCGCCAAAAGCTGATAAAACTACATTATCTCCTTTTTTTAATTTCTTTTCCCATTCCCATAAACACAAAGGAATTGTTCCGGCAGTTGTATTTCCGTACCGTTGAATATTCAACATTACTTTGTCGTAGCTTAATTTCATTCTATCTGCAGTAGCATCAATAATTCTTTTATTGGCCTGGTGTGGAACCAGCCACGCAATGTCTTCGCCCGTTAAATTATTTCTTTCTAAAAGCTCGGCGCTTACGTCAGCCATTCCTTTTACGGCAAATTTAAATACAGCTTGTCCCTCCTGGTAAACAAAGTGTTCCTTATTGGTTACTGTTTCCATGCTGGCGGGGCGTAAAGACCCTCCCGCTTTCATGTGTAAATATTTGCAGCCGCTTCCGTCGCTCCTTAAGATGCTGTCTAAAACACCATAACCTTCCGTATTGGGTTCTAATAATACGGCGCCGCAACCATCGCCAAAAATAATACAAGTGGCCCGGTCGCTGTAATCAATAATCGAACTCATTTTATCTGCACCCGCTACCACCACTTTTTTATAGCGACCGCTTTCTATTAATGAAACTCCGGTGGTTAATGCATATAAAAATCCTGAACAGGCGGCCGATAAATCAAAACCCCAGGCATTTTTGGCACCCAATTTATCGCAGACAATATTAGCTGTTGACGGGAAAGCCATATCGGGAGTAACAGTACCTATAATCAGGCAATCAATTTCTTCAGCATCAATACCTCTCTTTTGTAGTAGTTGCTGAACTGCAGGAATTACCATGTCTGATGTTGCTTTTCCTTCACCCTTTAAAATTCTTCTTTCTTCAATTCCCGTTCTGGTGCGAATCCATTCATCGTTTGTTTCCACCATCTTTTCCAAATCGAAATTGGTAAGTTTATCTTCCGGAACATAACCCCCAACGGCAGTTATTGCAGCTGTTATTTTTTGACTCATGTACAGGTATATAAATTTTAAAAGAGTTGCAAAATTACAATTCCATTTTGTAATAGTTTTAAAAACTAATAATCACTTGTATATAATTGTTTTTTGAATAATTATAACCATTACTTTTGAAGCAGTTAAATAATACCATGATAGCTTATCTTAACGGCACTTACACATTTAAATCGCCCACAATAGTACATATGGAAGTAAATGGAGTGGGGTACGAAGTACATATTAGTTTAAATACTTATGCAAAAATAATTAACCAGAGCGCCGGCATTTTGCTTACCTGGTTACAAATAAAGGAAGACGGGCATGTATTATTTGGTTTTTTTGACAAAGAAGAAAAAGATCTTTTTTTGCAGCTTATTGGTATTTCCGGTATAGGGGCTTCCACCGCCCGAATCATTCTTTCTTCCCTCCAACCTAAGGAATTACAAAGGGCTATTCTAAACGAGGATGAAAAAACACTTGAAAGCATAAAAGGAATAGGAAAAAGAACGGCCCAGCGTATTGTATTGGAACTGAAAGACAAATTACAAAAGACCACACCCGATATAAATATTTCTGCATTGACTTACAATACTTTGGGGCAGGAAGCGTTAAAAGCATTGATGGCTTTGGGCATTGTTCGTCCGGCGGCTGAAGAGGCTATCAAAAAGGTTCAAACTGCTCATCCGGAGATAACGGAAGTTGAGGCTCTTATAAAAAAAGTTTTGCAATCTTTATAATTTTTTCAGGGAAAACCAGCTTAGGGAAATAAATTGACGTTTCTTAAAAAGTACATATCCATTTTACCGGTAGCCCTTACCGTATTTGCTGTTTTTTCTGCTTCAGCAAACGAATCTCTTTTTTATAAACTTCCCTATATCGTATTGCCCGATACGGCTAAACCGGATAGCTTGAAATATCCCATTAGTGATAGAAGAGGAGATATTTATTCTTCGGGTACCAGAAAATCATTCGACTTAAAAGATCCTGGTAATTTAACCGATTCTATTATTTACGATTCCAAAACCCGGCAATATTACATTATTGAAAAAATCGGCAGTATTTATTATCGGAAACCTACTTATTTAACGTTTGAAGAATTTCAGCGCATACAAAATCAAAGGCTCTTAACCAGAAATTTTCAAAATCGAAGAGACATTACGGCCATATTAAGCAGGGACCCGGGAAAATCAAAATTAAAATTCAGGGAGAGTTTTGTAAACAGGTTGTTTAACACGCAAGGGGGCCTTCCCAAAGTGGATATTCGTCCACAAGGTTATCTTGATATAACGGCAGGGTATCAAAAACAAGATGTAAAAAATCCTACACTTCCGCAAAGAGCTCAAAGAAATGGTTTATTCGATTTTAATATGAATGCCAATTTAAACGTAAATGCACAAATTGGCGATAAGCTTAAGTTTCCTATTAATTATAACACCCTCGCCAATTTTGACTTTGAAAACCAGTTAGCCCTGCGTTTTGGTGGCGGACCGGAAGATATTGTAAAGAGTGTAGAGGCCGGAAATATATCTTTTCCATTACGTAGCTCCTTAATACAGGGAGCCAGCCAGATATTTGGAGTAAAAACACAATTACAATTTGGTAAACTATGGGTTACTGCTGTAATTGCCAATCAAAAATCGAGCAGGCAGAGTTTAAATTTACAAGGAGGTACTTCTACTACTCCTTTCGAAATTAAAGTAGATGACTACGAAGAAAATCGCCACTTCCTGTTATCACAATATTTTAAGAATAAGTTCAATAGTATAATGGCAAAATCGCCGGCCATTGTTGCACCAGTGCAAATATTAAGGATGGAAGTTTGGGTAACGAATAGAACGGGTGCCACTACTGATGCCAGAAATGTTGTTGGTTTTATGGACTTAGGTGAACGAGATCCATATCGAAGCGATGTGATCAGTCCAACTACTTCTTTCGAATATCCTTCTAACAATTCCAACTCTTTATATCAAACATTAATCAGCGATCCGCTTATGCGGGATCCTTCACTTGTTGTTGGAAGGCTCCAGAATAATTTACTATTAAAGCCTGTACAGGATTTTGAAAAAACATTTGCCCGCAAACTTGATTCAAGCCAGTATTCCATTAACCGGCAATTAGGATTTATTTCCTTAAACCAGCCATTGCAACCCGACGAAGTGCTTGGTGTGGCTTTTCAATACACGTATAATGGTCGTGTGTATCAGGTAGGAGAATTTTCTCTTGATGTACCGCCCGATACCGCTTCGGGCAATCCGGGAAGCCAGAAAGTTTTGTTTTTAAAAATGTTGAAGGCAACATCACAACGGCCATCCTTACCCTTATGGGATTTGATGATGAAAAATATTTATTCACCTCTTGGATTTTTCGGCACATTTGAAAGAGGCGATTTTAAAATGCAGATTCTTTATCAGGAACCTGGTGGTGGAGAAAAAAGATATTTTCCCGAAGGCGATCGGAAAGGGGAACCTATTTTATCCCTGGTAGGTTTAGACCGTCTAAATAACCAAAATGATCCGCAACCAGACGGAGTATTTGATTTTATACCCGGCATCACAGTTATACCTGACCAGGCAAGAATTATTTTTCCTTCTTTGGAACCATTTGGTAAAGATTTGGAATCTGTATTTACCGATCCCTTATTAAGAACAAAATATTTATTTTACCCTTTATACGATTCAATAAAATGGGTGGCGCAAAATACCCCTAACCTTAATCGTTTTGTAATACGAGGTGTTACAAAAGGAGCGAGTAGCAATAACACACCGTTAGGAGCTAATCTTCCTCCGGGGTCTGTGAGAGTAACTTCGGGCGGGCAATTACTAAGAGAAAATATTGATTATGTAGTTGATTACACAAATGGTTCAGTAGATGTTATTAACCCGGCAATTCGAAATTCCGGAGTACCCGTGCAGATTTCTTATGAAAACAATGCAAATTTTGGTTTGCAACAACGGCAATACTTAGGATTAAGATTGGATTATAATGCTATTAACAGAATTAATAAACAATTAGGGATAGGAGCCACCATTGTACGATTAAGTGAGCGGCCTTTCTTTACAAAAATGAATTATAATGACGATCCCATTCGCAATACCATGTTTGGAGTGGATGCTAATTTCAGGAGCGATTGGGGAAGATTAACTAAGTTGCTTGACAAATTACCTTTTTACAATGCTACCGGGGCATCTTCCATTACCGGTAATGTGGAAGCAGCCTTCCTAAAACCGGGTCACCCGCCGCAAATTGGAAAAGGCGGAGAAGGATTAATTTATATTGACGATTTTGAAGGGACCCGAAACGGGATAGATTTGCGTTTTCCATATGTGTCCTGGACATTGGCTTCCACACCGGCCGGCAACGGATTGTTTCCGGAAGCCACTTTAGTGAATGATTTGAATTATGGTAAAAACCGGGCAAGATTAGCGTGGTATAATATTGAACCCGTTTTGCAGGAAACAAAAAATCCCAATAACCCAATTAAAGATTACCCCGATTTTCTGGATCAGATTTCCGATCCCAGATCCAGGTTGGTAACCAATAGTGAATTATTTCCGCAGAGAACAACTGAATTTGGACAAAATCAATTGGTGTCTTTCGATTTATCTTATTATCCCACAGAAAGAGGGCCTTATAATTTTGATGCCAACAATCTTACTGCCGATGGTAAATTATTAAATCCTCAAAGCCGTTGGGGTGGAATTATGCGTTCGCTTGACCAGATAGATTTTGAAACAAATAATATAGAGTTTATTGAATTTTGGGTACAGGATCCCTTTATAAAAAATCCTACAGCTAAAGGAGGACAATTATATTTCAACTTTGGTAATATTTCCGAAGACGTTTTAAAAGACGGAAGACGACTTTATGAAAATGGATTGAGTACTGTAAAAACGCCGGCTACGGAAGAAACAAGCATTTGGGGTAAAGTACCCAGGAACCCCATTCAGTTAACGCAAGCGTTTAACAACGACCCTGACGATCGGCCCGAACAGGATGCCGGTTTTGATGGTATTACCGATACTGCCGAACAGAGAATCAGAAGAGATTTTATTGACCAATTAAAGACAAATTTTGGCGCTTCCTCTAAAGCAGTAAAAGATGTGGAAAATGATCCTTCCAATGATGATTACGTTTGGTTCAGAGATGGAATATATGATGCTCAAAAAGCAGGTATTCTTGCCCGGTATAAAAAATTTAATAACCCCCAGGGTAATTCACCGGTTAGTTCCGCCAGCTCTCAATTTGCATCTGCAGCAACTCTGTATCCCGATAATGAAGATTTGAACAGGGATAATACGCTCAACGAATCGGAAGAATATTTTGAATATAAAGTAGATTTAAAAGTTAGCTCCGATCCCTTAATGCAGAAAGGAAATAATTTTATTGTAGATAAGCGATCCATTTCTATTGCATATCCCAACGGAACAACAGGCAATGAAACCTGGTACCTGTTTCGCATACCCATTGCACAGTACACTCAAAAAATCGGAAACATTCCTGATTTTAAATCGGTTCGTTTTGCCAGGATGTACTTAACGGGTTTTGAAGATTCCCTCGTACTACGCTTTGCTAAACTGGAATTGGTACGCAACCAATGGCGGGCATTCAAATATCAACTGGATTCAACGGGTAATTACAAACCTATAGTTGATAACGGCTTTACTAATTTTAATGTATCTGCCGTTAATGTAGAAGAAAATGACAGACGCACTCCCGTGCCGTATAAAATACCTCCGGGTATTGAACGTGTACAACAATTGAGCAATAATGGTGTGAACTTATTGCAAAATGAACAAGCCTTAAGTATGCAGGTATGTGGATTATTGGAAGGAGATGCCCGTGCTATTTTCCGTCCTGTTAATTATGATTTGCGGCAATATAAAAGATTGCGCATGTTCATTCATGCAGAATCTGCCGGCAAAATAGATGATTTGAAAAATGGGGAATTACATGCTATTATCCGGCTTGGTACGGATATGATTAATAATTTTTACCAGATTCGCATCCCTCTTAGAAAAACAAAATGGGGAGAATCGGCATTGGATTCTATTTGGCCTGATCAAAATAATCTTGATTTGGATTTAGCCGAGCTGATAAAAATAAAAACACGCCGTACAGGTAATATTAATGCAATTTATACCGAAGTGATGAGTGATGGTAAAGCAATTTCGGTAATCGGGAATCCTAATTTGGGCGAGCTACGGTCTATATTATTCGGATTGGAAAACCCGATAAATACGGACGGAAGCCCTATATGCGCAGAAGTATGGATTAACGAATTGCGATTATCAAACCTTGATGAAAAAGGAGGTTGGGCTGCTTTGGGAAGAATGGATATACAATTGAGTGATTTGGGAAGTTTTTCACTTTCTGCCAGTGCCAGGAGCACAGGTTTTGGTACCCTTGAACAGAGGGTTAATGAACGTAGTAGGGAGACTTATGTACAACTCGATGCTTCTACATCGTTAGAACTGGGGAAATTACTTCCTCAAAAAGCAGCTATTTCCCTGCCCTTTTATGCCAGTTACTCGCAAACAATTTCCAGCCCCAAATACGATCCTTATGATCAGGATGTGAAATTAACCGATAAATTAAAAGCAACTCCTTCTGATAAAAAAGATTCTGTTAAAAGAAATGCACAGGATTTTGTTTCCATAAAGACATTCAACTTTACTAATGTTCGGAAAAATAAAACCAATAATAAGCCATCTCGTATCTGGGATATTTCTAACCTGGATTTTAGTTATTCTTTTTTCAGGCAGGAAAAACATAACTCCTTAATTGAAAATGACGAAATAACCAGGCATAGAGGAGGAATTGGATATAGATATAACAGCCAGCCTAAATTTTGGCAACCATTTAAAAAACTTTTAAAGGTTAAGCATCGCTGGTTTGATCTGGTAAAGGATTTTAACCTGAATCCCAATCCGAGTTTGCTAAGTTTCCGGGCCGATATAAACCGTCAATTTGGGGCTACCCGTGCCCGTGAGATTCAGATACCCGGTGTTCCTCCGAGTCCGTTTAAAATTCCGGAAACTTATGATAAATACTTTACGTTTGACAGGGTTTATAATTTAAAATGGGATTTAACAAAATCACTCAATTTCGATTTTTCTGCAATCAACAATGCCCGTGTTGATGAACCGGCGGGGAGGTTAGATACAAAAGAAAAAAGGGATACCGTAAAAAATAATTTCTGGAAGTTGGGTCGTAATACGTTGTATAATCAGCGGGTAGTATTCTCGTATAATGTACCCACCAATAAAATCCCCTTGCTGGATTGGGTAGCTACCACCTTGAATTATGAAGCTACTTATAACTGGATAGGAGCTTCCCGCCTGGCAATTGATTTGGGCAATACGATAGAAAATTCAAATAGCCGGGTGTTAAATACCAAATTTGATTTTACCACCATTTATAATAAGTTTAAATTTTTCCGTGCTATTGAAATACCTCGCAGTACTATTCGTGAAAACGATAATACAGGAGCAAAAACAAGTATAAAGAATGCCGATGCATTACCTTCCGTAGGCACTTTGGGGAGGATATTAGGGAAACTTGTTACCTCTTTAAAGAATGTGGATGTTAATTATACAGAACGGTTTGATACGAGATTACCGGGTTTTTTAGACAGTACAAAATATTTTGGCAATAACTGGCGCAGCAATGCTCCCGGGCTTGGATTTATTTTGGGTAAACAACCGGATTCAGCATGGTTAAACAGGGCGGCGCAAAAAGGATGGCTGTCCAGGGATAGTAATTTTAATTATCTCTTTCAACAAAATTATACACAAACACTACGGGTAGATGCCAGGTTAGAGCCATTCCGCGATTTTATTGTTGATTTAAATCTTTATAAATCTTTTTCTAAAAATTATAATGAACTGTTTAAAGATACATTGCTTGGTGGTGGCGGAACTTTTCGACATCTAAATCCGTATGCAGCCGGTGGTTTTGATATTTCTTACATTGCTTTTGGTACGTTGTTTAAAAAGTTTAATCCAACCGTTGTATCAGAAACCTTTAAACAATTTCAAAATAACCGTTTGATATTGTCTGAACGCTTAAATAACGCCAACCCGTATGGTACGGGTATAAAAGGAAGCGATGGGTATTATGAAGGGTATAGTCGTTATGCGCAAGATGTACTCATTCCTTCTTTTATTGCGGCCTACACCGGAAAAGATCCTCACAGTGTTAAGTTGCTGGGCCAAAACAATAAAGATATTCGTACCAATCCTTTTAAAGGCCTTATACCCAAGCCCAATTGGCAAGTTAATTATGCCGGTTTAACGAGTATTCCCGCGTTAGCAAAAATATTTACCAGCTTCGTCATTACACATGGCTATACAGGGAGCTTAAATATGAACGGTTATAATTCTGCACTGAACTTTAGAGATGATTTCAGATTAGAATGGCCTTCTTTCAGAGAACCCCTCAGCGGAAATTTTGTGCCTTATTTCCTGGTACCTAATATCACGATTCGCGAAGAATTCTCTCCATTGTTTGGAGTAGATGTATTATTTACAAACCAGGTTAGCGCTAAAGTAGAATATAAAAAATCAAGAACGTTGAGCTTAAGCTTAGTTGATTTTCAATTAAGCGAAATGCGTTCAACAGAATACACAGTAAGAGCCGGCTGGCGCAAAAGAGGGAAAAATGCCGTAAAACTTCCGTTTATTAAAAAGAAATTGGAAAATGATTTAAGCCTTACGCTGGAGCTTACTTACAGGGATGATGCCACAGCCAATACCCGTCTTGATGTAGAGAATTCCTTTGCTACGGGTGGTCAAAAAGTTTGGTTTATCAATCCCTCAATAGACTATGTATTAAGCAACCGGGTAAACCTTCGTTTTTATTTTGAGCAACGCAGGGTTACTCCTTATATTTCATCTTCCCCACCCAGTGTAGTAACAAGATCGGGAATACAATTGCGCATAAGTTTAGCCCAATAAGCGGGTAGGTATAATTATTTGCTAATTATGGAGTAACGTCTTTTTTGTTTTTTAAAACAAAATAACTTTATAACCTAAATAACTGCAATGCAAAAAAAAATGTCGTTATCCATATTAATTGGTATAGTATCATTAACTGTTTTTTCCCAAACTCTTGAAGAAGGGAAAAAGCTTCTGTATTACGAAAAGAATAAAAGCGCTTTAGAAGTTTTTAAAAATATAGTTGCTGCAAAATCTTCGGATCCGCTAAGTATTTACTGGTTAGGTCAGGCATATCTTGCTAATAACGATTTATCCTCTGCTAAGAACTTGTATGCCCAACAAAAAGTTGCGAATGATCCCTGGATACTGGTTGGACTTGGACATATTGATTTGTTGGAAAAAAAGGATGAAGCAGCTAAGGAAAAGTTTGAAAAAGCATTGGAAATATCTAAATCAAAAAAAGGCGTTTACAATACGGATATTTTACTGGCTGTAGGAATGGCCAATGCAGATGGTGATAGCAAAACGGGTGATGCAAAGTATGCTATTGAAAAATTAACATTGGCTGCAGAACTGGATAAACAAAACCCGGAACCCATGTTTTTGTTGGGAATTTGTTATTTAAAGGCCGGCAGAGAATATGGCGGTGAATCAGTAAAAGCTTTTCGGGAAGCAACAAACCGAAATCCAAATTATGCAAAAGCTTATTACCGGATTGGACGTATTTTTCAGGTACAGCGTAATTATGAGTCCATGAGTGAAGAATTTGATAAGGCAATTAAAGCAGATCCGACCTTTGGTCTTACGTACCTGGCATATTTTTTTTATTACCAATACAAGGATGTTAATCTTGGAAAACAAAATCTTGATAAATATATTGCCAATAGCGATAAAGATTGCAATAGTGATTATTATGTAGCAGATTATTTGTACCGGGCAGGAAAATATAATGAATCCCTGGAGAAAATTAAGACAATGGAGGCCAACGATTGCAAGAATTTTATGCTATTGCATATTTTGTACGCTTATAATTATGAAAAGTTGGGAGACACGCTCAACACAAAAATTCACCTTACTAAATACCTCGGTGAAACAGAGGCGGATAAAATTACACTTACTGATTATGATTTTGCCGCGAAGTTTTATGCAAAATTTGCTGCAGACAAACCTATGGCCATCGTTTATTTTTTGCAGGCGGCCGACTTGGCCACCAGCAAGAATGAAAAGATAGAGTTTTTTAGCAATGCTGCCAGGGTGGCTGCAGATGCCGGGCTTTTTGAAAAACAAATTGAATTGCTTAATAAAATAACAGATTTAAAAGGAGTAAAAGAGGAGAATGATTATTATTTGTTAACCAAAGCCGCTATTGATGCAAAAAACTGGGTATCGGCAGATTCTTTATCTAATTTGTACATAACCGCATTTCCTGAGAAGCCGCAAGGGTATGCTTTTAATGTAATAGTAGCGAAGCTACTGGATGCTGATACTACAAAAGGGTTGGCCATTAAGCCAATTACACTTTACAATGATTTTTTGTTGAAAGACAAAGAAAAGAATAAGAAAACCCTTTATGCTAACTATTATTACCTGCTGATTTATTACGCACAAAAAGCAGGCGACATCCAATCAGCCATTGATGTTACCAATAAAATGATGGAGCTTTATAAAGAAGGGGAGGAGTATAATTTTGCGAAAACCATTAACGAGCAACTGCTCAAGAAAATGGGTAAAAAACAAAAATAAGATTTGTTTTTCCTCCTCATTTACACGGCTTATATTTGTTTTTAATATTAATTAATAACGGTAATATATATGCGTAATATGCCGACGAGACATAATTGGTACATGTGCATTATTTCCCTGCCACAAAAAAATCATTTATATATCAACATTAATTATTTATCAATGGTATCCGGGGGTATAGACTATCGGAAAAAAACGTTATATCCTTGCGTACAGGGGCAAAAAATAATCCCCACCGGGTTGGGTGGGGATTTATGTATGTGCTTTGTTTTTATTTATTTCTCGGTCTTTCCCGCATATAATCAAAGCGTTTGCCACTAACTTCGGCCATATCCGGTATAGCTTCTACCTTATATGCACCTGCATCTAATTTCTTTTTAGTCTCATCAAATGCCTTCAAGGTTATTTCAATATCTGCATCAGTATGAGCAGCCGATGGAATTAAACGATAAATGATGTGCCCCTTTGGAATTACAGGATACACTACTATAGACGCAAACACTCCGTAATTCTCTCTTAAGTCCATTACCATGGCCGTAGCTTCTTCCACACCCCCTTTCATATATATTGGTGTAACGGGTGTGTCCGTCTTCCCAATGTCAAAGCCTTTTGCTTTTAATCCTTCTTGGAGTTTACGGGCATTGCTCCACAATTTTTCTTTCAGTTCCGGCATGGTGCGTAGCATTTCCAATCGTTTCAGATTGCCAATAACAATGGGCATGGGTAGGCTTTTGGCAAATATCTGGCTGCGTATATTGTAGCGTATATAATCTATAATTTCTCTTTTGCCGGCCAAAAAAGCGCCAATAGACGCCATGGATTTGGCAAAAGTGCTAAAGTATAAATCTATTCCATCCTGGCAGCCTTGCTCTTCACCCGCTCCCGCACCGGTGGCGCCCAGTGTGCCAAAACCATGTGCATCGTCAACCAGTAAACGAAATTCATATTTGTCTTTTAACGCAACAATTTCTTTTAATTTTCCCTGGTCGCCTGCCATTCCAAAAACGCCTTCTGTTATTACCAAAATACCACCGCTTTTTTGTTTTTCTATTAAAGCTGTAGCCCGTTGTAATTGTTTTTCAAAATCCTCTACATCGTTATGCTTATATACGTAACGGTGACCGGGATGTAAACGCAATCCGTCAATAATACATGCATGGCTCTCAGCATCGTACACAATTACATCATGTCTTCCGCAAATGGCATCAATGGCGCTCATGATGCCCTGGTAGCCATAGTTCATTAATATCGCATCTTCTTTATGTTCAAAAGCCGCTAACTCACCTTCTAATTGTTCGTGGTAAACAGAGTTTCCACTCATCATGCGGGCTCCCATAGGATAGGCAAGACCCCATTGTGCAGAGGCTTCAGCATCCACTTTTCTGATTTCAGGATGATTAGCCAGGCCGAGGTAATTATTTAGGCTCCATACAATTACTTCCTTACCACGAAATTTCATTCGACTGTTTATATCTCCTTCCAGTTTTGGAAAAGCAAAATAGCCGTGTGCCCTTTCTCTATGTTGACCGATGGGGCCATAGTTTTTCAACAAACGTTCAAAAATATCTGCCATGTTTTAATTTATTTCAGAATTGAAGATTTTTTATTTCCGGTTAGTGATAAAAAAGGCATGGGTTACTATGTAAAAACCGGCGCAAAGGTAAGATTTTACCCATTATTGAGCAAAGACAAAACCGGTGAAGTGTAACGGTTAAAAACAAATACCTACCCTGACAGCATTAATCCAGCACTTGCAAAAGAAGTTTCCAGGAGCCATTTTCTTTAATCCATACTCTTACATAATTGGCTGTTTTTTCGTTGCGGGTAATGGTTCCGTAAACAAAGCCGAAATCTTTGCTTTTAGAAGTTTTGAATCCGATGGGTGCAAAGTGAATACCATTATCAATAACCTCCAGTGCTTTGTTTAATTTATCAAATCCGCTTACCGGTTGGTAACCATTCGTATTAAACCAGATGTGTTTTGAAACAATTTTATTATAAGCTTTTTTCCCCTCAGTTTCGTATTGTTTAATAAAGTTTAACTCCGACATCTCCATACTTTGACCACTGTTTTTTTTCGATTTGCTTTTTTGCAGGCTGACAGATTTGATATTTGATACTGCAGGATAACTGTGACTGTAACCGGAACCGTGATCCAGCAAATTTTTCCATTCGCCATCTGAGTTAAAAAACCAAATGGAAGTAAAATGCCCCCTATCCAAAGCCGTATCGTTTAGTGAGGCTTTAAATTCATAAGGACCGGTTGTTACCCCGTATTCGCCGGAAGAGGCAATAGCGGCAAACTCGGGTTGCCATAGCAGCTTACTGGATCGTTTTTTTCTTTTTACCCATGCCTGGTAGCCATTCAAAGCCTTTCCTTCGTTAAGCGCAATATTGGCAGTATCAAAATATTTTACAAAGGCATCCCGGGTATTGAAATCAAGAGCATATTTGGCAAATGCTTTTTCTGCCTCAATAAGACCCGATACGGTTTTTTGCGATAGCAAAACGGAAGAAATACAAACAGGTGTAATAAGAAAAGATAATTTTAATAAAAAGTTGTTCTTATTCATATTTTTAAATCGTGTAGTTGTAAGGAATGTAAAATAGTATCCTGGAAAATTTATCCCGTATAAAGGTAATTGAAAGATGTTAAAAACATCACCTTGCAAAAACCTGCAATTAAATTAATATCGGTTGTATTCATTTGTCCATTAATTTTATGGTTTTAATTGAGCAACTATGCGATTTATTTCTGCCCTCGTTACTTTTTTGATTATAATCGTTAACACAAAAGCACAATCTCCTGCTGATAATAAAGTAAACCGTCCCAAATTAGTGGTTGGTATTGTGGTAGATCAGATGCGGTGGGATTATTTATATCGTTATTACAACCGGTATGGTAATAACGGATTCCGGCGATTGCTGAACCAGGGTTTTAGTTGCGAAAATACTTTTATCCCGTACATACCTTCTGTAACGGCTTGTGGTCATACTTGCATTTATACCGGTAGTGTGCCGGCCATACATGGTATAATTGGTAACGGGTGGTACAGCAAGCAAAAAAATAAATCTGTTTATTGCACCGATGATGAGTCGGCTACCTCCGTAGGAACAGAAAATACGACGCAAAAAATGAGTCCCCGCAATATGTGGGTAACCACTATTGGCGATGAATTGAAATTAGCTACCAATTTCAGGAGCAAGGTTATTAGTGTAGCAATTAAGGACAGGGCTTCCATATTACCTGCCGGTCATAGTGCAGATGCTGCCTATTGGTTTGATGTAAAAACAGGTAATTGGATTACATCGAGCTTTTATGGTTTAACAGATTTACCACCCTGGGTAAAAGAATTTAACAAAAGAAAAGTAGCTGACAGTTTAATGAAATTGAATTGGAAACTTTCTTATGATTCGTCCACCTATGTAAACAGTACAGCAGATGATGAATGGTATGAAGCTAAATTTAATCATGAAGCAAAACCTGTTTTTGACCACGAGTTAGCTTCTCAAATTGGAAAAAATTATGATTTGTTGAGGAGTTCGCCTATGGGCAACAGCATGACGGTGAGTATGGCTAAAGCAGCTTTAATAAACGAAAAATTGGGACAGGGTGCATTTACTGATTTACTGGCGGTAAGCTTATCTTCTCCGGATGGTGTTGGTCATTCATTTGGTCCTAATAGCCGGGAGCAGGAGGATGATTTTATAAAGCTCGATAAAGATCTGGCAGACTTATTAAGTTTTCTGGATGCAAAAATTGGCAAAGATCAATACCTTGTTTTTTTAAGCGCTGATCACGGCGTGGCCAATATTCCGGGTCTTTTAAAAGAACATCACATACCCAATGGAATCATAAACGGGGGGGCACTTCAAAAAGAATTGAATACAAAACTTGCGGAAAAGTTTAAAAAAGATTCGCTGGTGGCTACTATTTATAATTACCAGGTTTATTTGAATAACGAAAGAATAGCGGCTTTCAATTTAAATGAAAATGAAATTAAAGAATGGATCATAAGCTATTTGGGTAATAAAGAATTTGTGGCAAGAGTTTTTGATATCACTAAAGCCAGTACAGTAACGCTTCCTGGCAAATTAAAAGAAATGGTGATTAATGGTTATTACCCCGGCCGAAGCGGGGATTTGCAAATTATTTTACAACCCCAATGGATTGATTTTGGTAATACCGGAACTACTCATGGTGCCTGGAATCCTTATGATACCCACATACCCTTGTTATTTTACGGGTGGAATATAAAACCAGGGAAGCTAAACAGGGAAGTTTACATGACGGATATTGCTGCCACTGTTTGTGCCATGCTGAAAATTCAAATGCCAAATGGATGTATAGGGGAGGTAATTCAGGAAGTAATGAAATAATGGCCTGAGCGGCTATTTTTAAGATATAGGTGTTTTTATGGGCATAATGCCGGGTAGTGTTTTTCCCGACAAATTTATTTTGGTAAAATTTTTCTAAGATTTTTTATAGGGTTTGATATTGGTAAAGGACTCTTATTTTTACAATTCTAAATTAGACCACATGTACAAGATTCGATTGCACACTTTTACATTATTGTTTTTTGTTTGGGCAGTAATCAGTGCCGGTATCAGCAAGGCACAAATAAATCTGAGCGAAAAAATTCCTGTTGATTCAAAAGTAAAAATAGGCAAGCTTGATAACGGGTTAACGTATTACATACGTGAAAACAAAAAGCCGGAGCAAAAAGTAGAACTGCGTTTAGTTGTTAACGTTGGCTCTATAAGTGAAGATGATGATCAACAGGGCCTGGCGCACATGGTGGAGCACATGGCTTTTAATGGCACCACCAACTTTAAAAAGAACGATATCGTGTCTTTTTTGCAGGAGATAGGAGTGGGGTTTGGTAATGACTTAAATGCTTATACCAGTTTTGATGAAACTGTTTATATACTGCCAATACCAACCGATAAACCGGGAAACCTGGAGAAAGGTTTTCGTGTACTGGAAGATTGGGCACATAATGTAACCTACTTAGATGAAGATATTGATGGAGAAAGAGCCATTATCCTGGAAGAGAGCAGGCTCGGAAAAGGCGCCAACGATCGCATGTTCCGGAAATATTTCCCCAAAGCATTTGAAGGCTCTAAATATGCAAACCGGTTACCGATTGGTGTGGACAGCATCATAAAAAATTTTCCGCATAATGCCATTCGTCGCTTTTACAAAGAGTGGTACCGGCCAAACCTGATGTCGGTAATTGTAGTAGGCGATATTACAGTTGATAAAGCAGAGGAGATGATTAAAAAACATTTTGCCGGACTAACCAATCCTGTCAATCCCCGTACAAGGGAATCAGCCGCCGTTCCTCCTTACAAAGGCAGTGCCTTTATGGTAGTTACGGATAAGGAAGCTACGGGCAATATTTGCAACGTTATTTATCCTTTTTCCATTGATGAGACTTCTACTACGGTTGGCGATTATCGCAAAGATTTGGTAGAACAATTGTTCACCACCATGCTTAATTTTCGTTTGCAGGAATTGACACAAAAAGAAAATCCACCCTTTTTATTTGCCAATGCCGGGTTTAATTCGTTTGTAAGAGGGTATGATGCATTTGGTATTACAACGGCTTCGGGAGCTAATGATCCCTTACGAGCCTTAAGCGCTGCAACAACAGAAGTTGAGCGGGTAAAGAAATTTGGATTTACCCAAAACGAATTAGAGCGAGCAAAGAAGAATATACTGGCATCTTATGAAAGGGCGTACAATAATCGTGACAAAACAGAATCTGAAAATTATGTGGAAGAATATATCCGAAACTTTTTAGAGCAGGAGCCTGTACCGGGCATTGAAAAAGAGTTTGATTACGTTAAAACCATGTTACCCTCCATTACACTGGAAGAATTAAATGCTACAATTGGCAAAATAAAAGACCAGAGAAATTATTTTGTTTTTACAACCGGTCCCGATCCCAAACCCACAGATAAGTTGATAAAAGAAACGGATTTGATGGAAACAATGGCTGCTGTGGAAAAAGCAGATATAAAACCTTATGAAGAAAAGGCGGTGGCGGCCACATTAATCAAAACCCTTCCCAAACCGGGTAAGGTTGTTAGTACCCTTTTTAATAAAGCAACGGGTGTTACGGAACTAAAATTGAGTAATGGAGCTACCGTTACATTAAAGTCAACAGACTTTAAAAACGATCAGGTTTTGATGGGGGCAGTTCGTGCCGGGGGAAAAGATAATTACGGATTAAAAGATAAGTACAGCGCCGAATATGCGATACCTGTGGTAACGGGGATGGGTGTGGGTGATTTTTCTCCCACCGATTTAAGAAAAGCACTGGCCGGAAAAACAGTCTCCGTATCTCCACAACTTGGCTATAGCACGGAAGGAATAAAAGGGAATTCCAGTATAAAGGACATAGAAACCATGTTTCAGCTATTGTATTTATATTTTACAGCGCCCAGGCTGGATACAGCTTTATACAAATCCTACATACAACGCAGTAAATCGCAGTATGCTATACTGAGTGCAAACCCTCAGGCAGCTTTTGTAGATACCTTATATAAAACATTTTATAATAATAACCCGTTGGCCAATGTATTTGTGCCCAATAGCGCTTATTTTGATAAAGTGGATGTAAACAGGGCTTTTGAAATTTACAAAGAAAAATTTGGCAATGCGTACGGAATGAACTTTGTTTTTGTGGGTAGTTTTAAAAATGAGCAGATTATACCCTTTATAGAAAAATACGTAGCCAGTATTCCCTCTGCTCCGGCTAAATTTTCTTTCACAGATAACCGGGTACGGCCTGTTGCGGGAAAGAAAAATCTGCAAATCAACAAGGGAAAGGAAGATAAGAGTTTAATTATACAGGTGTATAGCGGTGAAATTCCTTATTCCGATAAACTGGAAATGGAAGCCAATGCGTTGACGGAAGTATTGAACATCAGGATTATAGAAGAGCTGCGTGAAAAAATTCAGGGTATTTACGGTGGTGGAATTTTTGGCGGCCTGCAAAAAACGCCGTATCCGCATTATGAATTTATAGTGCAACTGCCCTGTGGGCCGGAAAAAGTAGATACGTTGCTTAAGGCTTTACGAAAAGAAATTGATGCGGTAATTAAAAACGGCCCCACCCAGGCCAACCTGGATAAAGTAAAACAACAATGGAAAGAGGAGTATAAAACTTCTGTAAAGGAAAATGAAAGATGGCTGGCAGAATTGCTTGACAATAAGTTTCCCGGGAGTGATATTACTTATTTTTTGAGCTTTGAAACCTATGTAGATAAATTAACCACGAAAGATGTACAACAGGCAGCCATTAAATTGCTTGGCGGAGTTAATTTATTTACGGCTATACTGATGCCTGAAAAATAAAGTGTGGATGAGTTGGTAATATTAAGATATTGGAATAAGCTAAGAGACGAAACTATCCGGGAGCAGGATTTTTTTCAAAAGGGTTGGTTGGTGACGGGTTGCGGCTTGGCGTTTGGGCGGATTTCGGAGCATAAAGTTTCAATTTATAACTTAAGTTTAATAGAAGCACAAAGCACCAAGTTTGCATAGTTTGTCCCGCCAAAGCGGGGCAAACTATGCTGACACAAAACTGTCTGATGGCAGCTGGCATTCTCTGTCCATACTAAAAGATTGCAAACATTAAAAAGAATGATACAAGTCCTGTAATACCTATTATTGCAGCCATTTTTTGTTTGTCAATAGAATATACTTTTCTGATATTTGTCTTACTCAAAACATAAATTGTCCCAACTAAAAACAATAGTTGAACGATGTATGTTGTCGGAGATGGTCGTGGAAATAAATTATCAAGTCCCGCAAAACCTGAGGGCTTCCAATTAATTGCTTGAAATAACAACCACATTACTGCAACAGCAGTGAAAGTAAGAAAAATTGTCAAGAGTGCCCACCCAAACGTTTTTCTCTTCCAAAATGCAATTGTCGCTATGGGCAAAAGTATTTGTGGTAAGAGAATAATTGTACTTTCAAATGGAAATCTTGGAATGTCTTTAATGTATTCCAGATTTGTCCTGAACTCTGTTATGAATTGATATAGAAATACACCACCAAAAATAATTACAATGAGTCTTATAGTTTTTTCTGTTGAAGGTATTCCAGATTGAATTGGATTAATTGTATCAATAAAAGTGTGTCCAACTGTCTTTATTTTAGTTTCAACTGCTTTTATTTTTTCTCTTTCCTTTTCTTTTTGTATTTGTTTGGCTATTATGGGTTGTCTTGCTTCTTGAATTTCTGAGCCAGAAAGTTGTCTTTTAGCAAATTCCTCTTTGGCTGCCTCAACTGCTAATAGTTGGTAGTTCCCTGGGTTGTCTAGTATGTTCAATAGCTCTGTGTCGCTAATTGTTTTATAGTATTCTTTGAAATTGTTTGATGTCGCCATATGCTTACTACTAACAAACGTATTAACACATTGCTCTGCTATCTATTATAGGGCTTGTTATTTTTTTACACTAATTTAACAGATTTTAAATTAAGTTAAAAATGTTCTCCTTCGCTGCAATTTCCCTGGCTAACATACTAAGTCATAAAGGAAATGTTGTTGGAAAAGAAAAAAACATTTTTCTGAATCTTATCGTAATGAAGCCTTACCCCCCTGTCTTTAAAACAACGAGTATCCGAATATCATAGAAAATGTTTTATAGTCAGATTTCCATAATAAATAGTCGCCTAAGATTTTACGATTTGTTTGATATCGCATTTCTATACTGTATTTATCCATAAGTTTATAGCCAATACCTAAAGATAGATTTCCTTTTGGTTTAATATCTAATAATCTAAAAATAGAGCCATCACTCCTGCTAAGCTTTATGTTTGAACTATTACTAAAATCAAAAATGTAAGAAACGTTTACTGAGATTTTTGATTTAGTATTAATAAAAAAATAGCGTCTGATACCAACTGGAATTCCGATTGACCAATAATTTACTTTAGAGACTATAATTCCGTCGGAAACATAGGTTACTTCTATTGTTTTTTCTGATTTAAAATATTGAAAGGTTGGCTCCAATATTATAGTCCATTTGTTTTTATTGTATGGTAAAATAAATTCTGTTTCAATTCCAAATCTAAAATTTTTTTTACTACCAAAATCAATATTTGTTGACCCTGATGTGGTATTTTGTATTGTTAAGTTGTTGTAATTTAGACCTGGCCTGAGCGATAAATTAAAAAAGTCTTTTTTTTGTGTCGGTTCGAAAGTGATATATGAAGAATTAGTGCATTTATTATATTTAATAAAAATCCGCTTTATCTCTTTTTTTTCATAATTGATGTTTTTAATATCGTTCAGCGTAATTTCTTGACACTTTAGGTCCATAAAAAGCTGTTGTCTGAAAAAGTCGTTTTGAGCAATGTTATCATTAATTAAATATTTTTTATATACTAATTGACTTATTTCAGAATCATTCAGTTTATAAAACAATCGGGTCAAATTATTATCAATATAAAGAAATAACGATGCCTTACCTTCAATGAGTACTTTTAGAAATAACGTTTCTTCTTGAAAATTTGGGTTTTTATCAGGACTCATACTATTTATTTCGTCACTAGACCTATCTATATTTACTTTAGCTCTGATATATTTAGAAATACCATTAATTCCAAATTCTTTTACAGTCTGAATTGTTGCTTTTTGGATAGCCTCGTTTTGGGAAAGCTTGTATTCAAATCCCTTTGGGTTGCTTCTCCAATCAATATTCCTAATTAAACAATTTATTTTTTGATTGGATTCATTAATAAAATACCCATTTTCAAAAGCAATTTGTGAATAGGATTTAATACATAAAATAACTGAAAATGCAGCAAGTATTACATGCTTCTTCATATAAATTAGATTTTAATTGATTTAAATTCTTTTTTTTACCCAAAAACGCCATGGGATAGATTTAAAATAACCCATAACGTTTTGCTGCTATACGCCGTTCGGGATCAGTGTATGCCAAATATCAGAGTTAAAAACCAACATTCCAAACACAAGACCAATCTTTTTAAACTCTAAAATTCAAATGGCTCGTAGCGGCTGTTATAGGGTGTTTTTCACTTTCCATCACATCTTAAATAAAAATCAATTAAAGCACATTTTTCGGAAAAGAAATTTCGCTCTTTGCCTGAACTATTTATTATTCTAATTAAATCAGAAATTGGATAAGTAGCTTTTAAGGTTGTGTCATTCACAAGTTCTAAAACCATAAACAGCTTCTCCATATAGTTTTCGTCATTATTATTAATGGCTTTTACAATATCAGGGCTGTATTTAATGTCAATATTGTTGTTGTGCCTGAAGTTTTTCCTAATGTATTTGCTTTGTCGGGTTGATTGAACCGGGGAAAGTTTCTAAATTATTAGATGAAATTGTTATAGTTTGTTTGTCCTTTATCAGTTACTGCTTTTTCTTCTTAACCTAAAGTGAAAGTTGTAAGGAAATTTGTCAATTTGGGTCTGTTTTTGTTTTTGAAGCCTTACCCCTTTTGCTTCGTAAAAAATTAAAAATTACCGGTATAAAAAAGGGTTAGAGTACCTGTAAGAAGAAACTACAGATGAGAATTTTTGAAAATATTGTTGTGCAAGAGTGACGCTTTGTTGTTTGCTGTATTTTGTCACTCTGAATTTTTTTGTTGCTTAAATTCAGTGAGGATATTGTCAAACGCATATTCTCCAATGACCGTCCTTTTAAGTTTTATCAGCTTTTCTGTCTTGCTGTAAATTATAATAAACTGTGTTGCTCTTTTCCTTAAACTTCCTGCCTTTTCTCCGTCTTTATATGATATTTCTACAAAGTCATAGTTATTGGTTTTTGTCCCTCTAATCAATGTTGTAGTTGTCAAGATAATTTTGCCAATAGAATGGTCGAAAGTTATGCTTACAAATCTTTTGTGGAACAGAAAGTATGCGATTAGAATTAAAATGATAGGGCAAGTAAATATCCATTCCGTTGTTGAGCCAGAATAGCGATTTGGTTTAATGATTGGATTTAAAAATTGAAAGCCTATAGGTCCCACAACAGCTATAAAAAGCCAGAATAAATAAGTTTCTCTGTCTTTTAAATTTTCGTTTTCAAAGTGATGAATTGTGTTCATAAGTAAGTCGAATGATATTGGACGTAACGGCCGTATTAGTACATTGCTCTATTATCTATTACAGGGCTTGTTATTTTATATGCTAATCTAACGGTTTTTTAATTAAGTTAAAAGTGGTTACAGTGCTTTTGTATAAACCTGTTACTACGCCTGTCCTCAAAATATTGGGCTTGCTATTCATTTTACGAGTAAAAAAAGTTTAATTTTTTTAACAGATTCGTGTTGTTAAAAATTACGGATAGCGATTTACGGCTTGACGAAGTGTGGATTTTGGAAAACTAAATTGTCTGTCAGTACGAATTTACAATAGAGGCAGAGACTTTCAATGAGGTACATTGGCCCCCATTGCGTCAAGAGTGCCTGTCTGCGGCTGGCATACTGTTTTTGGGAAGATTTTCATCTTAATGTAAATGCTAAATTGTTGCAAATGTGACACAAGTAAAATGCATGTGTTTTAAAATTTTATTGCGCTTGTATGTTAATTGTAGGAAATTGTCGTATATTTGTAAAGCGTTGATAAATAGGGTAAAAAATAGCAAAGGTGTTAAGTTTTGATTTCTGTTTACGCAAATAATTAAAGAGCTGATTTTAAATGTCTGAGGCAGAATTTTTACATTACGATTTGAAGTTGATAGAACCGTCGTTTGGTTCTTCACTTACGGATTTAGTTATTGAATTGGATTATCTCCGAAAGAAGCCATTGGGTGGGTCAACACATCCGAAAGTTTTTTTTCAGTTGAAGCATATCTTCCATACTCTTGAAAGTATCGGGTCAGCAAGAATTGAAGGTAACAACACCACTATTGCAGAATACATTGAAACAAAACTTGCGGGCAGCAAAAGGGTTCCTCCGAGCATTAAAGAAATTCAGAACATTGAAAGGGCTATGGCGTTCATTGAGGAGCATGTCAAAGATTATCCGATTAATCGTGCTTTCATAAGTGAGATGCACAAAATGATTGTGGATGGTTTGCAACCGCCACCAGATGGAGAGGGAGATGCGACACCCGGTGAATACCGGAAAGCAAATTTGAAAATAAACAAGTCAAGTCATAAGCCCCCGGAGTGGCTTAAAGTAGATGACTACATGAATGAGTTGTTTGATTTTGTCAATAGAGAAGATAGTCCGAAATATGATTTGCTCAAGGCTGCAATTGCACATCATCGGTTTGTGTGGATTCACCCTTTCGGGAATGGAAACGGAAGAACTGTACGCCTGTTTACCTATGCAATGCTTGTCAAAACAGGATTCAATGTCAATGTAGGAAGAATAATAAATCCAACTGCTGTCTTTTGTAGTAACAGAAATGATTATTACACCTACTTGTCAGAGGCAGACAAAGGCACAGACGAAGGAATAACTGCTTGGATTGAATATGTTTTAAAAGGTCTGAAAGAGGAGATAGAAAAAATTGATAAACTTTTAGATTACGGTTTTCTAAGAAAGGAAATACTTATACCAACAATCAGCCACTCCTTAGAAAGAAAATACATCACTGATGTAGAAGCTAAAATTTTGAGAAAGGCGATTGACAAACAAGAAATTCAAGCTGCTGATGTAAAAGAATTTTTTTCGGGCAAGGCTGATGCAGAAGTGTCAAGGCAAATCAGAAAGTTAATTGATAAAAAGATGCTCGTTCCCCAAAAAGAAGGTACAAGAAAATATATCTTGCGATTTGTTAACAGTTACTTGTTGCGCAGTGTTATGAAGTCACTTGGCGATAAAGGTTTTCTCCCTGTTCGTGATGAAGTTTAACTCTCCGATAGAAGCAGAAATGTTCGGGTAAGTACTGTCTCCTATGCTTGCCGCTATCAATTGTATCAGCGCATTGTTCTACTATCTATTACAGGGCTTGTTATTTTTTTACGCTGATTTAACAGATTTTAAATTAAGTTAAAAATGTTCTCCTTTGCCGCAATGTTCCCAACTAACACACTAAGTTATACAGAAAATGTTGTTGGAAAAGTGAAACAGATGCCTCGTTTATCTCTTACTTTTAAAAGGAATTAATAATTTTAAATATTATTGCCCTCTATGACCTATATATATAGGAGTCTATGTTACGCGAACACTTAATTTTTTAATTCATTCAACACGTTCTGTGGCAGGGTCTGGTTTCTCACCTAAGAATTCTACCCAAGCTTTCTTGATACAAGGATAATTTTTGGCCGCCTCGACAAGATTCATGAATGCTACAATGTTTGTTTCAAATCGCTGTTGTAAAATTTCATCAGCGATATTTCCTTCGGGAGTAAATGCTTTGTGTGCTATTGCTAAGGAAAACATGTTGGGGTAAACTCTTGTTCCAAGATGTTCCAGGGGCATTCGCAATGACCAAAGTGCACGGTTACCTCCTGCCATTGAAGGAGAAGCTGACATAAGCAAAGCATTTCGCTCATTGAATGGCTGCGGACGAAATCGAGAAACCCAATCAATAGTGTTTTTCAGAAATCCAGGCATTGAGCCGTTATATTCGGGAGATGAGATTATAAATGCATCGTTAGCTAAGATGCGCTTTCGAAGCTCATTCGCTCCGTCAGGATGAAAGTCATTTACCTCCAAGTCTTGATTCATAGAAGGGCAATCAAATTCTTTCATTTGAGCGTAATCAACTACTCCTCCATTTTTTACGATGATATCTCTCGCAAGCTTTGCCAATTGCGTATTGAGTGATTCTTTTCTTAGTGACGCTGAAAAAACGAGGAAGCGTAATGGTTCATTTTGCTTTTTCATTATTTATATGGTCTTATTTATTTCATAAATAATTAACTAATCCCAAGTTAAATACTCTTCAAAAGAGCTACACATAACAGTTGCCATATGGGTAGTGGTGGATTTCGGAGCAATTCATATCAACTGAGGCAGAAACTGAAATAGAAGTATTGTATTTAGCAACCCATAAATCCCGCCATTACTTATATGCCGTGTTGGCAGCAGTATTTATTTTATGTTTTGTTGGATAAATTGTAGAACGTTTCCGTCCAAATCCTTTATAATAAAATATTCTGAGTTAAATTCTTTGTCTTTAGTTAATCCCAATACTTCAGTAACATTAAATTTCTTTATTCTTTCATAAGTCGAATTGATGTCTTGTACAGAAAAGGCAACTTTAGAAAATCCAATTAAAGGTGATCGGTTTAAACTATAGTCAGTCACGTACTTGGTAATTGCAAAAGATGATTTTTTTTCCATTAGCTCAATTTGAAAGTAGTCTCCTTTAAGAAAATTTATTTTTAGACTATCATATTCAGGGAAATTCATTTGCTTGTAAAGCTTGATCTCTAGAATATTTTCAAACCATTTTGTCGATTTTTCTATGTCACTAACAACTATTCCGATTGTATGTGGTTTAATATTTTGTCCAAATAAACATGTGCTAATCGTTAATAGTAGAACGAGAGTTATTTTCATATTGCCATTTTTATAATCAAAAATATTCTTGCTAACAACTATATTAACGCATTGCTCTAATATCTATTTTAGGGCTTGTTATTTTTTCTACACTAATCTAACAGATTTTTAATTAAGTTAAAAATATTTACAGCGCTTTTGTATAAACCTGTTATTACACCTGTCCTCAAAATATTGAGCGTGTTATTCATTATGCGGGTAAGATTTTTTTAAACAGATTTATGTTGTAAAAATTACAGATAGTGCTTTGCCGCTTGGCGCAATGACATTTTCTCAGTAATAAATTTTATTAAAATTTCTACTGTTGAATTTGGTCCAAATGTATCATTAAAGCACGTCAGCAGCTACAGTGCCAACCGATGTTATGAACAAGTTTACACATCCTTCCACTCGATACAGACTTTCTTGGAGGCAATTTTAATACAAACACTATGTTCTTTGTCCCAGGTTACACACCATTCTTGATCTTCCCATCCAACGCAAATCTTCTTTCCTTCTTTGGTAATATGCTCAGGCTTTATAAAATATTCGTTCCCGTTGGAATCTTTGGTTGCAACATAAACCACATTTCCATGCTCGTCAATCGCCTTAGTTTGATCTTCTGATAATGTTAACATTTTCTTTGTCATGACTAATTTATTTATTGTATTAAAATTTTTCCCTACTCGTTTGGCTTTTCGGAATTGCTCGTTTTTCAGTATTAAATTTTATTAAAATTCCTACTGTTGAGTTTAGCCCCAAATGTTACATAAAAACATGTTAACTGCTAAAGCGCCAAACCGTTTTGCAGGCAGTTTTACTTCAATTCTTTTTTTACAGATAACTGTTTTTTAGCTTCAAGTTGTTTTTTGCTTAAAAGATCAGATTTTTGAGCTAATTGTCTCTTTGCTTCTAATTGTTGCTTACCCAACATGGTTGTTTTCTGTGTGAGCTGCTTTTTAGCTTCAAGTTGCTGTTTGCTTACCAAATCAGATTTCTGAGCTAATTGCTTCTTTGCCTCAAGTTGTTGTTTGCTCACTAAATCTGCTTTTTGAGCTAATTGCTTTTTAGCTTCTAATTGTAATTTTGAGATTTTTTCTTTCATTTTATTATTATTTAAAGATTAGGAATATGTTTTTTTAGAAATACAATTTGCTCTTCTGTAAGGTCTTTAAAAAGGTTTTCATTTGTTAGTCTATCCGGATCGAAAGAGCATCCTTCTGTCAGGCTTGGATTTTCACCCCTTTGAATTCTTCTGACTTGCTCTTCAAAACCGGGTATGCATAAATTATTTAGTGGACAAGTTATACAGGGTGTTCTGTCTCTACTTGCCGGTAGGTATTTTGCTTCGGAAATACAATATTCTTCAAATTCAGGGCCGTTATACTGCTTAGTCGGGTCTGTGTTGTAATTGAGTTTTTCCATATTTATTCTAATTTGATTTGGCAGGGTTTCCAAAAATTGACTGTAGCAATTGTGTTATGGCTTTGCTCTACTATGTATTATAGGTATAGGAAATTTACAATAAGATATACAAAAGGCTGTGGTTATCTCAATAGTTTTTTGGGTGATACCCTCTTTTATAACTTTAAACTGTGATAAATGTGATGATAAATAGCCTTATCCATTTTACAACTTGGGGTATAGCATCCCTTCATGAAAAATTATATTACTCAATAAGTTTGATAGTGGCTGTGTATGAGTCTGTAATAATGGCACGTAAGCAATCATCGTTTGCATTAATAAATGGCTGTTTCCTTCTTGGTGGTAATGATAATACACATGGGGACTTATTTTGCCGTACTTTGCAACGTTGCGTATTTACGAAGGCACGAAATTCGTTAATTGTTCAGTCATGAGTAACAATTTGGGTTGTCTGGCTGTTTTTTCATCAAACCCGGTTTACATGAAACCCAATATTAGTGGATTGTCTTTTTCTGTTGTTAAGTTTCTTTCGTTTCACTTCCGGTCATAAGGTACCTTAATCAACTTGTAAATAAATTACTTTTAAATAATCAATTGCCAGGGTTACTTTTCTACCCGCACCAAATCCCATTAAATTTCCAAAGAATGCAGTAAAAGGCATTGTATATAATTGTTCGCCGTTGACAAAAAAAGAATAAGTTCTGCCCATTTTTCTAATTGTGTACACATTAAACTCATCAGGGTTAAGCGTGGTTTTTTGTAACGAGCCGTTCTTAATTATGCAATCCTTCTGATTTTTACCATTGCAGACTTCTACAGAAATAAAACCATCTTTGGCAAAAGTAAAGTAATAGCCGTTCATTTCTTTACGCCCCCAAAAAAGCATGCTGTAATAATCTTTATGTTCGGAATTACCGCTTAAAATTTTTATTCGTGTTTCTATTTCAAAATCTTTGCGGGTATCAATTTTTACTTCCAGTGCTTCTCCATAAGCATAGCGTAGCGCAGATAAATAATAAAGTCCGCCGTCAACTCTTGTGCTTGCATTTTTATTGTCAGCAACGGTCCATTTATTTTTATTGTCATTAAAGTCATCAAAGAAAATAACGTTTGGTGATGATGTATCAATTTGTGTTGCTGCTGTTGATTGATTGGGTTTAGTTGCTTGACCTGCACAATTAGTGATTGTAAGTACTGCAATAAGTCCGAATAATGTTTTCATTGGAATTGTAGATGTTTTCTGTGAAGATCAAATTTATTGAAGATAATTAATGCTGCAAAACTATTAATCTCCTTCGTTGTTTTAGCATAGCCGCTAACTATGTGTTAGCGCCTGTGTCGTTTTTTACTGTTTTTGTGCTTTGAAAGCAATGGTCGTTACGCCTAAAAATCAGTCCGAATACAAGTTCTTATATGACTTGCTAAAAAAGCCTGGTATTATGTCGGCAACGATGTCTGAAGAAGAGCTAGAAGATTTAGGTCTGGCTAAACTTATTACATTGGTTGAGTCAGTCGATAATTTACACGAAATTCCAAATCTTAAACCCGAAATAGTTTGTAAATAGAAAAAACGGCTTTGGTTTTACATACGCAGAGGGGGGTAAAATGCTTTTTTACTGAAAGATTTACAGAAAATTTTCATTTATAAAATATTTAGCTCATTGGTTAAGTTCTCTTTCGCTTGTTTTTCAAACTTACCAAAAAACAAATCTGTTTTGAAAATTCTATCCATTGACAAAAAATGATTTAAAACTTTTTTACGCCCTAAATTGTAAACAAAATCGGGATAAATGGAATACTCTTTTCTTATATTTTTGTAATAAGATGAATATGTTTCCCAATCTTGTCCTAATACAGAAAGGTCAGCATCAGTAAAATAATTTGTGTCGTTGTCTGTTGCTTTAAGGTGTGATTTAGTCGCCAGTATTTGTTTTTTGCAAAGTTCAATTTTGTCGTTTGAAACAGAAATTTGTGTCAATCTTTTTTCAGCAAGGTCAGCACTTTTTTCTTCGTTGTCAGATTTTAGGATGTTATAAATTATGTCGTGATAATAAAGAGTAAACAAAATCGTGTCCCAATTTTGTATTTCACCTTTTATTTCAGTCAATTGAGTTAATAGATTGTCAAGGCGCCGTAAAGTATGGTAATGTCTTTTTTTGCTTGAATAGTGTTTCTCGATCTCTATCCACAGTTCATTTGTCAGACGATTATCGTCTGTGTAGTTTGTCAAAAGTTGTTTGAATGTTTCTTTTAGCACGGTCATCTTTTAAAATTACGGCTGAGGCATTGTGTTTAAGGAGTTGCAGGAGTAAGAGGGTTTAAAAATGGAGCGAAGCGATATTTTAAGCCCAACCTTGACCGCAAGTCCGCCCTTGAGTAGACTAAATTAAGAAACTGCTTTGAATTTAAACACAACACCTCGCAATTACTTAAACACGGTGTTGGGAGTTCGTGCTGTTAGTCCAAATCCAAAATTATTTTTAGGTTTTCTCTGATTTTGTCAGCTGTGTGGTTGTCCACTTCTCCAACTTTTTTTATTAGTCGCTTATTGTCCACCGCTCTAACTTGGTCTATCATTACGTCACAGTCTTCTTTAAGTCCGAATTTTGATTTTTTCAAATGTACCCTTAATATCTCCGAGTCTGGTTTTACGTTTGTTGTTATAGGACAAATTATAGATGATGGATGTTCCTTATTTAATAAGTCGGTCTGTACAACAATTACGGGTCTGACTTTACCGGTTTCGGTCCCCATTCTTGGATTTAAGTCGGCAATCCAAATTTGAAATTGCTTAATCTTCATCGTTAAGCTTTTCAAATTCGGCTAATATTTCTAATGAGTCCTTGGAAACAATTTTTGATTCTTTGCTCAGTTGTTTTGAAAGCAGTCTGCGTTTATGAAGTCTGTTATAAAATTCAATAGCGTCATTTATATAACGATTTCGGTTTTTCTTAACCTTTGTAATGATTCTCTCGGTTTCTTGAAAAATATCGTCATCAAGCTTTAATGATAGATTTTTCATACAATTGCCTTTGTACAAAGGTATATACTTTTTATATATACTCCAAATTTATGGTGTGAGCGCCAGCAATAGCATTAACACATTGCTCTACTATCTATTATAAGAACAGTAAATTTACATCAAGACCTAAAAGAGTGTTAAGGCCACCTCAATATTTTTTGGAGACAGCCTCTTTTATAATTTTAAGCCGTAATAAAGGTGATCGTAAATTTTATCATCCATTTTTATAACACCGGGCATGAGACCCCACTTTTCAAACCTAAATTTTTTTAAAAGCCCGGCGCTTGCCGTATTCGGACTCATAATAATTGCAATTAAATTTTCATAACCCAACTGTTTTGCCCTGTCTATCATTGTTTGCATTAATAAACTACCTGTTCCTTTTCGATGGTAACGGTTATGAACGTAGTAACTTATTTCTGCCGTTTGCTCCAAAGCCTGTCTTCCTTTTCGATAGGGGCTAAGACTAATCCATCCTACGATTTCTTTATTTTTTTCAGCCACCAGTAATGGACATTTTTTATTCGCATGTTCTTCAAACCAATATTGCTTATCCGACACCGATACTAAAATCGTCTCAGCCGTTGAAATTTTTGTTTTTATCGCCTGGTTATAAATTTCTACTATGGCCGGTAAATCTTTTTGTTCGGCCAAACGGGTTATCATTTTCGTCCTTATAATTTTGTTCAAACGTTTTTAATAAAATGTCTTATCGTTTTGTACGTTAATAAAATTGTGAATCGGTAATTCAGAATCGGTTTATTTTAAATTGGAAGTTTTTATTTTCAGCTCCTGCCATTTGTTCATTATTTTTTTCATTTGCTCATCTGCCTCTTTTGCTGCTGCCAGCGACTGTGCAGTTGGCGTTACATCCGCATCCTGGAAAATATTGAATAACGCTGCAAAAGTATTATTCAACCGATTGAAACTTTGTTGCTCACTTCCCTGCGGGGCATTTTGCAAATCAGCCAGTTGTTTATTTGTTTCACTCAATGTGGCTTTATCTGTTTGAAGCTTTAAACGATTACGAAGATCAGCTATTTCATCTATTGCCCTCATAATGTCTTTGCGGTAGTTATAACACATGAGTGATAGATCATGCTGAAGTTGTAAATCTTTTACAGGCGTTTTTACCCTGGGGTCCATTTTTACCGTAAAACTTTGCTCATAAACATTACCATTCACCGTTAGCCTGGCAATATACGTTCCGGGCATTACCCAGGGAGCTGTTTGCTGGGGTTCGGTATTTTGATATACGGCAGAAATGGGATAAGAGGCAGGCACGTTTAACGGGGCATATTTCATGTCCCACATAAAACGATGTGAGCCGGCTTCGCCTGAGAGTATTTGTTGCGGACGAATCCAGTAGTGTGGAATGTTTACTTCGGGAATTTTGTACAGCGTGTCTTTATTGGAGTATTTTCGGATAACTTTTTTATGGATATCTGTTATTTCCAATGTTATTTCTCCTTCAGCTTTTTCCTTTAAGTAATAATTAATCACAGCGCCATCCGGAGGATTTTCGCCGGCAGGCTCTTCCTGTGGAACGGGTGTATCCGTATAAGTCGTCCATCTTACCCGGTAGGTATTTTGAGGTTTGTACAGGATGGCTGATGCATTAGCAAGCGGAGAAGTAAGTTGACGTAGCGGAGTTATATCATCCAATATCCAAAAACTTCTTCCGTGTGTTCCTATTACCAAGTCATCATCTTTAATTACCAAATCCCGAATGGATGTTGCCGGCATATTCAGACGAAGACTTTGCCAGTTTTCGCCATCATCAAAAGAAACATAAACGGCTCTTTCGCTTCCGGCAAACAATAAGCCTTTCCGCACAGGATCTTCCTTTACCACATTTATAGGGTCGTTTGGCAAACCTTTTACAATTTCTTTCCAGGTTTTGCCCCCATTTGTTGTTTTATATATATGTGGACGCATGTCGTCGCAACGAATTCTATTTACAGCAGCATAGGCTGTATTTACATCACTGTGACTGGCATCCATCAACGAAACCTTACTCCAACTGGTAATTTCCGGAGGGGTAACATTTTGCCATGTTTTACCACCATCTCTTGTTACATGAATCAGCCCGTCGTCTGTACCGCACCAAATTGTATTTATGTCCATATAAGATGGTGCAACCGTATAAATTACCCCTCGTCTTGGCATATTTTTCATGCCTTCGTTGGTGTAAACACCTACACTAGCCGGAACGTCCCAGCTTTCTCTTGACAAATCTGGACTGATAATTTGCCAGCTACTGCCCCCGTTGATGGATTTGAATAAAACATTGCCGGCATAATACAATGTTTTGTTATCAATGGGGTTAAATAAAACAGGGGCTGTTCTTAAAAAGCGATATTTACCGCTTCGTACAGCTTCCGGAGCAATATTTTGTGTTTGGCCGGTTTTTTTATCATACCGGGAAAGTTTCCCCCCGTAAATTATATCAGGGTTTAGCGGGTCTGCCACTACGTATCCGTATTCCTCAGCGCCAACCGGATGCCACTCACGGTAACTAATAAACCCATCGTTGCCTCTTGAAGCGATGCTGACACTACCGCTTTCCTGCTGACCGCTATAAACATTGTAAGGAAAGGCATTATCAGCGCTTACATGATAAAATTGTGCCGTAGGCTGGTTATACCAGGAAGAAAACGTTTCGCCGCCGTTAACAGTTATAATTGCGCCTTGGTCCCCCGCCAGTAAAATAATATTTCCATCGCTTGGATTAATCCATATTCGGTGATAATCATCTCCTCCCGGGGCGCCACGAAAAGCGTTCCATGTTTTTCCGCCGTCTATACTTTTCCAGGTAACCACATTGGCGCTATAAACAATGTCCGGGTTTTTAGGATCTATTTTTATTTCTGCAAAATCACTTCCTCTTCCCCAATAACGGGCATCTGCAGATGTTTTATACCAGTTTTCACCCGCATCATCGCTTCGGTAAATGCCACCGTATTGTCCGGCATCCACCGTTGCATACATGCGGTTTGAATTGGATGGCGCTATACAAAAACCAATTCTACCAAGACCTTGTTCGGTTGTAGGTAATCCGTTAGTTAATTTTTTCCAGGTATTTCCTCCATCAATACTTTTAAATAAACCGCTTTCTTTTCCGTTCCAGGCGCCGTTTTCCCAGGGGCCCTGCCTGCCTGCCCACAAATCGGCATAAATAATGTTGTGATTGTTGGGGTCAATAGTAACTTGTATAGCTCCTGTGTTTTCGTCTTTGTACAAAACTTTTTGCCAGGTTTTGCCCCCGTCTGTTGTGCGGTAAACACCTCGTTCTTCGTTGGGCCCGTAAGGATGTCCTAATGCCGCTACAAAAACTTTATTTTCATCCGTCGGGTCAATGGCCAGTCCACCTATTTGCTGACAGTTCTTTAAACCAAGATGAACCCATGTTTTTCCCGCGTCGGTTGATTTGTATATTCCGTCGCCAACCGATAGATCCGGACGTTGCAAACCCTCGCCGCTTCCCACATAAATAACATTGGGATTAGATGGCGCTACTACCACATCACCGATAGAACCCGTTGGCTGATCATCAAAAATGGGTTTCCAGGTTCTTCCATAATCTGTTGTTTTCCATACGCCACCATTATTTACGCCTATATAAAAAACATTAGGTTGCTGTGGTACACCCACGGCACCAACTGTTCTACCGCCACGGTGTGGGCCAATCATCCGCCATTTCATAGCATTAAATAAATTAGGATTGAAGGATTGGGCATTTGCTATTATGTGCAGTAGACCCATTAAAAAAATAAATACGGTATAATGCCTTTTCATATGGAGTGGTTATTTAATAATTACAGGAGGTGAAGATAATTAGAAATGGGAAGAAGATAAAAATGAGTTTGGCATTTATTGTTACTAAAGTTTAAGAAGGCTCATTTAAGGTTTCAATAGATGATCATTAAACAGGAGGTAAAAAAAATCTGAAAATGTAACAAAAAGGCGATTGTGGCTACTTATAAAATAAAAAATATGAAAAAGTTGATTTGTTTTATAACGGGCTTTGCCTGTTTGGCAGGCGTTTTTGGTCAGAACGCTGAAAAATGGTTTGTCAGCAATATGGCCGGGCAGCCTATTGGTTATTCAAAAGAAATTGTAAAAGTAAAAGATGATAAAACTGTTACAGAAAATGCTGTGAAGCTCATTTTTAACCGTAAGAAAAGTAAGGTTGTATTTTTTACCACTTCGGAAATAAGTGAAAATAGTAAAGGAGAATTTATATCCGGTTCTTTAAGTAATAAAACAACAGGGCAGGAGGTTAAGCTAACGGCAGTACTCGTTAACGATAGTATTGAAATTGTAACAGTTACCGGGGGGCAGACTTATAAAAGCAAAATTGCCGTTAAGGAAACGCTTTTGGGCCCCGCGACTGTTAAGAAAAAATCAAAAAATGAGCTAAGGAAAGCAGGCGATTCCATCACCTATTCTATGTTTTCACCAGATTTTGGCATTATAATTCATACCACTCGTAAGTTGCTTGCAATAGATAATGTTAATACAAACAGAGGCAATATAACTGTCTTTAAAATCAGGGAAACTTTCAAAGAAAATCCATATCCCCGCGAGATATGGGTAGATGAGAATTATGAATTTGTAAAAATGATTGACCCTTCTCCTTTTGGTAATATTGAAAGTAATCTTTCGGTTAAGGAAGTGGCCGAAACGGCAGGAGAGGGGACTATATTACCTGCTGAATCTTTTGGAAGTACAGCGCCACCTTCTAATGTTCGATTTACCGACCCCAGGAATATTGAGCAAGTGGTGTTTAAAGTTACATTAAAAAATAAATCAGTTAAGTTCCCGGATTTGACTACCGCACGTCAAAAGGTTCTTGAGCAGGGAAGCGACTATGCTATTGTTCAATATACCAGGCCTCCCTTGCCTAAAAAGGCAGATGATAACAATACCTACAAGTTAGCAGACTTTCTTTCTCCGAATGCATTTACTAATTCAGATTATCCCGAAATCATAAAGCTTGCTGAAGAAATTACAAAAAATAAAAAAACAAATTTTGAAAAAGCTGTTGCCATTAAAAACTGGATATCTGCTAATGTAAAAGGTGATTTAGGGGTTGCTTTCGCCCCGGGTAGCGAGGTATTTAAAACAAGAAGAGGCACTTGTATGGCTTTTTCTACATTCTTTGCTTCACTCCTCAGAGCTGCAAAAGTACCGGCAAAGTATATGTTAGGTTATGTATATATGAATGGTATATGGGGTGGGCATGCTTGGATAGAGGTATATACAAATGGCTCCTGGATACCAATGGATGCCACAATTAATACAACAAATATCGCAGACGCGGCCCGGCTCTCATTTTCAGATGGAAAAAGTATAAATGAAGGGACATTTGATTTTACATCGGGTGCAAGCACTTTTTTCGGCAATTCAGATATTAAGGTACTTTCTTACACAATTAACGGTAAAAAAAATATAGTGGCAAATGAAGCTAAACTATATACGGTAGAAAATAATAGTTATTATAATCCCGGTAAAAAATTTCGCATAAATAAAACAAATGAATTTGAATTTAAAAATTTAGATGAACTGTGGCCATCTCCGGTGTTTGCCACATTATCTTTTAAAGATGGGGAAGTAAAAATTATGGATGGCTATTGGAGGGCTCCACTAAACAAAGAAGAGGCCATAAAGGATCAAATCGAGGCCATTAGCAAAAGTAAAATACAAAAGACCCTTAATTTTAATAAGGCGAAGATTTATATAATGGACGATGTATCTAAAGCTTTTTATGCTGTCATAAGAGGACAGGATATGTTGTTGTTTTACGCAAACGGAAAAACTCCGGTTGAAAAATTAAAGACGATTATTCTTAATACCCAATTTGAATAGAGCGTTATTGCGGCATAAGGAAAATGGCGAAGAGTTCTAAAACTTATCAGTAAATGCGAAGCTATACTTCAAAAGAGTATATGGATAAACATTGATAACTTTGCTGAACGTAAAGGTACTTACTGGAGGATTTTAATGATTGCCTTCACGTTCAGCAAGGGATCAATTTTTTGTTTTGAATTTGTTAATAAGAATAAAACAGCTAATATATCAGGAAATATTGTTTAAAAAGGATTAATCTCACCGGGTCAAAATGATTTGATTGTTTGGGATTAAAACGTCAAAATTTAACCCCAACAATAAATTTTCAAACTCATTTAATCTTACCTCTCTTAAAAAAATTTCCATTACAAAGACGTAATATTATTGAACGACATTAATGAGTATCGTAAATACCCTTGGTGTTTTTTCTAAACCGCCGCTTGTTTTAGTATCATCCATTATTAGATAAAGCAAAAGTAAACCTGCAAGAGAAATGCTTCAATCGCATTTCAACTTTTTGGATTTTTTTTAATGTTTTTTGCTTTAGTTATTTGAATTTAATATATTAGATTATATATTTATATATAATTTTTTTTATATGTCACCTTATTATGCCAACCCCCGACTTCTATTTTTTTTATTTGTTATATGTATAAGTTCTGCTACAGCAAGCCCGATTCAAACTACATACCATATTAAAGTTGATCAATTTGGGTACTTAACCAACTCCAGGAAGGTAGCCGTGATTGCCGATCCGCAAGTTGGTTATAATGCTGCCGAATCCTTTATTCCCGGAACAGGAGCCAATCAATACCAGGTGAGAAGATGGGATAACGATGTTATTGTTTTTTCCGGCACCTTACAACAATGGGGCGGGGGCGCTACCCACACGCAGTCTGGCGACAGGGGATGGTGGTTTGATTTTTCTGCATTAGTAACCCCAGGCTCATACTATGTTTTTGATGTGGTAAATAATGTGGGATCTTTCAGGTTTGAGATAGGTGATAATGTATATAATGAGTTATTGAAACACGTGGTAAGAATGTATTTTTACCAGCGAATAAATTTTGCCAAGCAGGCGCCTTATACAGATACAAGATGGTCTGATGGTGCGTGTTTTGAAGGCGCTAACCAGGATAGATATGCTACAAGCCGGTATGCCAAAGGAGATATAAGTACGGCAAAAGATTTACATGGTGGGTGGATGGATGCGGGTGATAAAAACAAGTACGTAACTTTTGCCAATAGCGCTATCATTCAATTAACAGAAGCATACCGGATGAATCCTACGGTATTTAAGGATGATTATAATATTCCTGAATCAGGTAACGGCATACCCGATGTTTTAGACGAAGTGATGTATGAATTGGATTTTCTGAAAAGGATGCAAGATGCCTCCGGAACCAATGGATTTTTTTTAAAAGTTGGTGTTGATAACTATAACGAAATAACTCCCCCCAGCGCTGATACCAGGCCCAGGTATTATTTGCCAGAATGTACGTCTAGTACTTTATCCGGTTGCTCCATGTTTGCCGTTGCCGGCACTACAATTAAAAACGTTCCTGCACTTTCAGTATATGGACAGGATTTGATAAACAGGGCGGAACTGGCATGGGCAAGAGCAAAAGTAACTACCAATAATTTTACTACTTATCAAATCAATTGTGATGACGGGGATATTAAAGCCAGTGATGCAGATAATACCGCAGATGAACAATTAGCCAATGCATTTGTAGCTTCTGTTTATTTATATGAAGCTACCGGCAAAGCAGAATACAAATCTTTTGCAGAAACAAATTATGTAAACGTTTACCCATATAAAATAAGCTGGTGGGGGCCTTATTGGATTGCCCAGCAAATGGCATTGCTCAGGTTAACCACTTTGCCTGATATTTCAGCTACAGTTGTTAACAACATTCGTAATCAAAAAGCCGGGATGAATTATCTCTATTCTATTAATGATTACAATGCCGGAACAGATTTGTACCGTGCTTATTTGGGCGACGATACTTATCACTGGAATCACAACCAGGTTAGAACAACTGCCGGCTGTCAGAATATGGATTATATAACGTTTAATATCAATTCAGCAAATCATTCGCTGTATAAGGAAGTAGCAGAACAATATTTACATTCAATGAATGGTGTTAACCCAATGGGTTTTGTGATGCTATCCAATATGTATAATTATGGTGCTGAAAAATGTGCAAATGAAATTTATCATACCTGGTTTAGAGACGGTTCTTCGTGGGATAATGCACTTGCTTCTGCCAACGGCCCTGCACCCGGTTATGTACCCGGTGGGCCCAACAAAAACTATAGTGGAAGTGTAAGTGGAATATCTACACAACCGCCTCAAAAAGCATATAAAGACTGGAATACGGAATATCCTGAAAATTCATGGGAGATTACAGAGCCGGCAATTTATACCCAGGCGTCTTATGTAATGTTACTGGCACGACTGATGCCTGAAAATACAACTGTTCCCCCAACAGATTCTGTAGCACCAACTACCCCGACCAATTTAGCCATTACCAATATCACAGAAAGTAGTTTAACCCTTAATTGGACAGCTTCAACAGATAATGTTGGCGTGGCAGCTTATGAAGTATATCAAAATGCAGCTTTGATTAATCCTAATGTTACCAGCACTACATATAATGTTAGCGGATTAAATTGTGCTACGAACTATAGTTTTACTGTAAAGGCGAAGGATGCAGCTGGTAATATTTCAGAGCCCAGCAATACAGCATCTGCCACGACACTAAACTGTACTGTGCTTACTACCAATATTGTTTATGCAGACGTTATTGGTATTGATTGGCAGGATGTGTCTTCCGCTTCAACCAGGAATTTTAACAACACTACTCCTGTAAAAACGGGAGCTAAATCAATAAGAGTAGATTACCAGGCAAATGGAACGTTAGCCTTTCAAAAAGGTTCTGCCGCCATAACCTCGTTGGGTACAGAACTCCGATTCTGGGTTTATAACACGGGGAATAACACTATAAAAATTTTCACTGCGTCAGCAGATAATGGAGGAGTCAGTACAATGGTAACAACCAGACCGGCCAGAAAAAGATGGGTTGAAGTTGTTGTTAACATGAGTGCATTGGGAAATCCAACTGCAATAAAAAAGATAACTATTCAAAATAACAGTACGCAGGCTACAACCATGTATTTTGATGAGATAAGACTTACAAATATTGTTGAAACAGCTCTTACGGCCAGAAACACAAGTGACTATAGCGATAATGTTAATACAGATAGCGGGGATGCTGATATCATTGTTTTTCCCAATCCTGTATCTGGACAGTCAATTAATGTACAATTGCAGAACATGAATGCCGAGATGTACACGATCAAACTTTATAATTCATTTGGGCAATTAATAGCTTCTAAAGATATAAATCATCCGGGAGGATCTATTACGTATGTTTTGACTTTGCCAGCAAATATTATAAAAGGAACGTATCATCTTGAAATTGTAAATTCAAACAGAAGAAGAAGTTATAGGCTGATAGCACAGTAGGGAAAAGCCAGCTTTATTTTAACAAAGTTGATTAAAATAAATAATTACTTTAAAATTGAATAAATAAAAGCATTTTTTAATTAGTGATAAATCCGGGAGATTGTTTCAAATATAAGAGACGGCTTCCGGGTTTTTACTATAAGAAGATTCGCGAAGTTTATTTCTGTCTATTCTTGCCGATGGCTAAAGTACGGACTATAAAAAATTGTGGGCACTTACCCTGGTTACACAACCCATAGATTATAAAGCTATTTTGTACAAGCACTATGAATAGGAAAGCCCCAAATTGCTTTGAGGCTTTTGCGGACCGGACGGGACTCGAACCCGTCCCGACCTTCGGTTGGGATGCCAGGGCAGCATTCTAAACAAGTAGTCTTTCAGGATATAGAAAATCGAATACTACTGTATTAAACTAATTTTTCTATGCTGGCTACCACTTAGTCATTTTTGTTATTTTGAAATCAAATTTGGTCAACAACATTTTTGGAAGATGTTATCAATGTCAGGATCTGTTGATGAGAATATTTTTTAAGAGCTTTTTCTCTTTTTAATGCAGTTGTTTTATCAGAGCACTGCTCCACG
>DASSYR010000064.1:0-31016 GCA_035703165.1 Chitinophagaceae bacterium
TGCCGGAATACCGCATGGACCTCACCCGGGAGCAGTGGAGAAAAGTATTGGAGCTAAAGAAACCAAAGAATTAGCGGTGATGGTAGATACTTTTCGTCCGTTAATGCTTACCAAGCAGGCTTTGGAGATTGAGAATAAAGACTATGTAATGAGTTGGGCTGAATAGCTGTTGGCTGAGTTTTATAAAAAGGCCAAATATGGTTAGTGATTTTTAATTTTAGATTAACTCATTTTTTTATCGTAACAAAATAAATTCTACGGGCAAATAATTTTATACCATTTATCAAGTAGCTATTACAAATTTATTTTTTGGTTGACATTTTACAAAATATTTGTATATTTGTCAACCAATTATTTGTCCACATCCAAAAGTTCCATATTATGAAGTCTTTTGCCGAACGTCTTAAATCTGCCCGTAAAATGCGAGGCTGGTCGTTTCAACAATTGGCCGACAACCTTTCTATATCCATCAGCAAACAAGCTTTGCATAAATATGAATCGGGAAAAATGAATCCTACCGGCGATGCGCTGATTGCGCTTGCCAAGGCGCTGGGAGTAAAGCCCGATTATTTTTTGAAGGTTCCAACTGTTGAATTACCAGAGGTAGAATTTCGCAAGAAATCAAAACTTGGCGTTAAACAGGTAGAAAGCATCAAGGAGAAAGTGAAGGATTTCCTGGAACGATACCTGGAAGCGGAACAACTACTTAACATCAACGTCAAGTTCAGAAATCCGATTAAAAATATCAGCATTGCTGAAGTGGAAGATGTAGAGGAGGCCGTTCTGAAATTGATAAAAAGTTGGAATCTTGGATTTGATCCAATCCCTAACGTGATTGAAATGTTGGAAGACAAAGGAGTCCGTGTCATTGAAATAGATGCTTCTGAGGAATTTGATGGCATGAGCGCTTACGTAGGCAATATACCGGTTGTGGTTATCGGCAAAAACTATACTGTTGAGAGAAAACGTTTTACCGCCTTGCATGAACTGGGGCATCTTGTTCTAAGCATTGAGGAAAGCTCGGACAAAGAAAGAATCTGTAATGCATTTGCAGGCGCTATGTTGTTGCCGGATGATGTTCTGGAAAATCGTCTTGGGGAGAAAAGAAATAATATCGCCATTGGCGAGTTGGTGAGCATCAAAGAAGAATTTGGCATATCCATCCAGGCTATCATGATGCGAGCACAATTGAAAAATATTATTGATAAAAGCAAGGCCGATAGATTCTGGCGGTCCATTGCATACAATAAAAAAGAAAAGGGACTGGGGCAGTTTGCGGGCAATGAGAAAAGTTACCGTTTTGAGCATCTTGTTTTTCGACTGGCTGCGGAAGAAGTAGTGAGCATGAGTAAAGCTTCTAACTTGGCCGGTATGAAATTAGCCGACTTCAGGGAAAAACTGGAAATTGTATCTTAGTAAAACCATTAGCCACACAACCTTATGAGAAAAATTGCAATTCATGATGCAAATATTCTGATTGATCTTGTCAACATAGGTTTATTTTCTCATTGTCTTACCCTAAAATTTCAATTTTGCACAACACAACTGATTTTTGATACGGAACTAAACGATAGACAAACGGCAGCAATACAAATCCATATTGACTCGGGTAAATTTGAGGTAATAAAAATTTCGGAACAGGGACTATTGGAAATTCAAACGGCAAATCTTGAAGACAAAAGATTATCCGAGCAAGATTGGTCAGTTATTTGCTATGCGCAGAAGCTGGACGCATTATTGTTATCAGGGGACAAAATTCTTAGAAAAGTAGCGGAAAGTAAAGCGCTTGAAGTACGTGGAATACTTTGGGTACTTGACCAGTTAGTTGATTTGGACATTATTTCGAAGGCAGAGGGTTGTAACTTCCTGAAGGAATTAATAAGACAAAACAGAAGATTGCCTCCGGATGAATGTCAGACGAGAATTGATATATGGTGTGGTAAATAGTTCTTTCTAATTTACGGCTTATGGTTACTGGTTTCTTAATTAAATTTCCAAAATAAATCAGAGCAATTGCTGTTTCCAGACGTACTATTTTTAATTTTAGTTGCAGGATTTAAAAAAATTATTTGCCAACTCTCTACATATTAATTACCATAGGAATGAATACGTAATTAAGAATCAGCCCGGGCGACAAACAAGGAAGATAATCAGCAACACTGTATTGGATTTATACTGGTTATTTTTTCGATTATCATAAAAAGTATAGAGGACAAGAATTAATTCAATTACCCGAATGATAATTGAAACCTTGCTTAGAAAAAGAGGCATGCTAAAGAAATAAAAAAGCTGCCCGATCCGACCCAAAAAGAATTATTGTTGTGTAAGCCATTTACTGCACATAAAAGGGAATATCTTTTCTATGTAACGGTGTTTTAATACGTTAAAATCTCATCATCCAAAAAATAATTTGGTAGTTGAAACTATGTTTTTATTTTTGTTAACCATTTGGTTAAACTATATGGTTAAAAAAGTAAAAGATAAACGGGCGGAGGAACGCATATTGGCTGCCGCCAGAAAAGTGTTTACCACCCGGGGGATGGCCGGTGCCCGCATGCAGGATATTGCAGATGAAGCAGGTATTAACAAAGCATTACTTCATTATTATTTTAGGGATAAGGAAAAACTTTTTGAAGTGGTTTTTCTGGAAGAAGCACAAAAATTTTTTCCTAAGATTAATGCCATCTTTAATTCTGAAGCGCCACTGTTTGAAAAAATTGAAAATTTTGTAAATGAATACATTGATGAGATGCAGAAAAATCCTTACCTGCCTTGGTTTGTACTAAATGAAGTAAATCGTGATCCAGACCAGTTTATGTACAAAATATGGGGTAGGGAAAATTTGCCTAAACCCGGTAAGTTTCTCGAGCAGATAGAAAAAGAGATAAAGAAAGGTGTTATAAAGAAAATACATCCTATGCACTTGTTTATGAATTTGCTGGGAATGACCATTTTCCCATTTGTGGCCAGGCCAATGATGATACGAAATATGAAAATGAATGATAAGCAATTTAAACGAATCATGGAAGAGCGTCGCAAGGAAATACCAAAATTTATTATTGATTCAATAAAAAAATAAATTAATTATTATAACACATTAAACCATCATCGGCACTACAGGAGCCTTTAGAAAATAGGAGTCTTTTACCTGTTCTGTATTTTTTAAATTTTGTACGTACTTGGTGGTTTGGAGAGCATCTAAAATAAGTAAAGCTTATGAAAAAGTTGTGTAACCCCATTTTCTTTTTTTTGATGTTATTTTTTAATTCCCGGGCACAGGAAACGATTAGCCTGCAAAAGGCTTATGAAATGGCCCAGCAAAATTATCCCATCATTAAACAACGAGAACTGATTTGGCAAACAGCTGATTTTTCAATTGATAATCTTAATAAAGGATATTTACCACAGTTTGGCTTAAACGGCCAAGCAACTTATCAGTCGCAGGTAACAGTTGTAAAAGTGCCCATACCGGGTGTAAATATTGAATCCCCTTCTAAAGATCAGTATAAAATACTTGCTGATGTAAACCAGCTAATTTACGATGGAGGTATAATTAAACAGCAAAAAACAATTCAACAATTAAACGAGACGGTGGAGCAACAAAAAATTGAAGTTGAATTATATAAGCTTAAGGAAAGAATTAACCAGCTTTTTCTTGGCGTTCTTTTTCTTGATGAGCAATTGAAACAGGTTGATTTGGTAAAAGCTGATTTGAATAATGGTATAAGAAAAGTAGAGGCCCAGGTAAATAATGGGGTGGCGTTTAAGTCCGATCTTCATGTGCTAAAAGCCGAAATGCTTAAAGCTGACCAAAGGGCTATTGAAATAAAGGCATCACGCAAAGGGTATATTGATGTGCTAAGTTTATTCATTAATCAAAAATTATCGGAAGATGTAAGCCTGGAAGAACCTATTATACCGGATTTTGCACTAAACAAAGAGATACAACGACCGGAATTAACACTTTTTTCCGCGCAAGAGAAATTGCTGGGGAGCCAATTTAAACTTATTGATTCAAGAAACAAACCTAAAGCAAGTTTGTTTTGGCAAGGTGGCTACGGTCGGCCGGGATTGAATTTTCTTACGAACGATTTTGATTTTTTTTATACTACGGGATTGAGACTTAATTGGTCGTTTGGTGGACTTTATACGCAAAGGAAAGAAAAGAAGATTATTGAACTCAGTCAAAAGAGTGTAGATGTACAAAAAGAAACTTTTTTACTCAATACCCATACACAGTTAACACAACAGCAATCAGAAATAAATAAACTGCAAAAACTTATAGATACGGACAAAGATATTATTGATTTAAGAATAAAGATTAAAGATGCTGCTAAAGCCCAACTGGAAAATGGTGTAATTACTGCTAATGATTATTTACGTGAGGTAAATGCGGAGGATCAGGCAAGACAAAATCTTATCGCACACCAAATTCTGTTATTGCAGGCACAAATTAATTATCAAATAATTTCAGGAAAATAACAACCCTTTTCATCACCCGCCTGGTAACAGTTGGGTTATTTAGAACGAAGATTTTTAAAACACTCAATATGAAATCTAAAATTACTCTGGCAATTGCAACAACAATCGTACTAACAGCATGCAACAATAACGGAAACGATTTTGATGCTTCCGGTACTTTTGAGGCAGATGAAGTGGTTGTTTCCTCAGAATTGACCGGAAAGATTATTTCTTTTACTGTACAGGAAGGTATGCATTTGAACAAGGATAGCGTAGTGGGCCTGATAGATGCTACTAATATTAATTTGCAGCAACAGCAGGTGGAAGCAAGTATCCGAGCATTGAATGAAAAAACAGTGGACGTTAATCCCCAGATACAATTATTAAATAATCAACTTGCCGTACAACAATCTCAGCTTGATAATTTACTTCACGAGAAAGCACGAATTGAAAATTTGTTAAAATCTGATGCGGCTACCGGTAAACAATTGGATGATGTAAATGCACAAATTGATGTAGTAAGGAAAAGCATGAGTGTAACACAACAGCAAATAGCTGTGCAAAAAAATACGATTGCCACGCAAAATCGTGGCATACTTAGCGAGGCTAACCCCTTACAAAAGAGAGTGGCACAATTACAAGATCTGGCACAGAAAGCTAAAATTGTAAATCCTGTTACCGGAACAGTTATTACTAAATATGCCGAGCCGGGAGAAGTAGTGGCTTCTGGGAAAGCGTTGTATAAAATAGCAGATCTTTCTATCCTAAATCTAAGGGCTTATATTACTGGAGTGCAGTTACCTGTTATTAAACTTGGTCAGCAAGTAAAAGTTATGATTGATGAAGGATCAAAAAAATACAAAGAGTATGATGGGGTAATTGTTTGGGTATCCGATAAGGCCGAATTCACGCCAAAAACGATTCAGACAAAAGAAGAAAGGGCCAATCTTGTATATGCTGTAAAAATAAGAGTAAAGAATGATGGATACCTGAAGATAGGTATGTATGGAGAGGTAAAGTGGTAGTTTTTAACTGATGATCTTTTGCTTTTGGTAATATTTTAAACGAACTATATGCTGTTAATTTCAATGAATATACGGGTTAAATTTTTTTAAAAGTATGACAAGCATTTTTAGGTTTAAGAAGCATTACTTAAGATATTCATATAATAGCAGAAAGAATAAAAAAATAAAAAATGGTTCATTTTTTTTTAATGAAGCCCAAAATAAATAATTAAAACCTGGTTGTTAAAAATGTTGTCTGTTGAAGTAACTAATATTATAAAAACCTATGGCACAAAAAAGCTAAAAGTCTCTGCGTTAAATGATATTTCATTTGGCGTACCCGAAGGAGAGCTGTTTGGCATTATTGGTCCGGATGGGGCAGGTAAAACTTCTTTATTCAGAATACTTACCACACTTTTACTGGCAGATAGTGGAAGAGCATCTGTACTTGGGTTTGATGTAGTAAAAGATTATAGGGTCATTCGTAAACAGGTGGGATATATGCCGGGACGTTTTTCCCTTTACCAGGATCTTTCAGTAGAAGAAAATCTTAATTTTTTTGCTACTATTTTTCATACAAGCATCAAAGAAAACTATAGTTTAATAAAAGATATTTATGAACAGATTGAGCCTTTTAAAGATAGGAAAGCAGGCAAGTTGTCCGGAGGAATGAAGCAAAAACTGGCATTAAGTTGTGCTTTAATTCATCGCCCTGCCGTTTTGTTTTTAGATGAGCCTACTACAGGGGTGGATGCAGTTTCCAGGAAAGAATTTTGGGAGATGTTGCAGAGATTAAAAAAACAAGGTATTACTATATTGGTTTCTACCTCATACATGGATGAAGCAGGTCTTTGTGACAGGATAGCATTAATTCAAAACGGGAAAATTCTTTCTATCAATACCCCTGAAGGTGTGGTAGAAAATTTTCCTAAACCGTTGTGGGCTGTAAAATCGAACCGCATGCTGAAGTTATTGCAAGATTTACAACACCGGGATTTTATAGAAAATATATATCCTTTTGGCGAGTATCACCACGTGGTATTAAAAGACGTTTCAGGGGAAAATCTATTAAAACAAGCAATTGAAAATACAAAAGATGAAAACGCAATGTTAAAGGAAGTGAAGCCTAACATTGAAGATTGTTTTATTGATTTAATGAGAAGTTAACAGACTTTTATGAATGGTAATAAAGTTATAACTGCAAATAATCTGACAAAAAAATTTGGTGATTTTGTTGCCGTGGATCACATCAGTTTTGATGTGCACAAGGGCGAAATTTTTGGTTTCCTCGGGGCTAACGGAGCTGGTAAAACCACCGCAATGCGAATGCTTTGCGGATTGTTATTTCCTACCTCAGGTGAAGCCACTGTTGCGGGTTATGACGTGTATAAAGAAAATGAAAAGATTAAAAAAAATATCGGATACATGAGCCAGAAGTTTTCTTTGTATGAAGATTTAACTGTCAAAGAGAACATGGAATTCTATGGAGGTATCTATCACATGACTGATAAGTATATTAAAGAAAAAACCGGTTTTATACTTAAGCATTTGCATTTACAAAAAGAGGCAAACATATTGGTAAAATCGTTACCACTCGGGTGGAAACAAAAACTTGCATTTGCAGTGTCTGTTTTTCATGAACCCGGTATCGTATTTCTTGATGAGCCTACGGGTGGGGTTGATCCGGTAACAAGACGTGAGTTTTGGAATATGATTTACCAGGCTGCAGATAATGGTACAACCATTTTTGTAACTACGCATTATATGGATGAGGCGGAGTATTGCAATAGAGTAAGCATTATGGTGGACGGTAAGATTGAGGCCTTGGATACTCCTGCAAATTTGAAAAAGAATTACGTAGTAGAATCCATGAACGAAGTTTTTTTAAAACTTGCCCGAAATGCAAAAAGAATAGATGCCTGAATTAAGAGTAATTACACAAGGGTTAAAAAAAACGGAACGAATGGCATTTTAAAAGTTACTGTCAACCAAAAAAAAATACTTGATAAAATGATGAAGAATTCTGCATTTACAATCTTTAACTCACAATTTTTTGCTTTTGTAAAAAAGGAATTCTTTCATATCTGGAGAGACAAAAGGACTATGTTCATTTTATTAGGCATGCCGGTGGTTCAGATTATTATTTTTGGATTTGCATTGACAAATGAAGTAAAAAATGCCAAGATTGCCATATTAGACAATGCAAAAGATGCGGCAACATTGTCGCTTACAACGCAATTGGATGCAAGCCGCTATTTTGACCTTGAAAAAAACTTCACAAATTATAAACAGGTAGAAGAGGAATTCAAAAAAGGGGGAATAAAATTGGCTATTGTTTTTCCACAACATTTTGCAGAAGATCTTCAACATTTTAATAAAGCACAAGTGCAATTAATAGCTGATGCGGCTGACCCTAATACTGCAAATCAATTAACCAATTATGCTACTGCCATCATTACAGATTATCAAAACCGGATTACTAATGATAGAAAGCTTCCTTATTCTATTAATACAGAAATGAAAATGTTGTACAATCCTCAATTAAAAGGAGCTTTTAATTTTGTGCCGGGAGTAATGGCAATGGTATTACTATTGGTGTGTACGATGATGACAGCTATTACCATTGTAAAGGAAAAAGAACTGGGAACTATGGAAGTAATATTAGTTTCCCCTATGCGTCCTCAAATGGTAATATTAGCTAAAGCAGTACCTTATTTACTGCTTTCAATAATTAATATTACCTCCATATTGTTGTTAAGCCGATATGTTTTAGAGGTTCCTATTAATGGAAGTTTGATATTGCTGGTATTTGAAAGTATTTTGTTCACCCTGGTATCATTGTCATTGGGACTACTTATTTCCTCAAGGGCAGAGTCGCAGCAGACGGCTATGTTTATTTCACTAATTGGTATGTTTTTACCAACGATTATGCTCAGCGGTTTTATGTTTCCTGTAGAAAATATGCCGATGCCTTTACGAACTGTATCCAATATTGTTCCGGCGAAGTGGTACTTTATTATAGTAAAATCAGTGATGATAAAAGGAGTTGGCTTGCATGTAGTTTGGAAAGAAACCCTGATACTGGGAGGCATGATGACCTTTTTTCTTACTATGGCAATTAAACGGTTTAAAATAAGACTGGCATGAGAACATTGAAATTTTTATTACGGAAAGAATTTCGTCAGATATTTCGTGACCCTGCCATTATTCGGCTTATTCTGATTATGCCTACCATTCAATTAATAGTGTTACCCTGGGCTGCAGATTATGAAATTAAAAATATCAAATTAGCAGTAGTAGATCATGATCATTCAGAGTATTCACGCCAATTAGTTAATAAAATTACTGCTTCCGGTTATTTCATACTTACTGATTACAGTTCTTCTTATGAGCACTCTTTGGGCAAAATTGAACATGATAAGGCTGACCTTATTTTGCAGATACCCGATAATTTTGAAAAGGAACTTGTAAAAGAAAATGAGGCAAAGCTTTTTATGGCCATTAATGCTATTAATGGGGTGAAGGCAAATCTTGGCGGGGCCTATCTTAAAACAATTATACAGAATTATAACCGCGAGGTAAGAACAGAATGGATACAATTTCCAAGATTCAGTCCCGAAACGCAAATTGAGGTAACTTCTTCCAATTGGTTTAATCCTTTAATGAATTATAAATATTTCATGGTACCCGGCATCCTCGTTATTTTAGTAACTATGGTGGGAACTAATCTTACAGCCATTAATATTGTAAAGGAAAAAGAAATTGGCACGATTGAACAGATAAATGTTACACCAATAAGAAAATATCATTTTATCCTGGGAAAATTAATTCCGTTTTGGATAATGGGTTTGTTAGTACTTACCATTGGGCTGACTATTGCCAGGGTAGCTTATGGGATAACTCCGGCCGGAAGTTTTATAACTATTTATGTGTTTGCTGCTGTTTACCTGCTGGCGATACTCGGTCTTGGTTTATTAATATCTACTTATTCAGCTAATCAGCAACAATCCATGTTGCTATCTTTTTTTCTTATGATGATATTCATTTTGCTCGGCGGCTTGTACACCTCTATTGAAAGTATGCCCGAATGGGCTAAATGGATTACCCGGTTTAACCCGGTTTCTTATTTCATTGAGGTAATGCGGATGGTTGTATTAAAAGGGAGCAAACTGGCAGATATTAAAAATTACCTTGTTATTATGATTGGTTTTGCTGTGGTTTTAAACGGATGGGCTATTCTTAACTACCGTAAGAGGTCCTGATTTTTTTCATTTTTTGGTACCGCAAACTTTTGTAAATTGAAGAATCAAAACCGATTCTACTATGATTAAAATTTCAGACCTTCAATTAGGCGATATCGTTAAAGCCACTTTTGAAGAAACTACTAACATAGGGGAGATTTTGAGGATAGACCGGGCAGAAAAAAAGGCGATTGTTGCACATGGTGACCAAGAGTTTTGGTATGATGAAAAGGACTTAGCACCGGTACCGCTTGACGAGGAACAACTCATGAATCTAAAATTTGAAAAAAAAGAAAATGAAGATGGGTCTGTGAAGTACTCAAAAGGAGCTTTCCGCATCTTACTACCCAAAAAAGGCGATTTTAGCCATATGGAGGTTTGGTACAGGCAGGAAAAAAGCATTATTGACAGCCCGATTTTTGTGCACCAGTTACAGAACCATTACCTGCGTATGACAAAGGTTCACCTTACCGAAGAGACGTTTTAAACCTCTAAATACGGGGGATAACAGATTTTTTTGACATTTTTTCAGTCAAACCGGCATTTTTCTATCCATTTTTTTTTATTTCTAAGTATTATAATCATATCTTTGCGCACCCAAAAACAATATGGCTAAACAAGCACTCATTAAACAAGATGGAACAATAACGGAAGCCCTTTCCAATGCAATGTTTAAAGTAAAGTTGGAAAATGGTCACGAAATTCTGGCTACCATCTCGGGAAAAATGAGAATGAATTACATCCGCATCCTGCCGGGTGATAAAGTAGGGGTAGAGATGAGTCCATATGATTTAACAAGGGGACGGATAATATTCCGATATAAATAATTACGGCTATCAGGATATTAGGTGATAGCGAAAAAAAGATAAATCAAGGAATCAGCTAAAAGCTATAAAAATGAAAGTCAGAGCTTCAATCAAAAAACGTAGTGTAGATTGCAAGATTGTGCGTAGAAAGGGGAAATTATATGTTATTAATAAGAAAAACCCCAGGTTTAAACAAAGACAAGGGTAATTTAAAATTAAAATTAAAAATTTAATATGGCTCGTATTGCCGGTGTAGATTTGCCAAAAAACAAAAGAGGAGAAATAGGATTAACCTATATATACGGTATTGGTGTTTCCACCGCCCGTCAAATCCTCGACAAAGCAGGAATTGATTATAATAAAAAGGTACATGAGTGGAATGATGAAGAATTAACTGCTATTCGTAACAGTATTACCAATGAATTTAAGGTAGAAGGTCAGTTACGGTCTGAAGTGCAAATGAGCATTAAACGCTTGCTTGATATTGCCTGTTACCGTGGATTGCGTCACCGTAAAGGATTGCCAGTTCGTGGTCAGCGTACCAGAACAAACAGCCGTACTCGTAAGGGTAAACGTAAAACTGTTGCCGGTAAGAAAAAAGTAGCTAAGAAATAACTTGAAAGCTGTTAGCTGTATGCTATCAGCTTTTCGGTTTTTAATAAATGCACCATAATTACCGAACGAGCTACAGATACCCGGTGCAGGAGGAGGGTTCGTTTGGGTTACGCAAAAAGCGTAATAATTTTAAAACAAAGATTACCTATTAAAGTAAAATGGCTAAAGCACAACAACAGCCGAGCGCAAAAGCTGCGGCAAAAAAAAGAGTGGTAAAAGTAGATGCTCATGGAGATGCACACGTTACTGCCAGTTTTAACAATTTAATCATTAGTATTACCAATAAGCAAGGTCAGGTAATTTCCTGGAGCAGCGCTGGTAAAATGGGTTTTAAGGGCTCCAAAAAGAATACCCCGTATGCTGCTCAAATGGCTTCTGCAGATGCATCGAAAACAGCATTTGATGCAGGAGTTAAAAGAGTAGATGTATATGTAAAAGGGCCTGGTGCGGGCAGAGAAAGTGCGATTCGTGCAATTTCTCAAGCCGGTATTGAGGTTAGCATTATCAGAGATGTTACCCCTTTACCGCACAATGGTTGCCGTCCGCCCAAAAAGAGAAGAGTATAATAAACTATAAGCTGATACCCATCAGTTTATGGTTTAAAGACATATTGAATCGCCAAGATTCATTCATTTAATTAAAGGGTGACTGATTAATTTTTACCGCTTTTAACGATCAGTTCACCGGTTTTTAAAGAGCGGAAATGAATAAAAACTATGGCACGTTACACTGGTCCAAAGACCAAGATCTCCCGCATTTTTGGTGAGCCTATTTTAGGCAATGGCAAATGGCTGACTAAAAACAGCATGCCTCCGGGACAGCACGGAGCTACCCGCAAGCGCAAAACATTAGGCGAATACGCTTTACAGTTGCGTGAAAAGCAAAAAGCCAAGTACACTTATGGTGTATTAGAGAAACAATTCCGTAAAACATTTGAAGAAGCTGCCCGTATTAGTGGTGTTACCGGTGAGAATCTTATTAAGCTATTGGAAGCTCGCCTTGATAACACTGTATTTCGTTTGGGCATAGCCCCTTCACGTCCTGCAGCACGCCAATTGGTAAGCCACAAACACATTACCGTAAATGGTGAAGTGGTTAATGTTCCCTCCTTTTCTTTAAAAGCAGGGGATGTTATTAGCATTAAAGACAAGGATAAAACCAATGCTGCCATCACTGGCGCTTTTAAAGGTAAAAACCCTAAGTTTAGCTGGCTGGAATGGAACGAAGGAGAAATGAAAGGCACTTTTATTGCTTACCCGGAAAGAGAAAGCGTTCCGGAAAATATTAAAGAGCAACTGATCGTAGAATTGTATTCTAAGTAACCTTTTAAAATAATTATTAAAAGGCAACTTGTGCAAATAAATTTAGTGACAATTTTTTATAAAAACGGTTAGTAAAAGTTTAATATACTGCTAAACCGGATTTTAAAAACTAAAAAATACAAACATTTTATATGGGTATTCTAAATTTTGTTAAACCAGATAAAATTGTTCTTCAGAAGGCAACGGATTTTGAAGCACAATTCGAATTTCGTCCGTTGGAACCAGGGTATGGTGTAACTATTGGCAATGCTTTAAGAAGGGTATTGCTTAACTCTTTAGAGGGTTATGCCATAGTTGGAGTAAAAATTGAAGGGGCAGACCATGAGTTTGCCACGTTAAAGGGTGTTACAGAAGATGTGGTAGAAATTATTCTGAATTTAAAACAAGTTCGGTTTAAGAAAACAGGAGAGCACGATATCAGCCAGGAGAAATTAACATTGAATCTGAAAAATCGTACTGAGTTTACCGCAGCTACTATTGGAGAGGCTTTACAGAATTTTGAAGTAATGAATCCTGAATTACTGATCTGCACCATGGATCCTTCTGCTAAACTGGATATCGAAATTACCATTGCCCGTGGTCGTGGCTATGTTCCGGCAGAAGACAACAAGTTAAAAGATGCTCTGTTTGGATATATCCCTACAGACTCTATCCACACACCTATTAAAAATGTAAAGTATTCCATCGAAAATACCCGTGTGGAGCAAAGAACAGATTATGAAAAATTAATCATGGAGGTTATTACTGATGGAACTATTCATCCCGAAGAAGCGGTTAAACAGGCTTCCCGCATATTAATTCAACATCTTATGATTATTACAGACGAAAATATTACGTTTGATAATAAAGAAGATAAGAAAGAAGATGTGGTAGATGAACAAATGCTGCAGTTACGTAAAGTGCTGAAAACTCCATTAGAAGATTTGGATCTTTCTGTACGTGCTTTTAATTGCTTAAAAGCTGCCAAAATTAACAGCTTGAGCGAACTGGTACAATACGAGCAGGAAGATTTGATGAAATTCAGAAACTTTGGACAAAAATCATTAGCTGAGATTGAACAAGTACTTAATGAAAGAGGTCTTAGCTTTGGAATGGATTTAAGCAAGCTGGGAGTAGATAAAGAAGATTTTTAGTTAAAGCCCAGCGTAAGCAATTACTATTTCTTTGAAAAGTAGATTGTAATTCCTGACACGGTACAATCGAATTTATTTAATAACTAAAATTTGTTGCGCCAAAGCGTAATCAAATTGTCAAATTTAAAATTTTATGCGTCACGGAGACAAAATTAACAATCTTGGCAGAACGGCTTCGCATCGCAAAGCCCTGATGAGTAATTTAGCCAGCCAGCTAATAATACATAAGCGTATTGTTACCACTACCGCTAAAGCAAAATCTTTGCGTACCTGGATTGAGCCCCTTATTACCAAGGCAAAAACAAACAGTACACACCAGCGTCGCATAGTTTTTAGCTATTTACAGGATAAAGCGGCAATAAACGAATTATTTGGCCCTATTGCAGAAAAAGTATCCCCACGCCCTGGTGGTTATACCCGTATTATTAAGTTACATGCCCGCCCGGGTGATAACGCAGATCTTGCAATGATTGAATTGGTGGACTTTAATGAAATATATGGCAAAGGTAAAGGTGAAGTTAAAGCTCCTGCTAAAAAGACCCGCCGCGCCGGTGGTAAGAAGAAAGGTGAGCCCAAAGCCGGAGAGCCTGTTACAGAATCAGGTGTAGAAGAAAAAACATCCGAATAAGGATGATAAGATTTTTGATAATCAGACCTCGTTTAAACAAGCGGGGTCTTTTTTTATCTTAAGCATGGTAATAACCTTTATAAAAGATGCCATTTTATGTAAAATAGCCGTGACTTACCATAAGATTAATCCCTGCTTTTGAATGTGTATAAAAGGATTCGGAATTTTATTAATTATTTTACTTTCTTTGCAAAACCTCTTTAAAAATGTCCATTCCCCAGCAAACTGCTATACTTGTTTTAGAAGATGGCAATGTATTTTTTGGTAAAGCTTTTGGTAAAATTGGTACTTCATCCGGCGAAATTTGTTTTAACACAGGTATGACGGGCTACCAGGAAGTATTTACCGACCCCAGTTATTTTGGCCAGGTTATCATTATGAATAATGTACACATTGGTAATTATGGCACATTTGCTAAAGATGTTGAGAGCAAAAGCGTTAAAATACGCGGATTGATAGGCCGTAGCCTGGAAGAAAAATATTCTCGCTATTTTGCTGATAAGTCATTACAACAATATTTGGAAGAACAGGATATTGTTGCTATTGAAGACATAGATACAAGAGCACTCGTTACCCATGTACGTACCAAAGGAGCTATGAACTGCATTATTTCTTCTGAAATATTGGATGTGAATGCCTTAAAAAAGGAACTCGCCAAAGTACCGTCAATGGACGGATTAGAGTTGGCCAGTGCGGTAAGTACAAAAGAGGTTTATTGTATGGGGGATGAAAATTCTTCAATAAGAATAGCTGCATTGGATTTTGGTATTAAGCAGCATATTATTCAGTGCATGGTTGACAGAGGTGCTTACGTAAAAGTTTTTCCTGCTAAAACAGGTATTAAGGAATTAAAAGCATTTAGTCCCCGGGGATATTTTATTTCAAATGGGCCCGGCGATCCTGCTTCTATGGATTATGCCATACAAACAGTAAAAGATATTTTAAAAGAACGTAAACCAACTTTTGGCATTTGCCTTGGTCACCAGTTGCTGGCATTAGCCAACGATATTTCTACTTTTAAAATGCATCACGGACATAGGGGATTAAATCATCCTGTTAAAAATTTAATAACCGGGCTGAGTGAAATTACTACCCAAAACCATGGCTTTGGAGTTCATCCTGAGTCTGTTCGTAAAGCTTCTAATGTGGAAATAACCCATGTAAATTTAAATGATGATAGTATTGAAGGCATAAGATTAAAGGACAGACCGGCTTTTTCAGTGCAGTATCACCCCGAAAGCACACCCGGCCCACATGATAGTCGCTATTTATTTGATGATTTTATTGCCATGATTAAAAACAATTAACAGAGGTTGCTACTTTTTATATTTTCTTTTACTATTTGCAGCCAATAAAAAATTAGTTTCAGCATTTATTATTTATAAACAGGTATCTGCTTTATGTACAAAAGAAACATATTGCTTCTGATTTTTTGCTGTAACATAATTATTGTAAACAGCCAAACCACGAATAAATATGATGTGGTGGATAGGTATGTAAAAAACTATTCATTAAAAATTATTAATAAAGAAGGACTGGATAGATTAATTGATACTATTAATAAAAAGTTTTTTCATGATATTGATAAAGTAAGAGCTGCTTTTTATTGGATTACGGAAAATATTGGCTATAATGATAATGCTGCTACAAATAAAGATTATCAGTATAACAATTTGGATGCTTTATTGCAAACGGGTAAGGCATTATGCGGAGGCTACGCTAATTTGATAGAATATTTTTGTCGGGGATTTGAGGTAGAGTGTGTAACTATAAATGGGACCGGTCGGAGTTTATATTCCGATATCATATTAAATCCTGAAAGTCTTTCTATTAATCATTCCTGGAATGCTGTTAAGCTGGATGGAGTATGGAGATTACTTGATGCTACATGGGGCAGTGGTTATACAAATTATAAGACAGGCGAATATCACAAAAGCCGAAATGAGAATTATTTCCTTGCAGATCCTCAAACATTTATTTATAATCACTTGCCTCAAAAACCGGAATGGCAACTGTTAAATGGCTTAGTTTCCGCAACCCGGTTTTGCGATTGGCCTTATATTGATGAAGGCTACTTCACTAATCAAATTTTTAAAGTATATCCTTTTCAATTATATATAGATAGAAAAGTAGGAGATACCGTGCAATTCAAGTTTTTTACAAACAAACAACTGAGTCATATTGCACTGGAAAGCCCGGACAGCAAATTGATAGAGCGGGGAAGGCTTTCTGTAAATAGCAATTTTTACTCCTATACTTATCGTACTACTCGGAATGGTGAATTTGATCTGCGTGTTTCTTTATTTTATTTAGATGAAGGAAGGCATACAGGTTATGTTACTTATACGCCAACACTAATTTACCGGCTTCGGGTTAATCCTAAATAGGATTGTGCGGTATTCTGTTCTTCCTTGCTTATATTAGTGGTATGAAACGTATTGCTATTATTAATGGCCCCAATCTTAATCTGCTCGGAAAAAGAGAAACCGAAATTTATGGTGATAAGACCTTTGATCTTTTTTTAGAAGAAATAAAGAAGAAATTTCCACAGGTGGCTTTTACTTATTATCAAAGTAATGTAGAAGGAGAACTAATTAATGAATTACAAAGAGTGGGGTATGAGTACGACGGGATAATTTTAAATCCCGGTGGATACACACATACATCGGTGGCTATTGGGGATGCAATTGCAGCTATTAAAACGCCTGTGGTTGAGGTACATATTTCTAATGTACATGCAAGAGAAGATTTTAGAAAGCTGTCTTATATAAGCGGAAAATCTGTCGGGAGTATTTTTGGTTTGGGGTTGAAGGGATATGAGCTGGCTATAGAGTATTTGAATGAAAGATAAAAAATTAGCCCTTGGTAGGGCTAATTTTTTCATAACTGTTGTAATTCTTTTTCTTCTTTGAAAGCTTCTCTCGGCGTTAATCCCAACAACTGAAACATCGCATTATCTTCTTCAAAAGAGGGGTTGGGGGTAGTTAATAATTTATCGCCTGCAAAAATACTGTTGGCCCCTGCCATAAAACATAGGGATTGTTCAGCAATACTCATGCTGTTTCTTCCGGCGCTGAGGCGCACCATTGCCTTCGGCATTAAAATTCTTGCAGTAGCAATCATACGGACCATATCCCATATATCTACTTTGGTATTATTCTCTAAAGGCGTTCCTTTTACAGGAACCAAAGCATTAATGGGAACTGATTCGGGGTGTTCCGGCATGGTACATAAGGTGTGCATCATCTTAATGCGGTCTTCGTGGGTTTCTCCCAATCCAACAATACCGCCACAACAAACGGACACACCTGCTTTGCGTACGTTGTCTAAAGTTTGCAAACGGTCGTCATAAGTGCGGGTATGAATAATTTCGTCATAATATTCAGATGATGTGTCTAAGTTATGATTGTACGCATATAAACCTGCGTCCGCTAATTTTTTTGCTTGATCTTCTGTAAGCATACCCAATGTGCAGCATACTTCCATTCCCATTTCATTTACACCTTTTACCATATCCAGTACACGGTCAAAATCTTTGTTGTCTTTTACTTCTCTCCAGGCGGCACCCATGCAAAACCTGGTACTCCCTGCTTCTTTTGCTTTGGTGGCGTATTTAAGCACCTCCTCTTTTTTCATAAGAGCTTGTACATTTATATCTGTTTCATAGCGGGCTGCCTGTGGACAGTAAGCACAATCTTCTGAACAACCACCAGTTTTTATGGATAATAAAGTGCATACTTGTACTTCACTTGTTTCATTATATTCACGATGTATAGTAGCAGCTCTATAAATAAGTTCGAGCAGCGGAGTATTATAGATTGATTTTATTTCTTCAATGTTCCAATCGTTTCGTATCATAATACAGGCAATTTTAAGTTTGTAAAAATAAGTGAAAGCTCATGAATTTTTCTGACGGATGCCATAGATTTTTTTCAAATCGGGTTTAAAGAAAAGCTGGATGGATTTATCAGGCAATAGTTCATAGTTAGTATGAAAGTAATGGTTAAATAATAGGCGGAATGTATTAACCGGGCTTACCCCATCATAATAACCTGTGTAGTTTTCATCAGGTAGGTAAATGGCATTTAAATTTTCAAAGGCTTTTTCTTCAAAATTTTCCTCACCCGGCCAGGATTTAAACCCATGATCGCCCTGTAAAATAATCACAGCTTTATTTCCACTGGTTTCTTTTATGTAGTTGACAAGGTCAATCAAGATTTTAGTGGTGTATTTAACCTGGTCGAGATAACGAAATTTTATATCTATATAACCAAAAGAACGGGGGTTACCAAGTGAATCATAAATAAACGGGTCATGTGGCAGCATAAAATGAAAGTAAAAGAAATCTTTGCCAGACTTATTCTGTGTGCTTATCGCCTCTTTTGCGTCTGCAAGTGTTTTTTTAATATAAGGGTTTCTGATATTAAATGTTTTTATATGGGCCAGCGAATCTCTTTTGCGCTGGTTACGTTCAAATGGATTGGATATGTTCCATCCAATATCCCGCATGGTTCTTCCAAATAAAGTTTCATCAGAAATAAAGAGATCTGTAAGCTTACTAAAATAAATCCCATTATAGGCAGGATGGCTTTTTATATCATAAATGGAATAATTGTGAAACTGGTAACCCTGTTTTTCAAAAATGTTTATTACAGTATTATTGTATAATGTGTACTGGCCTCTTGCAAGGTCAATGGCGCTGGCTTCAGTATAGTCAGGGGGCAGATTAAGATATTGCATCTCCATGGTACAGGGTACCGAAAAGTTGGTAAAAGAGTAATTGCTATGTGATTTTTCGGATACAAAAAAATGATTATTCCTGAAATAATTAATGAGTGTGTCGTTGGAGTAATTCCAGTATTGTTTAAGACAACGACTGCTGGTAAACTCATCAAATAAAATATAATACACATCGGGTTGGGTACAAGTATCACAGGGAATGTAATTTTTTACCATCGTCATTTCCGGATCGCCTAAATCATTTTTAATTTCGTTTTTGTTGATGATATTTTTAGTGAGAAAGATAGCTTCAATTAACAGGTTTGCACTTGTAGCAATAAAAAGAAAAGTAATTATGCGATTAAAGCTACGGTTACTCCTTTTTAAATAAATAAACAGCAAAAGCAATAAAATCAAAACTGCCGGCAGCATAATACTGTATGAATCAAAGTGGCTGAGGAATTTAGAGGATGCCATGAGATCTTTTACTGAACCGAAGCCAAAAAAATAACTCAGTGTAATGAAGCTGAATAAGCCACTACGCACATTGTCTTTATAGTAAAATTTTGCAAACAAAAAAACAGAAAGAGTAAGCGCTATGTAAGCAAAACTATGCTGCCATATAATATCTTTGGGGATAAGACCATAATAATAATTGATAATATGCAGCATGAAGAATAAAGGCAAAAGAATAAAATGAAAGTTTCTTATTTTATGGTAAAGGTTTTTCAGCATATTATTTTCTTTTCATCAGGTACAATACTCTGCTGGTAGTTTCAATAATTTGTTTTTTTGTAATATCAAAGTAGGCTGAGAATTTTTTTTCGAATGCTTCTTCTGTATAATTTTCAAATACATCTTTCCGATGGCGAAGTAGTTGTTGTACTTTTGGGTCATTTTTCGGAACAAACTCAATCAACAGATAAGTTGTTTTTTTACTGAGTAAATCAGCTATCAGACTAAAGTTTAGGTTAAAGCTGATGGCAAGGTGGTGCACCAAAGCCAGGGCCATTATCAAATCTGCATTTATTCTTTGCCAGAAACTGTTTCGCTCCTCATTAGCCCATCCAATAGCCGGGCTGGGGTTAGACAAATCAATTACCAAAGGGTATAAATTGGTAATTTTTTTTGCTTTCGCGTGAAGATACAAATTGTTTATGCAAGCTGAATCAAAATCAACAGCGATTACTTTTTCAGCTTTATGACAAAGCATTAATGAAAATTCGCCGGTGTTTGCGCCTAAATCTACAGCAGTTTTAAACCGTATAAGCGATAACATATCGCTAACCAGCTTTTGTTTTTCAGACAGATATTCCTTACTTAAAATGGTTTCATCATAATAATTGTTCCAGTTGGTTTTGTTCTCAGGAACGGAAAGCTTTTTTATCAAGTTGCGTAAACTGTTAATTATATTGATGAGTTGCTTTGTTGATAGATGACTTTTTCGTTGTGGATTGTCTTCTTTATACCTCTTTTGCAGTTTTGCATGCAGGTGTATGTGCAAGAAGATGGGAAGATTGAGTTTTGTTTTAAAGGGGAGCAGGGAAGCAGTTAAAGGTATCGGAATACCGTTGGGAAAATTTACCAGCAGTTTATTCAGGTCATTGTTGCGGTAGTGCATCAACAGCAACGGCGCTAAAAAGGTTTCGCAAAATTGTTTATATGCAATCCAGGGGTTATTCTCTTTGTATTTTTCAAATGAAAGTGTATCAATAAATACAGGTTTGCCTTCTATCCATTGAATATTGAATGGGGTGGCGTCTTTTAAACTCATTCCATATTTTAATGCTTCCAGTTGAATATTTAATGTTAACAGGGAGGCATCTTTTAGTTGTTCAAAACCCCACTCGTAAGGGTAGCTGATAAAAGATAGTTGTTCAGGCAATAATGTTTTGTACCACGTGTTTTTATCAGCTTTTATATCTGTAACTTCTGTGTGGGCAATAAGTTTTTTTTGAGTAACCAATCTTTGATAGAGGCCACTTCCAATCAAAAGATCGTAGTCTTCAGCGTACGAATGGTTAACCTGGCGGTAATATATCCCTTCATATAAAAAAATAAACCCGGCAGGGTCCTTGAAAGAAGCTGGGAAAATAGAAGTATTATTCATCCGTTAATTCTTCAAATGAAGTATCTTTTTTATTTCTCCTGGTGAAAATGGATTTTATTTTCCACCAGATTGTTTTGAAGTAAACGGCTACACCTACTATAGCTGCAATAATTACCTGTAGCAAGTAACTGGTACTACCCGGATCAACATATAATAATATAAAATTAATAGAAATCATAAGTAGCGTAAATTAGTTTTGGGTGATAAGATAAGCAAAGTTTCATAGATAAGTTTAATAGTATTTTCAATATCCGCCTTGTGCAGCATTTCCACGGTGGTATGCATATACCGAAGGGGGATAGAAATTAATACAGAAGGACATCCATCGTTGGCATACGCAAAAGAATCTGTATCCGTACCTGTGCTACGGCTTAGAGCTCTCCATTGCACAGGTATCTTTGCTTTTTTCGCTGTTTGCTCTACAATATCCAATAATTTATTATGAATGGCGGGAGCAGTTGATAAGGAAGGGCCCTTGCCACAGGTAATATCACCTTCTGCCATTTTACTAATCATGGGAGTGGATGTATCGTGAGTTACATCCGTAACGATAGCAATATCAGGTTTAATTCGCCGGGCTATCATTTCGGCACCCCGCAGCCCAATTTCCTCTTGCACTGCATTTACGACATATAAGGAATAGGGTAGTTGTTTTTTATTTTCATGTAATAACCTGGCAACTTCAGCAATCATAAAGCCACCAATTCGGTTATCAAAAGCACGGGCTATATAGTAATTGTATGCCAGTTCTTCAAAGCCCTCCTCATAGGTCACCACATTACCTACCTGGATGCCAAGAGCTTCTATTTCCTTTTTATTTCTCGCCCCACAATCAAGCCATAAATTATCAACTTTAGGTTGTGTTTCTTTGTTATCCGTCCCCATCCTGGTATGTATGGCAGGCCATCCAAATACGGCTTTAACAGGGCCTTTTTTCCCGTGAATAATTACTCTTTTAGAAGGAGCAATCTGGTGATCCACCCCTCCGTTTCGTTTTAAATAGATCAGCCCTTCTGCTGTTATATAGTTTACAAACCAGCTTATCTCATCAGCATGAGCTTCAATTACCACTTTGAAGGATTTGCCCGGATTAATTATACCCGCCACGCTGCCGTACGGATCTACAATATGAGAATGAATATACGGTTTAATATAATTAAGCCAAACCTTTTGCCCGGCAGTTTCAAAACCTACCGGTGAATGAGTATTATGATAGTTTTTCAGGAAGTCAAGAGAGGAAGAAGTGAGTATGCTTTTCTTAGTAGATTTTTTTGCTGTTGCCATAATACATTCTTTAAAACAAACCTACTGCAAAATAAATTAACGCCAAAGAAATAATTGTTTATAGCCAGGAGGTAAAAACGAGGGAGAAAGCCATCAATCCATCTAGTACAAAATAATACAAGTAATCATTATGCCCTGCTTTAAATTTGGGAAGTAACCATATTAATAGTATAAGTGGGATACTAAGAAAAAAGCCATTGATTAAAGAGTTATTATAATAAGCAAACAGGAATGCGTTAACCAATGCTGCAATAACAGCAAAATAAAATAAACGGATATTGCTTTTTTCTGAAAAACAGGTAATAAGAGAACGTATGCCATTTTTAATATCCTCTTCCCTGTCTTTATAATCAAACAAAATGCAATTGGAGTATAATAGAAAAAAGCGGTATGTAATGAAAGTAATGTTAGCAGGATGCGAAAACTCTGAGCCGGAGATTATCAAGGGTAAGAAAGTGGTAATATACGTCCAGGCAAGAGATAAATAAATGGTTTTGGAAATAGCAATTTTTTTTAACCCTTCACTAATTTTCCCGGGAATTTTTGGCGCAGTATAAAGGGAGGCAATTATAATGCTAATGCCAAGATAAAGCCAGTTATTTCTTAGAAACCAGCAGGCAACACCTGCAATTAGTAAGCCTGTAATTGCAAAAAAAAGCAAAATATGTTTGTAGCGGATTGTCCATTGTATGCGAGATGAATTATTGGTAACGGGGTCATTATTTTTTGTTAAATACCAATGGATGTTGTAACTGGCAGCAGAGCCCCCGAGCACAAAAAAATAGTACCAGTTGTTAAGATGTTTTATATTCAACTGGCTGGCCGTTTGCCAAACCATGCCCACAGCAATCAGTATAACAAAAAGCGAGGTAAAGAGAAAAAAATGAAATGCCTTGTGAAGCATAATCTAAAGAAGAAATTGCGTATTCCTATTATTTTTTGATAAGAATTTTTTGAGTTTCAACATAGTCACTTTTGTTCCCCGCAAGATCTTTTAGAATTATTCCAAAACTGGCGTCTCGGTCTTTATCTACGCCCGGAATCGGTACATAACCCGAAATGATCTGGTTATAAAGAAATTCTATTTTCAGATCACCTTCCCTTGAACCAGGAGGGATACCAAAATCTTTGATTAAATATTTTGATGAATCTATATTAAAAATAGATGTTCCTTCATACAGTTTATATACGATAATTACAGAATCGCCAATATCACCCTCTTTATCGGTATAAGAGGCTTCAAGCCTTATTATATCACCTGTATTTACTGTAGTCGGGCTGATGGACTTAATTTTAATGGTTGGTTTTGTAGTAAAATTACTTTTTTTACAGGCGGTAGCGATGATTATAAATCCGAGTACTGCTATATTCAATTTTATTTTCATTCCGTAGGTTTGTAGTCAAATTTAGTTAAAATAGGGGATACACTCGTGGTAAATACTTCTTTTATTAACAATATTTTTGATGTTAGCCTGGCGGATTTTGAAAACACTGCCCTGGAGGTATTTCATTTTCAATACAACGAAAATAAAGTATATCGCCAATTTGTTGATACGTTGAAAATAAGTAAAGAAGAAATAACTTCTCTTGAAAAAATACCTTTTCTGCCTATTTCTTTTTTTAAAACACATATTGTTAAAACTACTTTTTTTGAAAGTGAACTTGTTTTTGAAAGCAGCGGTACAACTCAAATGAATAACAGCCATCACCATGTAAAGGACGAAAAGTTGTACAAACAATCTTTTTTACAGGCTTTTGAAGAAGTTTACGGTAATCCTGAGAAATGGTGCATACTAGGTTTGCTTCCATCTTATTTGGAAAGAAAAAATTCATCTTTAGTTTTTATGGTAAATGAATTAATCAATCAAAGTAAAAATGACGATAGTGGGTTTTATTTAAACGAATGGGAAAAATTATATGCCACTTTAAAAAAGCTGGAAACTGCTCGCCAGCCTGTATTACTTTTTGGGGTCACTTTTGCTTTACTCGATTTTTTTGAGCGATATAGCCTGCCTTTGCATTATACTACTATCATAGAAACAGGGGGAATGAAGGGCAGGAAAGATGAACTTACCCGGGCAGAAGTACATGCTTTTATACAACAAGAAACCGGGTTGAAAACGATTCATTCAGAATATGGAATGACGGAGATGTTATCGCAAGCTTATTCTAAGGGAAAGGGAGTGTTTGAATGCCCGGGATGGATGAGGGTTTTAGTAAGAGATGAAGACGATCCTCTGCAAATTAGTAAGCAGGGAAGAGGAGTGTTGAATATCGTTGACTTAGCCAATGTTTATAGTTGCAGTTTTATTGCCACAGATGATGCCGGCACAGTTCATAAAGATGGCGCCTTTGAGGTATTGGGCAGAGTTGATAACAGTGATATACGCGGATGTAGTTTGATGGCAGTATAAAAGTAACAATCCTGAAAGAAAATACTCTCAGGATTGTTAACGTAAGTGGGTGCACCCAACTGTACAATTCTCGAACCACTTTATACCCGATTTGACAAGACTTGCGAATCTTATGATTGCATAAGACTTCGACAAGTCTTTTTTATTGCCTGATTTTAAGCGATTTAAAAACTATAAAATTGAGAAGTATGAAAATTGATAAAAGCTACATGGATTTTATCCTGTCTATTAAACAGCAAATTGTGCAGAGCCGATACGTGGCGGCCAGGCTGGCTAACCGGGAGCAACTGATGTTATACTTTAAAACCGGGTTGATGATTTCTGAAAAGATTAAGGCCCAGAAATGGGGTGCCAAAGTACTTGGCCAGATTTCAGCAGACCTACAAAAGGAACTGCCCGGACTAAAAGGTTTTTCGCCGGGCAACTTGAAGAAAATAAGGCTGTTTGCCGAGGCTTATGCACCTCATTTGGTAATTGGTTCGACACCGTCGAACCAAATTGGGCTGGCCGGCGCTGAAGAGGGTTTTTTAATTAGTTCGACACTTTCGAACCTAATTGAAAACAAGGCCTTTTATGGGGCTTTTACGGGTATCAGCTTCTCCCACCATTTTGCTATTATCACTAAAATAAAGGCATGGGAAGCCCGGGTTTTCTACGTCCAGTCTGCGGCGGTCAATTTTTGGTCGCTGACGGTGCTGGAACATCATCTTGAAAACGGCCTGTTCGGAAAGGAAGGTAAACTACCCAATAATTTTGACGGCACATTGGCGGATAACCTAAAACCCTCGGCACTAAAAGTTTTTAAAGATGAATACCTGCTGGACTTTATCGGAGGTGATGAACTGGACGATGAACGGCATATTGAGCAGCAGGTTGTTTTAAACATCCGAAATTTTATACTGCAAATGGGCAAAGGCTTTTGTTTTATTGGCAACCAATACCGGCTTGAAGTGGACGGCGATGAATTTTTTATTGACCTTCTCTTTTTTAACCGCCACCTGCAATGCCTGGTGGCTTTTGAACTTAAGAAAGGAAAATTTAAACCTGCCGATGCCGGGCAACTTAATTTTTACCTGAATGTGCTGGATGAAAAAGTAAAACTGCAGCAGGAAAACAGCAGCATAGGTATAGTGCTTTGCAAAGAAAAAAATAATACCGTGGTTGAGTTTGCTATTAAGAGTTTTGATAAGGCAATGGGTGTGGCTACCTACAAAACCTCAAAGCATACTCCTGAGAATATAAAGGACTTACTACCAAACCCGAATAGTATTGCCAATTTAATCAAATAACTCTTTACTCTTCTTTGCCTGAATTAGATGCCCGTATAACTTCAGGAAGAGTAGTGGCTAATGTCCGTAGAATTAAAGGAGCGGATAGGCCAATATGGAAATACACAATCTTATTAAGCTTTTGGGCATCATCAAAATAAACATATCCAAGTATTACACTTAACGCAATATTGAAGATTATAGCCAAATAGTACAAGATTGATTTAAAATCAGGACGTCTGTCTTTGGGTGCATTCATGCCATCAATCAAATAAAGAATTTGAACAGCGGCTCCCCCAAGTCCGGAAATAAAAACTGGTTCTGGTATAGACATAGTGTTTAATCTATTCGGTTCTTAAATGTTCCTATAATCCTGTCCATCAAGGGTGCCTTATTTCTAAATAAACGCCTTGAAGTGAATAATGGCTCTCCGGCTTTTTTTCTATAAGAAGACCTTACAAATTCCCCGGAATTAGTTATTACATTGACAACAATATTAGGTTCAATTTTTGTTTGCACTGATATTTCATCAAGTGTTTTCCAGTAATCACCTTCTGCTTTGTCAAAAAAAGTTATTATCGCTTCTTTTGCCGTATTTATTTTATCAGACATAGAGCCAATATTTATTAATTTAATTTCAATAATCCATCACATCTAAATATATCACTTTTTACAAGGTTGTTTTAAATTGAGCAACAGCTGTCTTTTCCCATTCATAGAAATTTTCAGGGTCTGCCCAAAATTGTTTCCAGGAATTATTCAACAGTTCACACACTTTACCTTTTGATTCAGGCGAAATGATGTCGCAGCCAATTTGTTTTGTACCAACAAGACAAAATTCTGCAGCCAATTTAAGTAATTTATCAGGTACAGCTACAGGAAATCCTGTCGGTTTTTTATGGTCAACTATAACCTTGAATTCTTCCCATTTAGCTTCTATCTCTTTTTTAACATCCTTGAACCCAACTAACTCCAAACCATACAAAATTGCTTTCATTCTGGCTTCGCCTGGTGGATGTGATGATTTTTGAAATGTCGGAATTTTGTAAACCTCCCATGACATTTTTGTACACATGTGTATGTTTGACCAGATATACGCCGGACCCAAAGTGTATGTTGCAAATAAATCACAGAACAGCTCAACTGACCACTTTTCAACCCATGATTCTTTCCAAACATGAATTGAATCAAATTCTGCCTGATTCGTTTTATTAAGCTCCCGCCTTTTTATTTCATCATCAAAGTACTTTCTCACTTCAACATTAAATAAACCCAGGTTATTTTGCATTGCATCCAGCTTTGGATTTTCTAAATACAAAAGCGGATGGCCTAACTCATGATAAATGTCAGGAATGTGTAACACAAATTCCGATTCTAAAAGTGGTATGCAAATAAGATTGTAGTCAGGATAAATGTGATAATATTTCTGTGATAAACACGATGCTACAGGTGTCTGTAGCGGATAATTTATTTCCTGGCAAATTTGATATACAAGTTTATTTACAAACTCATCGTCAGCGGCTTTTCTGCTCATAGCGGCGATGACTACATTTTCAATATCAGACATTCGGCCAGAAAGTTGCTTGAACTTAGAAAATTTCTGCCTTATACTTTTGGGGTCATTGTAGTCATCATCATTGTACAAATAATCAAGTTCAGATATAATTTGTTCAATTTCCCTGTTTGCGATTGTTGCTAATGATGGAAAATACACTCCAAGCTCTCTTGCACCGGGTATTTTTGACATCAAGACCCGACCTTTGGCAATAGCCTCTCTGATTGCGCCGTTAATATAATTCTTCATAAGTTAATCGCCTATTATCTTTGCCAAAACTTCACTATTCTCAACATCCAAAGCTTCTGTTATCATTTCAATTTTAGGTATAACTGTTTCTGTGTTTTTATTCTTGATATCTTCAATTAGTGTACTAAAGAAAACATCTGGTCTTTTGTTAAAGTTCCGCAGCTCCCGTTCAATTATACTTGCCAGCATTTGAAACTGAGGTTCAGCATTATTTACATCAGTGAGTTTGGATACAAAATCAATGAGCTGTTCCTGCCGTGCTTCTGTAATTTCAGGGTGTATTTTGGCCTTCACAATAAAATCATTGAGTATATCCAGATACTTACTCGTAATGCGAAAAGAATTTGTATTTATACCAATATTGCTCATAGTTGTATGTTTAATGTTATGAATGAATAGTTTTAAGAACATCAAGTGCTTCCAAATCAAAATCACTGCCGAGTATATTAATTCGTCTGTCAGTTATTTTAATTGTCAATGGGTACCTTGAGCAATCATCTGGTTTTGTGTAGGCCAGGCATGACAAATAATAGATGTCTTCCAGAATGTGCTCTATATCCATGTTTCCAAAAGGGAATTTAATATATAACGGATTAGAGCTTCCATTATGTTTAAACTCCCGTCCTGTTGTACAAAGAAAAGCCTCCCGGTTATTTATCTTAACCCAGGAGCCAATTTCAGGATTTAATACCGAACCGTTGTCATTGTCGCTATGCAATACATCATACTCTTTAAGCACTTCAAAAAGACGTAATTGAAGTATTGAGTGTTTAGGTATCTCAACAATATTAATAGAAACATCGTCAGGTAAAATGCCCTTTTCTTTCAATAATTGAATAGCCTTAAATATTCCAGTACGTTCAACTGCAAATAATTTTCCATCACGGTGTATAACTATCTTTTTTAAAGGGTTAGCCGTATTATTTTTCTGTACAGTAATATACCTGACAAGCATTTTAATAATTTGGCTTTCTGATAAACGTTCTTTATTCTTAGATTTATCGAATTTGGTAAGTATGTTTTTTGAATATTTATCAATGAAGGTGAACCCGGCTATATGTTTTTTTACATCAATACCAATTGTTAAGTCTGCGTGTAAAGGTGAATTTAAAACATAGGGCCATCTTTCATTATTCAGAAGTACTTGATTGATTGCAACACCTTTCACATAGCCATCGTATTTACCTTTTAATTCTCTTCTTATTACATAACCTTTCTGTCCATTAGTTTCGGTGTATAAAAAACATTCTTCCAAAGTATCGCTGTGCATGATACTTGCAGTAATATTGTATTCTTCGAGGCACTCAGATACTACTAATGCGGCTAAATCATCATGCTGGCGTTGTTCCTTTTCTACTCCTGATGGAAGCATAATGAGTGCATACCCACCGCTATTCTTCTTAATATTTTCTTCCATCTTTTGTAAAATTTCAAACCCAATTGCCACGGCATTCCTCTTATTCCTGTTGTCATAAGTAATCACAATGGGATTCCATCCATCTTCTGTAGGATGAGTTCTATTTACCTGCGCCCTTAAGTGACCAAGAAAATGTTTCTCATTACCAAACATATTATATACGGTCTGTGGCACTAAATAATACTGTGTTTCAAATATTGCATTCGTATAAAACCCTGCATTATCATCAAATAACAATGCCTTTCGCTTTTTTCCAAGGTCTTCCAGAAATGTATGAATAGAGTTTTCTGTGTTTCGCACTGACAAAGAAACATTGTTACCAAACAGCGAGTCAGGGGCCAGAAATTTCTTCTTTTCAACACAAATTGGTTGAGTACTTACTTGCAATTTGATTTTACCATACATCAATCTTCGGAAGTAGTTATTATGAATGATGCGAATTAACCTTCTTCTTGGAAAAGGATTTATAATTGACTTATGATGCACTTTTTGCACTATAGGGTCTTCGGTATCATATACTTTATAACAGAGTGCTGCCACTGCGGCTCTCTCTTGCCCATCATTTGTTCTATATAACAGCACGGCTGCATCATCCGGAAGATTGGCTACTTCAGGTGGCATAGACTGCCCAAACTTTTCCTGAATATCCTGTAGCAATGTTACCACCTTGCCATCAGCTTCCCGGGTGAACTTATAATTAGATACATTTAAGTCGCTAAATTCAACTGGCCGTATTTCATATCTGACTCCACCATATTGATACACATAATGTGATTTGCTTACCTTTTGCGATTTAAATTCATTTCTTGTTAAACGGGCATTTAGCGGATATAGCGATATGTATTTCTTCGTTATGTCCAGTTCAAAACCAAATCCGTTGCCTGGCAATTCGGTTACCCTTGAATAAAAACCAGTATAAATGCCTACAGGATTTCTTTGTTCTTTAGCAATTACATTAAAGAACCCGTCTCCGGAGCCTGGCTGCCAAAGGCCTTCATTCTTTGTAAGTTCTGATTGGCTATCAAATTGTAAGAACCTCAGAATAACTTTTTTAGTTTCTTCATCATAATTGACAAAATCCAATCTTATAGGATTGCCGCTCTTTTTAAAATATACAACATCGCCGTGTTTTACGGTGTATTCATCAGGTACTTTATTAGTAATATCATCATCTGCCCTTATAACGAGATGAGGCTTTTTATCCTTTGTAACAACAGTAACCGGATGCCTGAGTTTATAAGCCAGGCTTTTGATTATGTATTGAATATTAATATCAAAATCGTCATTGGCATCATCATCAGCCTTTGACTCTTTTAATCCAATTATTTCATACAAAAAATAATCAGCAGACAATAGATTACAATTTTCAATCTTGAAAATGTTCGTCTCGTACTGCGTACTTACTGGTTGTTTCATAACTATTTGTTTTACATATTTTCTGAAATGGACACCTTTGACAATGCTCAATATATTCTGTGGTTGAAAAATCTTCTGCACTTAACTGATTGTACTTTTTATTAGCCCCAGCCATGTGCATTCTGATTATAGCAGAAGACATATTCTCTCCGAAGGCTTCAATTTTATCGTCCGTTACATCATAATCCCGTTTTATCCGGTCTTTGTGCAGCAATTGATATTCAGTCAGTTTATAATCCTGAATTTTCCACTTGGAAATATTTGCAGGAAAATCTGCATGAGGTTTTATTGTACTTACTTTATAAAGTGCCACTGCATAGGCAATTAACTGTTCATCGTATGAAGCCGTACCATAGGTATGTACTTTCCAGTCA
>DASSYR010000100.1:0-25866 GCA_035703165.1 Chitinophagaceae bacterium
TGAGCTATCCATTTTGAAAGAGCTAAGATGTTAGATGTTGTCAACAAAGGATATCTTAGCCAATTCATTAAAACATGGGGTCTTAGCAATAAAATAAGTCCTTTAAAAAAAGCAGTAATTTTTATTATTGTTCGTTTCATATGTCTTGCTTATAACGTTTTGTGGCCTGGCAAAGTTGTGAATTTTTAGCATAAAAGTTCAATAGATATACACCGGCTAAATCTTACACTAATTTTTTCATAAAAACATTTCGACAGTCATTTTGGTAATACCTCATTAGCCATTCATTCTCGTTCTTTGTATATACTTTGTTCCTACATTTTGTCTGTCGTGGCACGCTGGCTTGGAGGCTCTTTTGCAAAACTCGGTTTTAGTGTTGAGTTTGTGTAGTTTCGTAAATGCCCAGCAACCGCGTTAATTATTGTTTGTTATGTCTTGCAAAGTATGCATCAATTTCTGGTCTTAACTCTAATCCTATTCTTTCAAAAATGTCGAGCAAGTCTGTGTATGCACCTTGTCCACCAAGAAAATCCCAAAACTCTGCTGCCACTTTTAATTCATTGTCTAAATCAAGCATACCTCTCATTGTCCAACGGTTGTATGGTTGTGGCTCGTAAGGATTGTAAGGAATTGCAATGATTGACTGAACATTTGCTGTCGGATTTGTTGCCAATGTTGTTGCCACCCATTCTAAAAGAGTTCTTTTAAATTCTTTAAATCCTCCGGCATTTGGTTTCGCAGTTTTGATGTCAAATAAATATATTGTTCCGTCATGCCCAACAAGTTTAACGTCAACTTTTGTTGGCTTTACTGTTTTCATTTCACCGGTTTGGCAAACTGCTCTGATTGCATTTATTTCTTCAATCTTGTTAGGTGAAGAAGTTGCAACTGCAAGTCTGTCCATTATGTTTTGAATTACTCTGTGTGCTTCAGATGAAATTTGATTGCCTGCTGTTTGCTGTGATTCCGCACTTGCAAAAGTTGATAATGCCAATGCTTTAGCAACTGGTTCAAAAATGCTTGTCCCAAAATTTGTGTTATAGCCCAATATCAATTCTTAATTGCTTTAGATTTAATTCAGCAGAATATAATTCACCCACTAAATCATTCGCTATGAATTTATACCTATCTTGATATTCTGTAAATGAGTTAATGACTTGATTATATTTTTTCGAGTCATTTGCAATAACATATAATCCAACATTTGAATAATCCATCAATGTTGCCATTCTACCAACGCCACTCCAAACTCCTGTTGATAATTCAACTTCAAAAGCGTATTCAGGAATAAAATTACTGCCTCTCGGTTTAAACCAGATTACATCAATTTGTCTTAATAAATCATAGTCTGAAAATTGTAATTCAGGACAAGTCTTAAGTGTTGAAATTTCTTCAAGATTCTTGTCATTAAACTTTCTGGATTTATCAGGACAGAATGTTTGGTATCCTCTTATATTTCCGATTTCTAATAAGCGACCTTGTAATATCGAATGCAAACTTTCCTCTACAGTTTTAGGTTTTTCATTTTCATCAAATATCGGAGGTGACAGAAGTAAATTCCAATTATTGATGAAAGTTTTACATTCAAGTCTATTACCTCTTCCCGACAAAACAATATTCAAGTCTTGGTCAATATTAATTTTATATTCTCCGTTTCTATCGTGGCTAATTTGGTGAAGATATTTGAAAAGTAATTTTGCAGGAATAATTATTGTCCTTTCAACTGAGCCACAAATAAAAGCGATGAATGGATTTTCAAGGTTAGCTATTTCCTCAACTGTGATATAATTAATTCCAAAAAAATATCGCCTATTTCCATCAGAAGATGCCCTAACTAAAACATTTGCCTCACCAATCTTATATGTTCTTGATTTCAATACTTTAATCAATTCAACATTTGCATTGAATTGTTTTGCCATTTCTAAAAATGACTTTGCTAATAAATCTGATGGTGAAATTTTCTTATCCATTATTGTTTTTTTCCATTAGTTCAAAAAAAAATCCCCAATAAATATATCTTAAATTTTCACCGACACCAAACTCAAGAATCTTTTTCGCTTTTGCATATTCTTCTTCATCCATTTCTCTACCTAAGTAATGAATAGCTTCTGCTTGCAAATCTTCTTTTGTAATTGTAAATAGAATTTCGTTATCTGTTTCCATAAAATGGTTATTTGTGTTTTGAATTTGCGTTAGGGATTGAAGTGGAAATCCTTTTTGTTCGTTCCTCACAAAAAGATTGGAACGAAAAGCCCGACCCGAAGGGGAACGTCCAAATATTTCTAAGCTGCAATCTCATAATTATCTTTTTCAGTACGGTTTAATACTGGTCGTTTATATTGATTAACTATTTGCATTCCGGCATTTTCAGCAATTGTCGGATACATATTGTATTTATCGTTTGCTACAAGAAAAATATCATAATCTTCAACAAGAAATTTCTTGGCGTTATTCAAAACATCACTAAGACCTTGAATGTAGCTCTGTTTTGCTTCTCTTCCTTGTCCTTTGAAAAGTGGTCCGATTTCCAATTTGTCCTTTCTTTCAAAGCCAAACAAATCATAAGCATATGCGTGTTGTTCATGATAGTCAATTAAGCCAACATAAGGTGGTGAAGAAAATATTCCTTTGATTTTTTGCTTCTCAACCAATTTAGCAACATCAAGATTGATTTTTTTAAGTCCTTCTATAAGGTCAATGTTTCTGCTATCGCCTGTTAAGCAAATGTGAAATGTGTCTTTTCTTTGCTTGTCATACTGAGCTAATCTTTTTACAGTGTCTTTAGAATATGTTTCCCACCATTTAAGAATTGAAAACAATGGCTTACACATTTTGCCATGTTTACCGCAGTAATAGGTAGTTGTAATCGGTTCAAGTAAGGTCGCTAAGTCTGCATGAGTAGTTGCTCTGCAACTTCTAATGGTGCGACTTAAAATAACGCTTACAATTTTTTTGGTGTCGGGATTTTTAATTTTTTTGACTTCATCAAATACAAATTGAATTTCATCTCGGATGTGTTGGGTGTACCATTTGTCAAGGAACGAATCTTCTTTGTCTTGACGCAATTTTATTTTATACTCCTTTACGAGTTTATTGAATGTTGGCAAAAACTCTTTTTCTTTTTTTTCGCCATATTTTTTCTCATCAATTTCCTTGCGTTTTACTTTGTATTTGTATTCGGGGACTGGAAAATACTTGTTGTTGAAAACATACAATTCTTTTAAGAGTCGGTTTTCAAATTCAAGCGTTTTGTGGTCAGCTAAAAATGATTTTAATGATTTAGAAATTCTGTCTATTTCAGTTTGAACATCAACAAGGTTATATTTAGTAACCTTGCAATTTCCAATCATTGCATTAAAGGCAGAAACATCATTGCCAACTGCATGAATTCCTAACTCACAATCTTGAACCATTGTCGTTCCGCTTCCTGAAAATGGGTCGTAAACAATGTCACCCGGCTTGAAATAAACTTCTTTCTTGAATTTGTCTGTATGGTTGTCAAGGAAATATTCGACTAACTGTGGGATGAATTTTCCTTTGTATGGATGAAGTCTGTGAACATGTTTTGTCGTCTCGGCTTCTTTGTATTGTTCAAATGATAAAGCCCAATTCAAATCTTCACCAAGCTGTTCCTTCCATTCTTCTTGTCTCGATTTTTTTTGGTCTTTGTAATATTCAATCAATTCTTCCTTGATTACTTGAGTTGAACCATTGTCACCTATCTTTTTTATCCTGCCGTATTGGATAAGATAGGAAATGTTAGAAGTGGTAACATTTTTGTCCAAATACTCTGTTGCCCACTGGCTTGCTTCTTTTATTGATAATAATTCTGCCATTTTATTTGTTTTTAGATACTCCGTATTTTATTGTTTTTTCAGCAACTTTGAGTGCTTGAATTCCTAAATCTTCGTCTTGAATTTCGTAAAGAATTTTCTCACTTAAATATTGAATGAGCAATGATTCTTTGTCGAGTTCAAGTATGTCAGCCAACTTGGTTATTTGTTCTCGAGTTGCTTTTCTTTCACCTCGTTCAATTTTACTCAGTATTGCTGTGTCAATGTCGAGCTCGGCAGAAATGTGTCGCAAAAGCAATCCTTTTTTCTCTCTTTTCTCTCTGATTATTTTACCAGTTGTTTTCAATTTGAAAATATTAACTTGACAATAATTGTCAAATGTAAAAAGTCTTTTTGAATCTGTCTCTATTTATTTCTGAGATTTTATCAATAATCCGCAAAGTTGTCAAGAAGTTGGTGGTGAGTGAGCTTGGGTACGGTTGGCAAAATTAAATGTTCTTCAATTACATTATCAACAATATTTTCTACATAGCCCATCAAATAGTAATAAAGAAAATACCCGTTTGTTTATGTCCCTATCTTTTGTAATTTCATTCGGGCTCCGGTTGAAACAAAAAAGAACATTATCCGCTTCACCTACTTTAAACGCAACATCATTAACCACTAATATTTACACGAATATGTTTAAATTAAAACAGGCATTTTTATTAACAGCAATTTTTACCAGTTCAATGGCATATTCCCAATCAAAAAATCTCACTCAAACCATAATTGAATTAGACAGCATTTTTTTTACCGCTTATAATACCTGCGACATAAACACACAGGCGAATTTTTATTCTGACAGTATTGAATTTTATCATGACCAGGGCGGCCTAAGCACTTCCAAACAGGATATTTTAGAAGGCACACGTAAAAATATTTGTGGAAAGGTTACCCGGCAACTCGTTGAAGGCAGTATGGAAGTTTACCCCATAAAAGGATATGGAGCTATAGAAATGGGATTACATAAGTTTCATAACAACCAGGAGCCCGATGCTATTCCTCATAGCAGTAAATTCGTTATCATTTGGCATAATCGTAATGGAAAATGGGAAATCACAAGAGTTATCAGCCTCCATTAAAAAATGCCAATGACGATCTTGTCATTGGCATTACATTTACATCATAATTTTTTTCAACCTTATTTAATAGAATCTAAATAACTACTAAACGTATTAATGGCTTCTGCTACTAATTCAATTTGTTCCTGGGCCTCTTTCCAATTGCGTTGTTCAATGGCTTCACGTATGCCGGGTAATGTTTTAACACCATATCCCGTATAAAACCCCGGTGCATAAATAGAATGTTTATACCAATCTCTTCTTGGCAATCCGTTTTTTAATAATAAATGTTGCTCTGCCTGGTAAAGTAAGCTGTTTATATTATTTTTTTGTTCGGTGGTTAATTTGGGATTATCCAACCGGGTGGTTAAACTTGTGCAAATTTTATCCAAATTATTCATAGCATTTTGCAGAGATGCAAAACTCAAGTAAGGAACTTCTTCTTTGGGTTGCGGGGCTGCCAGTGGTTTTGTGGGATCGGCAGCAAGCGAATAAAATTTTTCTTTGATGAGCCTGTTCTCCACATTTGTGTTTTCTCTTGTCTGTTCTACCAAATTCATCACTTCTGTTAAATAGCCATTAATCTTTTTTTGCAGGTTGTAAAAATCAAATGGCAACATTTCTGCATTAGCCATTCTTAAGGCAATACGTCCGGTGGTTTTTGCCAAGGTTACTCCGTATTCAAATGTCGGGTCTTTAAACCGGCGGAACATATCATAAGAGTCATAAATAGAATGATAATCTCCTCCTTCCCCTTCTCCACTAAAATTAATATCCATGGAGGGAATCCCCAGGTGTTGTATAAAAGGGCTGTAATCTGACCCCGATCCCAATGCTCCTAATTCAAAATCTTTTTTATCTATTAATTCCTTTTTTGTTTTCAAAGAAGATGCTGAAACTGCTTCTCTTGATTTTCTTCTTTGAAAAACAGTAACGCCCGTTTGCGGATCCATCACATCTTTTGTAATTTCTGTAAAAAAGGGTTCCAGTGCATGAGAACCTTCTGCTTCCACAAAACCCCTGGTATATCCATCGGTATTAATATAAATAACTGCTTTTTGTTTTAACTCATCGGCATGATATTCCGCCCACTCTGTTGAACCTAATAGACCCGGTTCCTCTGCATCCCATGCACAATAAATCATGGTACGTTTGGGACGCCATCCTGTTTTTGCTAATTCACCAATTGCTCTTGCTTCTTCCATCATGGCGGCCTGCCCGCTTATTGGATCAGTTGCGCCATTTACCCATGCATCGTGATGATTTCCGCGTATAACCCATTGATCAGGTAATTCGCTGCCCGGGAGTTTGGCAATTATGTTATTAATGGGTCTTATCTGCCAGTCAAATTCCAGTTTTAAATGTACTTTTGATTTGCTTGGGCCCACATGATATGTAAGGGGTAAGGCACCGCGCCATTCAGCAGGAGCAACCGGTCCTTCTAATGATTCTAACAAAGGTTTTGCATCAGCATAACTAACAGGTATAACCGGAATTTTTAAAAGATTAGCTGCATCTTTTCTGTCCAATCGTTTTGCATCTTTTGTAGCGCCGATACCCGGCGTTAGCGGATCTCCGGGATAAACGGGCATATCTTCAACAGAGCCTCTTTGTGCGCCATACTCATTACGAAACGGTCCTTTGGGATAAACATCGCCCTGGTAATAACCATCTTCATAAGGATCGGAATAAATAATACAACCGATAGCGCCATGCTCCTGTGCTACTTTCGGCTTAATGCCACGCCAGCTTTTTCCATATTTGGCAATTACAATTTTCCCTTTTACATCAATACCCATTTTCTCCAGTTGTTCATAATCTGCAGGCAAACCGTAATTAACAAAAACCAATTCACCGGTTACGTCTCCATCGGCGCTCCAGCAATTATACACAGGAAGCTGTTCTTCCACCTGGCCTGATGTGGCATCTTCTTTTAATACAGGCTCTTTTAATGATGCTGTAAATTTTTTTGCCCCTATCATTTCCAGCAGCCTCGTTTTGGGTGTAGGAAACAAAACATAAAAGGTTTCTATTTCTGTTTGAAAACCCCAACTTTTAAATTTATTGTATATATATTCTGCCACGGCTTTACCACCAGGCGAACCAACGTGATGTGGTCGTGCCGTCATTTCTTTCATAAATAAATCAACATTGGATGCTTTAAGCTGTTGATCAAACTTCTTTTCTAACGCTACCTGTGTAGTAGCGCCGGTTACGGAAAAGCCTTTAATTTGTGCGTTGACTGCAACAAAATAAAAAGTGGTAAAAAATAAAAATAGTTTCTGCATTGTTTGTTTTTTAAAAGCCGGTAAGTTACACAGATTATTTAAAAAGTTCGGGATGTATATTTTCCCATTCGGTTGCCTGCTGGTATGCTTTGCCAATTGTTAGCAAAGTTGCTTCATCAAATAATTTTCCTACTAATGTAACGCTGGTAGGTATATTGTTTTTCTTGTTAAATCCTGTTGGCATACACAAAGCGGGATGCCCGGTAAGGTTGGTAATGGCTAACTGATGCCCGGCAAATGTCGGGCATATAATCGCATCGTATTGGCTGATAATTTTATTTACCGCTCCCATCAATAAAAAACGGTGCCGGTTGGCGTTAATATATTCTACAGCAGGTATAAATCTTGAAGAACGAAATTGATTTGGCCAATCGTTTTTCGTTTGCCTGGTCATCTGGTCGTCAAGATTACTACGGGTAAATTCGTCAAAGGAAGCAGCACATTCAGCGCTGATAACAATATTCATTATATTAAAACTATAAACGTTGCTATCCGGAAAATCAATGGGAATTAAGTTTACTCCTAATTTTTTATAGGTTTCTAAAACTTTCCAGTCGTTAGCGGCAGAGTCTAACTTGCTGAAATAATTTTTTGCGTATGCAATTTTTAATTTTTTTATGTCTGCATTACCATCATAATTAAAGGGTAAGGTTACAGAGCTTTTGTCTTTTTCATCACTTCCATTGAGCCAGGCAAAAACAACCGCTGCATCTTCTGCACTTCGGCATATCGGGCCAACTTTATCAAGACTCCAGCTTAGCGTCATAGCTCCGCTACGACTTATTCGCCCAAACGTAGGACGAAGACCGGTTGCACCGCACCTTGTGGACGGAGAAATAATAGAGCCCCACGTTTCAGTTCCGATAGCAAAAGGCACAAGCCCGGCCACAGTTGCTGACGCTGAACCGGCTGATGAACCACTGGAACCAATGGTTAAATTCCACGGACTTTTGGTTTGACCACCGTACCAATAATCGCCCATTGCCAAAGCACCCAATGTAAATTTTGCAATTAATACGGCTCCTGCCTCTTTTAGTTTTGTGTAAACAAAAGCATCTTCTTCAATTACCTGGTCTTTGTAAGGCGCTGCACCCCAGGTTGTTTTGGTTCCCTTTACAGCAAATAAATCTTTTAAGCCATACGGTATTCCATGAAGGGGCCCTCTGTACTTTCCTTTCGCAATTTCTTCGTCTGCCTGTTTTGCCTGCTGCATGGCAATTTCTTCCGTAAAAGAAATTACACATTTCAATGTATCGCTAAATTTTTTTAAACGATTGATAAAAAAACGGGTAAGTTCAACCGAAGAAATTTTTTTATACTTAATAAGCGATGCTAATTGTAATAGGGAATAAAAGGCCAATTGGTTTTTATTTGATGGCAGTAAAACACCGGTTGGGATATGCCAGGTAAGTGCCTTCTGTTTTGTATTAAATTTCATTCCGGGCAAAACAGGGCTTTGCCACAAACTCATTGGCACATTATTATTTAGTTTTTGTGAATGCATTTTTTTATACTCGGCCAGGTAATCCAGCAAATCCGTAAACATAGAATCCCGCTCAGGTTGTGTAAATTGTAAATCCACCATTCTTTCTGCAGAAGAAATATCTGTTATAAAAATGGTGTCTTGCGATTTTGATAAGAGGGGCAATACAAAAACAAGTAACATTAATTTTTTCATAACAAGCAGGTTTATTTTTTTTTAAATTTTACCCAAACGTATTCATCCATCAAAATGTTATTTTTAATCACGGCCATTTTGTGGACGGCTTCCAGCCGGAAATTATTTTTTTGCAAAACTTTCATGGAGGCAATATTATTTTCAAATACATCTGCGTATATACGTACCACATCGGGGTATCGCCGCCAGATATGTTCTACCAAAAGCCTCACGGCAATAGTAGCCACACCCTTGTTCCAGTAAGGTTCTCCCAGCCAGTACCCTATTTCCATGTTGCAACGATGTATATCCGCTTTGGGTACCATACCAATGCTGCCTGAAAATTCCGAGTCCACTTCAATCACAAAATTTAAAACAGGGGTAACCCCTACATTCAGTTTCAGCCATTCGTTTGCATGCTTTTCCGTGTAAGGAAACGGTAAGCGATCCCGCACATTATCCCATATTTTTTTATTATTCACCAATTTAAGCAAAGGTTTTTTATCCTCTTTCTTCCATGGACGAATAACGACTTTCATACATCAAATTTTTCGTTTAATATAATCACTGTAATCGGGTAATATGGGTTCATATTCACCATGCATAAGTGGCGATGTTAAAATAAAATCAGCCGTAGCTCTGTCGCATGCAATTAAAATATTCCAGGTAACTGCTACCCGTAACAAGGCTTTTATATCGGGGTCGTGCGGCTGTGCTTCCATTGGATCCCAAAAGAAAATCAATACATCAATCTTTCCTTCTGCAATCATTGCTCCAATTTGTTGATCGCCACCCATGGGGCCGCTTAACAGCTTGGTTATTGACTGATCTAATGCATTTTCCAGCATAATCCCTGTGGTTCCCGTAGCGTATAATTGATGTTTGCCCAAGGTGGATTTGTTATACACAGCCCACTCAATCAATTCCTGTTTTTTGTTATCGTGTGCTACAAGAGCTATGCGTTTTCTTTTACTAAGTTTTCTTATACTCATGTATCATTATTTTATCATTAATTCCCCAAAACAAAAAAGGTAACATTATAAAATTATTAAATAAAAAAGCATCCCGTTATTTTGGGATGCCTTGTGTACTTACTAACTATTCTAAAAGGTTACGCGGCTTGCATTTCTTTTACTTTTTCACGAATTTTTGACTCAATTTCTGCAGCCAGTTCGGGGTTATCATGCATGAGTTGTTTTACAGTATCACGACCCTGGCCTAATTTATCTGTATTGTAACTAAACCAGCTTCCGCTTTTTTGAATTACGCCTAATTCCACACCCATATCAATAATTTCACCATTTTTAGAAATACCTTCTCCAAAAACAATATCAAATTCTGCGGAACGGAAAGGGGGAGATACTTTATTTTTTACCACTTTTACTTTTACACGGTTGCCTATGGCTTCTTCACCGTCTTTTATCTGGCTCATCCGGCGAATGTCTAAACGAACGGAAGCATAAAACTTCAAGGCGTTACCTCCCGTAGTTGTTTCCGGGTTGCCAAACATAACGCCAATTTTTTCACGCAATTGGTTTATGAAAATACAAATGGTGTTTGTTTTACTAATGGTGGCTGTGAGTTTGCGCAAAGCCTGGCTCATTAATCGTGCATGAAGTCCCATTTTACTATCGCCCATTTCGCCTTCCAATTCACTTTTGGGAACAAGGGCTGCTACGGAGTCTATCACCACCACATCCAAAGCGCCGGAAAGAATTAGCCGGTCGGCAATTTCCAATGCCTGCTCTCCGTAGTCCGGTTGGGATATTAAAAGATTATCAATATCCACCCCGAGTTTTTGGGCATAAGAACTGTCAAATGCATGTTCTGCATCAATAATAGCACAAATGCCTCCTTTTTTCTGGGCTTCGGCAATAACATGGGTAGCAATGGTTGTTTTACCGGAGGATTCCGGTCCGTAAATTTCTACAATTCGTCCTTTGGGTAAGCCGCCAATTCCAAGGGCCACATCCAGACCTATAGAGCCGGTGGAAATATATTCCATGGGTTCCTGGCTCTTTTCATTCATCATCATTACACTTCCTTTGCCATAGTCTTTATCAATTTTGTCAATCGTAAGCTTAAGCGCCTTTAATTTTTCTGTACTTGCAGCCATAAGGGATATTTTTTATTATTTTCAACAAAGTTATCAGAATGCGAAGATAATGATTTAAAATTAATAAACTAATTATTTTAGCAATTTTTAGCTAATTAATTTGGTATATTGAAGGGTGGTTATAAATCCTTTTGTTACCGGGGTAGTTTTTAAATAGCTTAATTTTATATAAACTATAATAAGCCAATTATGAAAAAATACATACTGTCTTTGCTAAGCCTGGTGTGGATTGTTACCTCTTTTTCGCAGGAAACTCCTTCTGCCCAAAAAGGTACGCATTATGGTAAGCCGTTTACCCCAGACAACTCTATTTCTATTACTGATTTGGAAGCAAATTTGAAAGACCAAAAATATAGCGGGAAAATTACAGGCAAAGTGGTAGAGGTTTGCCAGGTTAAAGGGTGCTGGATAAAATTAGACAGGGGCAATGGGGAAACCGTGCTGGCCAAAACCAACGATGCGTTTTTTATGCCGAAAGATATTGTTGGCAAAACAGTAATGATAGAGGCAGATGCATCCGTTAAAGAACGGACTGTAAAAGAACTGAGACATTATGCAGAGGATGCGGGAAAAAGCAAGGAAGAAATTAAAAAAATAAAAAAACCTAAAAAGGAATTAACGCTTGCCTTAAAAGGAGTACAAGTTTTATAGACTTCGTTATATATTTTATTACATTTAACATCCCTGCCGGAGCAGCACCCTGAAATATCGGGATGTGCAGGATCATGCATATTACAAGGGGTTGTTGGGTTTACCCGCACCCGAAAAACTACATTGTAAAAAAGCAGATAATGCAGGGGCTGGTGCATTTAACAAAATTGAAGCGCTGACAAAAGATTTGCATATATGCTCAAAATGGTGGAATATACGAACTTCGGGTTCGTATATAAACGAGTTGGTTACAATGCTATGCCAACGCCCTAAAAAGTAGGAAAAGCTTAATAATATCACGTAGATATCTGACAAATGAACTATTTCTTCACAACTAATTTATCATTTGCTAAGTTTTTGCTTTTTACAGTAGACAAAAAATTTTCTACAAGCCTGGGGAACGACTTCTATTCAATTATTTGGAATAAGGGCAATGAATGTTTAATTAAAGTAGATGGAATTCCTACGATAATTAAATCAAACACTATACTAACATTAACACCAAGCCATCATTTTTCAATAGACAGCAAAAACAATTCTTTGTATATTCTTAGATTCAATGAAAGTTTTTATTGTGTGGAAAAACACGACAAAGAAGTAAGTTGTATTGGTTACATTTTTTATGGTACAGCCAACATTACAACAATATTACTTGACCAAAGGGAGCAAAAGAAATTCGAAATACTTTTTGAAATGATTGTAGAAGAATTTCAAACTAAAGACAATATTCAAGGAGAAATGCTTACCATTTTACTAAAACGACTGATTATAAAATGTACTCGTTTGGCAAGAACACAACAATATGGCGATACCCCTGAAAATGCTACCCACAGCATCATAAGACAATTTAACATTTTGGTTGAAATAAATTTTAAAACCGAACACGCTGTAAACTTTTACGCAAAACAATTAAACATAGCGGCTAAAAGCCTTACTAATATTTTTTCAACTGCTAAATTACCAAATCCACTCACTGTAATCCACAACAGATTATTAACCGAAGCAAGGCGACAAATACTTTTTTCGGATAAACCCATTAAAGAAATTGCCTACGAATTAAACTTTACCGACATTCAATCATTCAGTCGCTTCTTCAAATCCAAACAGGGCGTTTCTCCCATTAATTTTAAAAAAAGCAAAATAGACAACTATTAAGGAAGTTTTGCCAACCACTGTAAAATTGTAAGTTTCCATTTTTGCAATTCATTCAAAACAATTATTATAATGAAGAAAATTATAATTATCTATTGGCTATTTACAGGATTGTTTACACTTTTGGCTGTAATGGGTTCAGTGCTTGACATCATCCATTCAAAAGACGCAGTTGATTTAATTACACACTTGGGTTATCCAATGTATTTTATAACATTTATTGGTGTAGTAAGGTTACTCGGAGTTATTGCTATTTTAATTCCTGGCTACCCTAAAATTAAAGAGTGGGCTTATGCAGGATTAGTATTCGATATGGGTGGTGCATTGTACTCTCATATTGCAACAGGCGACCCATTTGGTATTTTTGCGCCCGCCGTAATAGCTTTGATTTTAGTAGTTGGTTCTTACATCTATTATCATAAAGGATATAAACACGTTTTTAACCCAATCAAATAATTGATATACAAAAAGTAATAATGGTACATAACTTATCAATTATAATTTCAACTTTTGGAATAGCTGTTGTTTTAATTTGGATAGGCATTTTTAAATTTACACCGACAGAAGCAAAAGGAATCGTATGTTTAGTAAGTAAAAGTCCTTTAATGAACTGGATGTATAAACTATTTAGTGTACAAACCACTTCAAATATTATAGGTATTTTTGAAATTGTAACAGCGTTGCTTCTTATTGTTGGTTTATTATTTTCAGAAGCAGGCATTGTCGGCAGTAGTTTTTCTATAATTATTTTTTTTACAACTTGTACATTTATGCTTACTACAGGTGGTTTTCTTGCAAAAATTGATGGCTTATGGGTGCCATCAGACTTAGGTAGTTTTCTTATAAAAGATATTGTTTTATTAGGTGCCGCATTTTTTTTATTGAGCAACTATCTACAAAAAATTTCATAAATGAATTTGCCATTCTTACTCTTACTCATATCTGCCTTTTGTGAAGCCGTATGGAATATTTTTCTAACTAAATCCAAAGGTATTGGAGACTGGGGAGTAAATGCAATTGCAATATTTTTTTTAATAGCAGGCATATTAACCTTTAAAAAAGCATTAGCAGGAACGCCCTTAAGCATTGCAATTGTCATTTGGTCTGGTCTTTCTTTATCGCTTACTATTTTCTTTGATATCTACATTTTTAAAACAAAAGTTGACTGGAGAGTCGCTTTTTTTATGATTATGTGCATATTATCAATAATGGGACTAAACTATTATTCAAAAAACAATTAAGAGAAGCGCAAAGTCTAAAACTGTTAGCGGTTATGCTTTGACAATAAATTCTATTCGTTGCATTCGGCTACTATGCTTGTTGTATTCATACCACGATGATACCACATTTATTAGTGAACTTTATAAAAAAGTAAACATCAATTATATGAGGAAAATAATTGTCTTATCAATGATTACATTAGATGGAGTAATGCAGGCTTCCGGTAGATGAACTCAGGCTCAAAATCTTTCCACTAACTCTCGGTAAAGGGAAAAAATTATTTGACAATAGTGGGATTCCCAAAGCATTTACTTAACAGAAAGTATTATAACAAAAACCGGAGTAATGATTTCCAGTTACAAACGAGCCGGAAAAGTAAAGACAGGTAATGCAGGTGCCTAAGGAAAAATAAAAAAAGAAAAATAATTTAAAGACAAAAAGTAAAAATCGTTAACTCATTTCTTGCTTATACTAAATTTTCTTCGTTGCAAAAAAGACAGTTCAAATTAACAAATAATATCAATTCCAAACGGAGATTTAGAACAATAGGACAACTTGCAAAATTTGGAAATCTGGAAAACAAACAGTTGCCCCCTCTGTGTCCCTCCTTACGAAACTTATATTGTTTGAAAAGTAGCCAGCATTAAACTTGGATAAGTTGCTACTAAGTTTATTTACAATAATGTTTATAGCAGTTCAGCTAACAATAAATTTACTATGTTATTACATCCAAATTTGCTGACAGGATATATTAAATCAAACATCATGAATGGAAACACAGCAACAATTCGCATTTACTTGTATTCGGGAAATAACATTGTTGATAGTAGAAATTTATATAGGACGAATTCGAATTTCAGGAAAGTGAGAATTCCTATATCCAGAACTTCATTTACCGTGGACTTTGCATTGATTCAAATTTTTGGTGGTAAGACATCGGGAACTGAATTAACTGTTGACAATTTGGCATTTATAAAAAATAATAACAAGTGCCAAACACAATAAAACCATTTGTAAAAGGATGATTTCGCCAGTAAGATTTATGCATCCGTAACCCTTATCCTCTTTTGCTCAGGCTAACACGCTGCTATTCAATTTTTGTATTTAACTTCAAGTTCGGTTTTTCAATTAAGCATTTGTATCAAGCTGACAGAACAAAAAATTCCGTGCTTTACAAATGCTTTAATGTTTATGGCAATGTAAAAATAAATGAAAAAATAAGTGCCCGATTTACAAATAGTTAATGGTACACTTAGTCATGCTTAAAAATTTTATTATATGAAACAACAACTATCTCCACTGCTTGTAGTTATTGCATGCGCATTTGCGATTCTATTAGTTGCATTACGCTCTCCTATAGATACCTTTGACAAAATTAGTGTTCACGAATTTGAATTGGTAGATAATTACGGTAAACAACGGGTATCTATCAAAGTAGAAGAAAGTGGTGAAGTCCTTTTACGTCTTAAAGACCAAAACGGAGCTATTCGGATAAAATTAGGGGCCAATAAAGATGGTTCAGGATTACTACTTTTAGATAGCAATACCAATTCCGGCATTCACGCATTGGCTAAAAAAGGTGCAAGTCTCACAGTGACAGATAAAGACGGGAATAAGAAAACATATTAACTGCTATTGCCGCAAAACATTCATGTGTAACTAAATTTATAAATTGTGATTTATGACTTTACCACTTCTCAAACCATAACCGTTATGTATAATTAAATTGCTATCTTCAAAAATTAATTAATTTTTATGGAAGTGGAAAAAATTTTAGAATTTATTAGTCGTGGAAGGACTGACTACATTCTTGAGTTGATGGACAATCCTAATTGGAAAGAGGTCTTATATAAAGGAAAAATTAAACCTTTGCAATGGCTCGTTTATTATAACGACATTACTGGCTTGAAAGCAGTTTTAAAAGCAGGTGGGAGTCTTGACAGTATTAACCTAAATAACGAATTGGGCAATGCTGCTTTCTTCGGGCATTGGAAAGTTTGTGACTTTTTAATAAATAATGGCGCAGATGTAAATGCTTTTGTTGATAAAACTAATGAGACACCCCTACATAATGCCCTTGCTAAAGCAGGCCGACCTTATTATTTTTATGTGGTAAAGCTTCTTGTGGAAAAAGGAGCAGACGTAAACGCTAAAACAATTGCGGGGCTTGAAACAGGAGCATTTATGCGTGACGTAAGGACAAAAGGAGAAACACCTTTACATAGAGCGGCGGCTTATGCAGACGAAAAAACAATTTCTTATTTATTAGAAAATGGCGCAGACAAAACTGCTAAGGACTCAAATGGGAATTCACCTTTAAGTTGGGCAAGTGAACATTTGCGACCAGGAGCTATTTTATCGTTGTTAGCTTATGATGATTTCCAAATTAGTGATAAACATAAAACTATAAACACAAGCGATCACGGACATGGCTGGGGAAATAGTATGGATTGGAATTTATTAGGAGATTATTTGCCAGAATAGAAATTAATCTCCGCACAACAGTAAGCTCGTTATTATTGCTGATTGACGGAATAGCAATGAGCCGCAAATTGTTATCAACTTTAGTTCCAATGATATTTTATACATTCAGTTATAGCTTATTATCCTCAACAGCCAATTTTCAATTGGCTGTTTCCGCTGGAGGCGATGAATATAAAATTTCCCGCCATCGTCAATACCTAACCCATTGTGTACTATTTTTCCCAACCTGCAAACTGACATAAAATAAATGCAAACTTTTCAAACAAATCCTAAAATTTCCGTCAGACATTTACAATTTGATGACCACGAAAAAATTGTTGATTACTTTCTAAATTCTGAAAAAGACTTTCTTATTGGTATGGGAGTTGACATCAATAAACTTCCTCAAAGACAAGAATGGCTTACTATTTTGACTTCAAACTATGAACTGGAAATTGATAAAAAAAACTTCTTTTACATAATATGGCTATTGGATAATAAACCGGTAGGGCATTCTAATATTAACAAAATTGTATTTGCAAAAGAAGCTTTTATGCACCTTCATATGTGGGATAAGCATATAAGAAAAAAGGGATTGGGAGTTGAATTTCTCAGAATGACTTTACCCTACTATTTTGACATCTTTAAATTAGAAACCCTTTTTTGTGAGCCGTTCGCATTGAATATCGCCCCAAATAAAACTTTAGAAAAATTAGGTTTTGAATTTGTAAAAACTTACGATACAATTCCGGGTTGGATCAATTCTTACCAATCGGTAAATCGTTGGGTATTGACAAAAGAAAAATTTAATTATTTAAGTAAGCAAAAAAAATAAAACAGAACAAAGTATTGATAAAAAAGAGGCGGGTGAATATGTCTTCATCTGCGCATTACTATCAGTTTCATCCCGGCTTGACTTGCTTCACTATGTTAATCTTGATTTATTCAGCTTCAATAATTCTATTTATCTTCAGCCGCCGGACGGGGCTTTATAAAATATCAACACTGCTGTAAACTAACAACAAAAGCAGACCATGCCGATTAAAAATCTTTCTTATAACAAGCTCGAACCACTCATCAATGACAACCTTTCAACTGAGGAGGATTTGCCGACAGCAGCCCTTATTAAAAAGTTGCGATCAAGTAAAAAAAGAGGTTGGTTAACAAAAGATGAAATGATTGAAATATGTCGTTGGAAATCTCCCCGGGCAGTGAGATATATAGAAGCAAACAGCAAGGCAACAATTAAAAAACATACTGCTTCGGCTTTTGCTACCCGTAGTGAAGACATTAAAATACAAGAATTGACAAAACTGAAAGGAGTTTCAATACCTATGGCATCATCCATTCTCATGCTCACAAATCCCAAACGCTATGGAGTTATTGACATCAGAGTTTGGGAAGTAATGCTTGAAATTGGAACGGTAAATACAAATCCGAAAGGCGTAAATTTTAATTTCAAAGAATGGTATCGTTACTTAGTAATCATTCGCCACTTTGCTTACAAGTTTAAAGTATCTGCCAGAGACATTGAACGGACATTGTTTATTGTTCATCAAAACAACCAAGACGGACAACTTTATCGCAACCTAACAAAAGCAAAAAAATAAAATGGGAACATCAAAAATTTTAACAAACCATAAGCCTCCTTATTTATTGGGTCTGCTCTGCCTAATTCCTTTAGCCGATGCTTTACCAATATTTTTTTTATCTTAGTGTGTACCGTCCATACCAAAGCCTGAAGCTGCTATGGCAAGGCCAAAACAACAATTTGAAAAGCAAAGAATTCCGGAATTTAAAAAAAGTGATGAATTCAAAAGTGGACAAATACCTCATTGACGGCTGTATGCGTTGCAAATTCGGGGCTACACCCAAATGCAAAGTAAATAATTGGAAAGCTGAGTTACAAACTCTACGACAAGTTGTACTGGAAAGTGGCTTAACGGAAGATTTAAAATGGGGAGTTCCTTGTTATACTTCAGGTAATAAGAATATTGTAATGATAAGTGCATTTAAAAACCATGCCTGCCTGACTTTTTTTAAAGGCGTATTGTTAAAAGACAAAGAAAAAATTCTTCTCAAAGCCGGGGAGAATTCGCAGTCTTTCAGAATTATTAAATACACAAACTTCCAACAAATAATTGAACAAGCAGAAATTATAAAGTCATATATCTCTGAGGCTGTAGCAATTGAACAATCTGGGCAAAAAGTTGTACTCAGAAAGAATCCCGAATCTATACCGTACGAATTATTAAAAGCATTTGATAATGATCCTGAATTTAAAAGAGCTTTTTATGCCTTAACACCAGGAAGACAAAGGGGATATATCATTTATTTTTCACAACCCAAACAAACACAAACAAAAACGGAACGAATTGAAAAATATAAAAAACAAATTATTAACGGAGTTGGATTAAATGACAAGTATAGCTGCTGACAAAAAACAAGAAACCCTGGCTCATAACGGCAATTTGCCAAAACGGTAGGTATGTTGTAATTTAAAGCTTGTTTTTTAAACTTTTGCGCCAAAAATTCCTCACTTCTTTAATCTGTAAATTGTTATGAGCGATAGTACAACCACAACTTCACTATGAGACATCAATTTATAAACTGAAATGAACAAAGAAATTAAAACATACATTAACCAACTTACATCGGGCGATAAAGAAATTTGCAAACAATTAGCAACCGTCATTGACAATGAGCTGACCGAAGCAGAAAGTAAAATTTGGCACTCACACCCGGTTTGGTTTTTAAATAAGAATCCTATTGTTGGTTTTAGCAAACAAAAGACAGGTATTAGATTAATGTTTTGGAGTGGGGCTGATTTTGAAGAAGAAAATTTGAATGTGAGAGGAAAGAAATTTAAAGATGCTTCCATTTTTTATACTAATGTTTCTGACATAGGTGTAACAGATTTAAAACGTTGGTTAAAAAAGTCAAGAAAAATACAGTGGGATTATAAAAACTTAGTAAAACGAAAAGGACAACTTGAACGATTAAAGTAAATAAAAAAACTGTGAATAAAATTACTATCCAAGCAGTAATAAAAGCTAATAAACAAAAGACCTGGACATACTACACCCTGCCTGAGCACATAATGAATTGGAATTTTGCCACAGAAGATTGGCAATGTCCAAATGCTTCCAATGATTTAAGAGTTGGGGGAAAGTATTTTGCAAGAATGGAGGCCAAAGACGGAAGTTTTGGGTTTGATTTTGAAGCTACTTACAACGAAGTTGTTAAAAATGAAAAGCTCACCTACACCATGCCAGATAATAGAGTGGTAAATGTAAACTTCAACGCAATTGGAGACAATACTGAAGTAATAATAACCTTTGACGCTGAGTTAGAAAACTCAATAGAAATGCAGCGAGACGGGTGGCAGGCAATTTTGAATAACTTTAAAAAATATACTGAAAAGAATTAACGAAAAAAACTCTGTCTATAACACGAATTCCTTTGTAAAGCGGAGCGATATTCAGATAAGAAACCGTTTTGCTTTTTATTTGCTTTTGTGGGTTAGCAAGTTGTTTCCTTTTTTGGCACAACGTAATAAAAGGGAGTTTAAACGCCTGATTTTTATTTTTTAGAACTCCACTTCAAAAATTGAGCAATTTTCGGGTTGCTGCACTTACAAGAGAAAAGTAGCTTTGGAGTAATAAGTAAGAGTAATGACGAATTTTGAGCGAATAAAAACAGCAATTGAGTTTATTACAAAAAACTTTCAGGGACAACCTGATTTGGATGAAGTGGCCCGGCAGGTTCACATGAGCCCGTTTCATTTTCAACGAATGTTTAAGGAATGGGCGGGGGTTACTCCAAAAAAATTTTTACAATACATTAGTGTAGAGCATGCCAAGTTCCTGTTAAAACAAAAATTTTCGTTAAGCGATGTCTCTTTTAAGACCGGCTTATCCGGAACCAGCCGTTTGCATGATTTATTCATTACTATTGAAGGGATGACACCGGGTGAATATAAAAAAGGGGGAGAATTGCTACATATCAATTACAGTTTTGCCGAATCTCCTTTTGGAAATATTATTGTTGCTTCAACACCTAAAGGTATTTGCCACCTTGCATTTGCCGATGATGAGCGAAAGGCTTTACATGAATTAAAAGCATTATTTCCTAATGCCCGTTTTAAACAAGTAGTAGATACTATTCAGCAAAATGCGCTTTTTATCTTTACGCAGGATTGGAAAAATTTATCCGCTATAAAATTACACCTGAAAGGCACCGCTTTCCAGCTAAAAGTATGGGAGGCCTTGCTTAAAATTCCCGTGGGACAATTATCTACTTATGCCGATATAGCCACTTCTGTTGGTAATGAAAAAGCATCGAGGGCTGTTGGTTCAGCAGTGGGTGATAATCCGGTTGCCTTTTTAATTCCCTGCCACCGGGTAATAAAATCTACCGGAGTCATCGGACAATATCACTGGGGAAGTACCAGAAAAACAGCTATGATTGGCTGGGAATCGGCTACCGTATTTGCTGAAAATTAAATTCAGCAAGTTTCGGGTTTTCTTTCGCTTATTCTTTTTTCAATTTTACATTATTAAAATGATGATGATGAAAACATTTGTTTTGATTCATGGTTCGTGGCACAGCGCCTGGAACTGGCACAAAGTGATTCCTTTATTAGAAAAGGCCGGGCACAAAGCCTTAGCAATTGATTTACCAGGAATGGGGAGAGATAAAACTTCCATTGCGGAAGTAACGTTGCAAACATCTGTAAATAAAGTTTGCGAAGTAATTGATAGTGTAGAGGGCAAAGTAATTTTAGTTGGTCATAGTAAAAACGGAATTATTATTTCGCAAACAGCAGAATACCGACCTGAAAAAATTGAAAAACTGATTTACCTGGCTGCCTATTTAATTCCCAATGACAAAACACAAAGGGAATATTCGTTACAAGATACAGAGGGTGTGTTAAAGCCTTATGTTAATTTTTATGAAACTACTCAATCCACAACCTTACGATCCGAAATTTATAAAGAAGGGTTGTATGCAGATTGTGATGACGATATAACGGAACTGGCAAAAGTTTTGTTAAGTCATGAACCCTTTGCATCCGCCATTACTCCATTACAACTTACTGAAGAAAAATTTGGAAGCATTCCCCGTTATTATATTGAATGCACAAAAGATAAAGCCGTTACTCCCTTTATTCAACAAAAAATGTACACCGAAATGCCTTGCAAAAAAGTGTATAGCATGGCAACCAGTCACTCACCATTTTTTAGCCAGCCAAAAGAATTAGTGAACATTTTTTGCGAAGTTTCTCATGATCATTAAACACACAGATATAAGCTCTTCTGCATTACATCAAAAAATTAAAAACACTGAGGTTCAGCTTGCCGGTAACCATAAACTATACATTTATGGTAAGCTTTCGTGTAAAAGTGGTAAACGAATGAATAAAGAAACAAGAGTTTTCTTTACTTCCGAAGAAGAAGCTATTAAAAATGGCTACCGTCCCTGTGGGCTTTGTATGAAAGCTGCCTATAAAAAGTGGAAAGAGCACAGTTAAATCAACAGAAATCGCCATTTATCGTTTTTGTTGCAAATATCCGATTTTTAAAAGAAAGTGTCCGGAATGCCAACCTGATGTATAATTTTGTGCATCTGTGTTTCCAGTATTCATTGTATAGCAGGTACCCGTTTATGTCACTATTTTAAGCGGCTTAATTTATGAAAACAGTTGTTGGATATAAAATATCTACCGGGTATAATTGAAACAGCTATGTTAATTGACACATTCATAAGCCAAAAATTTCGCTTTTTTTCTTTCCTTTCAATGCTTTTATTGGTATTTGTGCATGGGTATAATTTGCACAATCCCTATTTGCAACCATTTACCGTTGTTAGCGAACCCTTACGTGTTACTACTTTTACGGAGTACTTGTTTGCTAATGGCTTGTTTCGCTTTCGCATACCCATGCTGTTTATTATTTCAGGATATTTATTTGCCCTTCATGATACAAAACCCTATAATGAGCGAATAAAAAAAAGGTTGCGTACACTGGGCATTCCTTATTTATTCTGGAGTGCATTTGCTTTGTTATTAACGTTTTTATGGCAACAATTTCCGGCAACAGCACAGGCTGTTAAAAACGCCAGTATTGATCAAATGGGAGACAACCGGCCTTATACGGAAATTGGCATTGGAGGCGTTTTGTTAAGATGGCTATTGGTACCGGTTTCTTTTCAATTATGGTTTATAAGAAACCTGCTTATTTACAACGCAGCCTATCCCTGGCTGGTAAAGGCAGTAACAAAAGCTCCGGCAATCTGGTTTTCAATTGTAGGATTAATGTGGGTAAGTGGCTTTGGCATTTTTTTTATTGAAGGAGAGGGGTTATTGTTTTTCACACTCGGTATCTTTTTGCAAAAAACAAGTTTCAACATTGCAAATGCTCCCTCATGGTTAAAAATAAAAATATGGGCCCCTGCATTTCTTATTAGCGCTATTATAAAAACATATTTGGCTTTTCAGTTTGATTGGGGCCTTCAGTCATTTCTTATTTTGTCATTACTGCACAAACTTTGTGTTTTTAGCGGTTTGGTAACCATGTGGTATGGTTTTGATTGGCTGGTTAAAGGGTGCATGAAACAAACATGGTTTGTGTGGGCCTCTGCCTTTGCTTTTATTATTTATGCTATGCATGTGCCCCTAATAAATTATTCTATGCAAGTGGTATTCAATTATTTTAATAATTTTCCTTATTACCGCTTACTTAGTTTTGTCTTTCTCCCTTCAACAATACTATTGATTTGCATTTTTGCAGGCGCTTTGGTAAGAAAAGTGTCCCCTGCTTTTTATAGTATTATAACGGGTGGCAGGGGTCTTCAATAAATCTTTAGATGGTATAATTTATTGTATGTTTCTATAAGGATGTCCTTTTACCCTATTAATGGCATTGCGTAAATATATCGTTTATATTATTGTCCCAATCCACACGTTTCATCATAATCTTTATTTAAAATAACAGGAATACTTTTTTTGAGAGAACAGATTGCGTTTTAAAATTTAATTCGCAAAAATTAGTATGTTTGGCAACGGCAAAACGTTTCTTATTATAAACGGTATTGTCTTTTTCTTTTAAACACCACTTCCATTTCATTATTTATGCTTCAACCAATATTAAAAAAAAATGATAAACAGGCAAGAATTTTAATAGGTGTTGTTTCCTTCGTTGTATTTGCAGCCGTAGTAGTATTAGGAAGAGTAAAGTTGAATATTGAACTGGGGTTTGATAAACATATTTTTGCCAAAATAAATGCTGTTATCAATTCTGTCGTATCTGTTTTATTAATAGCAGCCTTACTATTTGTAAAAAACAAAAACTACCGGGCCCATAAAAATATAATGCTCACTGCCATTGCTTTTTCTTTGTTATTTTTAGTTTCCTATATCTGTCATCATTTGTTTACGGGAGAAGCAAGATTTGGAGATACCAATCATGACGGTTTGCTAAGTAGCGATGAAAAAATTCAGGCGGGAGGCTTGCGAATCTTTTATTATTTTATTTTAGGAACCCATATCTTACTCGCTGCCATCATCCTTCCCTTTATTTTATTTACTGCATACAGAGCACTTATTGCTGAATGGCCGGCACATAAAAAAATTGCCCGTATTACCTGGCCTATCTGGCTATACGTAGCTGTTACAGGTGTTTTAGTATATTTTCTTATCAGTCCGTATTACTAATTAAATTTGAATATGGAAAAAAAGAGCGGACCCATAAGAGCCTTACAATTAATGTTTATAGCCTTGCTATGCGGACAATTGTTGTTTGCGGCACTTACTTTGGCCCTTGTTAAAACGGGGATAGTAAATTTAGTTGTTGAAAATAAAACGGAAAGAATATTTGAGGCAGTATGCCTGTCTGCATCTTTTATTTGTGTATGGATAGCCTTTACTCTTTTTAAAAGAAAGTTAGAGCAGGCCCGATCTTACTCCCTGCTGGCTAATCGTTTTAATGAATACCGCACCGCATGTGTCGTAAAATATGCTTTACTTGAAATGCCAACTTTGTTGTGTATTATCTTTTACTTTTTAACCGGTAAATGGAATTTTATTATCATGGCTGTTATACTGATATTTATTTTCATGTCGCAGAATCCGATAAGAGCAAGAATTAAAATTGAACTTCAAACAGACGACGCAGGTATTGACGAAATAAACAATTTAAAGGGATAATTCTTTTGCAGGATCCCAAAAATATTTTTCAAAATCAACAACAACATCATTTTTTACCTTTATTCCTTCTTTTTTTAACAGCTCTTCCATACGGGATGGCGGGTTAAAATGAACTTTTCCGCTTAGCATACCCAGGCGGTTTAGTACTCTGTGCGCAGGAACTTTCGGGGTAATAGCTTCCGAACCATTCAACGCCCAACCAACCATTCTTGCAGATAGTTTTGTACCAAGATAATTTGCAATTGCTCCAAAAGAGGTTACCCTGCCTTTGGGTATTTGCCTTACCACATCATACACATCTGCAAAAAAAGATTCGCCTTTTGCTCTTCTTGCAGAAACAATATCTTTATCTAACTTATTTTTAGATAGTTTGTTTATTTTTCTTTTCATAAATCTCCTCTTTGAAAGAAACGGATGATGAAGATAGTAATTCGGAGCGTTTTGGTTCGGGTACATTTTTGTATTCATAAGGACAGTGTACGCATCCATTTCCACAACAGTCACCTCTTTGTAAATGGTATTCTGTTGTCAATACTATATAACCCATAGGATTATAATAAAAATCTTCACCTTCTACCAGATTTTTCTTCATTAAATACTTTTTGTTTTAATTCATCATCTTTATCAGGAATAATGACTGGTAATTCAAACTGTAAATAAAAAACTTTATTGCTTTGCGCAATGTCAAGTGTTTCATAATGAGTTTTTATTTGTAGTGCTTCATCAATTAAAGATTGCGCATATACATCATTAATATCTTTAACAAGTTTAAGGTTATAAAGTTCAATAACCATTTTGGTAAATTGATAAAGATCGGGAGAATCCGTTTTAAGGTGGATAGAGCCTTTGGGAACAAGAAATTTTTGATAAAGTCGTAAAAACTTTGGGTGGGTGAGTCTTTTTTTTAATTTGGAGTTGCGCAATTGCGGATCAGGAAATGTAATCCATATTTCTTCTACCTCATTCGGTAAAAAATATTCATCAATTTTATCAATTTGTGTACGCAGGAAAGCTGCATTTTGCAATTTTTCTTCTAAACACTTTTTTGCACCAACATAAATACGGTTGCCTTTTATATCTACACCTATAAAATTTCTTTGGGGGTATAAACGGGAAAGAGCAACAGTATATTCTCCTTTACCACAGGCAAGCTCCAGTGTAATTGGGTTTTTATTACAAAAAAAATCCTTCCATTTTCCGGCCATTCCCGCAGGA
>DASSYR010000031.1:0-85432 GCA_035703165.1 Chitinophagaceae bacterium
GAAACAACTATCAGCGAAATCGTAGAAATGACACCCCATTCTATTCATGCGGTTACATTTGAAGGGTTTTTGTTGAAAATTTTGCTCTTTATTATGGCTTATCAAATAAAAACAATTGTTTAAATCAGGAAACTTGAATTATTTATTTTTTTTAAAAAAGGGTTTATGATATTTCTACCTTATTTTTAGTCTATGCAATTACTGAAAAAGAATAGATATTATAAACCGGTACGCCTTATTTTCTTTTTTTTGTTAATCTGGCTATGTACCCATATTTTATATTTAGCCGTTAATGGTGTACCCGATTACAGAGGGAGTGCGGATGTAGCTATTGTGCTGGGTAATGTGGTGTACAATAACGGTAATCTTTCTCCCTGGTTAAAAACGAGGGTTGATAAGGCAATTGAATTATACAGGGAGGGAAGGGTCAAAAAAATTTTTGTTAGCGGCGGTCGGGGAAAAGGGAAATATCATTATCCCGAAGGAGATGCTATGAGAGCCTATCTTATAAAAATGGGAATACCCGAAATGGTTATTATTAAAGATAACGAAGGGGTTAATTCATACTACACTGCGAAAAATTTTATTGAATTAACTCAAAAGGAACATTTTTCATCGGCAATTATTGTAACCCATTTTTATCATATCGCCAGGTGCAGGTATATATTAAATAAACTTGGTTTTCATAATCTTTATTCAGTATCGGCTGACCGGTTTCACTGGGTTGATTTACCAGGCGCTTTTAGAGATGTGGTTGCTTATTACAAATATGTAGCTGTATATTAAAGTTTCCAATCAACAATAGTATTTACCCATTCTTTGCGATAAGGAGTGGTAACCCTAATATAGTTATCAGTATAACCCTCCATCATGTTATTTTTTACTTGACCTTCAAAAAGCACTTTGCGAACTTCACCTGTATGTTGTTCCGTAAAATATTGCATTTTCATATAAGACAGATTGCGTAACACTTTATTTCTTTCATTACGAGTGTGTATGGGAATAGCTGGCTTAATAGTTAATGCATGAGTATTGTCTCTTTCGGAATAAGTAAATACGTGGAGGTAGGAAATATTTAATGAATGAAGGAAATCAAATGTCTCGGTAAAGTCTTCGTCTGTTTCCCCGGGAAATCCTGCAATAACATCTACTCCGATGGCACAATGGGGCATATAAGTTTTAATTAAACTAACTTTTTCTGCATACAACTCCCTCTTATATCTCCTTCTCATCAATGCTAAGATTTTATTACTCCCACTTTGGAGGGGGATATGAAAATGAGGCATAAATTTATTGCTGCCAGCAACAAAATCTACAATTTCATTAGTTAAAAGATTAGGTTCGATAGAGGAAATGCGATACCGTTCAATGCCATTCACTTTATCCAATTCTTTAATCAATTCAAAGAAATTTTCATCCTGTTTATTATGTCCATTCGTGCCTTTACCAAAATCTCCCAGGTTCACGCCGGTTAATACAATTTCTTTTACTCCGGAAGCAGCCAATTCGTGTACGTTTTTGACAACATTTTCAATTGAATCGCTCCGGCTTTTGCCACGGGCAAGGGGAATGGTACAAAAGGAGCAGTTGTAATCACAACCATCCTGTACTTTTAAAAAAGTTCTTGTACGGTCGTGGATAGAATAGGAAGCCGTAAAACTATTTACATCCTCAATATCACAACTGCAAATTTTAGCTGAGTCACCTTTTGCCAGCTCTCGGATGTGTTTGGCAATATTAAATTTCTCGGCAGCGCCTAATACTAAATTTACACCGGGTATAGAGGCTATTTCTTTTGGCTTTAATTGAGCATAACAACCGGTAATTACTATTAAACTGTCAGGAGACTTTCTTTGAATGCGGCGAACAAGTTGCCTGCATTCTTTATCAGCATTATCAGTAACCGAGCAGGTATTAATTACATATACGTCCGCTTGTTCGGTAAATTCTTTTTTCTCAAATCCTTCCCTTTCCACCATACGGGCAAGAGTGGAAGTTTCTGAGAAATTTAGTTTGCAGCCAAGAGTATGAAATGCTATGGTGTTCGCTTCTGCCATTGAACCTGCAAAGATAAGCAAGGGTATGTAAATCTACTGGTTATAGGGGATTTTATAATTTTAAGCTAAAATTGCAATCTTATTGTGTGGACAATCTATGAAAGGGTGAGGAATGAAAAGCGATTTAAAGAATTATTATTACAAAAACAGAATTATAAAATGAAAGTTTTTTTAAGGCCTCTTCAATGGATTTATGTGATTTATGCTTTTTCCCTTTTTCTTGCTTTTATGTTTATTGTTTTCCCAATTGTTATTGTTGCCTCTTTTTTTGGTAAGATAAATGGCGGCAATTTTATTTACAGGCTTTGCAGTTTTTGGGCAGATATCTGGCTCTTGCTTACAGGTATTTTTCATAAAAAAATTGTAGAATCCCCTGTTAATAAAAAAGCGCATTATATTTTTATTTCAAACCATATTTCTTATATGGACATCCCGCAAATGCTAAAAGCCATAAGACAACCTATGCGGATTTTAGGAAAGGTGGAAATGACTCGTATTCCTGTGTTTGGATATATTTATAAAAGTGCAGTAGTATGCGTAGATAGATCAAATGCAGAAGAAAGAGCCAGAAGTGTTGAAAGATTAAAATCAATTTTAAATAAAGGTATTTCCGTTTTTCTTTGTCCTGAAGGAACATTTAATATGACAAATCAGCCCCTTAAGGAGTTTTTTGATGGCGCTTTTCGTATTGCTATTGAAACACAAACACCTATTAAACCATTATTGTTTTTAGATACTTATGACCGGCTTCATTATAATTCTGTTTTTAGCTTAACACCCGGTAAGCTAAGAACGATTTATTTGGATGAAATAAGTGCTAATGGCTATACATTGGATGATGTGACCCTGCTAAAGCAAAAAGTATATGATATCATGGAAACTAAGCTAAAGGAGTATAACGCATCCTGGATAAAATCTTAGGTTTGTAAAAGGTTTTTAAAGTCTTATTATTTCATTCTTATCTTTAGTCTTTTAATGGATGGGGTACAATTACATAACAAATTTGATAAAGTTTCTTCAGAAGCAAAAGTTTACGCAGAAATTATTATACCATTGGCCTTACCTAAAAACTATACATGGTCAATACCGGAAAGATTAAATGATCAGGTAAAAGTGGGAGTGAGGGTTGAAGTGAGTTTGGGGAAAAATAAGAAGTATGCAGGCATTATTAAACGATTGCATATTGAAAAGCCGGATATATTTGAAACAAAAGATATTTTAAATGTACTGGATGTAGAGCCTGTTGTTAATGAAAAGCAGTTACTTCTCTGGGAATGGATAGCCGAATATTATTTGTGTAGTGAGGGTGAAGTAATGGCAGCAGCATTGCCCTCTCATTTTAAACTTAGTAGTGAGACGGTTGTAATATTTAACGATGAATATGGCGATGATTTTTCTCAATTAGATCATGATGAATACCTGGTTGCAGAAGCTTTGTTAATAAAAAAGGAGTTGAAGTTGACCGAGGTACAAGAAATACTCGATTCTTCTCATGTGTACCCGGTTGTTAAAAGATTAATTGATAAAAGAGTTTGCTTTGTATGGGAATCGCTTAAAGAAACGTACTCTCCCAAAAAAGAAACCTATGTATTACTTAATCCTGAATACTCGAATGAAGAAAAGCTTTCCCATTTGTTGAATAACTGGAGCAGGGCTCCCAAACAAATGGAATTGCTGCTGAGCTATTTGCATTTAATAAAAACAGAAGGAGAAGTAACAAAATCGGGTCTATTAAAGAAAAGCAATGCAAATGATGCCCAATTAAAAGGCTTGGTTGAGAAAAATATACTTACTCTTGAGAAAAGAAATGTAGATCGGTTACGTTATCTGCCCAAGGATATTGTTATAGATTTTGATTTTTCGCAGGCACAGATTGAATCTTTTGAAAAAGTAAATCAGGTTTTTTCCGATAAAACAGTTTGTTTACTTCATGGCATTACTTCCAGTGGTAAAACACAAGTATATATCAAATTAATAGAAGAGTATATCAGAAAAGGGAAACAGGTCTTGTATCTTCTTCCCGAAATTGCATTGACATCTCAAATTATTCGCCGTCTTCAGAAACATTTTGGCGGGTATATTGGTATTTATCACAGCAAGTTTAATCAGAATGAGAAAGTAGAAATATGGAATAAAGTGCGTAATGAGGAACTAAAAGTGGTATTGGGGGCCAGGTCGTCTTTATTTTTGCCTTTTAGTAATTTAGGTTTAATTGTGGTTGATGAGGAACACGACACTTCTTATAAACAGCAGGAACCTGCTCCAAGATACAACGCCAGAGACGCGGCTGTTTATTATGCGTCACTTTTTAATGCCAAAGTTTTACTGGGAAGCGCTACACCGGCAATAGAAAGTTATTTTAATGCAGTTACCCATAAGTATGGATTGGTGGAATTAAACGAACGGTACGGGGGGCTGGAAATGCCTGTAATAGAAATAATAGACATTAAACCGTTTGCTGCAAAGGCAAGAGATAAAATTATTTTATCTCCGCCTCTTAAAACGGCCATTGAGCAATCATTACACCAAGGCAAGCAGGTAATTCTTTTTCAAAATCGCAGGGGATATTCGCCTTACCAGGTTTGTAAGGTTTGTGGATGGATACCCCACTGTCGTTACTGCGATGTTAGTTTAACGTTCCATAAAGGCACGAATAAACTTCATTGTCATTACTGCGGTACCGTTTATCCAACAGTTAATACCTGCCAGGCTTGCGGTAGTCATAATTTTTTGCAGCGCAATTTTGGTACGGAAAAGATTGAAGAATTTTTGGAAGAAGAATTTCCAAATGCAAAAATTGCCCGGATGGATATTGATAGTGTGCGTGGAAAACAGGCACATGATAGTTTGATCCAGCAGTTTGAACAGCAACGAATTAATATACTTGTTGGGACACAAATGGTGGTGAAAGGTCTGGATTTTGATAATGTAAACCTGGTGGGTATTATAGATGCAGACAGCATTTTAAATTTTGCCGATTTCAGGGTAAATGAAAGAGCATTTCAGTTAATGGAACAGGTGAGTGGGCGTGCCGGAAGAAAGGAGGCACAGGGAAAAGTAATGATCCAGGTAACTAATACCAAACATCCTGTACTTAGTTTTGTGCAGCAACATAATTACCAGATGTTGTATCAATATGAAATTGATGGAAGACAGAGATTTTTTTATCCGCCTTTTTCTCGCATTGTATTATTAACTTTTCGGCATAAGTTTAAAGAGGTAGCCGCAGCTGCTGCGCAACATTTTGCGGATGCTATGAAAAAACAATTTGGTAAATTTTTAATGGGCCCTGCTGAACCAGTTGTAAACCGCATACGCAACCAGTATTTAATGGAATTGCTAATAAAACTCCCTAAAGAAGCCTCGGTTATTCATGCGTGTAAAAAAATGATACTGGAACAAACAGCTGTTTTACATAATGACAAAAGATTTCGTAGTGTAGTGATTATACCCGATGCGGATGCAATGTAAGGGTATGAGCCTGACAGAAATAAAAATCGTTTAAGCTTCTTTTATATGGGGGCTATTGTATTTTTTCAAGTACCAGGGCAATTTTATTAAAATCTGCTGCGGTATTGATGATTTTTTTAAAATCCTCGTATTGTGAAATCGGATAGTTGATTTTTCTATATTCTTCAGTCACATGAATCTTTACAACATTTCCTTCCACAACATAGGAAGAAGCAAATCCCATTGTTATTTCACCATTTTCTTTGTAAACATTATTGAGGATTAAATCATCTAAATTTTTAACCCGGTAACCGGCAGGAATAATAAAATCAATTTTTCTTTCCAATATGTGTGGAAATTCTATTTCTATTGGCAATTGTCTGGGCTTATCCTGGTACATTTCTACCTGGGGACCTATTATCTCTCCAATTTTTACTAAAAGTTTATTCCCTGCTCTTTCTACCAATTCACTGGCTTTTACTTTAGCATTTAATATAAAAGGTTTGTTTTCATTATAGCTTTCAAAGTCGGTGTTTTCCAATTTAGTGCTTATTACATGCTCAGAGTTTGTACCGAACTTAACAAGTTCTTTTATAAATGCTTTTTGCTCTTCCTCCGAACCAAAGGTAAAGGAGGCTTTAAAAGGGGGGGCTTCATAGCCGCTATGGATTTGTTTTATATCAATTTCCGCCGTATCAGTAGATGTATTTATGGATACTTTAGCTTCAATATTACTTACTGTACTGGTATAATCTTCTAACGGAACAGGCTTTATATCGGCGATAGCTGTCGTGAAGTTGCCAATGGTAGTTGTTTTGCAAAATAGGCCATTTGCCCCGCCCCAATTATGATAAATCCAGGGAAAACGTGTTTCTATTCGTGTAGGAGCCATAAATTTTTTTAGTGTGGGGAAGTATATGAGATGATTTTCCGCTGTGTTCCAAAATTCAAAATTTTTATCAATGGTAAATTCACTTCTGTCTCCCGTAAGTACTAATTGAAAGTCAATTCCAAGTGTTTTAAAGATAGCTGCGTATAATCTCACTATCCCTGTATAACTGGTTACTCTATTTTTTATTATTTTTTCCAGATTTTCAGCTTCTTTGGTATTAACATCTTCTCTCGGTGCAAAATTCTTTTTAACATAATTTTCAACCGTAACGATTTTTTCTTTTTCAGTATTAAGCTTGCTCCAGCTATTTTCTTTTACAAAGGTTTCAATTTTTTGATTTTCCTTTTCAGTCGTTGTTGTATAAATTTCATGAATACGTTTAGCAAGTTCATTCCAGGTAAAAACTTTTTCCACAGAGCTACGTGATAAATTATAGGATAGTTTAAATTCTATTCTTTGGATGTTGGCTCTTACGTGAGCATATTTTTCACCATCGGGAATAGCGGTAAGATTTGCTAATTGTATTGTTATAAAGCGTTTTTCCCCGAGTAGTGTATCAACAGGCTTAACATCGGCATTGTATGATTTACATTCAAACACCAGCCTGGAGGGAGCCACGATTTGTACAGAGGCATTGAGACAGGGGGTGCTGGACTGCATCATTTCCCGGCCAAAATAATAAGCAGATCTTTTATAAGTATAATAATATTCCACTTCACTGCCTTTTTCCAGTCCTTCAACAGCAAATATTTTATATATATTTCCATCGCTTTCTTTAAGATCTTTAATGTTATTTTTATCCAGTTCTTTAACCTTTCCTCCAGGGGTAAGAGTTCTGGCTTTAATATCTACAATGTCTGAATTATCGCTAACCCCAAGGTATATTTTGTTAAAAGTTTCAATTCCTTTATCATCATGTACTTGTATAATACGATGGTATGTTCTATAAATAAATTGTTCATTTTTTTCGTCAACGTATTCTATACGCCGTTTGTCTAAAATTGTAACGGCCGATTCACTATTGTATTTGCTTTCCAATTTGTGATAAACCGGATTTTCATCCCATTGTTCGGGTATATAGCTGTTCTCTTGTGCATTAGCAATGCATAAGGAAAAAACTGACACGAAGAAGTTTATTATTTTTTTCATTTTAGTATAATTAATAGGGATTAATTTATTTTTTTGATAAGCTGACAGACTCTTTATACATGGGTAACAATTGCTCCAGCACTTTATTCCATAATTCAAATTTATCGGGTGTAAGCAACAGATGATCGTTGTTGAATTGATACGTTACTATAACTTTACTTTCTGTTTGTTCATATGTCAAATCAAAACCCCATATTTCATTGTGGTAAGATTTGCTTTTGGGTAAATAAGTAATTTTATAACCATCAGGTATTTTAAAAACCGTTATATATTTTTTTGTATAAAGGAATGAAAATTCAATGGGCGATTTTCTTTTGGGATAATCAATTTCCTGGTGTTCAAATAACTTAAGCAGATTCATATTGATAAAATACTCATCTCCAATTTTTTTGGCGTAGTCTTGCAATGAAAAGGTAGCCAAAAGGCGGTTTTTATTTTTGTCTGAACGATTCCCAATGGAAATAGAATCTATAGTAAATTTATTCGAACCGCGGTTAAAATAAATTTTTAATTGTTCTTTTATATTTTTTTCGTCAGTGTAGGTTAGGGTGCTATTTAGAATTTCTGTAAAATATCCTTGCATATTTATTGATATAGACCCTTTTAATGTTTTGTCAGATAACTCTATAATTGTGGAATCAATATAAATATTTTTTTCTTTTTCCATTACCGGAACAGTGAGTACTTTATATTCGTTTTCGTTAATCATTACCAATGCCTCTTTATCCTGGATGGCATAAGGAGGCATGCCAAATGGACAGAATGGATCGGTACCATCTAAAAATATATATTTATCTCCCAGTTTAATGGTACTTATCATATGGTTATCTACAATTGTTGTAGGCACTTTGGTGTATTTATAAGGCAGGTCTCTTGTTCCAATCCATGTATAATATGCGGTAACGCCGGCTTTATTAAGCATAGTTGTTAAAATGCTGCTCATGTCCTTGCAATCGCCAAAGCGTCTGCTGCAAATAAGATTGGCATCCCGGGGAATAAAGCCCTCCATACCGGCTTCGAATGCGACATATTTAATATTTTGCTGCACCCAGTTGTATATCTTTCTTGCTTTTTCTTCTGCATTGGTAACATGGTGTGTTAAAGAGTCAATTACCTTTTGTAATTCACTTCCAATTTCTTTATTAATGTTTTTAACAAAAGATTTATCCAATTCAAACAAGTCATTTAAATTGGACATATAATTTATCGTTTCTCCATTTTTGTTTTTATAATTTTCTATATAAAAAATTACGTGTGGAGAATACCATGCATTGTCAGGGGCATCGGGATATTTTTTTTCTGATTCTAAATCTTTTACGCGAAAGGTGTAAATATTTTCATTTTTTTTTGTTTCAAAACTTACCGTTATTTTACTGGTATCGTTACCCATTAACAGGTATTTAATTTTCATGTCCTTTGGATAAGTAACAGTTAACTCACTATTGACTACCGGGATACTTCTTGAAAAATAAAAGGGGGATAGCAAATGAGGATCTTCATGGGAAATACTAAGTTTTAATGTACCAATGCTTCCCTCAGAAATAGCCGGAAAATCGAAAATGGTTTCCTTTACGTCGTCATAAAATATACTATTACTTTGGTTATCTGAGGTTTTAAAATCCGTAACTTTTATTTTTTTATTATTGGGAGTTTGAGTGTAAGCTTCATATTCAATAATTTTATGAAAACTGCTATGAGAAAATCCATAGCGACCCCAATAAGCGGTTGCGTTAGCGGATAGAAATAATAGCTGTTGAAAATCTTTACTTTCCACTTTGGGTACGTCGTTTTCTACTTTTATTTTATAATTAAGATTGCTGTTAAGTATCACTGCATTTGTACCCGGGAACTTGTTTTTAAGTTCCTCAATATTTTGTGAAAGTGCGGATAAAGCCCAACAAGTGGATATGAAAAATAATTTTGAATGCTTCATTTTTTAACTGGTAATAATATTCCGTAATAATAAGAAAGAGTTTGTTTTAATACGCCATTATCATCAAAAAATTTAATTGAGCCATGTAGCGTGTTGTTATAGTAATTACCTTCTTCTGTAACTATTCCTTTGTTATTATATATTTTGTATGGCCCATGTGCTTTATCATGCTTATAAGTATATTGAAATTTCGGTTTGCCATCCGGATAATATCCCTTGTATATTCCTTCGGTTTGTCCATATTCTTCTCTGCTTTCTTCTCGCAATTTCCCATTGCTGTAATAACTCTTTTCCTCGCCATTTATTTTTCCTTCAATGAATTCAAATTCAGTAATAAGATTGCCTCTTGAGTAAAATACTTTTACTTTACCTGAGCCTAATGGTATTTGAATAGGGGGTAATAGCTTCCCGGTTTTGTCAAAGTAAGTATAAGAAATAGGAATATCGTTTTTGTAATTTATGCAATAACTTAATTGTCCAGTCTCATCGTAATAGTTAGACGTACTGTCTCTTAATCCTTCCTTATAATGATTAGTCTGACTGATTTTTGAATCTTCGTTGTAGAATATTTGTGACCCGTTTAGTTCGTTATTTTCATATTGTTCAGTATAAGATAATTTTCCATTGCGTTTATAGTATTTCCATGTGCCTGTTTTTTTACCTGCCTTATATTCTCCCTCGGTAGCTAAAGCGCCTCCATAGAAATAATTTTTATAGGAGCCATCGGTTTCACCAAATTTTAAAGATTGTTCTGACTCTAAACTTCCGTCAAAGTAATAATATTTGAAGGGGCCGTCAAAATACCCGTTTACAAAAGTTCCTTCACCGTATAGTTTCCCGTTAAAATGGAGCGAGGTATATTTCCCTGATCCCTTTGGAAAGTGAATTGCATTAATAAGTTTTCCCGTAGTGTCGTATTGTTTAAATTCTTGTATCCATCCAAAGTAATTTTTTTGCTCGGAATTTATTTTTCCATTGGGCCAATATTCAGTTTGATATCCGTATTGTTCTTCATTTAGGTAATTAATTTTTGTTGTTAAGTCGCCTTGCTCATTATAATATAACCAATTTCCCTCTGCTTTGTCGTTTTTATACCATCCTTCGCTTTTTAATATTCCGCTTTCATAATAGCCTTTATAGTAGCCATCTTTTTGCCCACCAACGTAAGTAAGTTCACTTGCTTTTTTCCCGCTGGCAAAATAGTTTGTAGATAAACCATCAAGTTGTCCATTATTATAGGTGCTGGTTTCGTTTATCCGGCCATTATTGTAAAAAAATGTTTCATTACCAATTTGGATGCCTTTATCATTATAAGTGTTTTGTCTGCGTTTGCTTCCGTTTGGGCGATAAGAATTAAGTTCTAATATTTTGTTTTTTATTTCCGAGACGCTTATTTCTTTTCCCGTCTTGTCAAAATATTTTGCTTTTTTTAGTATATCGTTGTCATAAGTAAGTATTGAATATAATTTTCCGTCATCATCAAAGTATTCGACATTACCAAAGGTTTTTCCCTTTTTATTTTGGTATCTTATCGAAATCTGTCCGTTGTCATGATATTCCTCGTAGAGACCTTCCAATAAACCATTTTCATATTTTTCAATATTTTTTAAACGCTTGTTGGGGTGATATCGTTGCCAGGTGCCATCCCGCTCATCGTTTTTATATTGCCCCTCAAAATTTAATGTGCCATTTTCATGATAACCTTTTGTTTTACCTTCAGCTTTTCCATTTATATAAGTAAGTTCTGATTCTAATTGGCCGTTTTTGAAAAAATTTTCATACTTGCCGTCTAAGGAATCTTCTTTGTAATTTTCTATTGTTTGAATGTTTCCGGAAGGGAAGTAGAGTTTCCTAACTCCATTTAGTTTGCCTTCTTTGAAAAATTCTTCTGCTTTAAGTCCTCCGGCATAATAGAATAAGGTGTGCTTACCTGTTTCTTTTCCGCTCTTATATATACCGGATGAACTGGTATTGCCGTTTTTAAAATAAGAAATTACTTCTCCTTCCAGTTCTCCTTCTGCATAATTTTCTATGGCATTAATTGTTCCATTAAAGTTGTAAAAAACCCATTTGCCTTTTCTTTTCCCGCTATTATCATAACTTCCTCTTGATCTGATATTTCCGGATGCAAAGAAATATTCCCAGTCACCAATGGAATTTTGCCCGTCAGTGCTTAAGCTCCCTTTGCTGCTGAGTTCTCCGTTGGAGAAGAAGAAGATGGGCTTCGATTTGATTCTTTTTTCATAGCTGAGTATTCGGGTAGATCGAATTGTATTTAAATAGCTTATTATGTCTGATACCAAGGCCTCTATTTCCTTTTTATTTTTTTTATTAAACGTTTTTATGATATCAACATCAACCTGTGAAAAGATGTAATTAATGAAGTATTCAAATTTTCCAGTATTAAAAAATTGTTTAAATAGGGGAACGTAATATTGCATCCAGAAATCATTTTCCAGTTCACTATATTCTATTTTTTCGAATAATACTTGAATTTGTCTTGCTATAGGGTCGTCTAACTTTATTATGGACTTGTAGTTTTTATCTAATGCAATTTTTGAGGCAATTATTTGTTCCAATAATTGTATCTGTTCGGAGGGCTCTTCATTTCTATTACTGATGTATTCCTGCAGATCGGTTTCATTTTTTGAAATAACTCTCATGAGGGTAATTGAAGAAGATTGGTAGCGACCACCTGGCACCATCATTTGATACGCTATGAAGCTTAAAAATGCCTGGATTATTTTTCCCTGGTTGATGGCGGCTTGCCCTAAGCGGAAATGAGCGCTGTAATTATAGGGGTCAATAAGTAAAGAGGTTTTTAAAACTTCTTCCGCTTCTTTGTATTTTTTGAGCGACATGAGTGTAACTCCTTTGTTTAAGTATAAAGGAGAATAGGCCGGGAATTTTTGCAAAGCTGAGTCATATATTTTCAAAGCTTCTTCTTCATTTCCAAGTATGTCAATAGTATTTGCGTACAGAGTTAATAATGCTGGTAGCCTTTCCGGATCTTCATCAAGACTCAAGGCTTTTTCGCAATATTCTTTGGCAACTACGTACTGACTATCGGACTGGGAAGCGTAAGCTATTTCATACAAAGCCCATACATAGTTGGTATCACTGGGACTTACTTTTATAAAATAATCAATTGCTTCTTTATATTTACCCTCATCAGAAAGTTTGATCCCTTCTTTTATTGTTTCCCCGGAATTAATTAAAGGATTGTTTTGTTGGGCTAAAATGTTTAAGAGAGGGGTGGCTATTGAAAGTAAGGTAAAAAAAATCTTTATCATAAAGTTACGGATTTCGGAATGCGTGAAATTAAAAATAAAATGAATAGATATTTCAAAACAATATAACAATTTTACGTAAAATTGTTTTGTAAAATGAAAATTATCCCAAATATATCACTTAAACCCTATAATACCTTTGGAGTTGATGCTAAGGCTAAATATTTTTCCGGGTTTACCTCTGTTGATGAGTTACGGGAACTGTCAAACGCCAATGCATGGCAAAGTATTTTTGTACTTGGGGGCGGAAGTAATGTTCTTTTTACAAAAGATTTTGATGGACTGGTTTTAAAAAATGAAATCAAGGGGATAAATATTGTTCACGAAAATGAACATTACGTGGATATAAAAGTAGGGGCAGGAGAAAAATGGCACCAGTTTGTGATGCATTGTATTGAACACAATTGGGCCGGAGTTGAAAACCTGTCTTTAATTCCGGGAAGTGTGGGAGCGAGCCCTATTCAAAATATTGGTGCTTATGGCGTTGAGATAAAGGATGTGTTTTATTGTCTGGAAGCCTACCATTATGCTGATAAAAAAGTTTATACATTCACCTTGAATGATTGTGAATTTAGCTATCGAAATAGTGTATTTAAAGCCAGGTATAAAGGCCAATTTGTTATTTTAAATGCAACTTACCGGTTAAATAAACAGCCAAAATTTCACATTAAATATGGAGCTATTGAACAAGAACTGGAAAGAATGGGAGTAAAAACATTAAATATTCGTGCTATATCACAAGCTGTAATTAACATTCGTTCTTCTAAATTGCCGAATCCGGACTTAATTGGTAATGCAGGAAGTTTTTTTAAAAACCCTGAAATAAGCGCTGCACAATTTTCTGATCTTACCATTCAATTTCCCGGGATTATTGGTTACAAACTACCCGATGAAAAAATAAAACTGGCTGCGGGTTGGCTAATTGAGCAGTGTGGGTGGAAGGGGTTTCGGAGGGGAGACGCCGGTTGTCATTCCGATCAGGCATTGGTACTGGTAAATTATGGTAATGCAAACGGGGCCGAGATTTTAGCGTTAGGCGAGGAAATCCGGGAAAGTGTTAAAACAAAATTTGGGGTTGAGTTGCAAAAGGAAGTGAATATTATATGAAAAACTAATTTTGAATTTATTATTTTATTCAGGTAAAGTCTTCCCCATCAAAATCATCTCCTTCCTGTTTGGAATTGCCTATATTCAACATAGAGCCCATTAAATCTTTAAACTCTATTTTACCTTCTACAAATTTTTTACTGATCATGGAATAGGCGGATAGTCCATGCAAAACAAATTCCATTAATAAAGCTGCTTCTTTTTCATTGGCATGTTTGAAGTATTTTTTTATCAGGGCATGCAGACCATCCACCTTATACAATTGCTGTACTTTAGCTTCATCTTTTGCATTAAAAAAAATATTTAATTGATTCCCGTTGTCAAACCAATCGGTAATAGGGCGAAACGGATTTTGCTCTCCGCCCTGTTGGTTCCTTCTTTTTTTAAAGGTTTCGGGATTAGGGAAGTAATGAACAAAGGAAGCACGAACTGCCTTATCCATCAAATTCATCGCAACCTGGTAAGGGCCTTCCTGCTCACCTTCATATACCAGTTCAATTTTGCCTGTGATGGAAGGTATAATACCAACCAAATCACTTATCCATACCTGTGTTTCTTTTTCGTTGTTAATGATTGCTCTTCGCTCTGCCGCACTAACTGAATTTTCGTAAGCTGAAATAGTAAGCCTGGCACTTACACCACTTTTCTTATCCACCAATTCACTACTTCTTGCTTCAAAAGAAACTTGTTCAATTAAACGTTTAACTAAATCACTCACTTTTACTTTCTGTAATTGTTCTTTATGTACATCCGCTTCTTGTTCAGTAATAGCAAGAGACGTTTCAATAGTTTTGGGATAGTGAGTGAGTATTTGACTTTCAATTCTGTCTTTCAAAGGCGTTACTATTGATCCCCGGTTTGTATAATCTTCCGGGTTGGCTGTAAAAACAAATAAAATATCTAAGGGTAAACGTAATTTAAAACCACGTATTTGCACATCACCTTCTTCAAGGATATTAAATAAAGCCACTTGTATCCTTGCCTGTAAATCGGGAATTTCGTTAATTACAAAAATGCCCCGGTTACTTCTTGGTATAATGCCATAATGTAAAACTTTCTCGTCGGCAAAATTTAATTTTAAATTAGCAGCTTTGATAGGGTCTATATCACCAATTAAATCCGCCACACTCACATCAGGCGTGGCCAGCTTTTCGCCATAACGTTCACTTCGATGTACCCAGTGTATGGCTGTTTCATCGCCGTGGGCAGCTATTTGATCCTGCGCATATTTGGAAACAGGATTTGTAGGATCATCATTAATCTCCGATCCATAAACGATAGGAATGTATTCGTCTAATAAGTTTGTCATCAGCCTGGCCATTCTTGTTTTAGCCTGTCCACGCAAACCCAAAAACAAAATATTGTGACGGGACAACAAAGCTCTTTCCACATCCGGAATAACACTATCTTCATACCCAAGGATACCAGAAAATGTTTCTTCCCTGTTTTGTAACTTTTTTATAAGATTGATGCGTATTTCTTCCTTAACCGGTTTGTATTTATACCCGCTTTTCTTTAAGTCGCCCAGTGTTTGAATTTTTCTAATATCCATTTTGCTTTATTATTAGCTGAAGTGTCTTCTACCGGTGTTTCAGCAGGTGTTTTGTTAATTCATTTATTAGTAACAAAAAATGAGATAAATGGTTCTTTTTGAAAAGGTATAAAGATAAGCATTGTTAAAAGAAAGACACGTTAAAAATTATTTAACTGTTACAAAAGCTCATACTAAAACGAGTGAAACTAGTAAGGGTAAAAAAATACTTTGAAGAAGGGCCTCTACCATCTGGCCACAATCTTAAAATTGACCAAACGTGGCGTTAAACGATTGGGTATGGTAAAAATGTTATTTGCAAAATCTTTTATAAGCAGGTAGGAAATTGTATTAGGTCTGTCAATAATATTAAATACTTCAAGACTTGCCCAGATATTGTCAAAATTTTTAAAAGGACTATACCTTCTTCTATTTGCTTTTTCTGAATTGAGCAACAAGAAGCTAAAGCCCAGATCAATTCTTATATAGGGGTCAATGGTTAGTGCATTTCGGTATTTTGTGCTATTGGGAATGTTATAGGGGAGGTTGGTACCAAATAAAGTATTCAAATGCACTTTAAAGTTTTTGTTTGTACTTAAATAATCCTGGAAAAACATTCCAAATGTTATTAAACGATCGGTAGGCCGGCGTAACCAACCGCCTTCAACTTTAACACTATCAATTGGATTATTTAGCGAATCAATTTTATAATTATACCAAAAATCGTTATTTAAGTTTTCGCGACTTTGCATGATGCCAATGCTAATCCAACTTTCAGCATCCTTTACTAATTCTCCAAAAAGTCTTGCTTCGATACCCGTTGTAAAAGCTTTGGCATTATTTTCTCCAAAGTAGCGTATGCGAACGTTATCAATATCATAAGGCACTACATGGGTTATGTATTTGTAATAGGCTTCTATTTGTAAGCGGGAAGGACGTCCGCCCAATCCTTTAAAATTATAATCAAATCCAACAACAGCTTGCCAGCTTTTTTGTGATTTTACATCTGTATTTATTGTTCCATCGTATCTTCTTAATTCCCGGTAAAATGGGGGCTGATTGTAAGAACCTACGGACAGTTTTATTACAACATCTCTTTTCCAGAGAGGCTTCCAGGAAGCCTGTAGTCTTGGGGATAATAAAAATTCTTTATTGAGTGTATTGTAATTAAAACGCACACCGGCTTGTAAAGTAAAATGGGTGGTGTCTTTAAATAATAAATTATCCTGGATATAGCCTTGTATTCTTTTAATATCCAGGTCAGCTTTGGATTTTATTACTTTACTAAGATTTAGTATTTCCGGGTTGTAAGGAAGTGTATAGCCACCGGAATCCTGTAATTCCCATTCATTTAAACGATCGGTTATGCTTTGTTTTTCTACACTTAATCCCCATTGATAAAAGTTTTTGCCTTTTTCAAAAGATCCTTTATGTGATAAATTGTAAATCTCAATGTTTAAACGATTACGGGCATAATTTAAAAATACCCCAGCTCCAAGCGGATTGGTAATTAATCCATTATCAGTATTGCCTCTGTCAAAATTTCTTTCTCCAAATAAATAGGCTCCCGCTATATCAATGGATTCTTTTTCGTTGTTTTGAAAACGACTTGCCATCCATTTTAAACGAAGGTTTTTATGAGGTTGGTTAATGGCGGTAATACCAGCCATATTGGTAACATAACGATCAATTTCTCTTCCGTCAAAATAAATATCCAAACCAAGATTTGCAGTAAAGAAAGGAGAGAATACAGAAGATGTTTGTTGCGAAAATTCAGGGGAGAGTTTGAATTGCGTTCTGGATATGTTCCCCAATGCTTCCACGCTCCATTTATTGTTAAGCTGCCAGGTTAAATAAGATTGAAAATCCATGGAGGAAGGGATATATTTTCCTTTTACTTCCTGGCTGCCTAGTAAGTTTGCATTGGTGCGCTGGCGAATTCCTGCTACATAAGTAAAGTTCCCATTTTGAGAAGCACCTTCTAATTGTAGTCCCTGCTCTAATAAACTTACGTACGCTGAGCCGCCAATTTTTTTTGGTTTACGGTATTGTATATCCAATACAGAAGATGTTTTATCACCATATTTTGCTTGAAATCCCCCGGTATAAAAGTTGATATTTTTAACCAATTCAGGGTTAATAAAGCTTAATCCCTCTTGCTGCCCACTACGTACCAGGTAAGGGCGAAATATTTCGAAATCATTTATATAAATAAGATTTTCATCATAATTACCGCCGCGTACAGAATATTGTGAGGTTAATTCATTATTGCTTCCAACAAAAATTTTAATCAGGCTTTCTACTCCGCCAGTAGCAGAAGGAATGGTTAGGGCTAATTTTGGGTTAGTAATTTTTATTAAACCGGTCTGATTTCTGTCAGGCTGATTGGCAACAACAACTTCCTCTAATACATTAGAACTGCCTTTTTCCATTTTAATGGTAATTCTTTCTTGTTCATTATCGCTCAGGTAAAAATTTCTTTGTTCCGTTCTATATCCTAAAAAAGTAAAAATTAATGCAAAAGGTTTTTCAGCAGGAGTTTTTATACGAAAGGTTCCGGAATCGCTGGTGATGGTGCCGCCCTCTCTTCCCAAAATTTCCACAGATACTTTAGACATCGGCTTTTCATTTTCATCTACCACCTTGCCGGAAACATAAGCATATTTTTTTTGAGCAACGCAAAAAAAGGAAATCAGAAAAAAACAAAATGTAAGGGTTAGTTTGTGTTTATTTGCTTTCATTAGCTGATATGCTTCAATAAACGAATTGTTTCTACAGGGTTTGCCGATCTAAAAACAGTATTACCTGCTACCAGCACATCAGCGCCAGCGTCTGTTATGGATTTAGCATTTTCCAAAGTAACTCCCCCATCAATCTCAATCTTAGCATTGCTTTTATACTCATTAATCATTTTTTTCAGCTCTTTTATTTTGGCAATCGTATTAGGAATAAACGATTGTCCGCCAAAGCCCGGATTCACACTCATCAGGCAAACTAAATCAATATCGGTAATAACATCTTTTAATAAACTAACTGGCGTATGCGGATTGACGGCTACACCTGCCTTCATATTTAACGCTTTAATTTGCTGAATATTTCGATGTAGGTGTGTACAGGCTTCAATATGTACGGTTAAAATATCGGCCCCCGCTTTCTTGAATGCTTCAGCGTATTTTTCCGGTTCTACAATCATCAGGTGCACATCGCAAACCTTAGTGGTTGTTTTGCGGATAAATTCAATAATCATTGGGCCAAAGCTGATGTTAGGAACAAATTTTCCATCCATTACGTCTAAGTGAAACCAGTCCGCTTCACTCTCGTTCAGCATTTTACAATCTTCCTCTAACTTTAAAAAATTAGCGGATAAAAGGGAGGGGGCGACAATGGGCATCTTCTTTTTATTTTTGGTTGTAGTTTATTTATAATTATTGAGAGTTTTACGTACAGGATACGGATTTTATTTTATAATTCCTAAATTCTTCAATGCTTGTTTTGCCTCAGTAAATTCCTGGTCCAGGGCTAATGCTCTTTTGTAATTATCAGCAGCCTCAGATTTTTGGTTTAACGCTTCCTGGTTTTTCGCTATCCAGTAATACCCGTCTGCAAAAGTATTATTTACCGTAGTGGCTTTATTAAAAACGATGATGGATTCTTTATATTTTTTTAAATCATACAACAGGCATCCTTTTTCAATGTATGCCTCCATAAAAGTGTAATTGTCCCTAATAGCCTGGTCAAAACAGTCAAGAGCCTTATCATAATCTTTTGTATTGCGGTAATAAATGCCTCGAATCAGAATTAAATCTTTTTCCAAGCCAAAAGCCTGCTCGTTTTTAAACATAAAATCTACTATTTGCAGTGCTTTAGGATTTTTTGATTCGGCATAAAGCTTAGCCAGTCGCAATTGTACTTCCGGGTAAGGATTTTGAATGGTTAGCGCTTTTTCTAAAGCCTGTGTAGCGCCGGAAGTATCATTTTTTTCTTCTAACAAGATGGCACGGTTTAGCCAAACGATGGCTACATTGCCTATTTGCTGAAGCAGGGTGTCGTTTTGTTTTAACGCTTCCTCTACCTGGTTGTCCTGTTCCAATTGTAGAATTAACTGTTGCCTGTAAATAGCGGAATCCGGGTTTTCTGCTATCAATCTTCTTAAAGAATCAGCCTCAACACTTATAATTTTTGGGGGAGTAAAGTTAATATTTTCTTTTGCAGGATTACCCGAATTACGGCACGAGGTATTGCCCAATAAGAAAATAAGTATTGCAAAAGCAAAGGCTCTCAGTGAAGGGATACCTGATTTCATAAAGCAAAACTAACCGATTTTTGTTGATTGGGTTCTGACAAAATTTTGACACATTTGCATTTCTGTTGCGGCAAATTTATTCGAGACAAAACGATAAAAGATGAAAAAATTAGTTTACCTGGCGCCATTGGTTTTGTTAGTATTGGCAGCTTCATTTAAAAGAAATATTTTCTCAGATATTAATTTCCCTTTATCTGCTACGGACACCTTGCATTACCCGGAAGAAAAACATTTTAAAAATATTCAGCAGTTAACTTTTGGAGGAGATAATGCCGAGGCCTATTTCAGCTATGATGGTAAGTGGATAATCTTTCAACGAACGAATCCTAAGGAAGGAATTAGCTGCGACCAGATTTTTATTGGTAAAACGCCAGCTTATGGGGAAAAGTTCACTTATAAAATGGTAAGTACCGGAAGAGGAAGAACTACCTGTGGTGCCATAATGAAAGATGGGAAACACTTCATTTACTCTTCTACTCATTTAGTAGCCGATACGTGTCCTCCCGTGCCAGACCGTAAGAAATACGGAAACAAATACATCTGGCCTTTATACGATAGCTATGATATTTTTATGGCTGATATGAATGGGAAAATTATAAAACAGTTAACAAAGAGTAAAGGGTATGATGCAGAAGCTACCTTATCTCCCGATGGTAAAAAAATGATTTACACCAGCGATAAAGATGGTGATATTGATTTGTATATAATGGATTTAAAAACGGGTAAAGAAAAGAGAATTACAAATACATTGGGGTATGACGGCGGCGCCTGGTTTAGCCCGAATGGTAAAAAAATAATCTGGAGAGCAAGCCGGCCCAAAACAGAGGCTGAAATAAAAGAATATAAAGAGCTGCTGGCTGATAATTTGGTAGCTCCAACCAATATGGAGGTTTTTATTGCCAATGCAGACGGAAGTAATGTTAAACAAATTACTCAATTAGGCCAGGCCAACTGGGCTCCGGCGTATATGCCCGACAGTAAACGAATCATTTTTGCCAGTAATCATGAGTACAAGAGAGGATTCCCATTCAACTTATACACGATAAATGAGGATGGAAGTAATTTACAAAAAATTAGCAGGGATAAAGGTTTTGATGCCTTTCCCATGTTTAGCCCTGGTGGAAAAAAAATTATTTTTTGCAGCAACCGTAATAATGGTGGTACAAGAGATACCAATATTTTTTTGGCGGATTGGGTAGAATAATTTCTTCCATTGAATAATTTGAAAATATGGGATGATTTATTTCGCATTTCAATCTGCCAATTGTAGATTTGGTTTTTAATTTTTAAATTAACTAATCTTCAAATTAACATGAATACAGGATTATTGCATTTACATAATATTTTGCGCTGGATAATTTTAGTTTTATTACTTATATCCTTGGTACAGGCATTTACCAAAAAAGAGGGGCTGAAAAAAACCAGCCTGTTTTTAATGATTGCTGCACACATTACATTACTTATTGGTTTGTACCAATGGTATTTCAGTAGTACGGTAGGGTTAAAAACGCTTTTAGATAATATGGGAAATTTTGGCGCTATTATGAAAAACGGGTTTGCCCGGTTTTGGGCAGTAGAGCATATTGCGGGGATGCTTATTGCTATTGTTTTAATTACCATAGCACGGGGAAAGGCTAAAAAAGGCATATATAGCGCTGCTTCCTGGTTGTATTTAATTGCATTAATTGCTATACTGGTATCAATACCCTGGCCATTTAGAGAAAGTGTGGGGCGTCCCTGGTTCCCGGGATTATAAAATTATTTAACCGTTTGCTTTTGTAAACGGTTTTTTTACACAATATTTTTTAACGCCAGGCAAAAAGATTGCATTTCTTCAATTGTTCCCATGCTTACCCGGCACCATTTACCACCAAAGTGTCCTCGAAATTGAACATAAATATTTTGTGCCTCCATTTCCTTTACAAAATCTTTTTTTATTGAGCCTATGTTGAACAATATAAAATTAGTGTGTGAAGGAATATATTCTAATCCAAGATTGGAAAAAGTGGTATAGCAAATTTGTTTTGCTTTTTCTGCATTGCTTTTACTGAACTGAACAAAAGCCGAGTCATCCAGCGATGCGGATGCAGCTAAGGCAGAAACTACACTCACACCGGCATCCGGCCAGGGTTGATGTTTTTTTAAAACATTTATCGTGTCAGGATGCGCAATGGCGTAACCCACTCTTGCACCCGCCAGTCCGTAAACCTTTGAAAAAGTTTTGGCAACGATGATATTTTTATTGCTGACAGCTAAATCTGCCAAAGAAGGTAAATCCGCATATTCCGTATAAGCTTCATCAATAAATACAGTTGTTTTTTTGGATGCTTCCTCAGCAAAATTTCTTAATTCTTTTACATCATTAACGGTGCCCGTAGGATTGTTTGGGTTACATACATACACCATTCGTGTGTCAGGAGTTATACTACTCAACATCTTGCTTAAATCATGTACCCGGTTTTCATTTAGCGGAATTCGGTTAAAGGAAAGACCGAAACTTTCCGCCTGCCCGTTCCACACACGATAAGCCGGTTCACCTGCCATAATATGACCTTTAACTGAAGAAATGTGAAGCGTTGTTAGCCCGATAATGTCTGAAGAACCTGCACCGAGTAAAATATTTTCCATGCTCACTTTCCAGTGCGATGCAATTTTTTGTTTTAATAAAGGGATGAGGTCATCAGGATAACGATTTGAATGTATATACCCCTCTATAATTGCTTTTCTGGCCATGGGAGAGGGGCCATAAGCATTTTCATTGCTGTTAAGCAAAATTTGTTTTGCTGGCGGCGAAAAACGTTTTACACCGCCTGCTAATACTTCGGTGGCAATCCCTAACCCGGCAAGGGCTAAACTACTTTGGCGTATCCATTGACGGCGTGAACTCGGCATGGCAGAAAATTTTTACAAAAGTTACAACCTTTGTACCAGCCTGTAAATTTTTTCTGTTGGCTTCTATTACTTTTAGTAATCGAAACATTCATAATGTTGCACATACGGCTCTTTTTCCATCAGGTATTTTTCATCTTCCTCATAATATCTCGCAGTAGTAATGTTCTTTCCTGCAAATGCTTTTATGCTTTCTACATGATCCCACCAGGAAATCACCATAATATGCGTAATATCTCCTTCCGGTTGTTGCCATATTTGTGCGCCCAAATTTCCTTTTGTGGAAGTAAGTTCTTTAATACCTGTCGCTTCCACATAATTTCGGTAAATAACAGCATCAGCTGTTTTTGTTCTGCCGTGCCATGTTCTTACTATCATTTTATTATATTTTAATTGTTTTTAACCGCCAGGGCAATTTGACCGATATGATAGATATCATGCTGTATCTGTCCGTTTAAAAATGTACGCAATGGATAAATAGAACCGGCAAATTTTTCATCAAGCGATTCATCCTTGTATTGGCTAAGCGCTGTTATCAATGCTTGGTGATTAAGCTCAACTTTTTTTATCAGGGCTTTCCAATTGTCTTCTGTTTGCATGGCCGGCAAAGGCGGCCAGTCGTCGGCTGAATTCACTTTAATTGAGGCCTCCTTATCTCCATTTAATTTTTTTACAAAATAAACCCTCCAGGCTAAAAGATGTTGCAAAATTTCGTAGGCGGAATGGCCGGTTGCAGAGGGTTTTTTATACACTTTTTTTATATCCGCTTGCTTAACAATATCCATTAAAGGTTTTCCATAAAATGGCTGACCTTGATAAATCGTTTGAAATTCAGTAATGTAGTTTTTAATTTCTCCGTACATTTTTTGTTATTTATAAACCGTAAATTCATTAAATCTTTTTTCAAACAACTTAGAAATCTTGCTTTCTTTATCAGTTACAAAATTTTATTCAGGGAGCGGCTAAGATTTTATTTTAATGAGTAACTTTATTTTATGCGTTTGGCAGATATACATATCCTCCATCAATCAGATTTTTACCGGGTGGTTGATTTTCAATGCCATTGTAATTTTTGCTCAATAAGTAATCTTGAATACAACAATAGCTTTTCCATATCTTTTATTCGCAAAGGCTTTTTTGAATACCAGACTTTTAAAAGGAAGGATGAAATACATGTGGGCAGGGTATTAATTTCAAAGCCTGGTTTTGAACATACTACCCGGCATATTGATAATCAGCCGGACATAGTAACTATTTTTGACTTTAAACAGACGTTTTTCAAGGAAAATATACTGGAGGTTTATGGGAGCAAACTACCCTGGGTTTTACTGAATAATGATATTCACGCCATTATGGTAAAAACCTCACCGGAAATGGAATATCTCCATCATCATATTTTTCAAAAAATAAGCTCGGGCAATTATAATTCCCTTGAAATAGATGAGCGGGTAATTACCATCGTGGAAAAGGTAATGACCGTTTTGGGAAGTATGGAGGTACCAGAATTGATTCCCGATAAATTAAAGCAAAATCATTTAAATACTATTGAGGCAGCACGGGATTTTATCCTGAATAATTTTAAAGAAAATATTTCCCTCCAGCAGTTAGCTAACCATTGCTATGTTAGCCCTTTTCATTTCAGCAGGATATTTAAAGCCATTCTTAATATATCACCACACCAGTATTTAAGTTCGGTCAGGCTGGCCCATGCTAAAGTACTACTTACCGAAACATTGGCTCCCGTTGCAGATATTGCCTATGATTGCGGATTTAACAGCCCTGAACATTTTGTTACGGCTTTTAAACAGTATTATAAAATCAATCCCTCCGCTTTGCGAAAACAAATTGTTTGAAAGAGCAAGATTCCTAAGTTAACCCGTTATTTATCTTTTTAAAATTGTGTATGAAAGCGTCGGTATTACCGGGTAATTTGTTTTTCAATGAGCTAACTCATTTAAACTGGAAGCAATACGAAGTCTTAATGGGGGAGAAGGGAGGATGTGGAAACTGTTGGTGTATGCTATTTCGTTTGCCTTATCGGGAGTTTCAACAAAATAAGCCAAACGGAAACAAAAAATTAATGCACCAATTGGTAAATAAGGGTAAGCCGGTTGGTTTAATTTTATCAATAGCAGATGAGCCGATAGGCTGGATTGCTATGGCGCCAAGAGAAGATTATATCAAAATTGAAAAATCCAGGGTGTTTAAGCGAATAGATAATAATCCTGTGTGGAGTATAACATGCTTTTTTATTAAGAAGGAGTACAGGAAAATGGGATTGTCTAAGCAACTGATTAAAGGAGCTGTTGATTTTGCCAAAAGGAAAAATATAAAAATACTGGAAGCATACCCCACTATACCTTATTCAGAAAATGTGCCGCCGCCTTTTTTGTGGGTGGGAGTACTTTCAGCCTTTACAGATTGTGGATTTAAAGTGGTGAAACAAAACAGCAAGACCCGGGCAATGGTGAGATTGAAATTATAAAGCGATTCCAATATCATTTAGCAAAAATCATGTAACTAAAAACCAATAATATGATAGCAAGAATTTGGCACGGTTATACCGATAAGAGCAATGCCAACGCTTACGAAACTCTGTTAAAAAATGAAATATTTACCGGTATCGCAAAAAAAAATATTGTGGGCTACAAAGGCATACAACTATTGCGAAGGGAATTAGAAAATGAAGTAGAGTTTATTACCATTATGTGGTTTGATACCCTGCAGGCAATTAAGGATTTTGCTGGGACGGATTATGAAACTGCTGTAGTATTGCCCCAGGCCAGAGCTTTGTTAAAGAGATTTGATGCAAAATCCCAACATTATGAAATAGCACACGGTATGTTTGTTACGGTTTAGCTTGTTACCATCTACAATCGGCTACTTTTAAAGTTATCAGGGAATTTTTCCATTGTTTTTTTATAGATCAATTGCGGTTTTTTGCCTGGTGATAGGGCATAAGAATGTTCCATTTTTTACAGGTCATCATTCCCTGTAGCTTTTCAAAAGGCTGTTGTCATTTTTTTTGTTAATTCCCCGGGCTTATACAGAAAAATTTATTGCTGAAAAGCATATCTGGTTATTTTTACAAATCGGCACTGACCTTTATAACCGGTAGGCTTAACAATTGTCAACTTAGCAGTTAATGAATGTCATCTGATGTTGCAGCATTAAATTTCATTTTTGTTGTATAAATTAAAACTAACCACTTAAAATTTGGGACTATGAAAAGGGAATACTTAATTAATGTAAAAAATGTTGATAACAGGCTGGTTATCTATCTTAATGGAGAAACTGTTTGGGATAGTGGTATTATACACGGCGATCCTGATTTAGACCAGTTTGTTGATATAACAGAGTCTTTAATGCAACATCCTGAATATGCAAGTGAATTGATATTTGAAGGGTTTAACGATACATACCAGTCAAACGGGAGTACCGACGAGCTTAACCCCTGGCACTTTCAGTATAGGGTTTTTGTAAGAACATTAGACGATAAGGGAAATGTAATTAGTGAAACAGATATGCTGGCTCCTTATAATGAAAAGCACTTGTCTAATCCAAACATAAGAGCTATTAATAATAGTTACCTTATCGTAAAGAAAAACGATGAGTTTAAGGTTGTATCCAACTCATTATCGCAGCAGTTTTATAAGTAAGTTGATAGAGTTAATCTTTTTTCTGGTAAGATATTTTCACAGTAGGATCGGATCATTATAGGATTTGATCCGGTGCTTGTTTTTTAATGGATAATGATGCCTTGTATTCGAACTGTGTTAATTTGTTTATGTGAATAAATATCTTATTTGTGAAAATAATTTAATTACATAAATCAGCAGAAGACTAGACTGATAGAGAAAAGGTATTTTTTCATCTTTTAATAAGCATTGCCAGAATCACCCGAATAGACTGGCTTACCTGTAGCACTAATTATAAGCGGGCTGGAAGTAGCCAGAACACCCGGTATTGGAAATTTCCAGATTTCGTTTCCTGAGCTAGCATTTAATGCGTAAATGTAACCTGATCCGCCACCTCCAACATAAACTATGTTATCTGATTCAATCGGGCTGGCTCCATTTGAGTATATTCTCTTTTGCCAAATGAGTGAACCGTTAGATACATTTAAGGCATCAACATAGCCATTGTCATCACAAATAAATAAACGGTTATTATGTACAAAGGGGCTTGTTGAAAAACCTTTATTTTCCAAAGCTACCCATCTTACTGTTCCCGTGAGTGCATCAACAGCATACATGTTTCCCTTTACAGATGTATCTGAAAAATTAAACCAGCCGGCAATATAGACGACACCGTTTTCAACGGTGGGCGATGATTGCTCGAGCGACACACCATTAGTAGAAAAACGCCATACATTATTACCTGTAGTAGCATCAATAGCGTGTAGATAGGCATCTCTACTTCCCACATAGATAATTCCGTTAGCAATGGTAGCTCCCGATTGATTAATAACACTGCCGGTTGGATATTTCCATATCAACTGGCCGGTAGCTGCATTTAACGCGTAAAGAAAAAAGTCTGAACTTCCAAAATAAACTATGCCGTTGGCATATATAGGACTTGAGCTAATATTTGCTCCGCTGAGGTATTTCCATTTTAAGTTTCCAGTAGCCGCATCTAATGCATATAAATAATCGTCATTGCTACCCACATATATTGTATTTTCAAAAAAGACGGCATCTGATTCAACTCCGGTGTCGCCAGCTTTAAATTTCCATAATAAAGCTCCCGTAATTGCATTAAAAGCGTACACATAGCTGTCAATACAACCTACATATACTACTCCGTTATTATAAGTTGGACTAGAATAGACAAAACTACCGCCACCTGTAAATGACCATATTAAGTCTCCGGTTAGGGCATTTAAAGCATAAAATTTGTTATTGCTCCCACCAATATATAGGAAATTTATTTTAGCAACAGTTAAAACCACTACATATTTTTTCTCACTTTTATCTTGAGCTGTTACAGTATAAGTGATAGGAGACGAAAAATTTTGAGCTATTCCACTGGCAGGAGAAATGGTAGCCCCTTTAATAGTTATTTCAGGGATAAGGTTTATTAAATTAGTTCCAAATGGTAATTCTGCTTTAATTGTATCGGAAAGTATAGTTACAGTAATGGGAAGAATAGTCCCATCTGGTTTTTTCAGATTAAAAGCTAGTATTTCCTTGGAGGAATCTAATATTGCAGGGGTAAAAGTTATTGGGTCGTTTTTACTGCAGGAAATAAATAGAATAATAATGATGGTAAAAACAAGAGAAGGGTACTTTAAAAATTTCATGACAATCAGTTAATAAGATAGCCTCTTAAGTAGAGGTTATCAAAATTAATTAAAAATTCAATTAGCAAAAGAAAAAATCTCATTCATTCGATTAATAGGATAAAATTTTAATATATGGTTTATTGTTTAGACTTTTTAAAGGTGTTAGTAGTAATTTGTTAGTGCCTTTTTAAAGTGATAAAAATTTACGAGACTAATATAATTTTTTTAATTAGGGTGGTTTAGTTTATAACATTATAAGAAGAGTTATATTCAAATACTACCTTTTGCGTTGCCATTTCTTGTTAGATAATAATCCAAACAAATTATTAGAGAAAGTAATTTACTATAGTATAGTTGGAGCCGATAATTTATAAAATTTTTAGAGAATGACTTATTATGATACTTTTGTTATTAACCCACCATTATCCCTTGTTCGGTATTCGATATTTTCATTTCTGAAAGCGAGGCAGCCTGCTTTATGAATAATGTAATGACCGCTATGGCGGGAGCAAATTATTTCGTCAGGCTGAGCGTGTCGAAGCCTGACAAGCGGTGGTGATAAAGTATTTAAACCGAAGAATGATGAACAGGAAATAAAGAACACCGAAGGAAAATTTCATCACTCACGATTCTTTGTTCGGTATTCGGTATTCATATTTTCGAAAAAGAGAGAATAACAAACATTGAAGGAAAAACTTCATCATTCATCATTCCTTGTTCGGTATTCGATATTCAATATTCATATTTCCGGAAGCGATGTTTGCCTACTTTAATAATTTTACATTTACTGCAGACGGCCCTTTAGGTGTTTTCTCTATTTCAAAACTTACTTTGTTTTGTTCTTTCACCGGTTCTTGTAACGAATTTGCATGAAAGAAAAAACTTTGTTGAGTATTCCGGTCTTTAATAAATCCAAAACCTTTAGCAGTATTGTAAAAGGTGATAATTCCCTTGTGCGGCTCTGTTTTATTTAGCCTGTCCTCAAGCCTGGGAGTCCCTATTTCAATATCTTCAACATTGATCATTTCCTTTTTCTTTGGGTCAGGTGGGGTGGAAGAAAGATTGCCGTTTTCATCAATATAAGCAAGCATGTTATCAAAGCCCTTTAATTCTTTTGCTTTCTCTTTACGCTCCTGTTTTCGTTCAGCTTTTTGTTTTTTGTTTTGATCCCTTTTCTTTTCTCTTTCTTTTTTGTTCCAGGTTTCGCCCATTAGTAACATTGTTTAAGTGATTTCAAACTAATTTTTTAAGATAGTTTGGTAAATGAAAGCCCATTGTATAAACGAGACAGACTCATGTCCTGTGTTTTATTCCATTCAACAACTGCATTCGCATTTACTATTCTCCAGAAGTTTTTAGATTTCATTTCTTCATAGTCTCTTCCCTTTATAAAGATGCCTGTTATTGTATTTCTTTCTTTAAAATGAATATTTACAGGTTGATTTTTCCCCTGTTTGTTGTCTATAAATTTTTCAATCATTTCTGCGGTCATACTCCAGTGTTTAGTTTATAAAAAATTACCAGCGTTTGGAAGATGAACGGTTGTTGCTGCGCTCCTCCCTGGGCCGGGCTTCAATCACTTTAATAGGTCTTCCGTCAACCATAATACCATTCAGTTCTTTAATAGCATTATTTGCTTCATTGTCATCACTCATTTCCACAAAGCCAAAACCACGGCTTTGTTGAGTGAATTTATCCATAATTACTTTGGCTGAACTTACAGCGCCATAAGGGGTAAACAATTTTGTTAACCCGTCATCAGTTACGTTAAAACCGAGATTTGAAACATAGAGATTCATTGTTATAAAAAATTAGATGAAAAATTGCCTGAGTAAGTGGAGGTGTAAAAGAAAAATATCGGAGAAAAAGGGGTAAATTATTATTCAATTACAAGACAAAATGACTCAAACTGTCTTTTTCAAAGATAAGCTTTTTAAGCAAGGTAAAAACTTATTATTTTGTTACACTTCACAACACGATAAAAAATTAAATTAGCCATTTCGGGATATTAAAAGTATCTTTACTATTCTTAATGTTATTACTCTCTCTGTTTGTGTAGTTTAACTCCTCCTCAAATACTGTGACGTGTTAACGTAAGGCGGATAAAGTATCAATTTTTTTTGATAGCCTTATCACATTTTTAATCTAAATAAATTAATAGTGTCATTTAAAAATTTACAGCTCATAGAGCCTTTATTAGAGGCTTTGAGCAAAGAAGGGTACACCAACCCAACTCCCGTACAACAACAATCCATCCCTGTTATTTTACAGAAGAGAGATTTATTAGGCTGTGCGCAAACCGGTACGGGTAAAACAGCAGCTTTTACCATTCCCATTTTGCAATTAATGCACCAGCAAAACAATGGTAATATAAAACCGCATCGCATTCAAACTTTAATATTAACCCCCACCCGTGAACTGGCTATACAAATTGGTGAAAGTATTGAAGCTTACGGACGCTTTCTTCCTTTTAAACATAAAGTAATTTTTGGGGGTGTATCTCAACATCAACAGGTACAGGCAATACGCAATGGCGTAGATATTATTGTTGCTACACCGGGACGGTTACTTGATTTAATGCAGCAACGCGTTCTTACCTTAAACGATATACAATATTTTGTTTTGGATGAGGCCGACAGAATGCTTGATATGGGTTTTGTACACGATGTAAAACGTATTATTTCCAGACTGCCTGTAAAGCGGCAAACATTGTTTTTTTCAGCTACCATGCCGCCGGAGATAAAACAACTGGCAAGTATATTGTTAACCAGCCCTGCTAAAGTAGAAGTAACACCACCTGCTTCAACAGTAGAAATTATTCAACAAAGCGTTTATTTTGTTGAAAAGCAACACAAGCAATCATTGTTGATTCAATTGCTGAAAGATGAAAGAATAGAGACAGTGCTCGTGTTTACGCAAATGAAACACCAGGCTGATAAACTGGCCCGTAGTTTAAACCATGCAGGCATACGTACAGAAGCCATACATGGTAATAAATCGCAAAATGCAAGACAAGCTGCATTGGGTAATTTTAAAAACAGGAAAACACGTGTGTTGGTGGCTACCGATATTGCAGCAAGAGGTATTGATATTGACGAGTTAACTCACGTACTGAATTACGAATTACCCAATATTCCGGAAACCTATGTACACCGTATTGGCAGAACAGGAAGGGCAGGAGCCAGCGGTACGGCAATTTCGTTTTGTGATTGGAGTGAGAAAATGTTTTTAAACGATATTCAAAAACTAATCAAAAAAACAATACCCGTAGTTAAAGGCCATTCTTTTGATAACAGTTTAATGCATAGCGAGCCGGTAAGGGCAAGTTCTCCCGCTACTTTTTTTAGTAGTATGCGCAGAGGTAAAAAAAGCGGTAGAAGTTTTATGCAAAGAGCCTGATGGGTTTTTCTGAAATATTTTATAGGGGATGTCAGCTATTTTAATAATTGCTGGCATTTTTTGCTTCGTCAGGCTGAGCGTGTCGAAGCCTGACAGGTGGCGGGGATAAAGTATTTAAACCGAAGAATAATGAACAGGGAATAACGAACACCGAAGGGAAACTTCATCATCCCTTGTTCGGTATTCAGTATTCATATTTTCGAAAAGGAGAGAATAACAAACGTTGAAGGAGAAACTTCATTATTCACGATTCCTTGTTCGGTATTCGATATTTGCATTTCTAAAAGCGAAGCAGCCTGCTTTATGAATAGTGTAATGATTGCTATGGCGGGAGCAAATTATTTTGTCAGGCTGAGCGTGTCGAAGCCTGACAGGCGGCGGGGATAAAGTATTTGAACCGAAGAATGATGAACAGGGAACAACGAACACCGAAGGAAAACTTCATCATTCATCATTCCTTGTTCGGTATTCGATATTTGCATTTCTGAAAGCGAGGCAGCCTGCTTTATGAATAATGTAATGACCGCTATGGCGGGAGCAAATTATTTTGTCAGGCTGAGCGTGTCGAAGCCTGACAGGCGGAGGGGATAAAGTATTTGAACTGAAGAATGATGAACAGGGAACAACGAACACCGAAGGAAAACTTCATCATTCATGATTCTTTGTTCGGTATTCGTTATTCATATTTCCGAAATGGAGGAAACAACGAACAGCGAAGAAGAAACTTCATTATTCATCATTCCTTGTTCGGTATTTGATATTTGCATTTCTAAAAGCGAAGCAGCCTGCTTTATGAATAGTGTAATGATTGCTATGGCGGGAGCGGATTATTTCGTCAGGCTGAGCGTGTCGAAGCCTGACAGGCGGTGGGTTATTACTGTTGCTGTATGGTAATGCAGTGCTGTTGTGCCCCGATGCCGCAATGGAAAGCGTAGTTACAAATTAGACTTAGTTGATGTACTTTATAAGTCGCCAACATTAACTATAGTTTTATTATCTGCAACTTGGACAACAATGCCTTTTGGGGCTCCTCCACCAGTACTAATATTTGTATAGACTTCATATCCCTTTGAAGTAAGAAATTCTATAACCTGATGAAAAACTTTGTCTGAACTTTGTGTATATAAGTTGACAACTGCTATGTTAGAAGTGATATTATGTTTTTCTTTATTCTCATTGATTATTGACATTAATTGATCTTGTTCTGGCTTTCCAAAGTTTTTTTCAGCATTAATATTTACATCACCATTTATTCCATAATTATCTCTGCCAACATAATGTTGTTTATTGTTATCGCCAGACGCCATATTCCCGGTGGTTTCTTTTTTGATCACAGGTTTAGTTTTTTTCTGAGATGTTATGGAATCGATTTTCTTTGAGATATTATTTTCCGCAGTATCAATTTGTTTCCCAAGTTTATCATTCATTTCAACAAGTTGAGAATGTTTTTCTCCCCCGGATTTGTCTTTATTCTTATTGTAAATAAATCCTCCAATAACGCTTATTAAGCCGCCTATAAAAAACATATACAAACCTAGTGTTGCCATTTTTTTAGTATTTGTCATATTCACCAAATTAAAATGGCTAAGAAATAATCTTAGCCATTAACTATAATCTTTTCAATTACTTCACTTCCTCAAACTGCGCATCCTCCACATTATCTCCTTTACCCCCTCCTTGCTGTGCACCACCATCCGGTTGCGGGCCTTGTTCAGCACCGGCAGCCTGTCCTTGCGTGGCTTTGTAAATTTCTTCGCTGGCCGCTGTCCAGGCATTGTTCATTTCGGCAACGGCAGCATCCACAGCGCTGATGTCCTGAGATTTGTGTGCTTCTTTCAATTTGGCTAATGCCGCTTCAATCGGAGCTTTTTTATCAGCAGGTATTTTATCGCCATATTCCTTCAGTTGTTTTTCTGTCTGGAATATTAAGCTATCAGCCTGGTTCAGTTTATCTACTTTTTCTCTCGCTGCCTTATCCTCTGACTCATGCGCTTTTGCTTCAGCTTTCATTTTTTCCACTTCTTCTTTGCTCAAACCACTACCGGCTTCAATACGGATTTTTTGTTCTTTACCGGTGCCTTTATCTTTAGCGGTAACGTGCAAGATACCGTTGGCATCAATATCAAATATTACTTCAATCTGTGGTACACCTCTTGGAGCCGGTGGAATACCATCGAGGTTAAACATACCCAGACTCTTATTCTGGTTTGCCATCGGACGTTCACCCTGCAATACATGTATCTGTACACCGGGCTGGTTATCGCTGGCGGTAGAAAACACTTCTGATTTCTTGGTGGGGATGGTTGTGTTGGCATCAATCAACCGCGTCATTACACCACCCATCGTTTCAATACCGAGCGAAAGCGGGGTAACATCGAGCAACAATACATCTTTTACTTCACCGGTTAATACCGCACCCTGTATGGCAGCGCCTACAGCAACCACTTCATCAGGATTCACACTCTTATTGGGTTTTTTACCAAAGAATTTTTCTACAATCTCCTGCACTTTAGGAATACGGGTACTGCCACCTACTAAAATCACTTCATCAATTTTTGAAACATCATAACCTGCATCTTTCAATGCCTGTTCGCAAGGTTTCAAACAGCGGGCAAATAAATTATCGGCCAGTTGCTCAAACTTAGCACGGCTTAATTTTTTCACTAAGTGTTTGGGTACACCATCCACGGCCGTGATATACGGAAGATTGATTTCTGTTTCAGAAGAAGAAGACAACTCCACTTTTGCTTTTTCACTCGCTTCTTTCAAACGTTGTAATGCCATGGGGTCTTTCCGCAGGTCAATTGCTTCATCTTTTTTAAATTCATCCGCCAGCCAATCCATGATCACTTTATCAAAATCATCACCGCCCAAGTGGGTATCACCGTTAGTTGATTTTACTTCAAACACACCGTCACCGAGTTCCAGCACGGAAATATCGAAAGTACCGCCACCCAGGTCAAATACAGCAATGTGATGGTCTTTACCGCCTTTATCCAAACCATAAGCCAGCGCAGCGGCTGTAGGCTCGTTTACAATACGGCGTACATTGAGACCGGCAATTTCACCAGCTTCTTTAGTTGCCTGGCGTTGTGCATCGTTAAAGTAAGCCGGAACGGTAATTACCGCATCGGTTACTTCCTGACCCAGGTAATCTTCGGCAGTTTTCTTCATTTTTTGAAGTACCATTGCGCTGATTTCCTGTGGTGTATATAAACGGCCGTCAATGTCAATACGGCAAGTATTATTGTCACCTTTTACTACTTTATACGCCCAGTGTGTTATTTCTTCGCCTACTTCGTCAAAACGACGGCCCATAAAACGCTTCACACTCATAATGGTGTTATGCGGGTTGGTAATGGCCTGGCGTTTGGCCGGATCGCCCACTTTACGCTCACCATTTTTCAGGAAAGCCACTACAGACGGGGTTGTACGGCGACCTTCATCATTGGCTATTACTACCGGTTCGTTCCCTTCCAGCACGGAAACGCAACTGTTGGTAGTTCCTAAATCTATACCTATAATCTTTCCCATAGTAAAAGAAGTTTAATGTTCAATTAAAGTTGTCAAGCATTATGCCACAGAGAGGAGAAATGCAAAATTGGCAGGGGTAGCACGGCCCGGGAATACCGGGATTTGAATAAAAAAGCTGCCTTCCTTATGAGGAGACAGCTCAAACCAGGATAAAATAATAATTACAAAACTTATTGACTCTTAAGGAGACAGTAGAGAAGAAAGAACCCAATTAAGCTGATATAACACCCAATTTTATTTAATCAGCCGCGTTTTGTTAATTACCTATCCGTTGTTTTTCATCTACGCTTGTTCTTTAACAAGCAGCTTATCGAGGGAGTATTTTCCACTACCGCTTATAAGTGTTGCTAAAGAAAGACCAATTATCAAAAGATGAAATTCATAGCCTTCGCCTTTCTGGTTACCAAACCAGTTCATAAAAAACCCGTTATCTAAGTGAGAAGTATAAATAATGCCGATCATTAACAAAATAGTAAGAGCAGCCCAAACACGGCTGCCTAAACCTACAATCAGGGCCAGGGCGCCTACAAACTCAATAATAATTACTAAAAAGCCGATTATCCAGGGCAAATGCAATGTGCCGGTAAAAAATCCCATGGTGCCGGTGAATCCGTAACCGCCAAACATGCCAAGCATTTTTTGTGCTCCGTGGGGTAACAGGATAATGCCAATAGTAAGTCTGATAATTAAATCAGACCAGTTGTCGCTTGTTTTAAAGATTTTTGCTTTCATTTTGGTTTTGATTAAATATTATTTAAACTGTTTTGTGATTTGCGCTATTCTTTTTCCAAATAACACAGCTGTTTCCAATCCTTTGGGAGGATTTAACTTCCGTGTAGCATTGTCTGACTGTGTCATCAATCCCAAATAACTGGCAAGGCCGTTTGGTTCTTCCAGTTGTATATCGTTTTCAAACTTTGGTAAAATGCCGGTAGAAATCCACAACATGCTGTGCTGGGCTGAAAAGAGTATTAATTGCTGAAGTGTATTTAACTTATCTCCATTCGTTGTAGATGAGTTTGTAAACCCAGCGGCAAATTTGTTTTTCCAGGTTTGGGCATACCAGAATTTTCCAGTGGCTTCCATAAATTTTTTAAATTCTGCTGAAACCGTTCCCATATAGGTAGGGCAGCCAAACACAAGCGTATCTGCTTTATGAAGCAGATCGAAATTTTCCTGGGCTTCTGTAGTTGAAACAAGGGCTACCTGCTCCAACTCTGTTAAAGCGCCTTTATGAATATGCTCGGCTACAATTTTTGTATGTCCGTATCCGCTATGATATATAATTAAGATTCTTATGGGTTTGCTTTTTAGGACAGCAAATCAACATAAAAATTCAGACTAAAAAATTAAATTAGTTTAAGAAATCATTTTTTTGCCAGTTTTCTACGCAGCATACTTAAAAAAACCGGGGTAATGCCGAGGTAGGCAGATATTTGTTTTTGAGAGAGGCGTTGTTCTAACTGGGGATATTTGTTTATAAAATCCAAATACCGTTGTTCAGCTGTAAAAGAAAGATTTTGATTGATGCGTTTTTGCTGGGCAATAAAGGCGTTTTGCAAAATAATTCTGAAAAATCGTTCAAACTTGGGCACTTTTTCATACAACTCATCAATGTCCTCTTTTGAAATTTGTAACAGTTCAGTGTCTTCCAAAGCATCAATAAAATAGGATGTAGGTGTTTGCGTTAAAAAACTGCAAAGGTCTCCCGCCCACCAATCTTCCATGCTAAACATCATAATGTGTTCAAACCCGTTATCATCAATGGTATAGGTTCTTACACACCCGCTTACTATAAAGTTTTCAGTTTTGCAGATGTCGCCCTGTTTCAGCAAAAATTCTTTTCTTTTTAATTTTTTATATTGAAGCAGGGAGATAAAAAAGTCCGTTTCCGCTTTGTTTAGCTGAATATGCTTGGCAACATTTTTAAGTATCAAATCCGGGTTCATGAGGCGTTATATCCTTTACATCAATTGTGGCAGATTGTAGAAAGATTCCACACGCTTTGTAAAAATAATTTTGTATGGAATTTCCCTGGTTATTTTAAACGTAAATTAAGAAAAAAGCTATACAAGCAGTAAGGTATATTTTAGGACAAAAAGCCCGATCTGAGTAAAAAACCAAAACTGTTGGTGATGCGATGAATTTAAAACAGATACTTTGAACACTGTGCGCAAAGCTTTATGCTTTTTTCTAATAGAGAGTGCAGAAGTATTATGCTACTTTACTTAGCGGTTGACTTTATTTTTTGATAAGGCAATTAGCCCGAACACCGGCCCTATTGCCAATAGCATATACACGTACTGTGGACTTATTTTTTCCATGAGGGCGTTAATGAACTGTATGCTTATGATGGTGATGGTAAAACCAATGCAGTTTACAATGGTTAATGAAGCCCCTCTTGATTTTTCCGGGGCATTTTGAGCAACAAGGGTGGAAAACAAAGGTGAATCGGCAATTACGGATAAACCCCAGATGAATAAAAAAGCTATAAGCAGTTCTGTTGATTGAGTAAAAAGAAAAAGGGGAGAGCTAATGCAGCATAAGCACGAGGTAAATAATGCTATCGCAGCAATTTTTTTTGCACCGAATTTTTGCGAAAGCAGTCCTCCAAAAACACAGGCAAATGCCCCGGAACCAATGATAAAAAATGCCAGCAAGGATATGTCTAAATTCTTGGTAGGATAATATTGGTTGTACTTTGTTAGCATTACCGGTACAAATGCCCAAAAAGTATAGAGCTCCCACATGTGCCCGAAATAGCCAAATGCAACTGACCGGAAATCGGGTTTGCGAAATCCTTTCAAAAAAGCCGTAAAATTTATTTTTTGCCCGGTTTTGTGGTAAGGACCATCGGGAACAAATAATAAAATGCCCAACCCACCGCTTACGCATAGGGTGCTTGTACTAAATACAACATATTTCCACGGAAAACTTGCCGTTAGTGTTTTTAATAAATGCGGGAAGGCCGTGCCTATTACCAATGCGCCTACTAAAAAGCCTAACGATTTTCCCAAACCTTCTTTATAATGATCGGAGGCAATTTTCATTCCCACAGGGTAAATACCCGCTAAAAAAAATCCGGTTAAAAAGCGAAACAATAATAGCCCGGTGGTGTGAATTTCAGGCAAGTTTATGCCAAGATTAAAAAGACCTGCCAGGATGGAACTGAAAAAGAATACCCGGGAAGGAGAGTAGCGGTCGGCAATGGTAAATATGGCAAACACTAATGTACCTGCAATGAAGCCAAATTGAATAGCACTGGTAAGGTGTGCAAGAAACCGGGGCTCCAGGTTCATGGCCCTGGCTATATCATTGACAATGGCATTGCCTGAAAACCAAACGGAGGTACAAAAAAATTGCGCAATTACTATAATGGGCAAAATCAATCGCATATTTGTCGGGCTTCCTGCTTTATTGTTAATGCATATAACAATAGTACAAATTTTCGGCTATAGTATTTTAAATACTGCAAAATCGGTAAGTTATTTTAAGAGATTGAATGAAGATTTTTAACATTCGAATAAATAAGCCGCTTACAGCAGTCGGCAGCGGTGGCGTGTATGATGCTGTGTATTATAATTTTAAAAGGATATGTTAGATGCTCAATAAGGAATAGCCCGTACTTTTTATAATAATCCCTTCAATTTTTTTTAATTTATCCATTACGGTAATTGTCTTTTCGGCACAGGCCTGTTACAGAAAACTGTAAACGGCCTCCTTCCTCTCCAAGGGCAAGAATACGATGAAGCCTATATATCTATTGCCTCACCATAAGCAGCGGCCGTTGCTTCTTTCACTGCTTCGCTTAGGGTTGGGTGTGGGTGTACCGAGTTTAAAATTTCGTGATACGTAGTTTCTAATTTTCTTGCTACTACTACTTCGGCAATCATATCGGTAACTCCATTGCCAATCATGTGTGCTCCGAGAAATTCACCATATTTGGCATCAAAAATTACTTTTACAAAGCCATCAGTGCTGCCGGCTGCACTTGCTTTACCACTGGCAATAAAGGGGAACTTACCAACTTTAATTTCATAACCGGCATCTTTAGCCTGTTTCTCTGTGTAACCTACGGAAGCAATTTCCGGTGTGCAATATGTACAGCCGGGTATATTGTTATAATCCATCGGTTCCGGTAAGTGATGGTATTTCTTTTCCAGGTATCCGATATGTTCTGCAGCAAGAATACCTTCTTTGCTGGCTACATGGGCTAAAGCCTGCCCGGGAGCACAATCGCCAATGGCATAGATTGACGGTACATTGGTTTGTCCGTATTTATCCACAACAATTTTTCCTTTGTCTGTTTTAACGCCGGTTTCTTCTAACCCGATATTTTCAATGTTGGCAGCAATACCCACAGCGCTTAAAAGAATATCAGCTTCTAGGATTGTTTCGCCCGTTGCAGATTTTACTTTAGCTTTTACTCCGTTGCCTGAAGTATCCACCGATGTTACTTCGGCACTAGTCATTACCGTTATTCCTTTTTTCTTTAATTGCTTTTCTAATTCTTTTGAAATTTCTTCATCTTCAATAGGAACCACTCTGGGCATAAACTCAACAACGGTAACTTTTGTTCCCATAGTGTTATAAAAGTCGGCAAACTCAACGCCGATAGCGCCGCTGCCTACTACAATCAGGCTTTTAGGCTGCTGTGGTAATACCATAGCATCCCGGTATCCGATAATTTTTTTGCCATCAATAGGCAAAGATGGCAACTGGCGGCTGCGGGCCCCCGTTGCAATGATAATATACTTTGCTTCTGCCACTTGTTTCTTTCCATCAGTTGCCGTAACCTCCACTTTTCCCTTACCGGCAATTTTTCCATAACCCATTATCACATCAATTTTATTCTTCTTCATCAAAAACTGAACGCCTTTACTCATTTTATCGGCCACACCACGGCTACGTTTGATGACGGCTGGAAAATCGTGCTGCACATTAGAAGCATTGATTCCATAGTTGGCACTGTGCTTCATATAGTCATATACCTGGGCACTTTTTAGCAAAGCCTTGGTGGGAATACAACCCCAGTTCAGACAAACACCCCCTAAGTTTTCTTTTTCAATAATTGCTACTTTAAAACCAAGTTGTGAAGCACGAATAGCGGCAGGATAACCACCCGGTCCACTACCAAGCACAATTACATCGTATGCCATTGTATAAGTTTATTAGTTTATAAATTTTATATGGTTGATAAGGAGGTGCGAAGTTAATTTATGCAGGGGAAATGGCAAAAGGAGGGGTTAGGATTTAAGTGAGACAGATAGATTAAAGGTTGTAAGCTTTGGGGACGTTAAACTTACAACCTATAACGTAGAGTATATTACCTGCTATTGGCATCATTCATGCGAATTCTTCTGCCTTTGAATTTCTTCCCGTCAATTGCTTTAATCATTTGATTGGCAGCACTGCGGTCCACTTCTACCCAGCTATTCATCTCTTTCATATCAATTCTGCCCAGTACATCTTTGCGCAGTTCACTCATGTCGAGTAAAAATTGCAAAAAGCTGGCTTTATAAAAACCATCTTTTGTACCAAGATTAACAAACAATCTTTGATAATCGCCTCTGCCGCCATATTCTCTTCCGGCGGTGTCTTTCCATTTTCCTCTTTCCTGTGGTTGGCGACTGCCATCTCTTCCGCCACGTCTCTCATCTCTGCTGCCTCTTTCTAATCTTTTTTCCCGAACATTGAGATCTTCTGCATTTTCGTAATATTTTAAGAAACGGTCAAACTCCAATGCGGCTACTCGCTTCAATACTTCTTCCTTAGACACTTCAGCAAACTTTTCTGCCAGCATGGGTACATAGGTTTCATAATCGCCATGACTAATGTCCGTCTGCAATAATTTATCCATGAAAGAGAAGAATTGTTTGCGACAAACATCCTTTCCGCCGGGAACTTCTAATTTGTGAAAAGGAGCCTGTACAGTTCTTTCTATCTGACGAAGCTTACCAATCTCTCTGCTATGTACAATGGACATACAAATACCTGTTAATCCTGCACGACCGGTACGACCGCTACGATGTGTATATACTTCCAAATCATCCGGCAATTCGTAATTTATTACGTGGGTAATTCCGGATACATCAATACCTCTTGCTGCTACATCCGTAGCAATCAGCAGTTGCAAAGTTTTTTCACGAAATTCACCCATTACTTTATCCCGCTGTTGTTGAGTTAAATCACCATGCAAAGCATCAATATCGTAACCTTCTCTTGTTAACTTCTCAGCAATATTTTGTGCATCTACTTTAGTTCGGGTAAAGATGATACCGTAAATGCCGGGATTGAAATCAATCAACCGTTTCAACGTTTCGTAGCGATGTTGTGCACTTACCACGTAAAACTGATGATCAATATTTTTATTAGCCGTGTTTACTTTACCAACCGTAATTTCAACGGGAGTATTCATGTATTTACGGCTCACCTTACGAATTTCAGGTGGCATCGTTGCGCTAAACAACCAGGTACTTTCTTTTTTGGGGGTATTTTGTAAGATGAATTCAATATCTTCCTGGAAACCCATATTCAGCATTTCATCAGCTTCATCCAGCACCACGTATTGAATCTCATCCAAATTGATGGCCTTTCGTTCAATCAAATCAATTAATCGTCCGGGTGTTGCCACTACAATTTGTACGCCCCGTTTAATATCTCTTATTTGCATGCCAATGGAAGCGCCGCCGTAAACGGCTACCACATTCATACCCGGGATAAATTTTTTAAACAAGTTTACTTCGTTCACAATCTGCAAACAAAGTTCACGGGTGGGACATACCACTAAGGCCTGCGGATATTTTTTAGCTGCATCTAATAACTGTAATAATGGTAAACCAAAGGCAGCTGTTTTTCCTGTGCCTGTTTGTGCCAAACCAATAAAATCTTTGGTACCACTTAATAAAACGGGAATTGCTTTTTCCTGAATGGGAGTTGGGTTCACAAACCCCAACTCTGTGATTGCTTTGTTCAAACGCTCATCAATTCCCAGCCCCTCAAATGTTGTCATGTATCTGTTTTTAAAATTGCCGCAAAGGTAAGGCTTAGCTGTGGGATTGAGGGAAGTATTTTTATATACAGATTGTTGAATGTTAAACACCCGATGTTTGTTTCATTGGTTATTTTCTTATTACTTGATTCGATTATTATCTGTTGTCTATTATCTATCTTCATATTTTCATTATGAGTGTACATAAGTTCGTATTAATAATTACGGCGCTATGTTTAATAACTAGTGCGGATGCTCAGTTAAAATGGAAAAATGTAGATAAAGACTTTAATGTTGTCAACGGGATTCATGTTTATTACTGCAACGATTCACTGGACGGTAAGCCCTTCCGTGCGTTTTATATAAAAGCTGATTTGAAAGACAAGCAATTGCAGTTTACATCGGATACTTCGTATAAAAGAAGGCTGACACCCCGGGAATTTTATGAAAAAAATAAGCGACCGGTTGTAGTAGTCAACTGTACTTTTTTTTCTTTTGAAACAAATCAGAATTTGAATGTGGTAATGAAGGATGGGAAATTGCTTTCATACAATGTTCATACAGTTGCAGGAAGAGGAAAAGATACTTTAACGTATCGCCACCCGTTAGCAAGCGCTATCGGTATTTCCGGTAAACGCAAAGCAGATATTGCCTGGGTATTTACGGATTCTACAATGAAAAAACCCTATGCTGTTCAATGGCCGATAGACTATAGTAAAGATTCTTCACCTGCTATTAATTTTAATGAATTGTTGTCTAAGTCAAAAGATGTTACAAGACCTGATGGAAGCCGGGCACAAAACTTATTTCAGAAATGGAAAATGCAAACGGCTGTAGGCGGCGGTCCGGTATTGGTGCAAAACGGGGAGATAAAAATCACCAATAACGAAGAATTAAAATTTGCCGGAAAAGCTATTGAAGATAAACATCCCAGAACTGCTATGGGTTACACGAAGAATGATGAATTGATTATTTTGGTAGCAGAAGGAAGAAATGCCGGAGTGGCAGATGGAGTAACTCTAAAACAGGAGGCCCAAATTTTAATTGATCTTGGTTGTTACGAAGCTTTGAACTTAGATGGAGGGGGGAGTAGTTGTTTACTTGTAAATGGTAAGGAAACCATTAAGCCGTCTGATAAAACAGGACAGAGACCTATTCCTGCGGTGTTTATTATAAAGCGTAAATAAAATGCCGGATTCAAATGAATCCGGCGCAAAGTAGTTATTTATAACACTTAAATATCACCAAATCTTTACTCTTATGCTATCAGCCCTGAACATTTTGTCGGTTGGCTTTACATCAAATGCAGAATAGAATTCATCTACATTTACAAATGGCCCATTCACCCGATATTTGGCAGGAGAGTGTTTATCCGTCATTAACCGGTTGCGTAACACTTCTTCTCTTTGGTGACTTAGCCATCCTAAAGAGTAACCCAGGAAATAACGTTGAATAGGAGTCAGGCCGTTTATTTTTTCGCCTTTTTTGTATTGTTCTGTTTTCTTAAAGGCCTCAATTCCTAATAAAATACCGCCAAGGTCAGCAATATTTTCTCCTGTAGTAGCTTTACCATTAATATGATAACCGGGCAATGGTTCATACGCATCAAATTGTTTTATGATTACATCAGTTCTTTTTTTAAACTCTTCTTCATCAGCTTTTGCCCACCAGCTTACTAAGTTTCCTTTGGCATCAAATTGTCGTCCCTCATCATCAAACCCATGCGTAATTTCATGACCAATTGTAGAGGCTCCGCCGTTTCCATATACCAATGCATCATCAAGCTCTTCATCCCGGAAGCCGGGCACTACAAAAATGCCTGCAGGTAAAACAATTTCATTTAAAGAGGGATTGTAATAAGCATTGTAGGTTTGCGGACTCATACCCCATTCTTCTTTATCTACCGGCTTGCCCAGTTTGTTTATTTCAAAATTGTGTAACCACAAATTGGCATTGATTAAGTTTTGTGCAAAACTTTCTTTCCCAACTTTTAAGGCAGAATAATCTTTCCATTTATCCGGATAGCCTACTTTCTTTTTAATGGCCGCTAATTTTGCATACGCTTTTTGTTTAGTACTGTCGCTCATCCAGGTAAGCTTGCTAATTCGATCTTTTAATGCATCCCGAATAGCTTCTACCATATCTTCATACCTCTTTTTGGCTTTTTCATTAAAATATTCTTTTACATACAATTGTCCAAGCATTTCGCCAAACAGGTTATTTTCCATTTGTAACACTCTTTTCCATCTGGGTTTTCGTTTGGTGGCACCTGAAAAAAGTTTATTAAAGTTGAAAGCCGTTATGCCAAAAGTGTCGGGCAACACCGCAGCCATATCGCTGACTAAATTAAATTTTACATAACTTTTTAAATCATTAATTGGAGTAGTTGAAAGTACGGTGCCCATCGTTTTAAAAAACTCCGGCTGACCAACGATTACGCTATCAATGGCTTTTACTCCTATTGCTGTTAAATAGGCAGGCCAGTCAATCGCATTGGTCATTTTATTCAAATCACTAATGGCCATTTTATTATAATTAGCATACGGGTCACGCAAATCTTCCAACTTTCTGCTGGACTGAGCAAGCTTCGTTTCAAATGCCAGGATATTTTTGGCTGTATTGGCAGCATCGGAGGGCTTTTCTCCCGCCATTGTTAAAATGGTTGTGATATATTTAACATACTCATCCCTAATCTTAACGTTTGCAGAATCTGTTTTTAAATAATATTCTCGTTCTGGCAAGCCAATGCCACCTTGCCAAAGTTTATAAGTCATTACCTCACTGTTTTTGTCATCCTGCGTAACGAAATCAGCAAACAGGGTGCCGGAGCCAATTTTTTTTAATTCGGTAACCACCGCTACTAGTGATGGAGCATCGGTAACAGAAGCTATTTTATCCAGCCAGGGCTGAAGTGGTTTTAATCCATCGCTTTCCACTTTGCTGCTATCCATTGCCGTTGTCCAAAAATCTCCGATTTTTTGTTCAGTTGTTCCTTCAGCACTTTTTGCTTTAGCAGCCTTTTCATTAATTTCTTTTAAGCGGTTAAGTGTTTCTTCGTTTACCAGGTTGCCAATTCCCCAGGCTGCATCGGTTTCCGGGATAGGATTGCGTTTTATCCATCCTCCATTAGCATATTGAAAGAAATCTTCGCCGGGCTTAATAGTCGTATCGAGATTATCAAAAAGTATATCTCTTTTAGCCGTTTGTTTGCCACTATTGCTGCAGGAAAAAAGCAGTATGCTTAGTGAAATACATAACAATAATTGCTTAACCATATTTTTATGTTTTTATGTATAAAAATAGTAAAAAGAAGAAAGGCTGAAAGGGATTTTTGATAAATGGGAGGAAGCCGATAATTTTACAAATAATTTTCGGGTAGTAGCGTCCCGCCTCGGGCGGGAGTAGCGTAGCAATTTGAAGATGTGGGGAATTCAAAATAAAAATATAAATGGGAGATAGTTAAATTTATTTCGGGTAGTAGCGCAGTCCGGTAGCGTACCACGTTCGGGACGTGGGGGTCGCTGGTTCGAATCCAGTCTGCCCGACTTGATTGGACAAATCAACTCAGATGTTGATTTGTCCATTTTCATCTCTATCTGAAATCTTTGGCGCCCCAAAAATGGGTTTATTAGGTAATATCAGGATTTTCAAAGGGGATGTCTCTTATGGGAACAGACTTGTCATTGATGCTACATGAAAAGAGCATAAGTTCACCAAAGGGAATAAAAAGAAATTTCTATAAATATTTTGTATTTCCCATTAACTAAAAATAAAGAGAATATAAATAGGATGATTTTCGCTGAACGGAGAGAAGCCGATTATTTTGTCAAATAATTTTCGGATAGTAGCGTCCCGCTTCCGGCGGGAATAGCGTACCACGTTCGGGACGCTGGTTCGAATCCAGTCTGCCCGACTAACAAAGCGATTCGATTTTATCGGGTCACTTTATTTGTATTTAAAATTCGTTTGTTGCCATATAAACTACTCTTTATTTTTACATACCGGCTATAACGCCATCTTAGCTCAGTTGGTAGAGCAGCTGTTTCGTAAATAGCAGGTCGTGGGTTCAAGTCCCTCAGGTGGCTCAATAAAATGTATGACTCCACAGCGAAGAAAAAGATTATTATCTGTTCTTGAAAAAAGGCAAACGGATATTACTGTTGTTTTGGAAAACGTATTTGATCCTCATAATATATCTGCTGTAATGAGAACATGCGATGCGGTGGGGATACAAGATGTATTTATTCTTAATAACAAGATACCGCCCCATAAAAAGTGGGGAGCTAAAAGTTCTTCCAGCGCCGCAAAATGGTTAACAGTTCATCAGTTTACCAATGCAGGTGAATGTTTTGCAGAGCTAAGAAAAAGGTATTCAAAAATCCTTACTACACATTTGGATAGCGAAGCGGTTTCTTTGCACCAGATGAATTTAACGGAAAGTATTGCCCTGGTTTTTGGTAATGAGCATTCCGGAGTAAGCGAAGAGATAAGAGCAATGGCCGATGGTAATTTTATTATACCACAAGTAGGTATTATTAAGTCGCTTAATATATCTGTTGCTTGTGCGGTAACTTTATACGAGGCTATGCGACAAAAACAAATTGCCGGGCATTATAATAAAATGAATTTCAAGGAAGAACAATTAAATAATTTGCTTTATAAGTGGGGTCTTAGTGAGGAAGCTCTGTAATTGGTAAAGCGTATTTTCCCTATGTAATTCCTGTTTATTAAAGCTTACTTTTGTTATTGGCACGATTGTTTACCGGTTATACGGAAAATTATAAAACTTTGCCCCATGAAAACAAAAGCTTCATTTATTTTGCTGATTGTTTTTTTACTCTCTGTTTCCGGACAGGCACAATCCATTAAAAAATGGAAATATGCAGATCTGGAGCAGTTTATTAATCAATCCAAAACTCCTATTGTAATTAATTTTTGGGCGACCTTTTGCAAACCCTGTGTGGAGGAAATACCTTATTTTCAAAAATTAGTCAGCCAGTTACAGGATAAAAAAGTAAAACTTCTTTTGGCAAGTATAGATTTTCCGGAATATTTCCCTGAAAAAATTGAGGCGTTTGCCAAAAAAAATGGTTTTACAGCGGAGATTGTGTGGATGGATGAAGATGACCCGGGTCAGTTTTGTCCAAAAATTGATGCGAATTGGAGCGGAGTATTACCAGCTACTCTGTTTATCAATAAAAAAATGAACTACAGAAGCTTCCATTCAAAACAATTATCAGAAGTAGAAATGAAAGAAGAGCTTCAGAAATTAACGAAATAAGAAATCGTTCTGCCTTTAGAAGAACGATTTCTTATTAAAGAAAAAATCAGCCCTTTCTTTTTATGGAACATCCGAATTGCGGATACGTGGTTGTAGTTACTGATTTACCTGACACCATTTCACTCATGGCTGTTTTTAAATACTCAACATTTCCATTGTTAGGATCCCGGGGTTTATCATTAATAGCTCCATGATATACCAGTTTCCCATCTTTATTAAATAAGAAGCTTTCCGGCGTCATCGTTGCACCGAATGTATTTGCAATAGTTGAATTTTCATCCACAGTATAATACCATTTGTACTCCTGCGTTTGAGCATAAGCAACCATGTCGTTAAAAGAATCATCATCGTCTCTTTTTGCTTCGTTGGAGTTAAGCAGTATTACGCCAATATTATTTTTCAAAGCAAATTCGCATACTTCCTTTGTTTTAGTTTGATGTTTTATTACGAAGGGGCAGGTATTACAGCTAAACATAACTAATAATCCGTTTGTCTTCATGGCATCTTTAAACGAAACTTCTTTACCGCTAATATCTTTCATTTTAGTATTGGCATGAGGCAGATTGCTTCCAATCGGCAATGGCTCGCCGACAGGTTTAAAAGAGAATAATCCCGTTATAATGATGACCACCATCCATAAAAAAAGCTTTTTCATATTATTATAGGTTTGTGTTCTTAAAAGTACATTATCTTTTTAAAACAGGTTTGCCATCCGTGTCTGTTTTTTGCCTTTCGTCCGAAATGGCTTTTAAGGATTTAATACTTACATTTAATTCAAATCCAATTAGTAAGGAAAGTGAGTTGATGAAAATTAAAATCATTAGCATGATTACTGTACCAATAGAACCAAAGAGCGCATTAAATCGCCCAAAATTATTCACAAACAAGGAAAACCCTAAGGTGGCCGATATACTTAATGTTGTAGCAAGTAAGGAGCCGGGTGACACAAGTCGCCATTTTTTTTGTGTAGCAGGTGCATACTTATAAATAAAAGCAATAGAATAAAAGATCAGCCCAACTATAAATATCCAGCGAAAAAATTTAATAAAGGAAAGTAACCTCATATCCCTTATCCCAATCCATTTTAAAAAAGCTCCTTGCGAAATAAGTAAGATAAGACAACCAAGCACCAGTCCAAATATCAATGATATAAGCTTTATAGCCATCCATCTTTGATGCAGGTTAGTCCTTTTTTCAAAACCGATATAATTTTTATTAAACGATCGCATTAATCCCATCATGGCATTGGATGCAAAGAATAAAGAAAGAATCAAACCAAACGATAATAAGCCAAAACGAGACTGATCTAAAAAACTGTCAATAAATTTTATGATATTTTGGTTATGTACTTTGGCTGGGATTACATCTAAAATAAGCGTGTGTAATTGCTCTTTTATAGTTTTTTTGTTAATAAACGGCAAGTGGGGGATAACAGTAAAGAGAAAAAGACAGGCAGGGGGTATGGCCATAATAAAATTGTAAGCAATAGCTGATGCTCTTTCATTCAGGCCAACCTGCCGAACTTGTCTGAAAAAAAATTTAATTACATCAAATAAAGGGACACCTTCAAAACCAGGCAGGGATATTAATTTACTTTGCCTGATGATAAAACTGATTAACGGAAGTGTTACTATTATTCTTTCAATTTTCTTCATCAATGTATATTCAGCGAATCTAATTTCTTTTGGTATTCATTAGCAAGTTTTAGATGTTTTTTATAGGTGTCCGAAAAATCATGATACCCGGGTCTGGTTGCACTGGCAACAAAATACAAATAATTAGTTTTTGCCGGTTGTAAACATGCCTCAATTGTTGTTATAGAAGGAGTACAAATTGGTCCCGGTGGCAATCCTTTATATTTATAAGTGTTATACGGCGAGTCAAAAGCAAGATGTTTTTCATACACTCGTTTTAAAGCAAAATTCCTTAGAGCAAACTTTACCGTAGGGTCTGCAGCCAATTTCATTCCTTTTTTTATTCGGTTTAAATATACGCTGGCAATTAATGGTTTATCTTCTTCTTTAATAGTTTCTTCTTCAACGATAGAAGCCAAAATATAAACCTGCGCCGGGTTTAATCCAATTACGGCTGCTTCGTTTTGCCTTTTGTCATTCCAAAATTTATTGTGCTCAGCAAACAAACGTCGAAAGAGCTTAGGGAAATCAACGTTCCAGTTATAAATATACGTATTTGGTATAATGGCAGAAACAACCGTATTCGTATCAAGATTGAATTGTTTTAGTGAATCATTATTGTTGAAAAAATTGATAACGGAAGCTGAATCGCATTCAAAACGTTTGCCGATAAATGCGGCTATATCTTCCTTAGTCCTTATTTTATTAATCACTAATCTTACCGGCAATTGCTTACCATTTTTCAATATTCTTATTAAATTAAAAATGCTTGTACCCTCTTTAATTTCGTATCGCCCCGGCTTAACTTGGTTAGTATAATTTGTCCATTTACTTAATATGTTAAAGATAAAATCGGAAGAGATGATTTTTTTTGTTAACAGCGATGTTTTTACTTGTTGATAGCTGCTACCTGTTTTTATAAAAAAGTATTTTTCATCCGGAACAGATGTAGCGGGGCCAAAAATTTTGTAAGCTGCCAGGAAAATAGCAGATACCAGCAATACCAAAAAGAGGGCAAATTTTTTTTTGCTTTTCATAAAGTTTGTAATCAACAATTAAATTATAATAAAAAACCCCGTCTTTAGCAGGCGGGGTATTAAATTTTTATAAAAATATCTTATTTATTCTGTACAGGTTGTTGGTTAGCAGGGGTAGAAACCGGTGCATTTTGTTGTGTTCTGCCCTTAATATTATCAGGTGTTATTGTATTTTCTTTTGGAATGAAAAGCGTGGAAAACAAGCAAAGTATGCCAATTACCGTTGCAAAAATCCATGTACCTTTTTCCAGTACATCCGTAGTTTGTTTTACGCCCATAAACTGGTTGCTGAATCCTGCTACATTTCCAGCCAGCCCGCCACCTTTAGGGTTTTGTATCAAAACTATAAAACCCAATACGATAGCAGCGATAATAATCAGTATTACAAATAAAACTATCATACCTCTAACCGTTTAATTGTTCAATTTTGGTCGCAAAGTAAGGGCTTTTTTCGGGATAGAGCAAACTTAATTTATGGTAAATATTCTTTGCCTTTTCCATCTTCCCCTGTTTCACTAATACTTCTGCCATTGCCTCTGTTATAACATCTTTTACTTCGTTGGAATCCTCAGCAGACGTTTGTATTTTTTGTTCCTCTATTTCGCTTATAACAGTTGTTTCTTCTACCGGCAGGCGTTTCATCATTTTCAACCATTCCGTAAAGCTTTTTAATTGTTTACTCAACTTATCGTTCGGAAGTTTTTCGGAAACTGTTTTTATTCCTTGCGAAGCAAAATAATCAACCGTATGTAAAGGCTCGTAGTTTAATTCATTTTTTTCTTCCGCAATTTCTTTTTCGCGGTCAAGAATGCTGCTGACTAACGAACCATTAACGTCTTCATTTCTTTCATTTGCCAGATATAGTTCGTTTTCTGTTTCAATGACTTCTCCCATTTCATCAGGCTCTTCAAACACGGGGCTAGCATTGTTTACTCGTTCCTCAATTGTCTTTTCAAAAGTATTTGTATGAGTAGTTATTTCTGAGTTGTTGTATAAAATAAATTGTAACCAGGGGATATTATTTGTTAAAAGCGCAGCTTTGGGAACCTGTTTTCTATAAGCTGTTTCATCAATTTGACTTACTTTTTTCGCAAAAAGAAACTGGTGAAGGAATGAATAAGGATATTTTTTTGCCAATTCTTCTAAGTCCGAAGCAGCTAATTCTTCATAACTTTTATTTCCCGCAATAGGTATATTTTTCCATTCACAATTCATGTGGACAAGATAATTGAAATTTACCAGTTAGAAAAAATACGGTTAAAAACCTCATCTACCAGGTTTTTTACAATATCATCGGTTATAGAGGCCTCTGCCTGCGACAAACTCTGAGTTGCAGGAAAATCAATATTTCGGCTTAAGTCAGCCTCAAAATTTTTTGTTTCGTCCAGCCTGTTTTTAAAAATCAAGTGTACTGATACGTTTAAACGGTTGATAGTGGTTTGTTTTTCAGATATACCCGAAGTGCTCACGTTGTAATCAGATATAAAGCCGCTAATATCGTAATGAGCCTCCTCTGAATTAGTTTGTGATAGTCTTGTTTGGCCCACTACTTTTTGACGAAGCTTATCCGTAAATTTCTGGCTTAACTGTGGATTAACAATCCTGGCTTTATTTTCAAAATAATTAATTCTAACTGTTTTTACCTCTTTGGGAATGCTCACATCTTTAAAAGTATAGCAGCCCTGGGTAACAAAAACCAAGAGGATTATTAGAAAGATATTTTTTGTCATTTTTTCCGGAATTTGGGTTCTCTTTTATTACTCATCAATATTATACTCTTTTAACTTTCTGTATAAGGTTCTTTCACTGATACCTAAATCAGCAGAAGCATCTTTACGTTTCCCTTTATGCTTCTTTAATGCTTTTATAATAAGCTCTTTTTCCTTATCCATTATGTTTAACGATTCTTCTACATCCTCATGATGATGAATACCATCGTGAGGAAGAATTACAGGTTGAGACGGCGCCGTAATAACCTGCTGATGATATTCTACCGGTTTTATTTCCGGCAACACAGGTTCATGCTGGTAAGATGGGAGATTGATATTTTGAATAGAAGGATTTTTTGCTATCTCAAAAACTACTTTTTTTAACTCATTTACATCCTTTTTCAAATCAAAAAATAGTTTGTAAAGAATCTCTCTTTCATTCGCAAATTCGGCATGACTTACTACACCGTTGCCCGATACAACCATAGGTAACCGGTTAAGATTGGCCTCCGGAATAAATTTTTTGAATTCCAAAACCGAAATGTCTTTGTTGGTAGAAAGAACAGAAATCTGTTCTGCAATATTTTTTAATTCACGAACATTACCGGGCCAGCTATAGTTAATTAATAAATTTTTTGCTTCATCATCCAATTGCACCGGAGTAGTTTTATATTTTTCTGCAAAATCAACTGCAAATTTTCTAAAAAGCAAAGGGATGTCTTCTTTTCGGTCTCTTAAAGCAGGTACCCGTATCGGAACCGTACTTAACCGGTAATATAAATCCTCCCGAAATTTTCGGGTTTGCGTGGACTCCAATAAATCTTTATTAGTAGCAGCAATAATCCGTACATCCGTTTTTTGCACTTTGCTGGAACCTACCCGGATGTATTCACCACTTTCCAAAACCCTGAGTAGCCTTGCCTGTGTGCCTAATGGCAACTCACCAATTTCATCCAGAAAAATTGTGCCGCCATTTACCGTTTCAAAATAGCCTTTTCGACTATCTACTGCACCGGTAAAAGAACCTTTTTCATGGCCAAATAATTCGGAATCAATGGTTCCTTCCGGTATAGCCCCACAGTTTACAGCAATAAACGGATTATGCTTTCTGGCGCTAAGTGAATGAATAATTTGTGAAAAAACTTCTTTACCAACACCGCTTTCACCTACAATTAAAACAGACAGATCGGTGTTAGCTACCTGCGCAGCTACATTTAAAGCATGGTTTAGTGCAGGAGAATTGCCAATAATTCCAAAACGATTTTTAATATTTTGTAAATCCATAATGATAACAGCTCTTTTAATACTTAATTAGCTGTTGGTTGTAGTTTGTTATTGCGCAATGGAACCCAACAATGTTGCCTGGGTACAATCATTTACCGTAACCATTACGTAATCACCTTTGTTTAACATATAATTTTCTTTGGGAAAAACGATTACTTTATTCTGGGTGTTTCTTCCCATCCAGTCGTTATTACTTTTTTTGCTGTTACCCTCAATCAACACTTTAAACGTTTTGCCCAAGTCTTTTTCATTACTTTCTTTGCTTAGTTTGTTCTGTTTTTCCACAATTTCCTGTAACCTTTTTTTCTTTATCTCATCAGGAACATCATCTTTATACCGTCTTTCCGCCAGCGTACCCGGTCTTTCACTATAAAAAAACATATAGCTCATATCATACCGGGAAAACTCCATTATACTAAGCGTATCTAGGTGGTCATCTTCTGTTTCAGTACAAAAGCCCGCAATGATGTCTGAAGAAATACCACAATCCGGCATTATTTCCCGGATACGGTTGACCTTTGCCATATACCACTCCCTTGTATAGGTACGGTTCATCAATTGCAATATACGGGATGAGCCACTTTGTACCGGTAGATGGATATATTTACAAATGTTTTCATATTCAGCCATAGTATGCAGCACTTCATCGGTAATATCTTTAGGATGAGAAGTAGAAAACCTTACCCTTAATGAAGGAGAAATAAGAGCAACTTTTTCCAATAGTTTGGCAAAAGTTACCACTTCATCCGTAGCCTCATCCACAAAATAGTAACTATCCACATTCTGCCCTAAAAGCGTTACTTCCTTGTACCCGTTATTAAATAAATGCACACATTCGTTTACGATAGATGCTGCATTACGACTTCTTTCTCTGCCCCTGGTAAATGGCACCACACAAAAAGAGCACATATTATTGCAACCACGCATAATACTCACAAATGCGGTAACCCCGTTACTATCCAATCGAACAGGTGAAATATCTGCATAAGTTTCATCTCTGCTCAATAGAACATTTACCGCCTTTTGCCCTGTTTCAGCCTCTTCAATTAAGCCTGGTAAAGTACGGTAAGCATCAGGCCCCACCACTATGTCCACCAGTTTCTCTTCTTCCAGGAGTTTTGATTTTAGACGTTCGGCCATACAACCTAATACCCCGATAAGCAATCCCGGTTTATTCTTTTTTAATAGCTTAAAAGTTGTAAGACGGTTTCGTACCGTTTGTTCCGCTTTTTCGCGGATGGAACAGGTATTAAGCAAAACCAAATCAGCTTCCTCATAATTACGGGTAGCGCCAAAACCATTTTCATTGAGAATAGAAGCCACAATTTCACTATCTGCAAAATTCATCTGGCAACCATAGCTTTCTATGTAGAATTTTTTGCTGTATTCCATAGGATTGAGCATAGCGGGAGCAAAAGCCTCACCTTGCCTTCCTTCATCGTGCATTTTACTTTTTACATAATCCAGCATATTTGCTTAAAAATTTTGGAAGGCAAAGATAGCAAAAACAAGATGAATAGTGACAGGATGACAGCATCTATCCTCCTTAAAAAAACCTTAATTAACTCAGAAACAAAGTTTTGGAGAGTTATTTGTCTTAATCTGTTATTTTTTCAAGAAATTGTTCTTATAAAATTCGTCCGTTTTATGGTTACATATTAGCAAAAAACACAATAGCATAAATAATCAGGAATTTGTAGTCAGACCGGACAGAGCCGCTATTGAGGAGTAAAATTTAGCCCCTTCGTACCTTTTAGAGTAACAAATATTCAAATCTTCCTATATCAAAATACAATTCCGGAGAAAATGCGAGTAAGTAAGCCGGTTCAGTACTTTACAATGTGCGAAGGCAGGCGATTTCTTAACCAACTGGTTTTAACCGGAATGATCCAATTAGTTTCCAATTCTTTTTTAGTAAGAACAGTATTATTAAAATACAGGGTGTCTGCAGAAATGAAGTTATTCTCAATAGCATAATTTATTTGCGATAGGGGAAGCAGTTGTATTTTATCGTTTAATATAAATGCCAAGGTCTGGCGGTCGAACAGGTTAACTTTAAATAAATTTTCTATTTCTTTAATAAGCCTTACCGAACTATCTGTGCTGCAGCCACTCACTCCGGTAGCTTCTTCATCAGCCATAAGTACGATAAACTGTCCGAAAAATAAGTAAGCTGCTCCTTTTACATCGTCTCCGTGACTTTTCCAGTTTTTTACAAAATTTTCCAATAATTCTTCTACTTGTAAAGCCTCGCTCATGGTAAATAAACGACTACATTGGTAAATCCAAACTCTTGAGTCAGCCGAAAAATCAAATGGTAATAAATGTTTGTAGAATAGATTCATGACGCAAAGGTAATGAGCCTTTGGGTTTTTCATAAAATCAGTTTAGCAAAACAGCTTTGTAAAATATTTATTTTCCATAAAAGAGTAAAATGAATAAAAAGCAGCCAGGCATAAGCAAAGAAAAAGAGCCTGAGGCCAAAAATTCACATTGTCCAAAACAATTACGCCTTGTAAACGACTGGAGTACCAAACTATAAAAATAGATAGCGCCAATAAAGCAATCAAGCCCAATGTGAGCAGAAAGGTGAGCACCGCGTAATCTTTAAAATGCGATTTTTTTTCAAACTTGTTAATAATATCATTGTCCCGAAGGCTCTTGAAGGCAAGGCTTATCATAAAACCAAACAGCGCAGCATAAAAGATGGGATGAAAACCATCAAACAAAAAATGTTTTTTATTAAAAAGGGCTAAAGTAGTTCCACCAAAAAAGGCAAGTAAGGAATGTACATCGGCAGTAGTAACATGTGCTTTTAAGAATGCTCTGGCCTTCATAGGATGAATTTGGATTTACAAGATAGAAAATCTTTTAATTATTCCAAACCGGATGCAATTAATTCAGCCACATCCATCACCTTTATACTATCTTCTTTTTCCACCACTTTTGTCCCGTCCGTGATCATGGTATTGCAAAAAGGGCATGCAGAAGCAATAATATGGGCGCCGGTGGCAATAGCTTCATTGGTTCGCTCAACATTGACACGAATAGTGCCTTTTTCTTCCTCCTTAAACATTTGAGCACCCCCGGCACCGCAACAAAGACCATTGCTTTTGCAACGCTTCATCTCAACCAATTCAGCATCAAATATTTCCAACACTTTTCTTGGCGCCTCATAAATGTTATTAGCTCTGCCCAAATAACAACTGTCATGGTAGGTAATTCGTTTGCCTTTAAAGGATCCCCCCTCCTTTAATTTTATTTTTCCGTCATCAATCAATTGTTGAAGTAAAGTGGTGTGGTGAATTACCTCATAATGACCGCCCAACTCGGGATATTCATTTTTTAAAATATTAAAACAATGGGGACAGGTGGTAACAATTTTTTTTATACCGTATCCATTTAATATTTGCATATTCTGGTACGCCATCATTTGAAACATAAATTCATTTCCTGCACGGCGCACGGGATCACCGGTACACATTTCTTCTTTACCCAAAATAGCATATTTAATTCCTACTTTGTTAAGAATGGTAGCAAAAGCCCTGGTAATTTTTTGAGCTCTCTGATCAAAACTACCCGCACAGCCAACCCAAAAAAGAATTTCGGGAGTTTCGCCAGATGCCGCCATCTCTGCCATAACTGGGATATTCATGCTTTTGATTTTAAAAGTCAAATCTAAACGAAAAAACAAAAACCAAAATAAAAACAAAGGTTTATCCCTTTTTTCTTCTCAATATTGTAGGGTATAAAGCCATTTTCGGCCTGCTTCGGGGTAAAGGAGCTATTAATCAATTTTTTATATGCTTTAAATAGAAATGGGATGGAAAGTTGTTGGAGAATAATCTCAGGTTTAAATGTTTGTAGAAAGCAATAGTTTGAGGCTTTATTATTTTTTTATATAATATATGCTGCCGTTTTCGTATTTATTTAATACTTCTTGCCGGCATATAGTAAAAAAGCTCTCCGTTTATAGCTAATAACTAAACAACAATGTTGTTAATGGGTTTTAAAAGCTTTTGGAACGTAAATTGTGTAGAATTTAAATTAAAATTTGTCTGTGCTTATGCAAATGACGTAAAAAACCATGTAATTTTAGCATATCCATCCGGTAAATTAATTAAGGAACTCTTAAACATTTAACCTGTTGTAAACTGGTATTGAGTATTTTGTAACTTTGTGTAATAATTCAAATAAACCGCCATGTCAGTTGAAGATAAAATGATCTTATTTCGTAATTATGATTTGTGGTGTCACTTTAGTGATGAAGATTATATGGAGCTTCATGTTATTCACAATTTTATTGAGGCGAAAAAGGGTGATTATATTTATTTTGATTCCCATTATCATAACAAGTTGTATTTTCTTAAAGAAGGGTATATTAAAATTGGATATATAGATGAGAGTGGTAAGGAGGTTATTAAAGAAATTATTCAAAAGGGAGAACTGTTTGGACAAATAACACTGGAAAAAAGCAACCTGAATGGTGAGTTTGCCCAGGCATATAAGGGGGATGTAAGTTTATGCTCTTTTAATATTGAAGATTTTCAGAAGCTTTTAAAAACAAAACCAGTTCTTGCCATTGAATACACAAAGAGAGTGGGAAATAAGTTAATGGTTATTCAGAACAGACTTATCAACCTACTGAATAAGGACGTAAAAACCAGGCTTATCAATTTCTTTGCTCAATTAGTTGAACAAAATATTGGAGACAAGCATGGGGAAGGATTTTGCATTCCTAATTATCTTACTCACGAAGATATTGCCAATCTTATTGGTTCTACCAGGCAAACGGTTACTACCATGATAAACGAATTGGAAAAAGAAGATGTTTTGTCGTATAGTCGTAACCAGATTTGCTTCCTTGATGTTAAAAAAATACAAAAGCTCGTGACTGTCGCATAACTGACAAGTATAGCTTAATGCCCAAATTAATTTTGTTTCATAATTACTTATAATATGAAAAAAATATTTTTAGCCGTACTGGTACTCTTTGTTTCGGTTAGTGTTTTCTCACAAGAAGCTTTACGCAAAAAGCAATTTAATATTGATAAGAAAGGAATTGCGATTGGTGGTTATGATCCCGTAGCCTATTTTAAGCAAGGAAAAGCGGTAGAAGGCAACAAAGCGAATGCAGTAGTTTTTGAAGGTGTAACTTATTATTTTTCTTCTGTTGAGAATAAAGAAGAATTTAAAAAGAATCCCTCAAAATATGAGCCGGAATACGGTGGGTGGTGTGCATATGCAATGGGTAAAAATGGAGAAAAAGTAGAAATAGACCCTGAAACCTTTAAGATTGTAAATGGTAAATTGTATTTGTTCTACAATAGGTTTTTCAATAATACTTTGAAAAGTTGGAACAAGGACGAAGCCAACCTGCATACTAAGGCAGATGAATACTGGAAAAAGATTTTTAAATAGCAGGTATTTGTATAGGTGTAGTTAAGACAAATGTCCTGGGGTTTTACATTAGGGCAAGATTTAACTGTACTGTAACAAGAGTATGCGATAAAACAGATTTTCCACATCATTTATTACTTTGTTAAAATTATAACCTCTCTTTTATGAATTTTCAAGCCTTTTTTATTTGGGTATTGCGTCTTGTAGCAGCTGTACTTATGCTACAAACACTCTTTTTTAAATTTACAGGTGCCGAAGAGTCTATTTATATCTTCACTCAGGTAGGGATGGAACCATGGGGACGTATTGGTTCAGGTGTATTAGAGCTTATTGCTTCCGCATTAATACTTTACCCCCGCACTACACATTTCGGAGCTTTGTTAGGTATAGGGTTAATGAGTGGCGCCATATTTTTTCATTTAACTAAATTAGGATTAGAGATTCAGGGAGATGGAGGCTTGTTGTTTTTTTATGCCAGCGCAGTATTTGTTTCATGTATTATACTGGTAATTATTTTCAGAGAACGTTTGTTCACATTATTTAAAAAAGCATGATTTTAATTTTATGAATAAGATTTTAATATTATTTCTATTATTAACTGTAGGAAATATAGCATCGGCACAATCAACAAATCTTAAGCGAAATCAGTTTGCTGACTTTTCAGCATCCATTGGTGATAAGCAGGGAAGTGTTGCACTTTCTTACGTTCACAACTGGGGCTTAGGCAAAAAGAGAAAATTTGAAATAGGTATAGGAGGAAGATTAACCTCTTATTTCGGACAGAATCGTTACTATCGTACAGCCCCCGCTATTATTACCAGTGGAAGTACTGGTCCGTTTGTAATTTTTAAAGAAGATATTGAGACTAATATTGATACCTTATTAATCAATAGTCCGCAGGTAAATTCTTTAAATGCTACAATTAATTTCGGCTATCATATAAACTCCAAATGGTATATTGGTTTTAATATTGATGCTATTGGATTTTCATTTGGAGGTAAAAAGCCAGGCCGGTATATTAACGGAGCAAGCGGACAATTAACTAATGCCAAGGTGGCTAATTTTAATGTGCTGCTTATTAGCGATAATGACCGGGGGAGTTTAAATTCTGAGCTTTTTGGTAAATACAATTTTAATAAAAAATGGGGCGTAAAAGCAGGGGTGCAATTTTTATTTACTGAGTATATAACCGATACCAAAGTTCAGACATATCCCAGAGCCAACGACCGGTTCCGCAATAAAGTACCCGCTTTTTTAGCAGGTGTATCGTATAATTTTTAATATTAGAATACAGATGAAAAAGTTTTTGTGTTTATTAGCAATAGTTGTTTTTGTAGGAGCTTGTAAAAAAGACCTTTCTCCAACTAATACAATTAATGACAATCCTGGTGGTGTTCGAAATGATACTTCCGGCACTTCCGGGTACGGAACATCTGTTATAATAAAATCAGGAAACTTTATAAATGGACCCTATGGTTCTACCAGGGGGACGGCCAGGATTCTTAGAGATACTGTCAGCCAGGCTCACAGGCTTTATCTTGAAAATTTTAGTGTAAATAATGGACCGGATTTAAAGGTGTATCTGTCAACCGACTTAAATGCGAGCAGGTATATACGACTTGGTAATTTAAGATCAACAAACGGAAATCAGATATACGATATACCCGGGGCTCCTGATTATAGCGATTATAAGTATGCCTTGATTTGGTGCGAAGCTTTTGCGCATTTATTTGGTTCTGCGGAACTGAGATAAAACTGTTAAGAAGATACGTTATTCATCAAGATATTAGAATATTTGGGGATGAGGTTTATGAAATGGCATTCACTGAAAAATAGTTTGTTTTTTACAGCCGTTGCTATTCTGCTGGCTGCTAAAACTTTTGCGCAGCATTATATCCCGTCACAGGAAGGTTCTGATGTAAAATTTAAAATAAAAAATTTTGGTATTACCGTAACAGGATCCTTTAAAGGTTTACAGGGTTCGATTTCGTTTGATGAAAAAAACATATCAACGGCAGCTTTTGACGTTACTGTTGAATCCGCAACTATAAATACCGGGGTGGGGGCAAGAGACAGGCATTTAAAAAAAGATGAATATTTTGATGTAGTGAATCATCCAAAAATCCGGATGAAATCAACCAAAATAACCCCTGCTGACAAAGAAGGCTGGCTGTATTTTTTTGGTACACTCACCATAAAAGGAATAACCAAAGAAATTTCCTTTCCCTTTAAGGTTCGCCAGCAGAATGAGGGTCTTTTATTTACCGCAGATTTTAAAATGAACCGCAGAGATTATAAAGTAGGAGGTAATAGCTTTTCTTTAGCAGATAATCTTATTGTTTACCTAAGCGTATTTGCCAAAAAACCCTAAATTTGCACCCTAATTAATACAATACACATGCAATTACAAAAAGCAGTACAAAATGTTTTTGTTCAGTTGGCTGAAACGATTAATCAGCTCTCTAATGAACAATATGCTAAACCATGTGCTTCGCTTAATAATGCTACCATAGGCCAGCATGTTCGGCATATTATTGAATTACTTCAATGTCTTGAAAATGGATATGTAACTGGGGTAGTAAATTATGAAAAGCGTAAGAGAGATTTAACAATTGAGACTGACAGAGAAGTTGCTTCCTCATTGTTGCACGAGTTATATAAAAATCTAAATAAAGAGAATAAGGAAATACGCTTAGAATCTCTATATGATGATACTTCCAGTGAATTGGTAGTCGTTTTAACCAATTATTATCGTGAAATTATTTATAATCTGGAGCATACCATTCATCATATGGCCCTGATACGTATTGGCGTAAATGAAGTTTCTGTGCTTGATTTGCCTGAAGATTTTGGTGTTGCTTCATCAACCATGCGCTACCGGAAAAAATGTGCACAGTAACTTATATACCACACAAGGATAAAATTTTTCTCACCTCCAACCGGGATGAAAAGCATAGCCGTGCTGATGCCTTAGCGCCAATGGCTTATACATTTAAAAGTGGAAAAATATTTTTTCCAAAAGACGCACAGGCTAACGGAACCTGGATTGCACTGCATGAAAACGGCAATGCAATGGTTCTGCTCAATGGAGGATTTAAAAAGCATATACCCAATTATCCCTACAGGAAAAGTCGTGGATTAATTTTTTTAGAGGTAATGGATAGCCAATGGCAGTTGGATAAATACAGGCAAACTGATTTGACCAATATTGAACCATTTACCCTCGTTATGTATCGGGAAGGCGAATTGTATGAATGCCGTTGGGATGGAGAAAAGAAGCACATAACGCCCAAAGATATTACTACCTCTCATATCTGGTCATCAGTAACGCTGTACGATGATCAAACAATTGCCCGCAGAAATAACTGGTTTAATGATTTTATGAAGAAGGACTCGTTTCCTTCCCAAGATAATATTATTCACTTTCATCACTTCGGGGGTGAAGGAGATGTGGAGAATGATATACGAATGAACCGTGACGGGTTTTTATACACAGTTAGTATAACAAGCATTGTTTTAGATAATGAGAAGGCGTTTATCAAATATATTGATTTAAAAAATGACCAATTCTACACCACCAACTTTAACTTTAGCCCCACAGAAGTCTTTTAGCATGAATTGGTGGCAACGCTTTTTACACAAACCGGTTTTAATAAAGCTTTCTCATTGGGAATATTGGAGCATGAATACGGTTTATGCTCTTGTGTATCCTGTTTTTGCCTGGCTTTGTGTTCGCAGTGGGTTTAAGTTTTTTATTACCGCATCAAACCCTAAAATAGCTAATGGCGGTTTTTTGCTCGAAAGTAAAAAAGAAATTTACGATCAATTACCTGGCCATCTTCATCCCAAAACACTATTATTCGCCGGTGGAACTCCTGCCTCTCAAGTTATTAATGCTATTAAGCAGGCAAACCTTTCTTACCCCTTAATGGCCAAACCGGATATTGGAATGCGAGGGTTAGCAGCAAAGAAGATTGAAAACGAAGAAGACATTATTAAATATATACCGCACTATACTATTAACTTTCTTGTACAGGAATTTGTTTCCCTAGAAAACGAATTGGGCATTTTTTACTACCGTTATCCGGGTGATGATAAAGGACATATTTCGGGAATAGTGGCAAAAGAATTTTTAATGGTTTTAGGAGATGGACATTCCACTTTATTGCAGTTGCTTCAAAAAGACAAGCGGTATGTACTGCAAATCCCCGCTTTGCAAAAGGAGTATAATGATGAAATGAATGAAATACCTAAAGCAGGAGAAAAGAAACTATTGGTTCCCTATGGCAACCATGCCCGGGGCGCCAAGTTTTTGGATTATACTCATTTAATTGATGAAGAATTAACGAATACAATTGATGCAATTAGCCGCCAAGTACCGGATTTTTATTTTGGTAGGCTAGATCTTCGGTATAATACATGGGAGGAATTAAAAAAGGGGAAGAATATATCTATTATAGAATTAAATGGAGCTGGGAGTGAACCTACTCATATTTATGACCCCAAACATTCTATTTTCTTTGCCTGGAAAGAAATTGTACGTCATTGGATTTTATTATGGCGTATTAGCCACATGAATCACAAAAGGGGGCATTCTTATATGAGCATGCGGGAAGGCATGCAAATGTTTAAAGACAATAATGCTTATACAAAAAGGCTGGAAGAAGTGCATAATAATTTACTACATAGCGCTTAATTGGTATTTAAATACGATGTGTTTGTAAATGAGGGAAATTTGTGTTGGCAATATTTTATGCTTTTTATTATAATTATCCCAATATTTATTTCATTCGTATTTTCGTTTTATGCCACGTCTGCTTCATGTTTTTTTTATCGGGATGTTAGTAAGTTTTTTGGGAACACTTCCCTTGGGTACCTTAAATGTCGCGGCTATGCAACTTTCAGTTACCGATGGAATCATTCCTGCCCTTTGGTTTTCTCTCGGCGCACTATTGGCTGAAATATTATATGTGCGTCTTTCATTGGTAGCAATGGGTTGGGTACGTAAACAAGTAAAGTTATTTAAAGCTTTGGAATGGATAACATTGTTGATAATAATAGCTTTGGCCATATTCAGTTTTGCTGCTGCTGGTAATGCATCCGGTAATTCAAAAAATATTATTCTCTCCAATACCATGCACCGTTTTTTTCTTGGGTTAATGATGAGTGCGATTAATCCGGTTCAAATACCTTTTTGGTTTGGTTGGAGTTCTGTTTTGTTTACCAAAAAAGTATTGCAACCTAAGCCTTCTTTTTATAATTTCTATATAGTAGGTATTGGTATTGGCACTTTTATTGGTAATTGCATTTTTATCTTTGGAGGCCAAATAGTAGCAGATAGGCTCAACAGTAACCAGCACATTCTTCATTATATTATTGGGAGCATATTTGGTATAACGGCTATTATGCAAGTTTGGCGAATGCTGAAAAAGAAAGACGTAGTACACAATATCAATCATCCTGAAGACATGGCTCACCCCTTTGAAAAACAAATTCACTGAGGTGAAACAGTAAAATTTTATGCAAAACAGATTTGAACGCATTTAAATTTAAGTTCGTTATAATTACAATAAATAAAGTTTGTGCCATTGTTGAGTTGTTGTATAATGACAATTGACGTGATTAAGCGTAATATATTTTTTAAAAAGTTTACCTGTTCTTAAAAGGGCCTGCAGTCAACTGTTTTTCAAAGAACAAGAGGTAATATTTATTTCGTATTTTTCTCTTTTAAATAATTTAATATGAATGCAACCAGCCAGTTAAAGAGATCTTTGGGATTATCCTTTGTGGTGGTATTAGTAGTAGGAAATATTATTGGGTCCGGTGTATATAAAAAAGTGGCTCCTATGGCTTCAGAATTACATTCGCCGGGATGGGTCTTGATATGTTGGGTGTTAGCAGGAGTAATTAGTTTAATGGGAGCGTTGTGTAATGCAGAAGTAGCGGGGTTATTGGCAGATACTGGTGGCGAGTATGTTTATTACAAAAAAATCTATAATAAGTTTTTTGCTTTTCTTTTTGGGTGGTCGCTGTTTGCCATTATTCAAACGGCTTCTATTTCATCGTTGGCATATGTGTTTGCAGAATCATTAAATAATATTATTTCCCTACCTCCTTTATTGGAGAATTTTAGTTCAACAAATATTGCAGGAGTTTTTTATCCTTTTGCTAATTTAAATATTAAGCTTACTGCCATAGCGCTGATTATTTTACTAACATGGATTAATAGCAGGGGTATAAAAACCGGCGCTGGTTTTAGCACAGCTTTAATGATTTTGATATTGTCAGGTATTTTAGCAATTATTTTTTTTGGATTTACCAGCAGTCAATCGCAGGTTCATCATGTTTTTAATTTAAAAACGTCAGACAATTCTCCTATAACATTTAGCGCTATATTTACAGCAATGCTGGCTGCTTTTTGGGCTTACCAGGGCTGGGCCTCTACAGGTTATATTGGAGGAGAAATAAAAAATGTGAATCGTAATTTGCCTTTAGGAATTATGTTGGGCGTTTTTATGGTGATTGCGCTTTATCTATTGGTAAACACAGCCTATCTTTCCCTGCTTCCTATTCAGAACCTGGAACAAATTCAACAGGCGGGAAATAAAATTGCTGCTATAGAGGCGGTAAGAGTTTTTGGTGGTAATACAGGTGTATTACTTATTTCCATACTCATTTGTATTACTACTTTAGGGTGTACAAATGCTACGATATTGGTTAGTTGTCGCCCCTACTATGCTATGGCAAAAGAAGGGGTCTTTTTTAGTCCTGTAGCCAAACTTAATAATGCAAATGTACCTGGTAACTCATTATTATACCAATGCGTATGGGCAATTTTGTTGGTTTTTTCGGGAACGTTTGATCAGCTAACGGATATGGTAATTTTTGCAGTTTTTATTTATTATGGAGCTACTACATTAGGGGTTTTTATATTAAGAAGGAGAATGCCTGATGCACCCCGTTCTTACAAAGTGTGGGGTTATCCTTTTGTTCCTGCCATTGTCATTTTATTTTGTTCAGCGTTATTTTTTAATACTATTATTGCCCGGCCAAGGGAAGCAGCCATTGGGATAATACTGATGTTAACAGGAGTTCCTTTGTATGGGTGGTTTAATGCCAAAAATCGTAATATTAGAAGCTAATAGGTTGAATTCTCATTTTTTGTTGATGAACGGTAGCGCATATTTATTTTTTTACCGATTTTTGTTACATATAAAATATTTTTTTATGAAGCTAAATTATGCTTTTTTCCTACTGTTTTTTTTACAAGCTTTTCTTACTTCAGTAAGTGGCCAAAACAGTTACAAATATTCTGTTGATTTGACTAAACTTAAGAACGACGAACTTTCGATAGAATTAATTACGCCAAAAGTAAAGAAGTCGGAAATTATTTTTTACATGCCTAAAATTATACCGGGCACGTACAGGAATAGCGATTTTGGAAAATTTGTTAAAAACGTAAAGGCATTTGACAAAGCCGGCAAATCTTTACCTGTAATGATGCTTGCTGATTCCAACGGATGGAAAATTAAAAATGCCAACCTTTTATATAAAATAAAGTACAATGTGGAAGATACATGGGATGCTTCATATAGGCATAATGTTTTTGAGATGGCAGGGACTAATTTTGAAGAGGGGAAAAATTTCTCGATTAATACCTGTGGTATTTTTGGTTATTTAGATGGGATGAAAAAAATTCCTTTTGATTTCACGATTACCCGCCCGGCTAATTTTTTTGCTTCTACTGCGTTGGTGCCTGTAAGCAGTAGTGCAAACACCGATGTTTTTCGTTGTGAAAATGTGGATCAATTGTATGATTCACCTATTATGTTTTGTGTACCCGATACTACTACTGTAAAAGTTGGTGCTACAGATATTTTGGTATCTGTGTATTCGCCTAAAAAATTAATTACCTCAAAATTTATTGCAGCAAATTTGAAGTCATTGTTATTTGCAGCCAAGAATTATCTTGGGGGGAAATTGCCGGTAGCCCGGTATGCTTTTATTTATTATTTTAATAGCGAGCAACCATTGGTAAAAGGTGAAGGCGCCTTGGAGCATCCTTATTCCAGCTTTTACTCCTTGCCGGAGGAACCGGAGCAGTTGGCAATTACCCAAATTGTGGACGTTTCTTCACATGAATTTTTTCATATTATTACGCCACTTAGTATATGCTCCCGCGAAGTAAGAGAATTTAATTTTAATCGAACAGTTTTATCTAAGCATCTTTGGTTGTATGAGGGATCTACTGAGTATGATGCACACCACACACAGGTAACACAAGGATTAATTTCGCCGGAAGAGTATCTAAGACGGTTGTCTCAGAAAATTTCTTTTTCAAAAAGATTTTTTAAAGACACCCTTTCTTTTACAGAACTAAGTGTAAACAGTGCAGACAAGTATAATGATCAATTTATAAACGTGTACCAAAAAGGGGCATTAATAAATGCTTGCTTGGATATTTATTTGAATAAATTATCCGGAGGTAATTATGGGGTACACAACTTAAAACATGATTTATCTATACGTTATGGCCCCACAAATTATTTTAAGGATGATGAATTGTTTGATGAAATAACAAAAATTACTTTTCCTGAAGTGAGGGAGTACTTCCGGAAATATGTTGAAGGTAATACGCCTATTCCTTATGACGAGTTTTTTGCTTTGGTCGGAATTAAATACAACACTAAAAAGGATGTAAAGGTGTTTTCAGATGGTGGATTTGCATATAGGAGGGGGGGAGATGGAGTAGTAATAACAAGCGTAGCTAATTTGAATGAATTTGGGAAAAGAATGGGTTACCAAATAGACGATGAGATTATTAGTTTTAATAATGAAGCAGTAACCCCCAGCTCTTTTCGGGGAATCCTGGCCAAATTTGCATCTTCAGCAAAAGAAGGAGATATTGTTACCGTACAAGTGAAACGAAAAAATGCTGCCGGTGAAAAGGAAATTGTAACCTTATCTGCTCCCGCTATAAAAGTAGTTAGGACACTGGAAAATGTACTCGAATTTGATAATACAGCCGGTGAGGAGCAGTTAAAAATTCGTAACGCATGGCTCAATAGCCCTTGCCGCAAGTGATAAATGAAAACCAGGTTTGAAATACCTGATTCAATTGGTTATTTATAATTTAATTAACCTAAAAAAAGCCTTGACAATTATGTACTGCCCCCTAAAAAGTTAGATACTTAATGAGGGCATTTGTACATCTTCGTTAAATTCATATTGTATTAAAAAAAGCGATTTTTTCATTAGCCTGGAAAATCCCAGACCTGTTTTTGGTGGTAGTTACCTGACTAATGGTTTCAAAAAATTGTTCGGGAATTATTTCTTTAAATTCAACTGGTTTTTTAAGCTTTTGGAAGAATTAAGACAATCGTTTGGTTCATGATAGGCACCAAGTGTAAAGAATGTTCAACAACCCCCTTTTTTCCTAAATATAATCAAGGCAAAGGTGAAAAAAGATAGAGGCGATAGATAATCCGATTGATTATCTTGTATTTTTTTGGCATGATGGGTAGTGTTTTATATGACGTACAGATAACGTTAATAATTAATGCCAACTTTTTTCATCACGGGATTTGTGAATAAATCTTTAAAATGGGTTGAAGAGGGACAAAAAGTTTTTTGATAATAATACCAACTTAAGCAACTATTGCTGTATTGAATAAAAAATACATGCGTCCTGTTAAAAGGACAGCATTTCAAGATTAATGACTTGATTCATGTTTTGAATTTATGCACACTTCCGGGAATACCATTTTTTGGCCAAATTAATCAGCATTATTAATTATATTTCCTGACATGGCTAAATTGTGCGACCTTTACAACAAATATGTATTAGTTCTTTTAATAGCAGTGCTTTTTAAATTACCAATCTTTGTTTAATTACTTACGATTATCAGTCTCTTTTCTTATTGACTTACATTGATTGTTGAAACGTTGCAATTTTATGGTTAGAGGGAATTTTTTTACAGATATTTAAAATATCAATCGGGTTTTTCCTTTTCGAATTCATTTTCTCTTTGCCGTCATAGAGGTTTAATATCCGTGATGACAGCAATGAGTTTCAAATTATTTTATGAAAAAAGATACCATTATGCAGTTTGTTTGCTTTGATACAAATATTGAATACCAGGAATTTTCTGGTATAATGAAAAATTATTTGAGTAAGAAAAAGCTTAGAAGGGAAGAGGAGGAAGTAATCGTTATGAAAGCTTCTAAAGATAGGTTTCGCTATGTATCCCGTCATATTACTTCAAGCGGTGATTTTAAATTTGTATTTAATCGCGGCCGGAATCCGGATATTGGTGTTATTGGTTCATTACGTATAATACAGGTGGGTGGTTATAAGCCTTTACAGGTCGAACGTGAACTTCACCAGGGAGGCAACCTGTTAGCAGTAATGATATTTGTGAATAAAGAGCAAACGGATGTATCTGTTTTTAGAGAGATTAAATGTCATCAATACCTGAATATTTATGAAGCGTATTTTGAGAGTTGTGCATATTCATACATCCTTGAATATTTTGTGGAAACACTTGAAGCAGAAAAGCTGCTTAGTGAAATTAAATCCCAACCACTTAACTCGGAAGCGGGCATTTATAGTGAATGTTTGGTAATGACCGTATAAAACGTAATAAATAAAATAAAAGCAATTAATATATGTTTGTTCATGTTTGGAGAAAATATCTACCAGTAATAAAAATACTGTTGAAAAAATCTGTAGCTGAAGATCAATTATTAACCTTGAGTAGTATTGATTTTTTAAGGGCTACGGGAGGCAGAAAAGTGAAATTTACATTTGATGCTCAACTAGTAAACGGCAAACTAAGCCATTCCGATAAACAAACCACACTTATAAGAGACCTTGTTTTGATATTACAGGAAGATGAAACAATAAAAAAATTTATAACAGAACAAAGTATTTTGCTTACTATGGACAATAATTTCTTACTGCGGATTAAAAATACCACAGCACCGGTTCAAACCGGTTAAAAAAATGAAACGGAAAATACAGTTATTGAAAAAAGTAAGTTATAACATAAAATATTAAGTACTTCTTAATATTACCATCTCTTGTTATTATCTCGGCCAAAACTCTTTTTGTACCCCTTGTCATCTTTTTCTCTTGCAACTGATACAGACATTGCCCTGCCTTCAATTTCTTTACCATTCAGTTTTTCCATTGCATCACGTCCTTCTGTTACCACATCCATTTCTACAAAGCCAAAGCCGCGGCTGCGACCGGTTTCCCTATCAGTAATCACTTTTGCAGAGTTTACATTGCCATACTGGCTAAATAAATTTCTTAAGTCATCATCAGTTGTTTGAAAACTTAAATTAGACACGTACATGTTCATAAAACAAATTTTTAAATAAACAATTTAATTAAATGTGATAAAAAACTGCCGCAAGAAGTAAAGAGGAGATTAATTTTTACTGAAAAGGATAGCAAGAATTGATACTAATCCGAACTGTTTGTTGGAAGAACTTTTATTCACAGGGTAAATATACGAGATAAAAAATTATTATGGGTTTTTATTTTCTTTCAGATATTTAGGAGGAGAGACCCGGAAGACATAGCTTAAGTCGTATTTTAACCTTTAAGATAATTTTTTGCCTCCGATGTCAGTTGTTGTTTGTTAAGTAAGTGGTAAAGAGATTACCGACCGAAAGTATTCAAGTTCAGTAAATATTTTCTTTGTTTACATACTTTTTTATCAAATTAGTTGGACTCTCCTTTTATAGTATCAGCTTCATTTTGAGTAATAAAAAAGTTTCTGCATAAGATTATTTTACCTCAAATAAATTCTGATATTTTTACGGCAAAATGGGTAACCCAACCGTTCCCGGAAAAATGGAGTTGACCAGCCGGTTTGCAACCTATAATAAAAGCACTAAGCTTAAGAAAGTCAACAAGTAACAGTTTTTTCTAAATAACAGTATGGACGAATAAGTTGATTAATTTGCTGCCGATAAAATTCCAGAAGTGTACTCATATAAAAAATAAGAAAAGAACGTTGATAGAAAACTTTACCTGAATATAATTGTTATCATTTTATGATGCGAAAAATAGCCAATATAATTAAGGCCCAGCCAACCATGATGGGCGAAATATTATTACACCAACCTTTGCCAACACAAAAAATAGAGCAGATAAGCCCCTTCATACTGCTACATCACTTGGGTCCTTACGAATTTGGTCCCGATAATATGGCGTTGGATATAGGGCCACATCCACATAGGGGTTTTGAACCGGTGACTTTTGTTTTTAGCGGCGAGATAAATCATCACGATTCAAGAGGAAATAAGAGTATTATTAGTAGTGGCGGGGTACAATGGATGACCTCAGGAATGGGAATTATACATGCAGAGTATGCCTCCAAAAGATTTCGAAAGACGGGGGGGAAACTTGAGGCCATTCAACTCTGGATAAATCTGCCTGCTAAACTAAAGATGATTCAGCCCAATTACCAGGGTTTTCAAAAGGAAGATATTCCCTATAAGGAGTTGAATAATGAAAGAGGACAAGTAAATATTATATCCGGTAGTTGGAATGGGCTTGTTGGCCCAATTGAATCCATTACTAACATCAAGGCCTTTACATTGGAATTAAAAAAAGGGGCCGAAGTACAATTTGAGTTTGCACCAACAGAGAATGTATTATTTTATTTATTAAAGGGCAATGTGGATGTTAACGAAAGTCAATGGATAACAGACAGGACAATGCTTGAATTTGAACGTGCCGATGGGTTTATTGCCATCAAAACTCGGGAAGATTCTTTGATTTTGTTAGTGTCCGGAGAACCAATAAATGAACCCATTGCGCAATATGGTCCTTTTGTTATGAACAATCAAACGGAACTAATGCAAGCCATAAAGGATTATCAAATGGGAAAAATGGGAGTATTAGTAAATGAGGATTAACCCATTACTAATATTTGCTGCATCAAAGAATGTTACGCAGGCGTTTAGATAATATCTAAAGCTTTCACCAGAAAAAAGCAAACAAATGGGATAGCGGCAGAAAGCAAATCACCGTGATACATACATAAATAAGCAAATAAAGCGCTTGAAATAAAGAACAACAACCAATACAAACCTGTTGATTTTTTTGTTTCCTCCATGGGTAAAAAAATTTCCTGCGAAGATAGGAGGGAATTAATAAAAAACAACATTCCCCGTCATTTTTCAACAAGTAATTAGTCGGTGGTTTAACTTTCTTAATAAACCTAAAAATGACTTATTTTGCCTTTCCTTAGCTAAAAAAAATTGCGATGAAGATTCGTTTTTATGTAAGATTTCATACCAACTTTGGACAATCATTGTCTGTTTCAGGTAATCACGTTTTATTAGGAAATAACGATGTAAGCAAAAGCTTCCCGCTTACTTATCTGAATGAGGAATTATGGCATGGTGTAATTGAATTGCCGGAAATACCTTTTGAATCTATTAACTACCGTTATATACTCCATAACGAAAATAGAGATAATGTAATTGAATGGGGCAACGATCGGTGCATTGAAGTCTCTAAAATATTGGCTGAGGAAATTCAGGTGGTTGATACATGGAATCATGCTGGTGAATTTGAAAATGCATTTTACACGCAGCCCTTTCAAAAAGTTTTTTTAAAAAGCCATTCAGAAACAAAGGCCCGGCCTTACAGAGGTTCTACCCACGTTTTTAAAGTAAAAGCTCCTTTACTGAAAAAGAATGAAGTTCTTTGTTTAACAGGCAATAGCAAAATTTTTGGAGACTGGAAAACGGATGAGCCATTGTTAATGAATAAAGAAGGAAGCTGGTGGGTAGCTAAAGTAAATCTTTCTAAAGAAACTTTACCACTTAGCTATAAATATGGTGTTTATAATTCTAAAAAAGATGAATTTGTACAGTTTGAAAATGGGAATAACCGGGTAATATATGATGCCAATAGCAAAAAGAAGCTGACTATTTTACACGACGGTTTTGCTCAATTGCCTAATAATACCTGGAAAGGTGCAGGAATAGCTATCCCGGTGTTTAGTTTAAAAACCAAAAATAGTTTTGGAGTAGGAGAATTCACTGATATAAGAGTGTTGGTAGATTGGTCGAAAAAAATCGGGTTGAAATTAATTCAATTATTACCGATTAATGATACAACGGCAACGCATACATGGACAGATTCGTATCCTTATGCAGCAATTTCGGCATTTGCGTTACATCCAATATTTTTAAATTTGGAACAGGTTGCCGGAAAAGAATATGCGGAACTGATAAAAAGCTGGAAGCATGAGCAAAAGGAATTGAATGATCTGCCGGAAGTGGATTACGAAAAAGTAATGAATTTTAAATTAAAAGCCATTAAGGAATTATATGTTTTGAAGAAAGATAGCTTTGTGCAAGAAGAAAAATATGTAAAATTCTTTAATGAAAATAAACATTGGCTTATTCCATATGCTGCTTTTTGCTATTTGCGTGATAAAAATGGGACAGCGGATTTTAATCAATGGAAAGCAAATAGTGTATATGATAAAGAAGCTATTGAAAAGCTTTCAGCCCCATCCCAACGTCATTATTCTTCAATTGCATTTTATTATTTTACGCAATACTATTTGCATTTACAGTTAATTGATGCCGTGTCCTATGCACATAAAAACGGCATAGTTTTAAAAGGCGATATTCCTATTGGTATTTACCGCTTTGGTTGTGATGCATGGGTAAAGCCGGAATTATATCATATAGATTCACAGGCGGGAGCTCCACCCGATGATTTTGCTATTAAGGGTCAAAATTGGGGTTTCCCAACATATAATTGGGAAAAAATGGCTGAAGACGGGTTTGATTGGTGGCATAAACGGTTTATACAAATGGGTTATTACTTCGATGCTTTTCGTGTTGACCATATACTAGGTTTCTTCCGGATATGGAGCATTCCCATGCATGCAGTAGAAGGTATTTTAGGCAGATTTGTACCTGCAATTGCCATTCATATTAATGAGTTTGCCCAAAGTGGTTTATGGTTTGATCATTATCGTTATTGTAACCCTTTTATAAACGATAATGTGTTAAATGATATGTTTGGCAATAATAGTGGTACTATCAAAGAATATTTGGATGCAACGGGTAACGGTTACTATGAATTAAAACCTGAGTTTGCCACGCAACGACAGGTAGAAACATATTTTGATTCTTTGGAAATTACGGATGAAAACAATCGCATACGGTATGGTTTATACGATTTAATATCAAATGTAATTTTATTTGAAGAAGAAGGCTCGCAAGGACAGAAATTCCATTTTCGTATTTCAATGGAAAATACCAGGTCTTTTCAGTATTTAGATGATGATACAAAAAGCAAATTGAAAAATTTGTACGTTAATTACTTTTATAAGAGACAGGATGATTTCTGGTACCATGAAGCAATGAAGAAACTGCCCGCTTTAAAGCGAAGTACCAATATGCTTATTTGCGGAGAAGATTTGGGGATGGTTCCCGCCTGTGTACCGGATGTAATGAAGCAGTTAGGTTTATTGAGCCTGGAAATTCAACGTATGCCCAAGGATCCTTCCAAGGAATTTTTCCATCCTAACGATGCCCCCTACCTGTCAGTAGTAACCCCCTCAACACATGATATGAGCACAATTCGCGGTTGGTGGGAAGAGGATAGGATTAAGACACAAAAATTTTATAATGTTGTAATGGGGCAATATGGTGATGCTCCCTTTTTCTGTGAAGGATGGGTTAATAAAGCAATTGTTTTGCAACATTTGTATTCTCCGGCCATGTGGGCCATCTTTCAAATGCAGGATCTGCTGGGTATCAATGAATTATTGAGAAGAGAAAACCCTAATGATGAGAGGATAAATATTCCTGCCAATCCTAAACATTATTGGCGTTACCGAATGCACTTAACCTTGGAACAATTACTCAAAGAAAGAGATTTTAATGAAGAGTTGCGTAGTTATGTGGAGGCAAGTGGTCGCTGAAATAACATTATAAGAAGGCAGATTGAGTTATGAAAATAAAATATTGGTCTTTTTCACTAAAATTTCACCATCCTTTTACTATTTCAAAAGGTACTAAAACACACCAACCCACTTTAATTGTTGAGCTGGAGCATATGGGCATTAAAGGTTATGGTGAGGCACCCGCGATTGCCTATTACCACATTCCGGTAGAGAAGATGATTGAGGATTTAGAGAATAAAAGAGCTTTGGTGGAAAAATATGCATTTACGGAGCCGGAACGTTATTGGCATTATTTACATCATCTTTTTCCTGAAAATCATTTTTTAGTTTGTGCATTGGATATGGCTGGTTGGGATTTGTACGGAAAAATGAAGCAGAAACCATTGTATAAGCTGTGGGGACTGGATATTACTAAAGCTCCTTTAACGGACTACACTATCGGGATTGATAGTATAGAGAAAATGGTGGTCAAAATGAAAGAAAGGCTCTGGCCTATTTACAAAATAAAAGTTGGAACAGACTATGATATTGAAATGGTGAAAGAATTACGGAAGCATACCGATGCGCCTTTACGTGTGGATGCTAATGCCGGCTGGAAATTGGAAGAAGCCTTAGAAAAAATCCCTCAGTTACAAAATTTGGGAGTTGAATTAGTAGAACAACCCCTGGCTAAAGAGGATTGGGAAGGTATGAAAGTATTATATAACAATTCTCCTTTGCCCTTACTGGCAGATGAAAGTTGCGTGTACGAACAAGACGTAGAAAAATGCTACCAGCATTTTCACGGAATTAATATCAAGCTCACCAAATGTAGCGGCATTACCCCGGCTAAAAGAATGATAGAACAGGCCAGGAAATTTGGGATGAAAGTAATGATTGGTTGTATGAATGAAAGCACAATTGGTTCGGCAGCTATTGCTCATCTTGCCCCTTTGCTAGATTATGTTGACATGGATGGTCCTCTTTTATTAGCAGAAGATGTAGCAACGGGCGTTGCGTACGATTACGGAAAAATTAGTTGTTCTTCTAACCCCGGTTTAGGAATAGAATTTACGGGATTACAGTAGAAATTTTCTTTCAAAAAACTTTGTTGTTCCCAATAGTTTTTTAAGCTTTCTTTTAACAACCGGTTATAAGCTCATTAACTATTAGTATAAGATTTAGTTTGTCACATCCGTTCTTACAGCCGCATCCTCATCTTCCTGCATATTAATAACATGCAAATTTGAATGATACCAGTAGGAACTATGTTCAACATAAGCCGCATTTTTTTTATGTAGATAAAGTTCCTCAGCCAGAGACTTAAGCGAAAGTTTTTTCTTTTCGGTTTCCTGTGCAAGATTCGTATCTACACATGTTTCGTAAATCATAGTCAGGTGCTTTATTATTTGACACATTATTCATGGTAAAAGTTATGCCGCGATTAACTTTATAGTGCACATTTTACACACATAATTTTGATGCATTTTGTCAAAATAGCTGGTAAGGGGTGGTAAAATGTAAGTTATGCGACAAAATCGCTTTTTACTTTTATGTAAAACTTAAAAAAGAGTTTGGTAGGATTCCTGGGAGACAAAACGAACGTAGTAAAATTTTTTACATCGGGTTTCTTTCCATTCGTTTTGTGAAATAAAAAGAAGCTGTCTTATTAAGCAATTAGAGCAGCCTCTGAGTATGATTTTTTTAAATAATTATTTCATTTCCCACGCCAGGGCACTCGCTCCAAGTATAGCAGCATCAGATTCTTTTAAATGACTAATTAACAATTTAACCTTGTTTTGAAATACTTTTAAGAGGTTAGATTCCATGTGTTCCCGGGTAGGTTTTAAAATTAAGTCTCCTGCTTTTGTCAGCCCGCCAAATAAAACTATAGCTTCGGGACTACTAAACATAACAGCATTTGCCAGCGCTAATCCAAGAATTTTTCCGGTAAACTCAAAAACTTCCAGGGCAAGTTTATCACCTTGTATGGCGGCTTCATATACTGCTTTTGAATCCAGTTTATCTGCAGGAATTTTTCTTAACAAGCTATCTTCTTTGCTTTTTTCCATTAACTCAATGGCCGTAAGCTTTACACCGGTAGCAGAAGCATAACTCTCCAGCGACCCCCTTTTCCCTGTTCCCTGATGTAACCTTCCATCAGGAATAATAATGGTATGCCCCAATTCTCCGGCAAAGCCATCGTGACCATAAATGAGTTGGCCATTGGCAATGATGCCGCTACCCACTCCGGTGCCCAGTGTAATCATAATAAAATCCTTCATATCCTTAGCCGCCCCATATAACATTTCGCCCAAAGCCGCTGCATTGGCATCATTAGTAAGTACAACAGGTAAGTTAAATTTTTCTTCAATCATTTTTGCCAACGGAATTATTCCCTTCCACGGCAAATTAGGAGCATACTCTATAGTTCCCGTATAATAATTACCGTTAGGAGCTCCTACACCGATCCCTTTCATACGTCCTATGCCGCCTGCTTTTTCAATAAGTTCACCCAGGTTTTTTCGTAATTCATCTATAAACGACTCAATTTCTTTGTGATTTTTTGTTGACATTTCTCCGGAAAATAAAACATTACCGTCCCTGTCAACAATGCCATACTTGGTGCCAGTGCCTCCAATATCTACACCAATGGCAAGTTGCGGTAAAGTAGTGGATGCTGTTTTTTTTGACATTGCTCTTAATTAATTTTTCTTAAACCAAAACGAACGTTTAATGACCACTTGAGGCCAGCTCCTTATCAAAATCTATTCCCTGTTTTTGCAAAATAGCTTTTACTCTCCAGGCAAAAAAAGCCAAATAAGCAAAGCAAAATACCGTAACCCAGTAAGATGCATGAATGCCTATAACATCTGCTAATTTTCCCTGGATAGGGGGAATGATAGCGCCACCCAGAATCATCATTATTAAAAAGGCAGAACCCTGGGAAGTATATTTGCCCAAACCTGCAATGGAAAGCGAGAATATACAAGGCCACATAATAGAGCAAAACAAGCCCCCGCTGAGGAAAGAATAAACAGCTACAGTTCCGGTAGTCATCATTCCTATTACCATGGCCGCAACGCCTAAAAAGCTAAACACTAATAATGTTAATGCAGGCTTTTCCTGGCTGATAAAGAATGCAATAATTTGTACTATTACACATATTACGTAGTAATAAAGTGGACTCATATCGTTATTAGCAATCGTATTAACTCCAATTACTATTCCAAACGCAATTAACGGTACCAAAACCATTAATAAACTTTTCATTGATTTTGTCGGGTTAAAAACGGGAATCGCCCCGGTCCATCTGCCAATCATTAAGCTTCCCCAATACATGGAAATGAAAGGAGCCACCTGGGCAGCCTGGTATCCACCAAATTCAGGTTGTTTCATTAATTCCCCCAAATTACTTTGTATGGTTACTTCTACTCCCACGTAAGTAAAAATGCCCAGCATTCCTAATACCAGTTGGGGATACTTCATGGCACCCCAGCCGGATTCATTTTTCTTTGCACTTACGTTTGAATATAATAGACCAAACACAATGATTGCAATAGCGCCTAGCAACCATTTCATACGATAAATTTCTAATGTATGTTTTTCTTCATCAGAAGAGGGAATGGATTTGTAGCTATTGAATACGGGTATAAAAATAAAAGCCAGCAAAATAGTAATAACAATTAATAAGGTTGTGGCCTTATTAGAGTGTTCAATTTCGGCTTCTGATTTTCCTGCAGGTAACTTTTTAGAAGAGTAAAATAATAACGCTGCTAATAAAAACAATCCACCTACTGCGGCGTACAAAATGGTTACGGTATCTAATTTAAGCGAAGCGATTTGCTCATCCGAAATACTGGTTGACCCGAACAGGGCAAGTGCAACAACAATGGGGCCTATCATGGTGCCAAATGAATTAATCCCTCCTCCAAGGTTAACACGATGTGTACTGGTAGCCGGGTCGCCCATAGAAATAGCAAAGGGCTGTGCACAGGTTTGTTGTAAGGAAAAGCCCAAAGCCACAATAAATAATGCAGAAAGAATTCCTGCAAATCCACCATAGTTTACAGCTATAATCATAGATATAGCACCTAATATTGAAAAAAGTAACCCATAAATAATGCCCTTTTTATACCCCCATTGAGCAACTAAGTCTTTACCCCTTGTTGTTCCGATCAAATATAAAATAAGTGCTCCTGCATAATAGGCAAAATAGAAAGCCGTGTCAATTAATTGACTTTGAAACTGATCAAGATTAAAATAATGTTTGCAAAAAGGGATAAATACCCCATTTGAAGCAGCAATAAATCCCCAAAAGAAAAATACAGTTACTAAAGTAGCTAAAGCGCCGGTATTGGTATTCTGTTTCTGAGACTGCGTCTGGCTCATAACGATTGTTTATTTTAAGATTAAAGGAGCTTGAAAATAAACAGTTTTTTTAAAAGCGTAAAAATTAAGTTGTTTTCTGATTACATATACAATGTTTTTATTTTATATGAGCCTTATTGAACAATATTGTAATAATTCAGGATAGGAGTTTGCATATTGGTAAATCCTGCCTAAATTGATAACTGTTTGTACAAAATTTACAATATGGAAATTTTACATATAAGCGCAGAGTGTTATCCGGTAGCCAAGGCAGGAGGATTAGGCGACGTTGTAGGTACTTTACCAAAATATTTAAATAAAGCAGGCCATATTGCCAAAGTAGTTATTCCTATGTACAGAACTCCTTTTTTAATGAATCATGAGTGGGAAGTGGTGCATAAAGCATATTCCAATTTAGGTTCCTGGAATTTTGAGTTTACTGTGATTAAAGAAAAGACTAACAAATTAGGTTTCGATTTGTATTTAGTTGACATAAATGGTTTGCTGGATCGGGAAAAAATTTATGGGTATGATGATGATGCTGACCGATTTCTTGCTTTTCAAATTACTGTGCTGGACTGGGTAAATACCTGGAATTATAAGCCGGATGTAGTACATGTTCACGATCACCATACCGGATTAATTCCTTTTATGATGAAGTACTGTTTTAAATACAGTAATTTAAAATACATACCTACAGTTATAACCATACATAATGCCCAATACCAGGGATGGATGAATTGGGATAAAAACTCGTATATCCCAGAATTTGATAGTTGGAAATGGGGAAATCTCGACTGGCAAAATACCATAAACCCCCTGGCAAGTGGCATTAAATGTGCGTGGCGGGTAACAACAGTGAGTTGGAATTATTTAAGTGAATTGAAAATTGAAGCAAACGGATTAGAGGCTTTATTTGAGTATGAAAAAGGGAAATGCGTGGGAATATTAAATGGTATTGACACGAATGTATGGGATCCCTCAAAAGATAGGTATATTAAAAATCATTTTTCAATAAAAGATGTTGAAGCGGGCAAAGCAAAAAATAAGGCAGCGTTATGCGAAACTTTTAATCTGGATTTTGATAAGCCCCTTTTTATTTTCATTGGACGATTGGTTGGAGAAAAAGGAGCCGAATTGCTTCCCGATGTAATAGGAGACAGCTTTTATTACATTGGCAGAAAAATGAATTTTTTGATACTGGGTAGCGGAGAGCCTGAGGTGGAACGTCGTTTAGAGGCATTAAAAGCGTTTAGCTTTGGTGATTATAATGTATATATTGGTTATAATGAATCATTAAGTCATTTAATGTATGCCGGTGCAGATTTTTTGTTAATGCCGTCGCGGGTGGAGCCTTGTGGATTAAACCAAATGTATGCTATGCGATATGGAACTGTGCCAATTGTACGCAAAACAGGCGGGTTAATTGATACTGTTAAAGATATGGGAGAACCGGGGGGATATGGTATAACCCATAGCCAGGCTACAGTAGGAGATGTTTGCCACGGAGTGTGGCGGGCAATGGAATTGTACCATCATAAAGAAAAACTGGAGGAGGTGAGAAAAACTATGATGAACCTGGATTTTAGCTGGGAAACCAGTGTGCAACATTATATTGAAGTGTATCAAAGTTTAAAATAATTCAGTTAACTTTCATTCACAATTCTTCATTGTTAACTAATCATATATGATAAGCAAACGTATTATAGCGGTTATTCTCGGTGGTGGTGCTGGGTCAAGGCTCTATCCATTAACAGCCAGCAGAAGCAAACCGGCTGTTCCTATTGCCGGTAAATATCGTTTGGTGGATATACCTATTTCCAATTGTATTAATTCGAGCATCAATAGAATGTTTGTGCTAACACAGTTCAATTCTGCTTCCTTAAACAGGCATATTAAAAACACATATCACTTTAGCGCCTTTAGTTCAGCGTTTGTAGATATACTAGCAGCCGAACAAACGCCAGATAACCAGGGTTGGTACCAGGGGACCGCAGATGCTGTACGGCAAAGTTTGCGTCATATAACTCCATTTGAAAGCGACTTTGTATTAATTCTTTCCGGCGACCAATTATACCAAATGGATTTTCAGGTTATGCTTAATAATCACATTCAGCAGGAAGCCGATATTTCTATTGCCACCATTCCGGTTGGAGAAAGAGAGGCGCCGGAGTTTGGTATTTTAAAAGAAAATGCCAGTGGTTTCATAAGTTCTTTTATTGAAAAACCCCAAAAAGAAGTGTTAGCCGAATGGACAAGTGATACCGGTGAGAATATGAAACGCATGGGTAGAAATTACCTGGCTAGTATGGGTATTTATATCTTCAACCGCAAATTGTTATTTGATTTATTGGAAACAGAAAAAAAAGATGCAACCGATTTTGGAAAAGAAATAATACCCGAATCTATTGGTAAATACAAAGTAGCAAGTTATCAGTACGATGGTTATTGGACAGACATTGGGAATATTTATTCTTTTTTTGAAGCAAACCTCGGGTTAACAGCAGATATTCCGGATTTTAATTTGTTTGATAACAGCAAGGCGATATATACCCGCAGTCGAATGCTGCCCCCGGCTAAAATTAGCGGTACTACATTGGAAAAGACATTGGTAACAGAAGGTTGTATAATAAATGCCAGTCGTGTTGAAATGAGTGTAGTAGGTATTCGCAGTCGTATTGGCTATGGAACTACCGTTGTTAGCAGTTATATTATGGGTTGTGATTATTATGAAACCCTGGAAGAAATGCAATACTCATTGCAAAGAGGTCTGCCTAAATTGGGTATTGGAGAACGCTGTTATATACGGAATGCGATTATTGATAAAAATTGTCGTATTGGCAATGATGTTCGCATTAATGGCGGACATCATTTGGAAAATACTGATCATTCTTTGTACGCGGTAAAGGATGGAATTGTAGTGGTGAAAAAAGGTGCCATCTTACCCGATGGATTTGTAATTTAAATTCATCTTATAAAATTTTATAATTCAATTGCCATTATTTTAAGCAATGTTTTTTGTTTCGCTTAAGTTCTTATCTTACACGAATCAAATAAATTAAATAATCTGAAATTGTAATCCCGAACGTTTCAGAATTTTAATTAAAAACCTCTTTCGGGAAGGGATAAAAAATATGTCAACAGCCGCAAGTTTAAAAAAATCAAAACCAATCCTCTCTTTTCAGCAAATCATTAATATGAGTGTTGGTTTTTTGGGAATACAGTTTGCTTTTGGGTTACAGAATGCAAATGTGAGCCGAATTTTTCAATCTTTAGGTGCTGAGATTGATGAAATACCGATTTTATGGATAGCCGCTCCCCTAACAGGACTTATTGTTCAGCCGATAATTGGCTATATGAGTGATAAAACATGGCTGGGGAGATTTGGGAGAAGGAGGCCTTATTTTTTAATAGGAGCTATTTTGGCATCCTTCGCTTTATTTGTATTTCCCAATGCAAATGTTTTGTGGATGGCAGCCATGTTGTTGTGGCTGCTCGATGCTTCTATCAATGTTTCCATGGAGCCTTTTCGTGCTTTTGTAGGAGATATGTTGCCGGATTCGCAACGTACAACCGGCTTTGCTGCTCAAAGTTTTTTCATTGGTATCGGTGCGGTAATCTCTTCCATGCTGCCATATATTCTTGAGAAGTTTAAAATTTCAAACGAAGCAGCACCGGGTTCAATACCCTCAACGGTAAGCATATCTTTTTATGCAGGTGCGGTTGTTTTTATAGTAGCTATAGCCTACACAGTTTTTAGCACCAAAGAATATTCGCCAGAGGAAATGAAATCGTTCGGAGAAATAAAGGAAAGCGATGTATCTGAAAAAAATATTAAAACAGCTTACCATACTTTTATCCAAAAAGGAACAATATGGTTATTAATTGGCCTTGTCCTTTCTGCACTTTTGTATTACTATAACGTCACTTCCAGCAATAAGCTTGAAAAAGAATTGTATGTACTCACCTTGGGTATTGCCGCTTACGGCATATTTCAGTTGCTGGCAGGTCTATTTCACAAAGCTAAAAATAGTAATGGCTTGGTAGAGATTATGGATGATCTTGGTCATCTTCCCGAAACCATGAAAAAATTAGCCGTTGTACAATTTTTTTCTTGGTTTGCCTTGTTTTCCATGTGGATATACTCTACACCTGCATTAGCACAATATCTTTATAATACTACAGATACTTCTTCTGAAGCATATAACAAGATAGGTAATTGGGTAGGAGTGTTGTTTGCTTTTTACAATGGATTTTCTGCATTATTTGCTTTTTTACTTCCTTTATTGGCAAAAAAATATTCAAGACCGGTTACGCACATGATTGCATTAATAGCAGGTGGAGTTGGTCTGATTTCTTTTTTAGTTTTTAAAAACGAGGATTTCCTTATTATCAGCATGGCCGGGATTGGCTTTGCCTGGTCCAGTATTCTCGCAATGCCATATTCAATGCTAACACAGTCGCTACCGGCACACAAAATGGGGGTATATATGGGCATTTTTAACTTTTTTATTGTTATCCCACAAATATTAGCGGCTACTTTACTGGGAGTTTTTACAAAACATTTATTTAATAACCAGGCTATATATGCTATTGTTATGGGAGGATGCTCAATGATAATTGCTGCAATACTTACATTAAGATTAAAAGATAAATAGCATTTTTTAGTTGCTCTTGTTGAATAATAAAGTTTACCTAAAAAGTTAATAATGAAACGTTTTTTTGGTTTAATTATAGTTGTGTTGTTTGTTATAAACAGTTCATTTGCCCAGACAATAGATATGTATCCTGCCAACTGGTGGACGGGTATGAAATGGAATAAAGTGCAATTGATGCTTCACGGTAATAATATCGGTAATGCGTATGGGTTTTCAATTAATTATGAGGGTGTTCAACTAATAAAAATAAATAAGGTTGAAAATAGTAATTATGTTTTTCTTGATATTAATATTAATCAATCAGCAAGGCCCGGCATTGTAAGAATTAATTTCAAAGAAAAAAATCAAGCTAAGTCCATTAATTTCTCTTTAAAGGCGAGACGGCCAGGTAACGGCACTTCGTTTGCCCAGGGGGTTACTTCTGCTGATATCATGTATTTAATTATGCCTGATCGTTTTAGTAATGGCGACCCATCTAACGATCGAGTGCCAGGAATGCTTGATCAATCTTTAAGACGCGATACCGTATTTAATCGTCATGGTGGCGATTTACAAGGAATTTATAATCATTTGGATTACCTGCAGGAATTGGGCGTTTCAGCTCTTTGGTTAAACCCGGTTATAGAAAATGATCGTCCCGAAAGAACAGAACACGGATACGCATTTACCAATCATTACAAAATTGACGCCCGTTTGGGTGGAGCGGATGCATATCATGCATTAATTGATGAAACACATCGTAGAGGAATGAAAATAATACAAGATGCTGTTTACAACCATATTGACATTAATCATTTTTTTGTAAAAGACCAGCCTACAAAAGATTGGTTGCATCAATGGCCCTCTTACACCAATACGCACTACAAAGACCAAACCTTATTTGATCCCTATGCTTCGACTATTGATAGAAAAATCATGAGTAATGGTTGGTTTGTTAAAGAAATGCCCGACTTAAATCAAAATAATCCTTTTGTGGCAAACTTTTTAATTCAGCATGCAATTTGGAGTGTTGAGGAGTTTGGTATTGATGGATGGCGTGTAGATACTTATGCTTATAATGATTTAAATTTCATGAATCGTTGTAATAAGGCTTTGTACAACGAATATCCCAAAATTTCCATCTTTGGAGAGACATGGGTTCACGGAGTTATTAATCAAAGTTATTTTTGCGAGAACATTCTTATTACTTCTTATAAAAGCAATTTGCAGGCAACTACGGATTTTCAAATGTTATTTTATGGAATACAGGCTGCCTTAACGGAACGATTTGGATGGACAGAGGGTCTGAGTCGGTTATATACTACCACTTCGCAAGATATAATGTACAAAAACCCTATGCGCCAGGTAATTTTTCTGGATAACCATGATATTTCACGTTTTTATTCTGTAGTAGGAGAAGATACGGCAAAATACAAGATGGCTATTGCATGGTTGATGACTTTTCGTGGTATTCCGCAAATGTATTATGGGAATGAAATTTTAATGACCGGATTTACATCACCTAATGATGGTTATGTTCGACAGGATTTTCCTGGTGGGTGGGCCGGCGATGTTATGAATAAGTTTACCGAGTCAGGAAGAACAGCAAAAGAAAATGTAATTTTCAATTACTATAAAACATTGATCGCATTTCGTAAAAATGCATCCGCTATTAAATCAGGAAAGTTAATGCAGTATTTCCCTGAGGATGGGGTGTATGTTTATTTCCGTTATGATAATGCACAAACTATTATGGTTGTCATGAATCAAAACGACGGTGAAAAGACGATAGATCTTTCCCGGTTTAGCGAAAGACTAACCGGGTATAGTAAGGCTTACGATGTAGAAACAGGGGCGACATTTAATTTGGAGAAGAAGCTAATTGTTCGGGGAAAACATGCATTGGTGTTGAATTTAAAAAAATAACTATTACTTATAAAGCCCCGGTTATACTTATAATAAATTCGTCCATATAATTTTTGTACCGTATTTACCCCAGTCTGAAACTGCTTTGGTCAACTTATCATTGTATTGTCTCCAATTTACCTTTTTCCCCTTTTGTTTGGGGTTTAATTGCTGTGCAGTGGGTTCTATAAGTTCTACTTTAGTAGCAAACCAGGTAGTGCTTAACCTGGGAACAGCCAGTCCCAAAATCATTCCCGGTAAGTTGCCAAAACTTTCCGGTCCGCTGTTTGCTATTATTTCATCTGTATAAAAAGCAACCACATAAACAGAGTCGCAAATTTTGGTAACGGCTTTTTTGCATTCAAATCCGGCAATATTTCTGGTTTCGTTTGTAATACGCCATTCACAATTACGGAGACTGTCTTCTAACAAA
>DASSYR010000037.1:0-10675 GCA_035703165.1 Chitinophagaceae bacterium
TGATGAATGCCTTTTAAAATATCATCAACTAAACAATAGATTCCAATAACTTTGTCCTGAAGCATTTGAGTAGGGGTTTTGTTTTCGCAACTCAAAATTATTCTATCTCAAATGCTTCTATTTCAGGAAACTTGGGTTAAATAATAAGATCCCGATAGCTTGGTCATTTTGTTTAGAGACCGAAAGTGTAGGCTATTAATTTCCATCATTTTTTAATCACCAACAAGTTTAATACAGAATCTTTACCAGTTAAATAAGGATATTGCTTTTATAAACATTATTAGTAGATAGAAATAAAAATGACAAATGGGCAATAAAAAAGGGGCCTTTATTGCCCCTTTTTCCGAAGAGTGGGAGTTGACGGGGTCGAACCGCCGACCCTCTGCTTGTAAGGCAGATGCTCTAAACCAACTGAGCTAAACTCCCTTTAAAATCGGAGTGCAAAGATAGGGGTGAATCGTTTTTAACCAAATTTTTTTTACTTGGCCGGAGGTTGCCACAACTCAATTTTATTCCCCTCTGGATCCATGATCCATCCGAATTTTCCATATTCTTCATCAAGCGGATCGCCAACAATTGTTACACCTTTGCCTTTTAATTCATCTAATAGCGCAAACAAGTCGTGAACCCGTAGATTGAGCATTACCTGTTTATCACTTGGATTAAAGTAGGCAGAATCGGATTTGAAAAATGACAATACATTGTAGCCCGCAGTTGGCTTGCCATCCTCGTCAGTAAAGGGCATGTCAACATAACTATTATTATTAAACCCGATTCCTAAAATTTCCTGGTACCAGACAGCCAAAGCCTCGGGATCTTTTGCTTTGACAAATACACCGCCAAGTCCTGTTATCTTTTTCATGTTTATAATTTTAACTCTTTTTAGAAAGCGCTTTTCAAAAACTCTTTTTCAAAAAAATTCTTTCTATTTTGTACTCTCATATAAGTCGGAATACTCCAAATCATCCTGTTAACTACCGGCACAAACTCCTTTTTTTAAAGGGGTGCAAAGGTAAAGTTAGATATATTTCTGCCAAAACTTTTATGAATAGAATTCCAGAGCTCATGATTCCTCCAAACGTATGAATATTCTCTTGAATAGCTTATGAATAAAGGAGTAACTACTAACTCACTCCTAAATCAACATATATCGGCAATTTGTTACTCTCATTCAACACCAAGTTAAAAACAAGAATTTACAAAAATTTAATATGAGACTATCCTTGTAAAAATAAAAGCTATTTAAAATTTACTACATTGTTTATAAAAGAGGATTCAGTTTTAACTAACCAAATAACAATATTCTTTTCATTTAACATTCGGATTAATAGAAAAAGTATTGGCAAAAAGGGGATTGAAAACAGAAGCCTTCTCCCCCGAAAAAAAGCTTAAACAAGCATTGTCTTTTACAGGTAATTTTATTATCATATACATATAAATTAGCTTTTTTCAATTATTTATATCATAATTACCAGTTTTATACAGTAAAAAATCGTATTATTATATTACAAACAGGACAATTTTCGTTGTACACAAATAAGCTCATCAAGACCGTTATTAATTATTAAAAATTTTGAATTTTTAAAAGAAACATTATTTTTGTATTAAAACTTATTTTAATGCCTTCGCTGAATATCACAACAAAATATCAGGGAAAAACCGATATAGAAGTATTATCATTAATAGAAGACAAGGATATCTGCACTCTTATAGTGTGGAACGATGAGATAAATACTTTTGAATGGGTTATACAAACCCTTATAGAAATTTGTGATCACTCCGAAGAACAGGCAGAACAATGTGCTTTTATTATTCACACTCGAGGTAAATACGCCGTAAAACATGGAGCTTATGATGAGTTAAAACCCATGTGTGATGCAATTACAGAAAGAGGCATCGGAGCTACCCTTGATGTTGTTACCAATTAAATTATAACTACCATTTTTAAAAGCTTAGTTGGGAGCTTTTGATAAGTCAAGATTCCTTATTTTTTAATTTGTAATTTTCTTACCCGCTGTAATTTCGGATTTATACAGAACATTTGGAAAGGCTTGGAGCCAGAATGATAGATAGAAATGTTTTTTATTCCTCCTGCACAAACTCCTTAATAGTAATTTGTGGTAAAAAACTAAATACTTTTTGCGGAAACTGCTGCGCATGATTCATAATTAATGTGCGGATATAGGCTACATCTGTTTGTATCTCTAATTTTTCTTTCAACTCTTCCAAAGTTTTTATTTTATAAGTATGGGGCAAATAACCCATCCCATAAAATCTTCCCTCTTCCATCAATAAACAAGCCTGCTTATTATTATGTTTACTCTCATCAAGCAAAGCAAAAGTTGGCAAAAATTCTCGAATATGCTGGATAGCCATAAGCATCCGGGTATTATATTCATCCGGAGTTTCTTTTTTGGTACAAGCTCCGCGACAAGGATTTCCATTAACCCCAATACAATCATCATCATCTGTTTGTATAAAACATAGCTTGGGACATAATTCAAATTCGGCAATTATTTTTTGAACCAGTTGCTTTCCTTCCAGCAATAGTGAAAAAGTGTAAATAGGCTGCAGGTTTTTCTTCTTTTTATCAATTACCAGGCGCAAATAGCCATTTTGATCCTCATACTGGTATAAGCCATAAACCCGTTCATATTTTTTTAGGCTCCGGTTATATTTTGGCCATAATCTCTTTATTTCGGCACATTCAAAAATAGCAGCCATTAATTCGGTGCCACATTCTGTAAAATTTATTTTGTAAACATTACGAATAAACTCCTGTCGGTTTGGGCCAAAGTTGCTACCGGTAAAATGACTTCTTACCCTATACTTTAAGTTCTTTGCTTTACCTACATAAATAATTTTCCCTTTTTGATCTTGAAAATAATATACACCGGGAGTATAAGGCAATTTGTCAACCTCGTTTTTATCCAAATGTAAAGGAAGATACTGTTCCCTTGAGCCACGCTTTAACGATTGCTCAATATGGAGCGTTCCACCATTACTCAAAATCTTTTCAAACAGCTTCACTGTAGCTAAACAATCTCCTCCCGCCCGATGACGATTTTCAATTTCTATTTCTAAGGAACGACAAAGATTTCCTAAACTGTAAGAAGGTAACTGTGAAAAAATTTTCTTACTTAATCTTACCGTGCATAATTTAGATGAATTTAAAGTATAACCATTTACCTCCAGATGATGCTTAACAAAAGAATAATCAAAATTCACATTATGAGCTACAAAAACTCTTCCTTGTAATAAATCAAATATTTCTTTAGCTACATTTTCAAATACCGGAGCATGTGCCACCATTTCATTAGAAATACCGGTTAATGCCTGAATATACCGGGGAATTGCCTGCAAAGGATTTATAAGCCTTTCGTAATGCTGTACAATTTTGTTACCATCATGAACATAAATGGCAATTTCAGTTATGCCATTCGCCGAAGCGTAGCCTCCTGTGGTCTCTATATCTACAATCGCATACTCCATTATAGGTAAACAAATTTCGGAAATTTAACCTCTCGCACACATTCCTTATTTTTGAGCCTCATTTTTTGTATTAAGGCGGGTCAAAAAGCTTAAAATCTTAAGATTAGAAGAACTTTTTAAACCATTCAGCCTTTAAAGTACTAAAAACCAACAATGGAACTAAGTAAAAATTTTGAGCACCGTGCAAGCGAACAGAAATGGTATCAACATTGGCTGAACAAGCGTTATTTTAACAGTACTCCGGATGAAAGGGAACCCTATACAATTGTAATTCCGCCTCCCAACGTTACAGGAGTGTTGCATATGGGGCATTGTCTTAACAATACCATCCAGGATATACTTGTCCGTCGTGCCCGTATGCAGGGCAAAAACGCCTGTTGGGTACCGGGTACAGATCATGCTTCCATCGCTACCGAAGCCAAAGTAGTACAAATGCTTCGTGAGAAAGGTATTCAAAAAGCATCTTTAACCCGGGATGAATTTTTAGAATATGCATGGGAATGGAAAGAAAAATACGGAGGCATTATTTTACAACAATTAAAAAAGTTGGGCTGTAGCCTGGATTGGGATCGCACAGCATTTACTATGGACCCGGATTATTACAAATCCGTTATTAATGTTTTCATTGATTTATACAATAAAGGTTATATCTACCGTGGTAAGCGGATGATTAACTGGGATCCCAAAGCAAAAACTGCATTGAGCGATGAAGAAGTAATGCGAAAGGAAACACAACAGAAATTATACCACTTAAAATACAAAATTGACGGTGCTGAGGAATATATCATCATTGCTACCGTTCGTCCCGAAACAATAATGGGCGATACTGCCATTTGTGTACACCCTAACGATAGCCGCTACAAACACTTACAGGGGAAATTTGCCTTTGTTCCCTTAATTAACCGCCGTATCCCAATCATATCCGATGATTATGTAACGATGGAATTTGGAACCGGCGCTCTAAAGGTAACCCCTGCACATGATACAAATGATTACCAACTGGGATTAAAACACAACCTGGAAGTAATTGATATCTTAAATGAAGATGGGACACTGAATGAAGCCGCTCAAATATTAGTTGGTGAAGAAAGATTTGAAGCAAGAAAAAAGATTGTACCACTGCTGAAAGAGAAAAATCACATCGCTAAAATTGAAGATTATATTAGTGAAATAGGATACAGTGAGCGGACAGATGTGGCAATAGAACCCAGGCTGAGTTGGCAATGGTGGGTTGACATGAAAAAAATTTCTACCCCAGCCCTGAAAGCAGTAGTTGAAGATGAAATAAAATTTTATCCCGTTAAGTTTAAAAATTTGTACCGCCACTGGATGGAAAACATCAAAGACTGGTGTATCAGTCGCCAACTGTGGTGGGGTCATCGTATTCCTGCCTGGTATGATGCAGAAGGAAGATTTGTTGTGGCCGCAACCGAAAAAGAAGCTAAAGAAATTTTCGAGACTAAATTCTCAATACCCGATGCTCATTTAAAACAAGATGAAGACTGCCTTGATACCTGGTTTTCTTCCTGGCTCTGGTCTTTTGAAGTATTTGGAGGCTATAGCAATCCTGGTAATAAAGACATTCAGTATTACTACCCTACCAACACGTTAGTTACAGCACCCGAAATTATTTTCTTTTGGGTGGCACGAATGATTATGGCAGGGTTTGAATACATGCATAAAAAACCTTTTCAGGAAGTTTATTTTACCGGTATTGTGAGAGATAAGCAGGGAAGAAAAATGAGTAAGAGCTTAGGCAATTCACCCGATTTATTGGAATTAATTGATAAATACGGTGCAGATGCATGTCGTTTTGGAATAATGATTTCTTCACCCGCCGGTAACGATTTATTATGGGATGAAAGCAGCAACGAACAGGGAAGAAATTTTAATAACAAAATTTGGAATGCACTGAAGCTGGTTAAGATGTGGGAAGGAAGGAAGGAAGATACAGCCAATTCAAACCAGCACATTAAAAACGATTTTGCCGTACTGTGGTTTGAAAACAGATTAAATGAAGTAAAGTCCACCGTAGAAGAAATGTATAAAGATTTTCGTTTAAGCGAAGTATTAAAAACAATTTACTCGCTTATATGGGATGATTTTTGCAGTTGGTATATAGAATGGATAAAACCGGGTTTTGAACAACCAATTGATAAATCTGTATATGAAAAAACAGTAAGCTTTTTTGAAGAACTAATGCAATTATTACACCCCTTTATGCCTTTTGTTACAGAAGAAGTTTATCATCAATTAAGAGAAAGAAATGATAAAGACGACCTGACAATTCGACAAACTAACTATTTGATGCCGAGCAATAAAGACATTTTAAGCAAGGCCGAATTGTTAAAAGAGGTTATAACCGCCATTCGCGACACACGGAACAAAAACCAGCTAAAACCAAAAGAAGCAATTAAGCTGAATATTCAAACAGATCACATCGTAACCTATCAATCATTTCAGCATATTTTAGCCAAACAAGTAAATGCAAGAGAAATAGCGTTTGTAAATGAAAATATAACAGGAGCGATTAATACCGTAGTTCAAAAAGATAAATTTTTTATAGAAACCGAAGCAAAAATAGATGCAGGCTCCCAAAAAGCAGAACTGTTAAGAGACCTGGATTATTTTAAAGGCTTTTTAAATTCAGTTAACAAGAAGTTAAGTAACGAAAAGTTTGTTCAAAATGCTAAGCCAGAAGTTGTAGCTTTGGAACAAAAGAAAAAAGCCGATGCAGAAGATAAGATCCGTCTTATTGAAGAAAGCCTTCGAGCTCTTGGCTAAATTTCTTTTTTTACGAAAAAAGAAAAGCTTCCTGGTTATTAGCGGATGCTTTTTTATTTTTTATAGCCATGCACAAAACTCTTTTTTGAGTGATTTGCAGGAAGACCGTACCAAAGGCTTTGTAAGAGTTAACAAATTTGTTTCAAATTCAGCCAATATAACCTCCGTTGCTCTGCCACTTTCTATTTTAGCAGTTGGCTTAATAAAAAATGATAAGAATGAAATACAAAAAGGAAGCTATATTGCCGAAAGTGTTGCTTTATCCACCATCGTTAGCATTACTTTAAAAAATACTTTTAAAAGGCCCAGGCCGTATGTAAAAGATCCAACAATAATTCCCCTTAGCCGGGAAGGCAGTTATTCTTTTCCTTCAGGGCATACTTCTGAGGCATTTGCAATAGCTACCTCTTTGTCAATATCATACCCCAAATGGTATGTAATCGTTCCTTCATATTTGTGGGCCGGAAGCGTAGCCTATTCCCGCATGTACTTAGGAGTACACTACACCAGTGATGTGGTAGCAGGAGCAATAGTTGGCGCCGGATCGGCTTTTTTAACAAGAAAAGTTAACAATTGGTTTCAGAAAAAACACCAGGCACATGTTAATCAAAAAGTATTTAATTAACCTTTTGATGATGATAGGCACATTCTTTTTGTGCATAGATATTAATGCGCAAGTCAAAAAAAAATCTACACAAAAAGCCGTAGAGCAAAAACCTGTTAATGAATCACCTCCCAAATTAAAGCCCCTGTGGGGGAATCATCCCGGTGGAAATATGCTGGTAAAAGATGGCATAAACTATGCCGACTCTGCATTGCGGGTAATAGATGAACAGGGAAATCGTTACTCTGTGGTAAGTTTTAAATTTATATACCGCCGCAAAGCTACAATTACAGATGATGAAACAGGAAATGTAAAAAACACATGGGATATTGTGGCAACTGATATTTATAATGAAACATCTTTGAGCGAAGTCTGGCGCAACAACATTAAAGAGTCTCTGCAAAGAGACGAAGAATGGATAATTGACTTTATCATTATTAAGGATAAAACAGGTAAAAAAATAATTACTACTCCAATAAATATTAAATTCAAATAACTTAATTAGAAAATAAACTAAGCGGTAGAATAATTTCCCACAAACCTTTTCTTCCCGGTGTAAGCAAATCATCATCTAATAAATTGCTATACCGTACACCAATACTTACAGGCAGTTGATTCCATATTTTCGTATCAAAATATATCTCAGTTCCTACGGATTTAAATGATTTGTTCAAAACAGGTACGTTTGCATAATATTTTGCCCGGGCATTCGTATAATCAAAAAAGATGTTAGCCCGAATTCTTGTAAAATAAATCAGGTTGGCAAATCCCCAATCCGGGTAGGCTAAAGGAAAATGATAATTTATTCCCAGCCGGTACATGCGTCTTGTATTTAAAGCCTCGTATCCCCTGCTAAAGGGAAAAATCTTAGAAAATAAATCGGGCAACGTATCTCTTTTCTGATAGGCTCCGTTAATAACAATATTATCGTTAGCAAACAAACCGGGAAACACAAAGGTTGTAGTTGCCACTAATTTTTTATTGTTTCGCAGGGTAATTGCATCTCTGTAATTAATACTTAACGCTTGCGCCCATCTTGGATAGATATTTTGCCTGGCTTGTTGGCTGATATTTGAAAAACTAAAAACACCACGAAGAAAATCAAAACTTCTGTTACTTAAAATTTCTTTCCCGGGAAAACCCTCTGCTCTTTGCTCAAGATTATAAGAAAACCCCAGGTTAATATTTTTAAATGTTCTTCCATTTGTAAACGATAACGGTAATGATACTCCCGTAAATAAAGTAGCGGAATTAAAATATCGAATTTCCACTGTATTATCAGGATATCTTACTCCATACGGACGATTAAATCCTCCTTCCAACCCGGCACTAAGTACAGGATAAAAGCCACCGAATGCCTCAGTAAACCCAACAAAATGGCTTTGCTCATCTCTATTATAAATGTAGTATAAGTTACTTTGTAACGTATTTAGTACATTGTTTCCATGAAAATTTATCCCGTACTCAGGCTCGGCAATATAAGGCTCCCAACTATGGAAATTAAACAAACGGGTGGCCTGTCTGTATTTTGAAACGGGGTAATTTTCCTCAACAACGGAATTTAAAATTTTAGCGGATGGGTTGTTCAATGCGCTGGTTACAAACCTATCTTTAATTGTTTCTGCTTCTTCTGTTACCTCTTGCCATTTTAAATCACTTCTATTAATTTTTGCCAGTCGGTATCCGTCTGCTGTAAAACCAGTATAAAGTAAATCTCCATTATCGTTTAAGATGGGGTGATAAAAGGAATTCTCGTTATCCGTTAATCTGAAAATTCTTTTATCAGCTAACCTTATTGCAAAAAGTTTATCAGAATTACGATCCATTCTATTAAACAAAATAGTATCGCCCTTTACAAAAGGATACCCCAGTACGTTGTAAGTAAACGGTGTTAAAGGTTCAGTTTCTCCATTAATAAGATTCAGCTTTACTAAAGCCATTCTACCCATTTTATCTCTCACGGCAGATACTGCTGATTGATTCCCTTTTAAAAATCTGGTTTGAGTAAAAAAATAATTATTACGATTGGGAATTTTATTTTGCACAGAACCATCAACAGCGTTTATAATATGCACGGTATTATTACCATCGGGCAAAACTTCGACTGCCAAAATCAACGACCCGTCTGCCGATATATCCGGAGAAAAGTATTTTTTTTGAGAAGTTAGTTTTATTTGTTTTCCCGATGCAACATCAAGAAGTCGTATGTCACTATATTCTTTGTAGCCCCACCTAGCATCTTTGTTATAAGCGCTATAAACTACTTTTCCATTATTGTATGAGTAATAATCATCAATCGCTATATCTCTTATCCTGATTTTATGCTCACCATTTTTATCTATCTTATAAAAAGCAGGAATTTCATTGTAAGATCGCTTTAAAACAATAAGTTTTTCGCCATCAGCGTAGGGAAACAAATAAGAAACCACATTTCCTTCTGCAATATGCGTTATAAAATTCTGCCTTTCGTCTCCCTGGCTGTTTACAGATAGTTCTCTAAAATAATTCAAGGCATCTTTTCTAAATTCAACATAAGATTTGCCACTATGCTGCTTTATTGAACGGCTAAAAGCATAAAAAAGTCCTTTAAACCGGGTTGCGTCATTTGTCACTTTTTTCCAGAAATCAGTTCCATATTTTTCATAGCCATAAGCAACTAACTGATAGCCCAGGGGATAATGATTCGGCACCAAATCTTTTAAAGAGCCATTTCTCAACTTCATCCAGGAGTAGTTTTTATTTTGTTGCCATATAGATTTAAACTCATTTAAAAAAGATGGCATTCTCCCTCTACCCTGTTGACTTACCAGCGTTTCCTGAAAAACAGCATCACCCTCAAAAAACCAATCGGGTACAGTTATTGCATTGGCCAACGCCCTACCCTGCTCTCCTCCAAAAAAGCCAAAAACTTTAGTGAGTCCCCTGTTAAAATTATTATACTGTTGTATGTGACGGTATTCATGAATAGTAAGATTATCCGTCCATGGTAAACTACCCAGTGAAAAGTTGTCCTGGTCAGGTGTCATATAAAATTCGCTTCTGTACGGAGCAAGGCTAACATAACCATTAGCAATAATAGTTTGATTTTGAAGAACGATATTGACTTTGTGTTTACCGGAGTCAATAGTATTTTGAGTGGAAAACTGTAACGCAGAAGCTAAAGCTGCTACCCGCTGCGCCTGCTTTTCAAGTCCTTTAGGAAAAATTACTCTCACCTCCGGTGTATTAAGCTGATTCCACTTTAACGAAGGAGGATTGCCGCCAAATTGTTGCGCTTGCAGCACGTTGATATGAATTAAAAAAATAAGCCCGGCTAAAGAGGTACGTTTAATAAGCATGTAACTTTTTTAAAAATAAATTTATCTCATTTTGATTTACAAACATCAATACCCCAATTTATTCACATTTGCTTATATACTTGTTATTTGTTGTAAATTGTTTTCCGAAAATTCATTCTAAACCCGATAATATGAAAAAAGAACTAACTGCTGCATTAATATGCTTTGCTTGCCTTGCCCTTTTAATTCCCACCGCCAATGCTTCTACAATCAGCGTTTTCAGTGGCCCATCAGCTTCTGAGGTTACCAACGCAATAAAAGAATTTAAAAGCTTACCCAGGGCCGAACGAAAAGAAAGAGTAAAAGAAGCTAAAAAAGCATTAAAAGAGTTTAAAAAAAATAAAAGAAGAGGTGATGCCAGTACAAACACGGTATTATTGGTTATTCTGGCAATTTTGCTGCCACCGCTGGCTGTTTATTTACACCAGGGAGAAGTAAATTCTAAATTTTGGATTAG
>DASSYR010000039.1:0-21529 GCA_035703165.1 Chitinophagaceae bacterium
TTTAAGCTGGTTTTTACCAACAGAAGATATTACACGGTCTGTGGTATCTGAATTAAAAGAACAGGGAATACTGGCGGGAAATTTTTATTGGTACGACAATAACTGGCATTACATCCGCAAGTGGGATCATTTAAAAAATTCTTTAACATTAAGTGCCTTGCATCCTGACTTAAAGCAGGCTGTTATTAACAATGCAACAAAAAACTTTTCGGCCAGCGACGCAATCATGAGCCGTTGTATTTCCACATCCATAAGTTTATTGTGGAAAGAAGAGCAAATAAAAGAAAAGGGCGAAAAAATTGTTGCAGCGATTAAAAAAGTATTGGCCGGGCAAAAATTAAAGCTGTAACCGTTAGCTATTATAGTTAAATGCCCTTAAAAATTTCTTAGTAAAAATTAAAACATACTGTTTGCCGTAGGTATTTATTATGCCTGGAAAAAGCAGGAGGCACTTTGATGTTTAACGGGAAAAAATTGTGTGGGTATAATAGATAGTAGAGCAATGCGTTAATACAATTGTTACCTGCAAGCTGTGAGACTAAATACAACACAAAAAATTGAATGGATAAAAGAATTTATATAAAAGACTGGTTAGAATTAAAACCATACGGGAAACAAACTGTAACTGACAACTATTATCTCAAGATATGCAATGATGTTAAGAAGGTTATTACAACCAATAAACAATCGTTCGTTCTACAGAGATATTTAGATAATGAAGATATTAACTTGTTGTCTTGCTTTCTAACATCATATTTTGAAGACTTGATTTCAGAAACAAACATATGGACTTCTTTCGTGAAAACTCATCAAAGATTGTATAGAAAGCAGCTGCCATTTTATAATTTGGTCGAGTATTATGAAGAAGAAATTAATCCTCAAGATATTAGTTTTTTAATCTGGTATTTTTTGAATACAGTGCAAGAAGAAAAATTCATTTCACCTTTTAATGATTTTATTGTAGAAACGGCAGAAAAGATAGTTGATGTATTTGATAAAGAATGGGAGTATGCTCCAGAAAATGAATATTTAAAGACGTTTTATCAAATAGACCAAAAACAAAATAATTTTTATATTGCTCGAAATTTAATTGATACAGTGCTATTTAAAACTTACCTGTTTTATCCTGACACTTTATTTAAATTACAAGAACAAGAAATTGAGATAATTAAAAACAACAAAGAAAAGAATAATATAACAATGTTCCTTAATGAAAACAGAGATAGGACACTACATAAAGTTCATACTAGATTACTTGGCTTAAAAGGGAAAGAGTGGGTTTCTGAAATTTTAGGAGCAAATCATCTTCTAAATAAAGACTTTCTAACTATCTCTAAAAAAATACAAGGATTTTTCTTGTACAAAGGACAAGACAAAAACAATATCTTTATTGAGCATATTGCTTCTAGTAAAAAATTTAATCTAACAAAAAAATCTTTTGACCATTCACATACTTTGAAAGAGTTGGATACAATTTTATTTATAGGTATTGCAATGTGGAAAGATGAATGGTGGTTTTCTGGTGTGTTTTTCCAACAGCCATTTAATCCTGATTTAATACTTGACGAAAAGAATTCATTGGAGAGCAGAATGGCGGTCAATTTTTTAGACCATCAAAAAAAAGAGACAGATGAGATGCTAAAAAAACAATTATCAGCATTTAAAGATTTTAATAATGGCTCACAGATAGCATTTTTACCATCAGTGAGAATTGAGGAATATTATAAAGAGTACATAGAATTCTTTAATAATACTTTAAATCTATCTGAAAAAGAAATTAGAGAGGCAAAACAAAGAGCGAGAAATGATGGTTTTTTTGGTACAAATGATACGCATAAGGATTTTTCCGAATTGTCAGAAACAGGATTGGTTTTCTTCAATCCGAATGGCGGAACCGAAATCGCATTGGCTGTAAATTCAGCTTTTCCAATGGCATCAAATCCATATTTTAAAGAAGAAGATAGCGAAGAACATATGATGCGTTTATTGATGGATCAAAGTCTGTCAACAGAATTGGTTATTTACTGCATTGATAATTGTAAGACTAAGTTGTCATTTTTTACTAAAGGTGTTGGGAAAAAATATCTAGAAGATATTGATTTCTTATTAAGATTTTGGAAAAAGGATAATTATCATACAATACCATCTATAACTTATACAGGACAAAATGAAAAAAAAGCCAGCAGGTAACAAGCGGTATAGTTAATTGCCGGTGCAGTACGTATTTGAGCGGCACAGTTCGTATCAAAAGTAGTTGTAACCTGATAGGAAAGTGCTTCGAAATCGGCAACTAACTATACCGCCATCTGTTGTATGCCATAAAAATCATAAACATGAAATACGTTCTTATTCTGACATTTTCAATTTTGGCACTTTCTGTATTTGGACAAAGGCCAAAAAGAGTAATTAAAAAGCTTGGCAACGACCCTGTTTTCTTCCCCCCTCAGCGTAGATAACACCCACACAGCTTCTCAATATAACTTGTAGCTACAAAAAAATTACGGCGTAGGCACATCCATACGCCGAGTACTGCTTCGAAGGCGCAACGTCGCTGCTTAACCGCACAAACCAGGAGCAGACGTTGCGGGGAAAAAAATGGAAATAGCAAGTGCAGATTTATAAGCTACACATAATGCTCAAAATTTTTAATGGACAGTTGGGTAATTTTTTAATGCAAATTTTCCTCACAAAAATGGCACTACAGGCAACACTGGGCTTGGCAAAATGGGGGCGGACGGAAGCCGTGTTTCATCTTTTTGTTTTTCAATTTGGCTTTTGTTCGGGCTGGACGTTATTAATTTAGCTAAGTACAAATCATCAACTTTTGTTTATAAATTTAGCTTCGGTTTGCCGGGGCGGACGGAACAACACTCCCCCACTTCGCCAAGCCCTGCTCGTTGTATGCCATAAAAATCATAAACATGAAATACGTTCTTATTCTGACATTTTCAATTTTGGCACTTTCTGTATTTGGACAAAGGCCAAAAAGAGTAATTAAAAAGCTTGGCAACGACCCTGTTTTCTTCCTAGACAGCGTAAATGTTGACAAATCAGAAATGATAAAGTATCAACCAGAACAAATTGCGCAAGTTTCAGTTTACAAAGATTCTAATGCAATCAAGTTGATTGGCCCCAAAGGAAAAGATGGGGTCGTTTATATTGAGACAAAAGTTTTTGCAAAGAGAAAATACTGGAGCTATTTCAAAACAAAATCCGTTGAATACGCAGATATTGTTTTGACTCCGGAAAGCGATAGCAGTATTCAGTACATTTTAAATGGAAGAATTTTGAAAACAAATTTCGAAGGTGACTTGTCGTTAATCGATGATAGCATTTTCGAAAACCTAAAAATAATAGACAAAAAAATTCTTCAAAAAGAATTTGGTATTACAGACAAACAATACGGCGTCATAATAAAATCTAATAAGCCAAAAGATTTATATAGGGTAAACAAAAAATTTTAAAGATTACGCTATACAACATTGGGCTTTATGCAAGTTGGGCTGGACGTTGTAGTATCATCTAAATACAAATCCTAACTTCATTTCCAGCAGACGGAACACTAATTCCCCCCTCAGCGTAGATAACACCCACACAACTTCTCAATATAACTTGTAGCTACAAAAAAATTACGGCGTAGGCACATCACATCCATACGCCGAGTACTGCTTCGAAGGCGCAACGTCGCTGCTTAACCGCACAAACCGGGAGCAGACGTTGCGGGGAAAAAAGTTGCCAAGCGGGAGTATATGGTAAACTCCTTCCTTCGATAGAATTTTTACAGAATACCCGTTGCTCGTTAGAAATTTTACAAATTGTACATAATCATTGTCTGTCGCTGATTCAAGTCTAACTCTTATGATAAATGGTTTCGTCATAAAACAAGTGTTTAATTAATGTTAACTGTTGTCGTAATATGGGTGGTTGTGTCGGTTTCTTATATCTGCTATATGGTAGGTGTATATATTGGATTTGACCGAGGGGCTAAACATTCTAAAGGCATTAGGGATTGGTAATTTTGTATTGATAAATCAGTTTGCCAATAAATATTCCTGCTCCTAAAATAGCAGAGGCGGCAATTACAATTCCTGCAATCAATTCTTTATCTGTAAATCTGCAAAGGAAATTATGGTATATTCTTTTTATTCCTAAGTTTCTGACAGTCTCTATTATTTGGTTTCCATTTGTTATTAAAACGTGTCTCAATAATTGTAAATCCTTTTTATAACCTTCCGGGGTTGTTTTTGCGTAGTCAGGGAATGTGATCTTATTAAGCAATTCATATTCCTTAGAATCTTCACCTAAAAAATTCTTCACATAAGAAATAGCTTGCTGATGCCATACATAATAGGAGTCATAGTTTGGGTCATCAAGTTTACCTCTATGACGTTCCAAAATTTTTAAAGCAGTTTTATTTCGCATATATATCTTTTAACAATTGTGTCCAATCAGTAAACCATCTGCATCCTGTCCCCCGATAAATAATAAACTTATAGCTGATAGGCATTGCCACTAACAGTTGTATTAACCCATTCCTCTACTATCTATTATGCCCACACAATTTTTTCCCGTTAAAAAATCAAAGAGCCACCTGTTTTTTCCCGGCATAATAAATACCCACTACAAACAGTACGTTTTTGACGGTTTGGGCTTTATGCTGTGCTGATATTTTACAATGTCCAGCCCGGAAGCGCAGCTGATTAGATAACTAATATACAAGTTTTATTCATTTGTTCCCCTGAGTTCCGTATGTTTAATAGGTGAGCTGAGTAGTAATTTTCGGCCAATGTTTATTCTTCAGCCGGCATAGCAGAAAACTGCGGTTAGGAGTAGTACTTGCATTTTATTTGTTTGTGACTATTTTAAACCGCATCATTCGTTGCCTGTCAAAAAGGATGTCCATGAAGTAAAGAGAATTGTCTGACACTACATACTCAAATTCATATATGCTGCCATCCCGCTTGTAGTTAATGTACTTCTGTTTCTTTATCGCTAACGTGTCAAGCCCAGGAACCTTTTTGCGTTTGGAAATTTCATCCCAAACCCAAATATCAGGGTTGCGGAAAAGATTTGTGTTGATCTGCAACTCTTTAAAAAAACCAGTATAATCTATCTTGAAACGGATAGTATCACCCTTTTTTGCAGCAATGACACCTGAGGAAGGTGTTAGAAGTTTAATGTTTCTGATTTCACTTGAGAGGTAATAAGGATTAGCAGCAAAGCTGTCTTTTGTATAATTTGGCAGCAACACCCATTTGTTGTTTTGAGGAAAGTGATTTCTTGCAAAATCAGCAGCAGGTGTTAACCAGTAATAGCCATTGAAGTTTTTTGTAAAGCGCAACAGCTTTCCGTCATCGTTCTTGCCACAACCGCCGGCTGCCCAGGTTGCATCTAATAAATAATAAGTACTATCAATCCAAACGGTATTCCAGACATGGTCAAGTGTTCCGGCGGTACCGACCTGATAATGTTCAGTTCTTACATAGCCGGGTACCATTTCAGATCTCAGTCCGGCAATGTCACACATTTTCTTAAAAAGCATGGAATATCCTTGACAAACCGCTTTTTTCCTTCGTAAAATCCTGTCTATGTACCTTATTTCCCAAACAATTCTTTTGGCTTCGCAATCTTTGTCATCCTTGCATTTGTAGGTTTTGGGTTCTTTACTTTTGTAGTAGTATCTATTGTAATACTTGTAGTCGTAGCGAATGTTCTCCGCAATCCATTTAAAGATTGCCCTGGCTTTGAAAAGTTGTTCCGGATAGGGGCTTGTCAATTCCTGAGTTAAAACAGTCAAATCTCTTTTGTATTTAACCGTTGTTGCAAAACTGTCCACCAACGAAAAGTTTACTTCTGCCTTTTGCGAAAAAGCAATAATTGGGGGAAGGAAAAATATCAGTAGGGCTTTGTTTCTGTTCATGTATTCTTTAGAGTAGGAGGATTTGTACCGCAGCTAACGTTTTCGGGCTTTGCGTTTAGCTGCTTTAAGAGAGCCAAACTTTCAAGCTGTATCAAAGATAATTAAAAGTTACTACACTTGCCGAACGCACCTAACACATGCTTACACCGCAGCAGGCGATGCGTGAACTCCCATTACCTGCGTGGCGCCAAACCAGCGTTACCGGTAGTTTTACTTTTAATTATTTCATTCAGAGTCTTTATGTGTAAATCCATTTTTTAATAACTCTTAAGCCTTACCCCTTATGCCCTCTTTGTTTATTTTAATGAATTAGTTATTAAATCTTCTTATATTGATTTTTGTGAAAGAATATCTTGCGGTAATTATCGGACTTTTGTCAATACTTAATTTATACCATGGGTTTAATTGGATATCATTTGGATTTGTAATTATGTGTATTGATTGAGCTGGTGTATATCCTTGAGCTAATAAATAAACTTTTTCTCCTTTTGAGTTTTTTGCGGTTCCAATAATAATAATTGCATGTCCGGGATTACCGGGTTCAATAATTATGTCTCCGGTTTTAATTTCCTTATCACTTATTACCTTTTGTGTTTCTTTATTTAAGGAAATAGTTCCTGCATAAGTAAAAATTAAATCTAGGTATTTCCTATAACTTAAATAGCTGTCGTCCTGAGCCGCTATCTGCTGAAAATGCACTTCATTTTTTGATTTTACAATTGGTCTAATCCCCTTTTTGTAATCAATCCATTTAAACAGATCGCCACTGGTAAAATGGAACTCTATCAGATCATATTGTTTATTTTCCCATAAATAGTCGGCACGTAATCTAATTACAGCATCAGCACATTGTTGCAGGTCTTTATTACCGATATCTTTTTTAATAATGGCAATATGTTCAGACTGATTACTAATAGGGTTATTATTGTAATCTAAAATTTTGGATCCGGCCGGCTCTACCTTTAAAGTTTGCAGGAATTCTCCAAAACTACCGTTTTCTTCTTTTATCCAACTAAATCCTTTTGGTGGATTAACTCTTTCATATACCGTTTCACCAGTTGTAATTATTTTATCATTTGGATAATCGGGCTTACAGTTTAAAAACATCAAAATTGAAAAAACAAATATGAAATTCATGCACTATTGTTTTTATAAAAATAAATTTGAACATACCGTCTAAGGCTTGCCGCTGGACGGGTCTTTGAAATACATAAGTTGAATAACAAACCAAAAGTATTTTAAAGATATGAAACTGCACACCTATTCATCCAGCCTGCCTTGCGGCAAACCTTTTATTGCTTGTCGCCATATGTGAAAGCACACTTGACTTTAATTGTTTTGATACAATAAATCAAAAACAGGATTTGTCCAACTATGAAAAGCGACCACGCAAAGGGAATTAACTTAATCCGTAATTCTATATCTCTCATTAATTCGTCCTTATTTGTTAGTTGTGCATATAAAAGAAGAGTTGGAAATTTTAAAAAAATTGTTGTTGCAATTGTAGATGAAAAATGAATTGCAAATAATGCCTGATTTATTTTGTTTTTCTGCTTAGCTAATAACCAGTACCCAATTGTTACAAGAAGCAAAACAATCATAACGATAAGTTCCCCAATAAAATGTGGTTGAAAAATTGTTATATGCCAGCCTGGAACTACGGAAGTAGCAAAGTCAAACGAAAGCGGAATTATCAATAATAAAAAAATTAAAAATACCAGAAACGGTATATATGGCTTTTTCATAAAAAAATTGTCCTGTTAAACTGCTAAATATTTGATTCTATACGAAAGATTATAACTAACGTTTCGCAGCCTAAAATTATACCGGATTGCTCAGGTTTTTTTGTTGGGCTAAGGTAGAGAAAATTTGGTAACAAAAACTGCCCTTATAAAGTGTTAGCCGGCATTGCTTTAGGGCGTTGTTAGTCGCATAGTAAATGCTAGCCTGCACCTGAGATTTCTTTAAAGTGCAATTGTTTTCCGTCAAAAATAAAAACCCACCAAAGTATATGTTCACAAATCGAACTGTCGTTTTCTGGTATTTCGTCTTCCGAAACGGATTTACTCTTATAATCTTTATTTGAGTTTGTGCCTACGGTAAGTGTCACCCTGTCTTTATCTATTTTAATACCATAAAAATGGTAGCATGGTTCTGTTTTGATAATAGCTTCATATTCCAAAGTATCCTTATGTAGTAGATTGTCAATATTGAGCTTTTTGAAAAGTTGGTTTATTTGGTCAATTTGTAAGATTTCAGAAATGCCTCGATAATGTTTAATAAACATAGTTCTGGTGGTCCTGTTGCCATTCTTTTCATATTGGGCGTTGTAGATACTATCGTCAATATAAATGCCAACGGTTTCATTAGAAATCGGAAAGGAAAATATGTCGGCAATTTTTTGCTTGTTATCAGAGGCAAAAACAGCTTGAAGTGTTTTTAGTTTCTCAATTAATTTCTCTCGTTCGGTTTTATTTTCGGTTGTGCCAGTTTGCTGTCTTTCAGAGATTGTGTTGCTTTCAAATTTTGCCACGTCAGCAGAATTACATGAGAGAAAGAATATAGTTGCAATGGTTAATATCAACTTCTGTCTCATAAACTCATTAAAATAACAATGTGTTTTGGTTTGTTTGCAGCCAACGGCTGGACTTTATACAGATTGGAAAATAGTATTCCGTCTGCCCGGTATCCCGAAAGTTTTCGGGACTGGTTAAAGATATTGAAGTTCATTGTTTTTTCCGCTACCCGGCAATATCAGTCTTCCGGCAGGTTTGTAAATATTTTTTAAACCGACCTGTTTTGGGATAAAGTTGCCAGCAGATTTTCCAAATTGTTTATTGACATTTTAAATCCTTCCGTGAAGCCCATTTCAATCATCTTCTCCATGCGGGCAAGGGATTCATTATAAATAACAATACTAACTTTTGTTTTGCCGTTTTGTTCGCTAAAAGTGAAATCCCAGTCAGAACCCGGCAATTCTGGGTTTTCATCTTTGTCTGCAAAAGCATTAAACATTTTGAAGTTGGTTTTTGGGCTAATGGACGTATATTTCTGAATTGCCCAATGCTCTTGTCCTTCCGGGCTTACCATGGCATAAAATCTTCGCCCGCCCACTTTAAAATCCATAAATTTTGTTCTTGATGTCCATGGTTTAGGCGCCACCCACTGGTCGAGAATTTCTGCTTTGGTAAAAGCATCCCATACCAGCGACAGGTCAGCATTAAATTCCCTGGTTATGAATACTTTTTTCGCGGCTTTGTCAACCGTAAAATCGAATAGTAAATTGTTGTTCATTTTTTTTGTTTTTTCATTGTTAATAATACTTTGTCAAGCTGATTAAATTGAGTTTCCCAGGTTTTCCTGAATCGGGCTATCCAATTATCAATTTCCTGCATTTTTTTGGGGTTAAAGTGATAATAAATCTCTCTGCCGGACTGTTCAGGTTTAATCAATTTGCATTGCTGTAATACTTTAATGTGTTTTGATACAGCCTGCCGGCTCATATCAAACTTTTCCGCCATTGCATTTGGCGTTAATGCCTGGGCAGCGATCAGAGTTAAAATAGCCCTGCGTGTAGGGTCAGCTATGGCCTGGAATATGTCTTGTTTCATTTTTCAATAATTAATTATGCAACCTTTAGGTTGCAAATATATGTGCAACTTTTAGGTTGCGCAAATTTATCGGCAATTATTTTTTGCCGGGGTAAAATGTCGGGGGTTTTAGTTGTTGTCGGGGAAATTGTTACAATGGCGCCCAAAGGTTTGGGGTTTGCCGAAGGCGGGGCATTTCAGTACTACCGTTTATTTGAAAAACTAAAGTTTGGTTAAGCACAAATGTGTCATAGCAGCTCGTCAACCCCGCTTTTGGCAAGCCCTTGTTATGAGCATGTGCTTCTTTTTCAGTTGTCCAGCTGAGGTGTTGGAATGTGTCTGCTGTCTGCATTGTTGGCTGGTGTGTCGGGTGTTTTAATTTATTTAGCAGCTAAGGAAAAAATATATTGAAATTCTTTTTGAGGTCGGTGAGGTGAAAGCTCTTTTGCAATTTTTGGTCTGTGCGTTGGCTTTTGCGAATTGCAAATGTGCTTACACCTGTGCTATGGCTTCTACTGTCTTTATTTCCCAAATGTCTGTGTTAATTGTGTTTAATAATTCATCATACCTGTCTTTGTGTATAGCTATACAAAGCAAGTCAGTTGGTCGTGAAAAGCCAACGTACGCCATTTTAACTGAACTTTTATGATGAACTTTTGTGTCATTAAAACTATTGCCCAAAAATTGAGTTGATAATCTTTCAGATTCGTGCTTACCTTGATAACACGATTCCAAATACAATGTCGCACAATGTGTTTGTCCTTTTACCGCGTGAACGTTTGTAATTTCAATTTCAAGTCCTTCTTCTTTGTACAGGTTGGTCAGTGATAAAATTTCTCCATTTTCGGCAGGAATTTCGGTGTTGTCAGTGTTGATGAAAGTCAAACTTGCTGAAAGAGCATTTTTAGAAAACATAGCAAATAAAGTCGGAATGTAGGTTTTTGTACTTTCCCAAACTTCGTTTGTTTTTTCTTGTATTATTCCGATTGACCAATTGTAAAGGTTTAAATTAAATTCGTCATATTTTTGAACGTCTTTTTCGTGAATAAAGTCAATGAGTTTTTTCTTTGTGTAAGGTCTGTCGTCTGTGGTATTGATGTTTTCTATACGAAGGATTTTCAAGAAAGCGTTTAAAATGTTTTTACGCAAAGGCTCTAATGTTTTCCTTTTCTCGTAATACAACAAATAACTTTTCAAGTTGTCGTAGTCTTGTTTGGGCTTTCCTTTTTCTTTCTTAAAACCTTTGTAATAATCTTCTAAACGTAGTTTTGTTGGATCATTCCTACTTGTTTCATCTTCTTTCCAATCCGTATTCCAACAAACAACTTTTATTGGTTTATCTGAATTTGTCAACCCGTTATCTTTAACGATTTCAGCAAAACAAGGAATAATGTTTCCAATGTTTGCAGTGTCAAAAACTAAAATATGTGGTTTTATTTCACATTCATTTTTTCCGACAATATCAAAAGTTACATCGTTGTACAAAGCAAATTTTTTCACTACATCGGCAATAGGTTTACTAAGTCGTTGGCTACCGTTTAAGCGTAAAACATCTGCTCTGTCTTGCCATACATCTGTTGCTTTTACTGAATTATAAATTGCTTGGTTTTTATCACCAATTCGTTGAATTCTCGAACCGCTATTGCCCTCATCGTAAAATATCTTTTCCAGCAAATTGTATTGATGTGTGTCCATATCCTGCATTTCGTCCACAAACACGAAAGAAAAGCGTTTTTGTAAAATGGTTTTGATTAATGGGATTTTGCTCAAATATACATCTGCCAAGAAATAGGCATCGTCAAAATGCAAGGTGCCATCTTTTTGCATAATTGAGTATTTGAATTTTAAAAGCCATTCTTTTATTCTACTTTTCTCATTCTCAGAAAAGTCTTGCCAATTTCTTCCTCTTCTTGGTTTAGTAAGTTGCAGAGGGTCGCCGTTAATTGAACTTACTATGTGAGTTTGATTGTTAGAATGTGCTAATCTGAACGTAAATTGACAATTATTTCCTTTTAGAAAATATTTTGCATTTTTTTGTTCTTGAATAGTAAAATCTCGAAGATTAAATTTCAAATATTTATTTATTGCCTCATCATAAATTTCATTATCTATCCTATTCGGTTTCTTCTTAAATTTTGAAATGTAAAAAGGAATAGCCAAAAACTCATCAACAAAACTTTGTATTGTGCCAATAAAATTAGGATAGGAAAATAATCTCAGAGAATGTTTTTGAATTTTTTCTTTTATCTCGTCAATTGCTGCGTTGGTATGTGATAAAACCAATATGCCTGAGCCGTCAGCAAACGGAAGTTTGCGTTCTAAAATAACCAACTTTGCCAATAAAGCCGTTGTTTTTCCGCTTCCAGGAACTGCTTGTAAATCTATTGTATTGAAATTACGAATAAAAGCCTTGCGTTCTTCGTCAAATTCTTTTCCGTTGGGCAAAAGTATCTTTTCTGCATAGCGAATGTCATCGTCTGATATGTTGTCAATTACCTGTGGCATATTTAATCGCTTTTACAAGGTAATTTATAGTGTCGTTTGTATCATCTGTAATTTGTATGGTGGGAGCTGCCTTGATTAAATCTTCATCTATGGCGTTTGCAATGTGATAAGCGATGGCTGTTTTTTTCAAAGTTTTGTTTATCAATTTTGTTGCAAGTGCTTTTTCAAAATCCGTTGCCCAATCTGTATGCGTATGAATTGCTTTTGCCGCATTTTGTAAGATAGTTGTTAAACTCGCTGATTTAAACAAAGAATATTCCAATGTCCAATTTGGTGCAGGAAAATATTTTACACTTTGCTCTGCTTTGCCGTTTATGGTTGCTAATTTCGCTTGTGTTTCCTGTTGAACGGTTTGTGTATCTCGTTTTACAAAATCATCTCCGTTCTTTTCATATTCTCTAATGTCAGAATCGGTAATTACTGCAACAGGAATTGTAATATTGGGTTCTGTTTGTCGCAGGTAAATTTTTGCGTAATGGTCAAAACCTGTGTGTCCAATATTTACAATGGAAACCCCTTTTTCAGTTAAGTTAATTCCGATTGCTTTTGCAATGCTTGGCAAAAGGAGTTCTTCTGCCCAACCTTCAACTAAAATGACGCCTTTGGCAAAAAACAAATTAGCTTTTGTGGTGTCCAAAAACTTTTCTAAAAACTTGTAATCGTCTTTTCTCAACTTGGTGTAAGTATCACCCATTGGAAAAGCATTTGCATTGTTGCAAATAATCAAGTTTCCCAGTTTGAGTTTGGAAGCTAAATTCGGGCTGTGAGTTGTAAGAATGAGTTGGATATTTTTTTGCAATTGAAAGGCTTCAATTACTTGCATTTGTGCCTGTGGGTGCAAATGTGCTTCCAATTCTTCAACCAAGCCTAAACGCAAACCTGACCAATTTGATTTGGTTAAATGAAGTAATTCAGCAGCCATAAACAAACGGTTCAATGTTCCTAAGCCGGGGTTGGGTTCGCCCTTCAAAGTCAAGGTAAGTTTTTCAAGAATACTTTTGATGTCTGTAGATGTTGATTCAAATTCGCTTTCGTTATCCTTGCTGTAAAAGCTTTTAATGTAGGCGTCAATTTTATCCTTTATCTGTTTGCCCTCTGTAGCTTTGGGCTGACCTGCCTCATCAACACCTTTAAAATAATTCTCTAATTCTTCTTTTAGCCCAGAAAATATTTTTATCAATTCATTGTCTTTCTCTTTCCCTTTAAAAGCCTCATCGCCTAATAGGATTTGAGATAAACGAGAATTGCGTTTAGCAATTAGTTCATTTTCTGCATCACGCAATGGCTTTAAATACGTTGCTTTCAGATATTCTTTTGCTTCTGCCGTAAGTAGGTACCCGTCTTCATCAATGCCAGCCTTTATATCGCTTGGCAAAATCTTATCCGCTTGGCGTTTTACATCGTAATTGAGTTTTAGAAATGGCTTTGCATCTGAACCTGTACCATTCCAGCCCAGCCATTCAGTGAAGTTCTTTGCTTCTTCTGGAATTAAATCCTCAAAAGTCAATTCTATGCGGAAACGATTTGCTTCTTTGTGAAAATCTTTATCATCAACTCTTATGTAATCGTAGCTGTGCGTTTTTAAAACCAATTTTATGGCATCAATGATGGCTGTTTTGCCCGAATCATTTTCGCCAATAATTACATTCAATCCTTTGGTTAGGTTTAAGTCTAAATGCGGTTTTGTTTGGTAATCTGTTGCTTCAATTGAACCAAATTTTCTAAAATTCCAAAGTTTGATGTTTGATAGATACATAATAACTACTATTATATCGTTTCTGATTTGTTGCTTTGGTCGTTATTATTTTTTTGACTTTGTTCAGTGTGAGCTTTTAAATATTCTTCCGCTTGATGATGAAATTTTCTCATCAATGTCGGAATGATGTCAAGGAAACGGTGTGAGATAATCAATACATACATCCCTACAATTAAAACAATCAATGCTGTCAAGTAAAGCACCCAACCAAACTGTGGTAAGGAGAAAAAGTAAATGGTAATTGCAATTATCATTCTAAAAGCCAAAGCGAAATTAGCTTCTAAATTTTGCTTTGGTTCTTTCAGTCCTTTTTCAATTTCTTCAAATGCTTCGGGTGTAATGTGGTTTCTCAATTCCTGATACACATCAAGCATTGTGTTTTTAGTTAGTCTAATTGGGCTAACATATTTTGAAACTTTATTTAATTCTTTTAGTCTTTCATCAACAGTTTCTTTTTTGAATTGATATTGCAGAATTTCTCGGGTAATTTTTAATGTTTTGAAATGATTTAATGCTCCGAAAAACGCTATCGACAAAAACTGTGTTAAGCTATAGACAACCAAGAAAATGCTGAATGGAATAAAGAAATTGCCTTTGATGAAAAAGTCTAAAATGCCTTTGTAGTCATTATGATTGAGCCAAGTATAATTGCCGTAACACTTTTCATAAACGAAAGATGCTATGCTGATATTAAAAAGCAAAGTCAACATCCTACGGAACGCAGGATAAACAGATTTACCTTTTAAGTAATCGCCAGCTATGATAAATATTTCGTTCATTCTTTTGCTTTAATCTTCTAAGATTTGTTTCAATTCCTTTTTACGTTTTTTTTCTGCATTTAATAAAAGCTCCTGATGATTACTAATTATGAAAGTTTCAATTTCCAATCTTCCAAAATTCACTTCTATGAATGCAACATATAAATGTTCTTTAAAAAATGTATCAAGAAGTTTTTCAACTTCATCTGTAAATTTTTTTCTTGATTTAATTCCACCAAAACGACTTGCTCCAAGTTGTTTCCGAAATGAATGATTTACAGTTCGGTTTATCTCATTCATTCTATCTCTTAAATTACCAGTTTCACCGATGTAAATTAATTTGTTTTTGCCTTCAAATAATGCATAAACACCCGATTCGTTTGGAATGGATTTATTTCTCCAAGTGCTACTTTTTTCAAACTTTAGTTTCCTAGCTGCAAAGAGATTTGATTGAGCTTTATTGAGCACATCTAATAGACTTTTATTTTCAAGCAAATATTCCATTCTATTTAATGTATTTCTATCGATGGGTGAATTGGCTCTTTTGCAAGCTTGGGTTTGTGCGTTGGCTTGTGCAGCTTGCAAATGTGCCAATTGTGTATAGGCTGAATTTTAAAATATTTTGTGCGGTGGAAAAAAAATAAAAAACATAGGGTCTGCCTGAGTGTCGGAATACTCGTTGTCCGTTTGTTATATCGTTTCTATGTCTGTGTTCACCTGTCAAAATGGTTTACTTTTTTCTCGTTTAAGTATGTGTCTGTTTGTTGGGTCGTGTCGTTTTACGCTTGCTGGTAACAGTTGTATTAACGCATTGCTCTAATATCTATTATACTCACACAATTTTTCCCGTTAAAACATCAAAGCTCCTCCTGTTTTTTCCCTTCATAATAAATACCCACCGCAAACAGTATGTTTTTAACAACCACATCATCCCATTACTCTAATACCCAATATAAAAATAAAATATTATCGGTTAAGATACCCTATTCGTTTTGTGTTAGTCGGGCCTTAAAAAGAGAGTTACCAATTTGTAACCGATCGTACCCGGTATTTTAAATCGTTATAAACCCGTTTACTTAATTCGTTTAAAATTTCATCCTTTGAGTTATAGGGCTGGTATTGCCTGCTGCTGTTAATTAATGCCCAGTCATTACTATCCAGGGCCCGGGAATCGCCTGTGTAAGTGGCATATTCATGCTGCCAGTTAAAGCTGGCCGGCAGCCTCCCCGCATCTACATTTTTCTTTTGTTTTACGTCGGTTATCTGGTATTCCAAATCGCCATTGGCAGTGTAACTAAGCCTGGTAATGTGTAGGGTTGCTTTAACGGTTTGATAGATGGGCTTTCCGCTGGTATCCTTTCCGGATTCTATTTTTTTTGAAACATTCCGGCTATAGGTTCTTTCTGTAGGGCTGGAAGCGTATAGGCTTTGCCAGGTTAAATCAATTATCCAATCCGGATTAATGTTTTTACGGCGTGCATCCCAATCCGTATAAAATTTTGCAGGGTTTGAGGTGCTGTAATCACCACCCAGGTCTCTCACCAGTAGCTGCTGTAAATATTCCCTGTTGTAACTTAACCCGCTGTTATTCCACCCGGACAGGAAAAGATTATCATCGTGAACGGGATTTATAACAACCAGCACGATGCTTTTATCAAAAGCTTCTTTCATTTTATCGCGGCTGTCCTTATAGTCGGTTACATATCCATTTGCTTTTTTAAAAGCCTGGTAAGCGGATTTTGCATTATCTCTACCTTCTTTGTTTAAGTAAGCAAGTCCGGACTGGTAACTTTGTGATGCAGCGCTGTCTTTAGCAACCGCTAAAGCGTTAAAGTAGCTCTGTGCTTTGGTAGCTCGTATAAGATTGGCCGAAGAATTTATGGCATCGTACATGTTTTGTAGAACACTCAGCTCTGTAATAATTTTATCCCAACGGTTAGCATCACTGCTGTTTTTCCATACGGCAATTTTTTCTTCGTGGTTTTTTACCGCCTGGGAGTAATTAAATTTTAATTCTCCAAGTGCATACACATCCTCCGGGTGCTTGTTTAAAAACCGGACGGCTTTAAAAACAATTTCATCAGTAGTTCCCTTGGCAACAAAATTTTTACTGCTACGGCAAGCCGAAAACAGGAAGGCTGCAATGAGGGCTGTTTTTAAGGTAAGAATAGTGCGCATAATTTGTTTCCTCTTTATTTTAATAATACAAAGCCGATACCAGATGTTACGGCAGGTAAACTTTTATTTATTTTTAACAGATGGCTTGTTTAAAAACGCCTAAACTGTCTAATTCCTCTCTCAAAAGCCCGGGTGTTTTAAAATGAATAACGTGCATGCCCATGTTTTTTGCCGGGTAAAGATTGCGTTCGTTATCATCAATATAAATAGCTCTGTCAGGGTTAATGGAAAAACGATGAATTAATTTTTCATAAATATCGGGAAAGGGTTTTCTCGTTTTTTCCTCGCCGGAAACAATACGGCCATCAAACCAATGAAGAAAACTATATTTCTGCAAAGCCACAGGAAAGGTTTCGGCGCTCCAGTTGGTTAATGCATAAAGTTTTTTGTTAGTAAGATTTTTTATTTCACCGAGTATTTCAACGGTTTCGTTTATTGGTCCACCGAGCATCTCTTCCCACCGGTTGTAATAAATACGGATGTTTACTTCCTGGTCGGGAAAGCGCTGTATTAGCTCTTCTGTAGCCTCTGCAATGGGTTTACCCGCATCCTGGTTTTCATTCCAGTCGCTGGTGGTTATGTTTTTCAAAAACCAGTTTACTTCTTCTTCCGTTGAAAAAACCTGGCGATATACATACGCCGGGTTCCAGTCAATTAATACGCCGCCTAAATCGAATATTATGGTTTCAAATGCAGTCATGCAAACATAAAATTTTACAAAGGTACCAATTATTCAGGGGCTGTATATTTCATTTTGGGTTCAAAATAATTCCACAAAAGAGCTGAAATTTTTCTTGCCAGTACCCATGCTTCGTTATCATGAACCCAACGAATGTCTTTATTGTTTTTGGTAAAAATGCTTAGCAGATAAGGGTTGTGCGGTGCGTTTACAATCATCACTTCGCTGCGGGAGGCATCTACACAACCGTTTTTGCTAAATACCTCTATAGTAGGCGGTATTTGTGAAATGGCCTCATTGGTATCCCATAAATTTTTTCCCAGGCAGCGCATCATTCTTTCGCAAAGGGCAGGAGTAAAAAGTTTTTTTTGGTAAATTTTTTCTAAAAGTATTCCCATCTCTTTTGGTGTGGTTTGTCCCCAGCCGTATTGAGTGCGAAAAGTCTCTCTTCCCGCTGTTCTGGAGTTTACTCTTGTAAAAACAAAACCGGTTTGGTCTAAAATTTCATTTATCCGGATGCCGGTACCCGCCAGGCTTTGCAACCACAGGCTTGCCGTATTGTCGCTGGTGGTAAGCATCAGCATCAAAGCTTTTTTCAGCGTTATTTTTTCATTGTTTTTAAACGAGCCAAGGATGTCGCCGGATCCGTAGAGCAGGGAATCTTTATAAATCAGTTCCTCTTCGTACGCTAACTCCCCCTTATAAATTTTATCGGCTATGCCAACCAGTATGGGGATTTTTACAATACTGGCCGTAGGAAAGATCGTATCGGCATTTATCATTACGGTTTTATTGGTGTGCAGATTTTTTATATAGATGCCGACCTGTCCATTAAAACCGGCCACCAGGGTATTAATTTGCTGTTGCAGTTGTTTATCAATTTTTTGAGCAGGAATAATGGTTGGTGTAGTGAGAATAAAGAATAAAAAAAATATTTTTTTCATTTGTTAAATATTAAATAGCTTTTCATTGTTTCAAGATAATGATTTTATATGGACATTGAAATATTGAGGGAGTATTGTTTGCAAAAGGCAGATGCCACGGAGGAATTGCCTTTTGGTCCCGACGTGGTGGTTTTTAAAGCAAGGGGTAAAATGTTTTTATTATTACCGTTGGATACGGAGGAGGTGCAATTTAATGTTAAGTGCGATCCGGCGCTGGCAGTTGAATTGCGGGAAGAGTACGACTGTGTAAAACCCGGCTATCACATGAACAAAAAACACTGGAACACGGTGGTGGTGGATGGAACACTTACCAGTAAACAACTTAAGGAAATGATTGATCGTTCGTACGAGCTGGTAACAACAAAAACAGAAAAGAAAAAATCGCATTAATAATTTTTTTATAACAAATACCATTTTTCCTTATTTTTAATTTTATATAAACAAATCCGTATGAAAAAAATCTTGTCTCTATTAGCAGGTCTTATATTTTTAACCGGTTCTTTCTCTCAAAGCTATAAGCTTACCTGGGGTAATGAAATTAAATTGAAGAAGGGCACTACGGACATGGATATTATAAGCGTAGATAATACAGGTTTGTATTTTACAGAGGCCCACCTGCAGCTAAAATCATATTTTGTAATTGGTGCAACCCTTGGAACAGCTCAAAAGCTTATTAAATTTGATAAGAATTATAATGAAGTTTTTGAAAAAGAATATAAAAAAGAGTTGAAGAATGTTGCTTTTCACAGCTTTCAGGCGCTGGGTAATGATTTGTTTTTTTTTGCCACTGATTATTTAAAGAAAGAAAAAGTATTTAAAACATTCGGGGCCAGACTTGACAAAAACACCGGCAATATGATGGGTGGTTTTACTGAGTTGGGTAGCTATGAGCTTGAAAGCAGGCGGGATGATTACGAAATGCGCATGAAGCCGATTCGGAATGGAAAAAATTTTTTACTGGTTGCCAATATTTCATCGAAAGATCGTGTAGTACTTGGTGTTAGTATTTTAGATAATTCGTTAAAAAAAGTTTCCAGCACCATTATTCGTCTCAATATCAATTCGAGTAAATTCAGGCTCGAAGATGTGGTTTATACCATGAATAATAAAATAGTAATACTGGGTAAGGAGTTTGAGGAAGTGCAGGTGCGCAGAAGGAAAAGAAATATTTTTAAGCAGTATATAATGAAAATTTATGATGAAAACGGGGGAAAGGAAACAGATATTAAACTTGCAAATGGCGACCGCTTTACCATAAGCGGCAAAATGATAGAGCAGCCGAACGGAGGATTATTGCTGGCCGGGTTTTACAGCAATACTTCCAAAAAAGAGGATATAAATGGCTTTTTTATAAACAAAGTGGATGATGTAAAAGGTGAGTTGCTGCTGAGTTCGTTTAAAGAAATTAATTCAGGCTCGCTGGGTAAAAATTTTGATGAGGATGATGCAGATGTTGACGATGAAATTAAGGCGGAAAAGAAAAGAGCCCAAAAGGCAAAAGATGATGATAATGAAGATGAATTTCCCAACGAGTATGTAATTAAGGCGGTTGAAATTAATCCTTCTGACAATTCTGTATTAATAATCAGCGAAATTTCTAACTATACTTCTTACGTACATAGATCTTCGTCCTCCAATAATCTAACTAATTTTACCTCTTTTACCACCACCAGGACACATAAATTTACCAATGAAGATATTCTTATTATTAATGCGGATAAAGACGGGAAAATTAAGTGGGTAAACGATATACCGAAATCTCAATTGGAAATAATAGTAAATGAAGACACACAGGGCTCTGGTATTTCTCTGAGTTACGATTATTCCAGTTTTTTTGCTGAGGGAGGCGGTTTGCCTTACTATTCTTCTTTTGTCAACCTGATATTCAATAATAAGTTGCTTATTATATTAAATGATCATGAAAAAAATACTTCCATTGCAAAACCCGGCGATCGGGTGAAAAGAGTTATTAATTTTAAGAAAAATAGCAACGTTTATGGTATTACTATTGACATTGCAACGGGAAGTATGAGTAAGAAAATTATCACCGCTAATAATGCTGACGCTATATTAATGCCCCGCCAGGGCTATGTAATAAATAATGAAGTGGTAATACCCTCCTGGCGTGTGCAAGCGTTAGGAAAAACAAAATTAAAATTTGTACGGCTTACAATTAAGTAATTTTGACTTTTAAGCAGCTATGTCTTTTGTTACACAGGCAGCGCCGGCAGATATTTCTGAATTAAATGCATTAGTAAATGCTGCATACCGCGGAGCGTCTTCCAGGAAAGGGTGGACAACGGAAGCAGATTTATTGGATGGTATAAGAACAGATGAAGAGTCGCTTGCCACATTGTTGAGTAAAGAAGGCTCGGTAATGCTGGTATATAAAAACGAAGATAATGTAATAACAGGCTGTGTGAATCTGCAGCAACACAATGATAAAATTTACCTGGGAATGCTAACGGTAAAGCCTGAGTTACAAGGTAGTGGCATAGGAAAAATTTTATTAAAAGCAAGCGAGGATTATGCAATGGAAATGGGGTATCATAAAATTTACATGACGGTTATTTCGGTTAGGAAGGAACTGATTGCCTGGTACGAACGGCATGGATATAAAGATACGGGAGAACGCAAGCCTTTTCCGATGAATGACCCGAAATTTGGGTTACCCAAAATGACATTAGAGTTTATTGTAATGGAGAAAGCTTTTTAATTTTAAATACGTCTATTTTTCTGCGAACGTCGAAACCAAGGTATTGGTAAATTTTAATGGCCCGTTCATTTGTTTTAGCTACGTGTAAGTAAGGTATTAACCCGGCTGCCGTATTTTTATTGGCCACATAAGTTACCAGTTGTTGTGCATATTTTCTTCCGGTAAAATCAGGATGGGTAACTACTCCGCTAACTTCGGTAAAGTCGTTCATGCAAATACGTTCGCCGGCAGCTGCTACCAATTTTCCCTGTTGTTTTATTCCATAATATTCTCCCATTAGCCTGGTTCCGGGATTATAATAACCGGGTTGCACCAGGTTAATAAGGGTTTCTAATTCGTCTGCATCCCTGTCTTCCAGTTTTTCAATCAATTCGTTGCCGGTTTTGTTTAGTATTACTTTTTCACAAATCATTTGCAGACAGTGAACGGTGGTTTCATGAATATAATTTGGAGGCAGGGAGGGCATTGTATCAAAAACATAAA
>DASSYR010000008.1:0-6953 GCA_035703165.1 Chitinophagaceae bacterium
TGAATACCTCGGTATTTTGGTGGATACATCAAAAAAGGTTGCTAAAACTTCTCCTTTACGAATAAAAAAAATTCGCCAGGCAATTAATTATGGATTTAACAGGAGGAAGATGATGATGTATCTCCGTAATTCAATTGGTACGGCGGCAGAAGCCGGATTTGTACCAGCGGGGTTGCCCTCGTTTAATCCCGAGATGGTTAAAGGATATGTGTACGATCCCGTAAAAGCAAAACAATTGTTGGCAGAAGCCGGTTATCCTAACGGAAACGGCTTGCCGCCCATAACATTGTTAACCATTCCGATTTATGCGGATTTGGGTACTTATATTGCCAGAGAGCTGCAGGAAATAGGATTGAATATAGAGGTAGAATCTGTTCAAAAAAGCTTTTTGCTGGAAGCTACGGCAAAATCGGAAGCTCCTTTTTTCCGAGCCAGTTGGATTGCCGATTATCCGGATGCAGAAAATTATTTAAGTGTATTTTATAGCAAAAACCCTTCTCCCCCTAATTATACACGATATAATAACCCTGCATTTGATGTTTTGTATGAAAAGGCTTTGCAGGAAAAAAACGATTCGTTGCGTTACCAGCTTTACCAACAAGCTGATAAATTAGTAATAGAAGATGCGCCTGTAGTGCCGCTTTGGTACGACATGGCTATACACATAGTGCACACTAACATAAAGGGCTTTGCACCCAATGGCCTGAATTTACTGGAACTGAGAAGAACAAAGAAAAATTAAATAACAGGCGATGCAAGTTGGCAATTAAAACAATCTATTACATACAAAATCACATCGCCCTCATTTATTATTAGTTATGCTTTAGCTTATTTTTAAACACTTTTTGAAACTTTTCCACCTTGGGGCGAATTACAAAATAGCAGTACGGTTGTGAGCCATTTTCGTTGTAATAATTTTGATGATAGTCCTCAGCTTTGTAAAAGGCTTGTGCAGGAACGATTTCCGTAACAACAGGATTTTCCCAGGCACCGCTTTTATTTAACTCAGCTTTGTATTTTTCAGCCTTTGCTTTCTGTTCGTTGTCATGATAAAAAATAACACTTCGGTATTGCGTACCCACATCATTACCCTGACGGTTTAACGTAGTAGGATCGTGTACCTGCCAAAAAACTTCCAGCAATTCGTCATAGGTAATTTTAGCCGGATCGTAAACTATTTGCAGGCATTCAGCATGGCCCGTTTCACCTGTACACACTTCTTTGTAACTTGGATTAGCAACATGTCCGCCACTGTAACCGGAAGTAGCTTTATGCACCCCCTCTAATTGTTGAAATACCGCTTCGGTACACCAAAAACATCCGGTACCAAATGTGGCTGTATCCGTTTTAATGCCTGTCGGAATAGTAGATTTGTTTTCTGTCATAACTTTTTTTGTATTTTCTTTTTGGGCACAGGATAAAACACTAACCATACTGCACATAACCAAGACGGAAGAAATTTTCATAGTTTTCACTTTTAATAACATAAACTTTTGCCAAATTTCGGGCAATTTAGCTTCATCTTACAGGCTGTTTTGGTAAACTGGCCGACATTCATATCCTTTTATCATATTCTTAACTGAATTGTAAAGTCTCTTGCTGATTATTAAAGCTACGGTGTCGGGCTTACTTTGTACTTACACCTTAAAAAAGCTTGTAAGAACCGTGTTAAAATTAAAAAACTAACGACTTTCTTATTTTTGCTCTTTTATCAAAATTTTATAGAATAAGGATCGGGCTTATGAAATTGTTTCCGGAATCGGCATTAGTGCAATTGGAGTTTGACAAAGTAAAAAACTTGCTTTGCGAGCATTGCCAAACAGAATATGCTAAAAACAAAGCAGCTAATCTTCGTATTCATACACATAAGCAGTACATTGAGCTGGAGCTACAGCAAAGTAATGAGTACAAACTGCTCTTGCAGGCAGGGTTGTATTTTCCCAACGATTTTGTATTGAATCTTCAAAAAGAATTAAAACTACTCCATATTTCCGGCGCTGTGTTAAATGAAGAGCAATTAATGCAGTTACGCAAATTGGCAGAGAGTTTAAAAAATATTTTTCATTGGTTTGATAATGAAAAAAGAGTAGCATACCCGGCCCTTAGCAAAGTTATTCAAGACAGCTATTACGAGAAAGCAATACTGGAACTGACAGATGAGGTATTGGATGAATACGGTGATGTGAGAGACAATGCATCCCGTGAACTGGCAGAAATACGAATGCAATTATTTCGGAAACGAAACGAATTGAGAAAAATGTTTGACCGTATTTTATCTAAGCTGAACAAAGCAGGGTATGTGGCCGATATTGAAGAGGCTTTTTTAAATGGCAGGAGAGTGGTGGCTGTTTTTGCTGAACACAAACGCCAGATTAAAGGAATTTTGCATGGAGAAAGTGATACCCGTAAAACTTCTTTTATAGAGCCGGAAGAAACCATTGAACTTAATAATGATATTTATGCATTAGAAAGTGAGGAAAGCAGGGAAGTATATCGTATTCTTCGTGAACTGACAGCAAAGTTGTCTGTTTATGCCCCTTTACTTACAGCGTATCACAATATATTGGGTGAATACGATTTTATCAGGGGCAAGGCAAGGCTTGGTTTGGATTACCAGGGTAATTATCCTGTGGTAACGGATAAAGCCTGTGTGCATTTGGTAGAGGCTTACCACCCTTTGTTATTACTGTATAATCAAAAAAGCCACAAGCCCACCATACCCACTCACATTACGTTGCACGAAAAAAGCCGAATACTGGTTATCTCCGGGCCCAATGCCGGCGGTAAAACGGTTACGTTAAAAACAGTTGGATTACTGCAAATGATGTTACAAAGTGGTTTACTGTTACCCGTTAATCCCACTTCCCGGTTTGGCATTTTTAAACAATTAATGATTCATATTGGCGATACACAGAGTTTGGAATATGATTTAAGCACTTACAGCAGCCATTTGCTTAACATGAAATATTTTATTGAAAATGCCAATGGAAAGACTTTGTTTTTTATTGATGAGTTGGGTAGCGGCACCGATCCTAATTTAGGCGGCGCCTTTGCAGAAGCTATATTGGAAGAACTGGCCAGAAAACATTCTCTGGGTATTGTAACAACCCATTATCTTAATTTAAAAGTGATGGCTAATAAAACACCGGGCTTAATCAATGGCTCTATGGCTTTTGATGAAAAGAATCTTCAACCACTTTATAAACTTGTGCCTGGCAAGCCGGGGAGTTCCTACACCTTTTCCATTGCTGAAAGAATTGGTTTGGATAAACGATTAATTCAGAGAGCCAGAAACCTGGTGGACGAGGACCATTTCAGGCTGGACAAATTATTAAACAGTGCGGAACAAGATGCCCAACGCCTGGATAAAGAAAAAAAAGAATTGCAAAAACTGCTGAAAGAAAATGAAAAGCTAAAGAAAGATATGCAGCAGTTAATTGATAAAGAGCAGCATTACCAGCAAATAGAGTTGTTAAAACATCAGAACAAGATAACAGCAGAACGAATAGCGTATGTAAAAGATATGGAACGCAAGCTGAAACAAATTGTGAACGATTGGCGCAGACTTGAAGATAAAGAGGATAAAAAAGAACTGATGATGCATCTCCAATCGTTATTATTCAAACAAAAAGAGAAACAGGTATCGGAAAAAAAGCAGAAAAAATTTGACTCTAAGTTTATTGAAATAGGTGGTGAAATAAAGGAAGGGGACAAAGTAAAAATGATAAAAAATCACCAGGTGGGCGTTGTAAAGGAATTACGAGGGAAAAAAGCGATTGTTCAGCTTGGCGCTATCCCGATAACAGTTGAGCTGAAGGACTTGGTAGTGGTGCAGGATAAGCCTGCAGAGGTGCCAGGCATTGAATAGCTGACTGACACCTGTTGCAGATTTACTTTTTTCAGTGTGTTTCTGTAAATATGAAATCCACGCTTGTAACAGATTTGTGAGAAAATAATAAATGAAAAAGCCGTTGGTTGAATAATCAAGCTTTCCTGATTCATTATGGCGCCCGGATTAACATAGACTTGTCTCCAAGTTTGCTGCGTGAATCACTAATTACACGAATGGATGTTGGTTATATTTATGAGAAGCCTGGCAAACAATTCCACATCGGCAATGATTGACTTCAACGAAATCAGCCTTGCTTACCCGAATACAGCGTCAATTTGAGCAAGTACCCAGGTAAAGTCTCCTCCGGCACGAGTCACATAAATTGCTGCGCCTTTAAAGGCTATAATCGTTTTTCCCGCCGGTGCCGAAACCTGGTGCGTTTGTGTATTTGATACAGACGGGTTAACTGAAGAAGGATAGCTGATGCCATTGATGGTAATCTGTGCAATTACATTCTGGCCATACCAATTGCCAGTTACGTAACTGAACTTTAGAAGTCCGCCAGGTAGGGTAATAGGTGGATTCAGGTTGCCTCCATCACCTCCGTGTTGCAGTAATTGCACAACATAAGAAGCATTACTATTCTGGTTTGTTGTTTGAATCGCATCCACTACGTCTCCGCTACGGATCAAAACACTTTGCATGAGCGTTGGCGTGGTTTGAACGCTGAGGATTGCACCATCGTTAAATGGAACCACCTGAGGTCCGCCGCTGACATACTGCCGAAGCAGCAATTGTTGTCCCTGTTCAAAAAACCAGTTGGATGAGTCAATTCGCCAATTGATGATGGTATTATACTGGTACTGCTGATTGTTGTACTGAAATCCGGGAGAAAATTCCTGGTAGGCTTGCAAAGCATTCTGCCCGCTTTCAAAATAGGCGCCATAACCAAGGAGATTGGGATTGATACCATACTGTGCAAACGAAACCGGATCAGCGCCGCCATAAATTTGCAAGTTGATGAGGTCAACGTGGTTATTAACAGCAGTCGGATCCAGGCTTTCCGTTGTATTGGGCGAAATGGCGAGGTAATAATCCGAACCAAATGCAGCGCCTAAGGCATTAAACCAAAGGGCACATTGCTGTTGACTCAGGTTGGTAGTGGGCCATTCCCAGTCAATATCAAAACCATCCAAACCGTTTTTACCTAAGTATGAGGCAATATTGGTAGCAAAGGCAGTCAAGGTTTTAGGATTGTTAATTATGGTTTTAAGATAACCCGTAATTTCTTCCGTGTAAGCCAACAAAGCAAATAACACGATGTCAGGATTCTGCGACCTTGCATCAGCAACCTGATTGGCCAGATATGGATTGCTCGTTTGCAAAGTGGGTTGTTCCTTGTTACTATTATCCACCCCAAACCAGCCAATGCTCATGTAGTCCGCGTTTTTATACAATCCGTTTAATTTAACCGAACTGAAATTGCTGTTTGGTGACGAGTAGCTTGCCCCGGATGGATGTAATTCGGAAGTCATCCAGGTGCCAACAGTTCCATTGAAGTTTTTTCTTTTTTTCATTTTTTTCGTTTATATGTGGTTATTTCAGGAGTTTTTAATACTCCCGTGTTTTTCGGGTGGGTTCTGCTCCACTTTCTGTTTTTTTCAGTTGCAACAATCAAGAACTCTTATGCTGAATTGTAAGCGTTCTGATTTGTCGTGTTTGTTATGATGTCTTTTAATTTATTACTAACGGTGTACGCATTGACGCAGTTGGCAATAATTGAACAAGCCGTCTTTAAACTGTAAGCGGCTTTTAAATGTACTAACTCTTATTATGGTTTGCAATACTCGAAGCCGATACTTTAAAGGGAATCACCCCTTTGGGTGATTAAATATTAATAAATGAGTGGAAGTTTACCGCATCCTGAACAAATGTAGCATTCCCTCATGCAGCCAGGATTTCTTTTTCGTCCATCACAGTGCTTTGTTAAAATTTAAAATTATAGATGTAAAAAAGGTTTAGAGTACCTGTAAGAAGAAACTACAGATGAGAATTTTTGAAAATATTGTTGTGCGACAGTGACCGATGTTATGCGATGTTATTTTCTTTCTATTATTGTTATTATATGTTTAGCATGAATGGAGATTATAATTCCTGAATTTTCGTCGTAATTCATAGTACCAAATGGTGTAACCATCTGAATTTTCTGATTAACGTATGCGGAAATAACTCCACTAATAAACCATTTATTTTCTGATGTAGAATACCTATCTATAAAAATTACTGGTCCACCTGAAAAGCCCGGATTATTATGTCCATCTAAAAAGATAATATAAATTCCTTTTTCAACCACACCTCCAGAAAAAGTCACTTTTTTAATAAGAGGATATGGAAACCCGCTATTGAGTCCACTATTATCTTTGGTATTTAGACCAAATGGGAAGCCCAAAAAATATCCCTCATCTCCCAAAACTGTTGTGTTTCCTAATTTAAATGGCATTGCCTTATTTGAATAATTACTTGCGTCAATTTCTATAACTGCAATGTCAATTTGGGAAGTGTCGCTTATAAGAAGGGTACCGTTTAAAGTTATCCAAGTTGTATCTTTTAAGATATCAAATGTCACCTTTTGTTTATGTACTGGATTTGCAAATAAGTGTCGTGCTGTAACAAAATATTGCCTGGAATTATAACTTATTAAAAAAGATGTACCATACTGGTTTCTGCTTTTAATATTAAAAGTCATTTCCAAGTACTTGTCGGGAATAAAGTCTTGTGCCATCACGCTTTGACAACTAATTATTAATATAATGATGATTTTAAAGTACTTCATGATCATTCGATGTTGCATACAACAACCGTATTAACACATTGCTCTACTATCTATTATAGGGCTTGTTATTTTTTAACGCTAATCTAATGGATTTTTGATTAAGTTAAAAACATTCTCCTTCGGCCTAACATCTCTGGCTAACATACCAAGTTATACAGGAAGTGTTGTTGCAAAGAAAAAGCTTTTTTCTGCAACTTATTTTAACACTCATGCAGCCAGGAAATTTTTCCCCTCACGGTGTTTTGTAAAAAATTACCGATGTGAAAAGGGTTTAGAGTGCCTGTAAGA
>DASSYR010000094.1:0-16507 GCA_035703165.1 Chitinophagaceae bacterium
TCCAGGCTGTATCTCCGACCACGATGCCATGGCAAGATACGCTTGTGAAGATTCGGCTTCCATTTGTACTTGTCTGTTCAACGCTTCTTGTATGGATTTACTCAACATAAAAAATGTGTTTAGAAATATAAAAAATTGCTATAGCAAAAATATGACAAAATCAGGTAAAACATATTGGAAAAAATGAATACATATTATAAAAAACCTATGTTAACTCATCCAAACATTGCTGAGTTGCCCGGATAGTTTTATCTAAATCCTCTTTTGTCAATGCATTATTGAGGAACCAGCTTTCAAAGGCAGAGGGAGGTAAATAAACACCCCTGTTAAGCATGCCATGAAAATATTTTTTGAAACGTTCGTTATTGGCTGAAGAGGCCGAAGAAAAATCAACAACCGGATGGTCGCTGAAATGAACGCTTATCATGGAACCTAACTGGTTAATAACATAAGGTTGTCCCCAAACTTTTAAAACCTCATTCAGCCCATCTCTTAAATAAATGGTTTTTTCTTCCAGTTGTTTATAGATGGATGGATTATTCTTCAATTCTGTTAACATGGTGTAACCAGCAATCATAGCAATGGGATTACCGCTCAAAGTTCCTGCCTGGTACACACTTCCCAATGGGGCAATATGCTGCATAATTTCTTTCCTGCCACCAAAAGCGCCAACAGGCATTCCACCGCCGATTACTTTACCATAAGTAACCAAGTCTGCCTTGATGCCTAACCGTTCCTGTGCACCACCGGGAGCTAAACGAAAGCCTGTCATCACTTCATCAAAAATGAAAACGATTCCTTCTTCATCACACAGTTTTCTTAATCCTTCATGAAAACCCGTCTGAGGTAAAATACAACCCATGTTACCGGCCACCGGTTCTACGATGATTGCAGCAATTTCTCTTTTATGTTCAGTGACTAATTTTTTTACTGCATCCAAATCGTTATAAGCAACGGTTAATGTATCATTCGCCACACCAGCTGTAACACCAGGCACCGTTTGTATGTTGAACGTGGCCACCCCACTTCCTGCCTTCACTAAAAATGAATCTGCATGACCGTGATAATGTCCTTCAAACTTGATGATCTTATTTCTTCCTGTAAAACCTCTAGCCAAACGGATGGCACTCATGCAAGCTTCCGTACCACTGCTCACCATTCTTATCAAGTCAACATTCGGCACCATGCTGATTATGAGTTCTGCCATTTCAATTTCCAGTTCAGTAGGTGCACCAAAAGAAGTAGAGCCCAAGGCTTTTTCCTGTATCGCTTTCACCACCGGTTCATACGCATGTCCCAATATCATGGGTCCCCAGGAAGCGATATAATCAATGTACTGGTTGCCATCTGCATCATACAAATAAGCACCTTTTGCTTTTTGCATAAATAATGGAGTACCGCCTACACTCTTAAATGCTCTCACCGGAGAGTTTACTCCACCGGGAATGCTTTTTTGTGCTCTTTCGAATAATGCTTTGCTTTTTGAAATATTCATGAAATGAAAAATGAACAGTGAAAAATGAAAAACTATTTATTTGCTTTTGATGTTTTAACAGATGCCACCAACATTGCAATAATTTCCTTACAATACTTTGATAAAACATCAAATATTTCTACTGAGATATAGTTTGTATCTTTTAATAAACTCAACCAATAGATGGTTTCGTTTGCTTCTTTTAAGGATATTGACATCTTATTAATAAAATCCGCTTTGCTTTGAGCAAATTCCGCCTCCCGGATTAATGCTCCTATTGCCGTTCCACTCCTTAACAACTGTTTGCTTAGTATAAATTCTTTTCTTTCTGAAACCAGCTTCTCAGAAAGCTTTACAATCTCAATTGCGAAGGAATAACTCTTTTCTTTCAGAATATTTTCACTCATAGATAAGATTTTTCATTATTCATTTTTCTCTTTTCATTCTAATAGTCTTACCGCATCTTTTGCAAAATAAGTAGCAATCAAATCTGCGCCTGCTCTTTTAATGGAAGTCAGTACTTCCAGTATTGCTTTGTCTTCATTAATCCATCCTTTGGCTGCTGCTGCTTTTATCATGGCATATTCGCCGCTGATGTTGTATGCACTTACCGGGACATTCACCGCATTCTTTACATCACGAATAATATCTAAATAACTTAATGCCGGTTTAACCATTACAATATCTGCTCCTTCTTCCACATCCATTAATGTTTCTTTCACTGCTTCCAAACGATTGCTGTAATCCATCTGGTAAGTTTTTTTATCACCAAAACCGGGAGCACTGTCTAATGCATCACGGAACGGGCCATAAAAACAGGAAGCATATTTAGCACTGTAGCTCATGATGCCTACATTGATGAAATTCGTTTCTTCCAGTCCTTTTCTTATTGCCCCGATTCTTCCATCCATCATATCGCTGGGAGCCACCATATCAGCACCAGCCTCAGCATGACTGATACTCATCTTCACCAATGCTTCTACAGTTTCATCATTAACTATCTGTCCGTCTTTTACAATACCATCATGCCCGTAAGATGAATAAGGATCCAGCGCTACATCTGTCATCACATACATTTCGGGAATGGCTTCTTTAATAGCACGGATACTGCGTTGCATCAGGCCATCTTTATTCCAGGCTTCTTTACCGGTATTATCTTTTAATTCATCTTTTGATTTTACAAAGAGCAATACACTCTTTAATCCCATACTCCACAACTCTTTTACTTCCTTTACCGTTACATCCAAACTATTTCGATAATAGCCGGGCATAGAAGTAATCTCTGTTTTTACATTCTCGCCTTCATCAATAAAAAGCGGAACAATAAAATCATTTGGAGACAAACTAGTCTCAGCTACCATCGAACGAATAGCAGCCGACTGCCTTGTTATTCTATTTCTTCTTTGCAGATACATATGTTATGTCTGATTTAGGATGGTTGATTGGCTTAATGTCAGGCCTTTATTGTTTATATTAAGTTTGCGCCGATTTAGATGTTTGCTTTATCACAAATCACACATCTTACATAAGCCATCAGTCATTTATTTTTTAATCTATTTCGCTTTTCTTTATTTGTTTTGTCTGTTGCTGCAAAGATTGCTGTTAATTCATCCCCTCTTTAATCAGCCGGTCGAGTTCCGTTCCTGTTTGAAGTTTAGCATCTTTTACCACTTCCAGCCAATAATGACTTTCATCTGCTTCTTCCAAAACTATTTGAATTTTATATATAAAATCATTCTGTAATTTAGCCCTAACCGAGGCTCTGTAATTAGCCCCAACTGAACCTGCTGCTCTTATCAATTGCTTCGCAATTTCAAATCCTGCGGCATTCTTCGGAAACTCTTCGCAAAGTTTAATTACATCTACATGAAATTTTTTTGCCCTATCCTGCAATTCTTTCCGTGTCATAATTAAGAGGTTTAATACATATTATTAAAATTAAGATAAAAGAAATCAGACATCCCACATCAGCCATCAGACATGTCAGCAAGAATTAGAACGTTTAGCCCACGCATTTCTCTCTTCCTCCGTTATTTCATTTAACCAATCTCTTGGATGCAAACACACTTCCTGTAATTTATATTCTTCACTACCAAACTTTGGCTGATAATTATATTCAAATCTTACTGTTGGCGGCAGACTCATTAATATACTTTCAATCCTGCCATTTGTTTTTAATCCAAACAATGTTCCCCTGTCATGAACCAAATTAAACTCCACATATCTTCCTCTTCTTATCTCCTGCCAGTGTTTATTTTCTTCTGTGTATGTTGTGTTCTTTCTTTTTTCAACAATGGGAATATAAGCATCAATAAAAGCATTACCACAACGCTGGCCAAAGTTCATCCAGAAGTTCACATCCTGTTTTTCATTGGGTCGTTGGTAATCGTAAAAGATTCCACCAATACCTCTTCTTTCTTTATTGCGATGCCAGTTCACAAAATAGTTATCGCATTCTTCCTTGAACTTAGGATAGAAAGAACTGTCAAATGCATCACAGGCATCTTTATAGGTTTGATGAAAATGCTTAGCATCCTCTTCAAATAAATAATAAGGCGTTAAATCAGTGCCACCTCCAAACCAACGGTCAATCACTTCATCTTTTTCATTATACAATTCAAACATGCGGTAATTGCAATGCACCGTTGGTACAAATGGATTAACCGGATGAATTACTAAACTTAATCCACAGGCAAACCATTTGGCACCATTAATCTTTAATTGGGCTCTCATTGCATCCGTTACCTCACCATAAACAACAGAAGTATTTACTCCACCTTTTTCAAATACATTTCCATTCGCAATTACTCTTGTTTTGCCACCGCCTCCTTCTGCTCTTTCCCATTTGTCTTCAAAAAACTTTGCTTTTCCATCAACAGTTTCCAGTGCAGAACAAATGTTATCCTGCAATTGATGTATGTATGATGTCCAAGGCCCCCTAACCCCCGACGGGGGGAGTAATGAAATGTTATTTTCTTGTGACGTCATTTTTGAGTTTTATTTAGCTGCTTCCCAAATAACAATTCACTAAGCCCCTCCTTTGGAGGGGTTGGGGAGGCTGTATTCTTTCACTGCATCCACAAACGCTTTGGCATGGTCAACCGGTACATTGGGTGTGATACCATGACCCAAATTCGCAATGTATCGCTGAGTGCCAAAGGCATCAATCATTTCTTTTACGGCTTTTTTGATTTCAGGAATGGGTGCCAGCAATTTTGCCGGATCAAAGTTTCCTTGAATCGTTATTTTGTTTTGTGTTAACTCCCTGGCAAATTGTGGAGTGATACACCAATCAATACCTACACCCGATGCGGCACTCTCACTGATATCTTTTAGTGCATACCAACTTCCTTTGGGAAATAAAATTACTGGTGCATCCCCTTTCAATGCTTCGGCAATCTGGAATAAATACGGTTGTGCAAATATTTTAAAATCAGCCGGACTCAATGAACCTGCCCAACTATCAAACACCTGTACCGTATCCGCACCTGCTTTTACTTGTGCCTTTAAATAATCAACAGTAATATTTGTTATCTTTTGTAACAACTTATGAGCTAATGCCGGTTGTGTATAAGCAAACTGTTTTGCTTTATCCCATGTCTTGCTTCCTTTACCCTCCACCATATAACAAAGAATGGTCCATGGTGCTCCGGCAAAGCCAATTAATGGCACACGACCATTCAACTCTTTTTTAGTAAGGGTTAAGGCATCGCATACATACTTCAAACTTTCTTCAGCACCAGTAGTTATCAATGCGTCAATATCAGCTTGTGTTTTGATGGTCTTTGGCAATGATGGTCCTTTACCCTCTTCCATCAACACTTCTACACCCATTGCTTGCGGAATAACCAAAATATCGCTGAAGATAATTGCTGCATCCACACCTACCTGGTCAACGGGCTGTAAGGTGATTTCTGTTGCTAACTCAGGTGTTTGACAACGGGTGAAGAAGTCGTATTTCTCCCGCAGCTTAATATAATCCGGCAAATATCTTCCCGCCTGCCGCATCATCCATACCGGAGGTCTATCTACTTTCTCTCCCCTGAGGGCTTTTAATAATAAGTCGTTCTTAAGCATAATCTTTGTTTCTGATACAGGATGGCTGATTTATGATTTGTTCCATTGGATGTTTGATTTTCAATTCCACATCAGACACCTCCAAAATATTCCATCATCTTTACCACAAGGTTATCTTTCCCTGGCTCGTCGCTAATGATGATTTTATTGTTACTAAATTTTTTTATGGCATTCGCTGTAGTATTGCCGATGGCAAATAAAACAGTTTGTTCCTTCACTTTGTTTTTGCTAAAAAAACTATCTACGGCAGTCGGACTAAAAAATAAAATGCCATGATAATTTTTCCCGACTTTATGCGGAATAGCTACAGTTTGATATACCACTATCTCGTGCACTTCAATATTATTCTTGCGTAATATATCCGGTAATTCATTTCTGCGCTGGTCGCCACAAAAGAAAATTACTTCATCAACAAATCTATCTTGCACAATTAACTCTGCCAGATCAACAGCAGCGTTTGCTGTACCGGCAATCAACTCTTCACCGAAATATTTTTTTACCAGTTGTTTTGTCGTATTGCCAATGCTATAAATTCTCCAATCTGGATGCTGATCCTGTAATTCATTTGCTACAGCCTCCACGGCGTTCATACTTGTAAACACTACTGCGGTTGATTGCAAAAAAGCATACTCAATTTCCTGCAGTACTTCTATGGTTTGAATTGGCTCCGTTTCAATAAACGACAATATATCAATCTCAATGTTCAGCCGTTTCGCTTCTTCAATCAGCGATTCGTCTATCGGCCGGGTGGATAATATGGAAACTTTATTTTGCTGCATTGCGAATACTATCGGCTATTTCTCTTCCACCATTATTTAATAATTCATTGGCCGCTTTAACTCCTAATTCTCCTGCCTGATAGCTGGAGCAAGTCAATCCAATTTCCAGTTTATCTTTTCCATCCAGCGATAAAATATTCCCTTTAAAAACTATTTCGTTATTTACTACTTCTGCCAAAGCACTAATGGGTGTAGAACAACCACCCAATAATGTTCTCAAAAAATCTCTTTCAATCTTTGTGCATAGTGCAGTATCTGCATCATTAAAATGGGTGCAGGCATTTAAACAAAAATCATCTCCTTCCCTGCCAACAACCATAATAGCTCCCTGCGCCGGCGCTGGTAACATCCAATCCAATTCAATGCTATTTTCAGGGAGAAGATTGATTCTTTCCAACCCGGCTGCAGCAAAAATGGCTCCGTGCCAGTTACTCTCTTTTAGTTTACGTAAACGTGTATTCACGTTACCTCTCAATATTTCAATGGTATGGTGAGGAAAACGTTTTAGCCATTGTGACTTCCGACGAATAGAACTTGTAGCAATTATTGCATCTACTTTTTTACCGGTATTAATTTTTTTAGTTGTAATTGCTTCTTTAGTCTTTGGCCCTTCTTTTGTAATCAAAATATCTTCAACTTCAATCATCCCCATTCCAAATATTTTGTTCACATCATGCAGGTCAGGATGAGGAACCAATACATCTTTATAAGATGCCCTCTTTAACACCGCCGCCTGCACAATTCCTTTTGCCAATTGCGTGGGTACATCTTTCATGGAGTGTACAGCTATATCAATCTTATCATTAAGCAATGCGGAATCCAGGCTTCTTGTAAACACACCCTGCACACCCATTTCATATAAGGGAGTTTTTAAATCAATATCACCTTCACTTTTAATGTAAACAAGTTCTGATAAATAGCCGTATTGTGCCAACAATTCTTTCACCTGCGCTGCTTGCCAAACAGCCAGTTGACTTTCCCTGGTTCCAATCCTGATTACTTTCTCCATGAATTAATTAGTTCCCGTAGCCATGTATTCATTAATGGCTTCAATATAATAGCAGCCTTGCTGATTTTGCTCACGCATTTTAACCGCCATGCCATTAATTACTTTTTGAATTCTTACTTTATCTTTTTGAACGGGGTTAGAAGCATTTCTTGAAGAATAACTGATGTATAAATTACAGTTATGAATTTGTTCGAGTTTCGTTTTTACTGCTTTCAACACCGGAACATGGCGGCGCATTTCATGCCATTCAATAAATTCATCCATGTGTTTGGCAATAATCGCTTTTGCTTTGGGTACCTCCGCCTCTCGTTTTTGCAGTGTTTCATCTTTTATCTTCGATAACTCATCTACATTTACTAAGGTTACATTCGGCAAACGTTGCGCGGTTTCCTCCACATTGCAGGGAACAGAAAGATCAATTATTAATTTTTGTTGTTGCCCCTCTACATGAGATTCTAAAATTACAGGCTCAACAGAGTTTGTAGCCACTAAAATAATATCGGCATTATTAACCTGCTCTGTTAATTCACTAACAAAAGCAAAACGTAAGCCCAATTCGCCTGCTAACGTGGCTGCCTTTTCCTCGGTTCTGTTTATTAATGTAATATTTTTAGTGCCCAGGTAATCCACTAAGTTTTTACAGGTATTTCGTCCGATTTTGCCTGTACCTAACAATAATATTTTTTTATCGGCAATGCCAGCTATTTTTTCTTTAATATATTGAACGGCTGCAAACGAAACCGAAACTGTTCCTCCACTTAACCCGGTTGTTGTTTTTATTTCTTTAGACGATTGTAGAACCGCATTTATCATTCGCTCCAAATAAGCCCCTATGCAATTATTTTCTTTGGAAAATTTAACTGCTTGTTTTATCTGCCCTACAATTTCATAATCACCTAAAATTTGCGAATCTAATCCTGCTGCTACGTTAAACAGGTGCTCAATGGCATTGCTGCCTTGTTTTATGTATGCTATTTCTCTGAATGAAGACAAGGTACCTTTGGTTTGAGTGCATAACAATTCACATAGCAACGATGCGTTTTCTGCAAAACCATAAATTTCTGTGCGATTACAGGTAGAAAGGACAAATAATTCTGAAATTCCATACTCCGGTGCAACATGTAAAACAGAACGGTACTGATCCGCATTAATTGCATACAAACCTCTTACTGTTGCATCCGTTTTTTTATAGTTAATTCCGGCAACGAAAAAATTTGATATGTCTTCCTGTTTATTGATCATTAGCAAATACTAATAATGTTACAAAAATAAACCCAGTCTTTTTTTTCAGCTAATTTTACTGTCATTGCATTGTCATTTTTGGTAACTGATTCTTATCAATAGTCAGAGTGAGGAAAATCAAATATGAATTTGAAGTAACGATTATGACAATTATATGACCATTTATTAACAATTTTGATAATACGGAATTATAGTTTTGTAAATATTTATTCATGACTATCAACAAAGGAATTGTATTAATGAATCTTGGATCACCGGACTCGACATCTGTTAAGGATGTACGACGGTATCTCAATGAATTTTTAATGGATGAAAAGGTAATTGATGTACCATATCTGCTGCGCCTGCTCCTGGTAAAAGGCATAATTGTTCCCTTTCGTTCGCCAAAGTCGGCTCATGCCTATCAAACCATCTGGACAAAAGATGGTTCACCATTAATTGTTTTAACCAAACAACTACAGGATGCCTTACAACAGCAAATAAAAGAACCGGTAACTATCGCCATGCGTTATGGTAATCCATCACCGGCTGCGGCATACGATGAGTTAATGCAAAAAATTCCCGATTTGGAAGAAGTAGTGCTTGTGCCAATGTATCCGCATTATGCCATGAGCAGTTATGAAACAGCGGTAGAATATGCGGTAGAGATTCACAAAAAAATAAATTATCCTTTTAAATTATCCATCATCAAACCCTATTATGATGATGAAGATTATTTAAATGCATTGGCGGAAAGCATTAAACCCTATTTAAGCCAGGAATTTGACCATATTTTATTCAGCTACCATGGTGTTCCTGAAAGACATATTTTAAAAGGAGATATTACCAAACAACATTGTTTGAAAGTGGCTGATTGTTGTAACGTGGACTCACCGGCACATTCCCAATGTTATCGCCACCAGTGTTTAACAACCACCAGATTGGTGGCAGAAAAACTGAATCTTCCCAAAAACAAATACAGTCATTCTTTTCAGTCAAGATTAGGAAGAGATGAGTGGCTGAAACCATACACTGCCCTGCGGCTGGAAGAAATGCCAAAAGAAGGAATTAAGAAATTACTAATTGTATGTCCTGCATTCATCAGCGATTGCCTGGAGACTTTGGAAGAAATTGCGATGCAAGGAAAAGAAACCTTTATGACAGCCGGGGGAGAAAGCTATACAACGATTCCCTGTTTGAATGTAAATCCACTGTGGGTTTCCGCTATCAGTAAATGGGTGAAAGAATATGCTGATGGAAATAAAGAAATGATATTAGCTTAGCACCATGTATTCTTATATAAAAGCATTACATATCATCTTTGTTGTTACCTGGTTTGCCGGGTTATTTTATTTTCCACGTTTGTTTATTTACAATACAGAAGCAAACGAAAAACCTCAGGCGGCCAAAGAAGCTTTACAACAACAATTTGCCATCATGATGAAACGATTATGGTATGGCATTACCTGGCCATCAGCCATTTTAACATTAGTTTTTGGTATAGTTGTTATGCTAAACGGAAACTGGAATAATATTGTTTTTAAACCAGAGGGAAAATGGCTACTGATAAAATTAATATTTGTTGTTTTTCTTTATGCTTACCACTTATCCCTTCACAAAATATTTAAACAACAAATCGAAGGCATTTTCAAATACAGTTCCCAACAGCTCCGCATCTGGAATGAAGTAGCCACCATTTTTTTAATTGCTATTGTAATGCTGGCCACTGTAAAACAAAGTATGAGTTTTATTTGGGGATTGATTGGCTTGATTTTGTTCATTGCCTTATTGATGAGTGCAATCAGGGTGTACAAGATTTTGAGAAACCGAAATTCGTAAATAATCAATGGTGAATAACAAATTCACTTTTCATTTTTCATTCTTCACTTTTCACTTTTCATGTTTCACTTTTCATTTTTCATTCTTCACTTTTCATTTTTCACCTTTCATTTTTCACTTTTCATTTTTCACTACTCAAACTGCCTTACTAAACATCGTCTTTCCGCTTTCTATCTTATTACGAAGTAAATACAGGTCAAATGCGCTGCAAACGTTCCGGACAAAATGTTTTCCCAAATCTGTTAGCTCTACATGCTTTTCATCCCATTCTACTAACTTGTCGGCTTCCAGTTTTTTCAGTTCTGGAAAACAATACTCTTTCAACACAGGTAAATCCCGAGAATTAAATTCCGTTTTTCCTTTACAACTAATGTTAAAAATATATTTTCTAAAAGAAACATCTTCTTCATCTAAAAAATATCCTCTAAATACAGCCGTTTCATTTTTATCTATAGCATTATAATAGTCTTGTAATGTTTTTTCATTCTGTGCAAAAGCTATTCCGGCATCACTAATACTGGATACACCTAAGCCCAGTAACATTCCTGTTTTTTGGGTTGTGTATCCCATAAAGTTTCGATGCAGCCAACCCTGCTGAGCAGCTTTATACAAATCGTCTGTAGGTAAAGCGAAATGGTCCATACCAATGTCAGTATAACCATATTCAGTAAACAACTCTTTTCCCAACTGGTAAAGTTTCATTTTCTCCTCGGTAGATGGCAAATCATTTTCATCAAACAAGCGCTGCCCCCTGCTTGACCAAGGCACATGTGCATAGCTATAAAAAGCAATGCGATCGGGCTTCATTTCTATGGATTGCAAAATAGTATTCCGCATACTTTCCATATTCTGCAACGGCAATCCGTAAATCAAATCAAAATTTACCGACTGGTAACCAATTTGCCGGGCAATTTCAGTTGCCATTTTTACATTTTCAATTGGCTGAATACGATTTATGATTCGTTGTACCTGGGGATTATTATCCTGTACACCAAAACTTACTCTTCTAAAACCAAGATTGTATAAAGCCTGTAAATGCTCCTGGGTAGTATTATTAGGATGTCCTTCCAAACTAAATTCCCGGTTGGGGTGAAGTATAGAATTCTTAAAAATTGCTTTTAACAATCGTATTAAATTAATTGGCGAGAAAAAAGTAGGTGTTCCTCCTCCCAAATGCAATTCACGAATAATGGGTGGTTCATTCATTAACTTTCTATACAAACCCCATTCTTTAATTAGCGCTTGTAAATATTCCTCCTCAACAGAATGGTTGGTAGTAATTTTTTTATTGCAACCACAGTAAGTACAAAGAGATTCGCAAAAAGGTAAATGTATATATATACTAATACCATCCTTATGGTTAGTTATATCAAATTGTTGTTGAAAAACAGAAGCCCAGCGTTGTTTATCAATTTCATCACGCCAAAAAGGAACTGTCGGGTAGCTGGTGTACCTGGGAACCGGAATGTTGTATTTACTCAATATATCAGTCGGTATCTGCATAAAATAGATTACGAAAGTATCATCCGGATTTAAAAGTGTAACTGATTTTTATACAAACACAAATTGACTTTTATCAGAAACATTATGTTTTGTCAGACAATTGTCATTAAAATTACATTTGGCAAATTTGTTTTACTACTTGCGTAAATGCTTTTACCGTTTGCGTAAATACAACAACTGGGTATAGTTAGATATTTGCCAGTAAAAAATTATACTCTATGTTTAGCAGATTATTAACAGTTTTTGCTTTAGTTCTGGCAGTAACTGTTTTAAAAGCCCAATCCGATACGCTTACCTCCAAAATATTTCACGATGACAGTACCCGCCCTATACACAAATATTTACCCGAAATAACTATGGTTGGCCGTAATAGTAAAAGTGATTATCAACAATTACCAGAAATTGTGGGTACCAATATTTATGCAGGAAAAAAAAATGCTTTAATTGTTTTGGATAATGTACAAGGCAATGTAGTTACCAATACAATGCGCCAGGTAATAGCAAAAGTTCCCGGAATACATGTATGGGAAAGTGACGGCAGCGGTATTCAAATTGGTATAGCAGCAAGAGGTTTAAGCCCTAACCGTAGTTGGGAGTTTAATATCCGTCAAAATGGTTATGATATTGCCGCCGATCCATTTGGTTACCCGGAGGCCTATTACAATCCGCAATTACAAGCTGTACAACGTATTGAAGTAATACGAGGCCAGGGTTCATTACAATATGGCCCGCAGTTTGGCGGAATGGTAAATTATATTTTACGAAACGGAAGTGATATTAACAAAAAAATACAGTTTGAAACACAACAAACCATTGGAAGTTTTGGTTTATTCAACAGCTTTAACGCCATTGGTGGCAAAACAAAAAAACTACATTACTATTCTTTCTTCGATCATCGCAATGGTGATGGCTGGAGAGATAACAGTCGCTTTTATACGAATGCCGGTTACGGAACTGTTACCTATTATTTTACCCCCAAACTTTCCTTAAGCGCAGAGCTAACGTACTCACATATCCGTAGCCAGCAGCCCGGTGGGTTAACAGATGCTCAGTTGTCACAAAATGCCCGGCAAAGTTTTCGCAGTCGTAACTGGTTTGATATTACCTGGATAACACCCGCATTAATTTTAAATTACAGCATTAACGAAAATACCCGATTAAATACGAAAGTATTTGCTACTATGGGAGACAGAAACAGCGTAGGTTTTTTACAAAGTATTACGGTTAAAGATAGCATTAACCCTTCCACCCTGCAATATAAAAGTCGCATACTCAATTTAGACCAATACCGTAATTATGGACTGGAAAGCCGCCTGATTACCGATTATCAATTAGGAGCAATAAAAAATACCATCTCCGCAGGCATCCGTTTATATACCGGTACTACTTATCGCAGGGCAGATGGCGATGGAACAACCGGCTCCGATTACGATATAACTTTAATTGGAAAATATCCCAGAGATATTCACTTCCGATCTAACAACGTTGCCGCATTTGCTGAAAATATTTTTCGCATTTCAGATAAATTGTTAATCATTCCCGGCTTGCGTTATGAATGGCTGGAGGGGTCTGCCTCGGGAAGAAACGGATATTCCACCAACGGCGATGAAATTATTTTGCAAAATATTACTCGTGGTAGAAGCTTTTTACTGGCGGGCGTGGGAGCCGAATACCATACCACGGAAACAACAGAGTTTTATGGAAATATTTCGCAGGCCTATCGCCCTATTCAATTCGCCAACCTGCAAGCTCCCCCAACTACCGATGTGGTTGATCCGGATTTGAAAGATGCTAAAGGATACAATATAGATTTCGGTTACCGTGGTAAAATAAAAAACTATTTACAATTTGACGTTAGCGGATATTACTTACAATATAGTAATCGTGTAGGAACCGTAACCATTGCCGGTCCACAATCTTATCGTTTAATTACCAACATAGGTAATAGCACGAGCAAAGGGTTTGAAGGGTATGTGGAGTTTAACGCAGTAAGAGCTTTCACTAAATCGGTTACTACAGATGTAATTGTGTTTGGATCGTATAGTTATACAGATGCTATCTACACAAAAGATGCTGATAAAGTAACTGCAAAATTGAAAGGGAACCGGATTGAAAATGCTCCCCGTAACATTTTTCGCGGTGGTATAACTGCAGGATATAAAGGTTTTTTATTTACTACCCAGCTAAGCTATGTCAGCGATGCGTTTAGTGACGCTAACAATACTTTTTCTTCAGCAAATGCACAAAATGGTTTAATACCCGCCTATACACTGGTTGATTTATCCGCTACCTATAAATTCAACAAGGATGTAAACATTAAAGCCGGTTTGAACAATGTATCTGATAAAAGATACTTTACACGTCGTGCCGGTGGTTATCCCGGCCCGGGTGCATTACCGGGAGAAGGGAGAAACTTTTTTGTTTCATTTGGAGTGAAATTATAGCAGCTTCACAAAAAATAAGAGTCCCTCTGATTAATCAGGGGGACTTTGCGTTATGCGCCGGACTGATTGCCTTTTATTGAGAATCCCGGCATTTGTTTAACCCACACTATCCAACCATTTTTATTCCTTTTCAAAACCTATTAAAAAGGCTTGTGGAAATTTTTTATTATTCTATACTAGTTATTAATAAAAATAAATATTACACCTTTTTCATTGGCATCCGCTCTGTTGCTAAAAATCAACTTGTTTGAATAGGGTTTGGTTAGCAACGGCCTTCTTTGGATATTTTTAGCAACGGCCTAATACCTGAGGATTATAAATCCAACCGGTAGTAAGGCATTTTTCGTAAGCTATTAGTTTTGGTGTTTTATAATATAGGTATATCAAATTAGCATCATGAATTATGCCAAACCATAAAAATGTGGAAAATAAGGAAGCTCTTTTCAGGCACATTTTGTAGATAATGATTATACATACCAAATCAATTCCCTATATTTCATACCTTTGCCCACTTTAAAAATCAGACAGGATAAGCGTTTATGAGCAACAAGTACCGGGAATTCTCACAACTGAATCTTCCATCTTTTGAACAGGAAATACTGGCCCGCTGGACCGAAAATCAGGCTTTTGAAAAAAGTGTGAGTTTGCGGGAAGGGGCTAAACCTTTTGTGTTTTATGAAGGTCCGCCCAGCGCCAATGGTATGCCTGGTATTCACCACGTAATTTCCCGTACGCTGAAGGATTTGGTTTGCCGCTACAAAAGCATGAAAGGTTACCAGGTAAAACGTAAAGGCGGATGGGATACACATGGTTTGCCAATTGAGTTAGGGGTAGAAAAAGAATTGGGCATCACCAAAGAAGATATTGGCAAAAAAATATCTGTTGAAGAATACAATCAAAAATGCCGGGAAGCGGTATTAAGATTTAAAGATAAATGGGATGAACTTACCCGTAAAATGGGTTATTGGGTTGATTTGAACGACCCGTATATCACTTTCAAAAACGAATACATTGAAACGCTTTGGTGGTTACTGAGTGAATTGTATAAAAAGGGATTGTTGTATGAAAGTGTAAGCATTCAGCCCTATTCTCCTGCTGCCGGTACCGGCTTAAGTTCGCATGAGTTGAACCAGCCGGGAACTTATAAAGATGTAAAGGATACCAGTGCGGTGGCAATGTTTAAGGCCGTGAGGAATGAGAAGAGTGAATTTTTATTCAATGCAATATCGAATAATGAACAAGGAATAACGAATGATGAAGTTTTTTTTCTTGCATGGACGACCACACCGTGGACACTTCCTTCCAATCTTGGATTGACGGTAGGGGCTAATATTGATTATGTGCTGGTTAAAACTTTTAATCCTTATACACATCTCCCCATAAATATTGTTTTAGCGAAAGCTTTGCTGGGTAAATATTTCAAACCTGAAGGAGAGAATGGTGATTTTGAAAATTATTCTGCCGAAGTAAAACTCCTCCCCTGGAAAATCATAACCGAATTCAAAGGTTCACAAATAGAAGAATGCCGTTACGAGCAATTATTACCGTATGAAGCCAACCGGGAAACGGGTGGTGATTCATTCCGTGTATTAGTTGGGGACTTTGTTACAACAGAAGATGGCACCGGTATTGTTCACACTGCTCCGGCTTTTGGTGCAGATGACTATAAAGTAGGTAAGAAGTATGGTATTGGCATATTGACCATGGTTGACCGCCAGGGAAAATTCGTAGATGGATTGGGTGAGTTCAGCAACCGTTATGTAAAGAATTATAAAGATGACCCGAATTATGTGGATGTGAATGTTGACATAGCCGTGAAGCTGAAAAAAGAAAACCGTGCCTTTAAAGTAGAAAAATACGAACACAGCTACCCGCATTGCTGGCGTACAGACAAACCGGTTCTTTATTATCCGCTGGATGCTTGGTTTATCAAAACTACGGCTCTGCGTGACCGCATGGTGGAACTGAACAAAACCATCAACTGGAAACCCAAATCAACCGGCGAAGGAAGATTTGGCAACTGGTTAGAAAATATGGTGGATTGGAACCTGAGCCGCTCCCGTTTCTGGGGAACACCTTTACCCATCTGGAGAACAGAGGATGGGGAGGAAGAAGTTTGCATCGGTTCCATCGAACAATTGAATGAAGGCATTCGGGAAGC
>DASSYR010000016.1:0-6794 GCA_035703165.1 Chitinophagaceae bacterium
AACTATCAGCGAAATCGTAGAAATGACACCCCATTCTATTCATGCGGTTACATTTGAAGGGTTTTTGTTGAAAATTTTGCTCTTTATTATGGCTTATCAAATAAAAACAATTGTTTAAATCAGGAAACTTGAATTAATTAAATTGCGCTTATGCCCGTTAAGCGCATAAATATTGAATCTTTTTTACAGCTGGCAAAAGCGCTTCCTGTGTTTGATGTAAGAAGTCCTGGTGAATATAATCATGCCCATATTCCGGGCTCATATAATTTACCCTTATTTACAGATGAGGAAAGAAAGGTGGTAGGCACAGCTTATAAACAGCAAGACCGTGAGACAGCGATAAAAATTGGGTTAGACTTTTTTGGCCCGAAGATGAGAAAAATGGTAGAGCTGGCGGAAGAATACTTAAGCCAACACATTGTGGGGCCCACCTTGTCGCTTTCTGCTCTCAACAAGAATAACGGCGAACAAAATGGCCAAAAATCTATTATTATTTATTGTTGGCGCGGCGGTATGCGAAGCGCCGGGGTTGCGTGGTTGTTGGACTTATACGGTTTTGATGTTTATACCCTGGTGGGTGGATATAAAACATTTCGGAGAGAGGCATTAAACACATTCAACCAATCGTTCCGGTTTAGAATATTGGGTGGATATGCCGGATCTGGAAAAACAAATATCCTCAACACCATGGAAAAACTAGGGGAAACAATCATTGATTTAGAGGGGATAGCCCACCACAAAGGCTCTGCATTTGGGGCAATTAGTATGCCGGCATAACCAACGCAGGAAATGTTCGAAAATCTGTTAGCGGTTGAGTTGATTACAAAAAGAAACTTACCGATATGGCTGGAAGACGAAAGCCAAAGGCTTGGTTTGGTCAACATTCCGCAGGCCCTCTGGCAAACAATGCGCTCGGCCCCGGTTTTCTTTTTAGAAATTCCATTTGAGGAAAGATTAAAACAAATAATAAAAGAATATGGGCATCTGAACAAAGAAAAAATTCAAGATGCTATTCTTCGTATAAAAAAAAGATTGGGTGGTCTTGAAACAAAAAATGCTGTTAACTACCTATTAGAAGGAAATACCTCTTCCTGTTTTGAAATATTGCTCCGGCATTATGACAAACAATACACGAAAGGATTACATGCCAGGAATAATCTTGAATCGTTACTAAATAAAATAAGCAGCGCCCATGTGGATGAAAATAAAAACGCTCAAAAAATAATTGCTTCCCTGTATCTTGAAAAATTTGCTTAACAAATAATATGAACGATATTAAAACAACTATAAAATTAACCCAATTTTCTCACGGTGCCGGTTGTGGTTGTAAAATCTCTCCAAAACTACTAGATGAGATTTTAAAAAGCAATCTTTCAGTGCCGGATAATAATCGCCTGTTGGTTGGTAACCATAGTAAAGATGATGCAGCCGTGTATGACCTAGGCAATGGCACTGCGTTAATATCAACCACCGACTTTTTTATGCCGGTTGTTGATGATCCTTTTGAATTCGGACGAATTGCCGCAGCAAATGCCATCAGTGATGTGTATGCGATGGGCGGGTCTCCTATTTTAGCCATTGCCATTCTTGGCTGGCCGGTTGACAAACTTCCTGTAACGATTGCACAAAAAGTAATTGATGGTGGTCGTTCTGTCTGCGCAGAGGCGGGGATTCCTTTAGCGGGGGGTCACAGTATTGATTCTCCGGAGCCAATTTTTGGGTTGGCGGTTAATGGCCTTGTCAACACCAATCACCTTAAAAAAAACAATACGGCAATGGTTGGTGATTATTTGTTTCTAACCAAACCCCTTGGTGTTGGCATATTAACCACAGCAGAAAAGAAGGGTATATTAAAAGAAGAGCATTTGTCAATTGCTGCCAAACAAATGATGCAATTAAATAATGTTGGCGCTTTGTTGGGAACGGTTGAGTCGGTAACAGCAATGACTGATGTAACGGGTTTTGGCTTGTTGGGACACCTTAATGAAATGGCCGAAGGAAGTAATTTAAGCGCTGAAATATATTTTAAAAAAGTTCCATTAATTATTAACGACCTAAAACATTACATAGATACAAAATCCATTCCCGGTGGAACAGTGAGAAACTGGGCTAGTTATGGCGAAAAAATCGGGCCAATTTCAGATTATCAAAAGTTTATATTAGCCGACCCCCAAACCAGCGGTGGCCTTTTGATTGCTGTTAAAGAAAGCGGCATAGACAAAGTGAAACAAGTTTTTGGTTTTCATGGATTATGCTCGTTTACCGAACCCATAGGAAGGATTCTGGAGCCCTCCTCCAAAAGCATTTGGATAAACTAACCTTTTTTTGCTTTTGCCCGTATTATAAGTATCTTGGAAAATTGTTCATCCCAATACATTTGTTATGAACGACAAAACTATTGCCTGGTTATCTTACATAACCATTTTTGGCTGGGTTGCTGCCTTTTTTATATACAGCAGTTCCTCTATAAAATCATCCCTTTCTGCTTTTCATTTGCGACAGGCCTTCGGCATTTTTGTAACCTGTATAGCCTCCTGGTTAATAAGTGCTGTGCTTATTGTAATTACTCTTGGGCTTATCAGTATTATTCTATGGGTTTTATACCTGTTCCTTTTTCTGTTGTGGTTGCTTGGCCTCCTTTCCGCAATTGCCGGAGAAGAAAAGCCCATTCCTATTTTGGGCGAACAATACCAAAAGTGGTTTTCCTTTATAAAATAAAAAGAGGCTATTATTATTAAACAGCCTCTTTCTTCGTTCTTTTATTGTGTTTTAATTAAAAGAACTTTATCCGTTTATCTTTAATTGTTGCAGTCTTTTTAAGGGTTTCAACACTTCGGTAAGCAAATAAATTTTTCATTCCCCCCTCCACTTGCTGCCTTAGCACCTTGTAGTCTGTTGTATTAGGCTTTGTAAACACTTGTTCGGTTTTAATAACATAAATTCCGTTTATGCCAGCAATAGGATTAGAGGTTTTATTTAAATTTTGCTTAGCAAAAACTGCTCCCACCACCTTGCCTTCGGGGCCAATATTTGGAATAAATGATAGTTGGAAGCCAATACTATCAGCTTTCAGTACAGTAGTGTTATTTGCTACTGCTATAGCATTTAAATCGCCGTTGCTTCCTAATTTTTTAATTATTTGGGCTGCTTTCTTTTTATTCCTTATTAGCCCTTCAACCAATGGTCTCGCAGTTTTGGCATCCTGAGTTCCTTCTGCTCTTCTTGCTGTTATAACCGCAACGATGTATTTATCTCCAAATGTTTCTGGCTCTGATACTTTCCCTTCGGCATTTTCAAAAGCCCATTTTACCATACTCCTTCCATATCCTAACCCAGGAATGCTGTAGTCTTTTTCTGTTATTACCGCTGGAGAAATAGTCAGACCCTTCTTTTTTGCATTTTCTTCAAATAACTTGCGGCTGCTGCTTTCTGCTGCAAAAGAGGTAGCCTCAACATTTGCTTTAGAAATGGTTTCTGCGCTTGGATCAATCCTTTGAGAGAAGTAAGCTATTTTATAAAATGGTTCAAAAGATTTTTGGTCTGTAATTTCAATATAGTGGTAACCAAATTCTGTTTTTACCACCTTTCTTTCACCGCGTTTACCATTAAAACAAAAATCATTAAACGCCGCAACCATCGTGCCTTGTGTAAACCAGCCCAAATCACCCCCCTTTGCTGCAGAGCCCCCATCTGGACCCTTGTTGTCGTCTGAAAATTTTCTGGCAAGACTATCAAATATGGCGCCTCTTTGTATCGCCAAAACAATACTATCAATTCTTTTCTTTGCTATGCTGTCTTCTAATAAAACCTGGCCACTTTGTGGGTTTGTTGTTTGTATTAAAATATGTTTCGCCCTTGCAGAATCGGGCATTATTTTAGAATCTAACATTTTAGCAAGCACAAAACTTCCCGTGTTGCTTTGCCTGTTTGCATCCAAATATGGGCCAAAGACCTGGTTCTTTTGTAACAAAAAAATTGAATCTTTCATGGGTACCTGTATTTTAGATTTGCCCAGGTAGTTATCATAAAACTGCGTCTCTGAATTATTTAACGAAAGAAAAACAGCTGCATTAGTATCTGTCGTGAACTTTGGTTTTATCGCCGATATTTCATTATATATTTTTACAGTGTCTTCTCTTGTTGGCGAGGCATCAAAAACAACATAAGATAATTCGGCCGATTTTTCCTGCTTAAAATCGTCTTTGTGTTTTTGGATATACTCCTCAATCTCTGCATCCGTTACTTTAATCGCACTATCTGATATTGAAGAATAAGGAATGCTTGTATATGAAAAATTTGCAAGTGTATTATTATCCGCATTTTCCTTGTCCGCAAGCCATTTTGGATAGTATGCTGCTCCAACAAGAAGAGCAATATACTTACGCTGCATACCTCCGTTAATTACCTGTTGTTGAATACCATTATCAATATATTGAATATAAAACGGATCTACATCCCTTCTTTTCTTCATATTTTTAACAAACTCCCTGGCTGCTGATGCGTTGTACTGGCCGGTATTGGGGTCGCTAAACAATTGCTGCATAAAAGGAGCGGGTCGTTGTCCATAAAGCTCTTCATTAACTTCTTTTGTGGTTACGGTAATGCCTAAATCGGTACATAATGGAGTTAAAAGCTTATTGGTTACAAATTCTTCCCAAACCCCATCATACAATTGTTGACGAGCTTCGTTACTTACAGACTGACCTCCTCTTTTCTGAGTTTCCTCATAAAAGTTAACTTTTTCGGAATACGATTTATATTCAATACCACTTCCGTTAACCGATCCGATTTTATCTTTTAGCGATCTGAGAACGCCGCCACCTCTGCCACTACCCACAAAAGCATCTTGTAAAATAAAGGCGATCAAACTTAAGGCAATGGCAACAAACACAATGGCTGCCGCTTTATCACGTATTCTCTGAATAATAGACATAACTAACTAATTCATTTTAAATGAGGGGCAAAAATAGGGTAAAAAAGAACATGAAAAAATTGTGAATAAACATAGAAAGTCCTCAGCAGCAAAGGTTTTTAGGGTATTAGTTATAAGATAGGCAACATAAAAGAAAAAGGCGGATGACATTTTTAGAGTTGTTGCTGTAGCAAAAATTTTAATTCACATCTTCATGTGGAAACCTAAAATTATACGTGGATAACACAGGAAATAGCACCTTGGATTTAGGGGAAATTTTGGCTATAAAAAAAATTTACTAGGTGTGTTTACCACTCAACGGTAATAAACTATTACTTATACAAAGTTTATCAACACAAAAAAACTATTTTTTTATTTTTAATTACCCTCATTGTTTTAAAATCCACTACTGTTAATAAACCCGTTCTTTTTACACCTGGCTTCATTTTTACATTGTTAAATTATTGTGTATATCCGTGGATAAACCAGAACAAAGTAATTTTGCAAGTAATAAAGAATAAAAATTTTCCACGAATTAACATACATAATAGTAATAGGGTATTAAAATAAAAATAAGTATTATAAATACTACAAAGTTTATGAACATTAATACAAATAGCGCCGAAATTGAAAAATATGGATTTTTAAATTTAGATATTGATCCTACCTTTGATTTATTTCACGAGATTGAATTTTTAAAAAAAGAAAAGAACGCTATTATTCTGGCGCATTATTACCAGGAGCCGGATATACAGGACGTGGCAGATTACATAGGTGACAGCCTTGGATTGGCTCAACAAGCGGAAAAAACAACCGCAGATATGATTGTTTTTGCCGGAGTGCATTTTATGGCCGAAACAGCCAAAATACTGAATCCAACAAAAAAAGTAGTAATTCCTGATTTAAAGGCCGGTTGTTCATTAAGCGATAGTTGCCCACCCCCGATATTTAAAAAGTTTAAGGAACGGTATCCAGACCATATAGTGATTTCATATATTAATTGTAGTGCAGGAATAAAAGCATTAAGTGATATTATTTGCACATCTTCCAACGCACAAAAAATCGTAGAGAGCTTACCAAAAGAACAAAAAATAATTTTTGCTCCCGATAAAAATTTGGGAGCATATATTAATAAACAAACAGGCCGGAATATGGTATTGTGGAATGGCGCCTGTATGGTGCATGAAATATTTAGTTTAGAAAAAATTATTAAACTGAAATTAAGGCATCCAAAAGCAAAATTTATAGCTCACCCGGAGTGTGAAGAGCCCATATTACGTATAGCGGATTTTATAGGAAGCACTACCCAATTACTAAAATATACCCAACAAAATAATACTGATGAATTTATTGTAGCTACCGAAACAGGAATATTACACCAAATGCAAAAATTATCGTCGCATAAAACCTTTATTCCTGCCCCACCAAATAATACTTGTGCCTGTAATGATTGCCCTCACATGAAACGAAACACATTGGAAAAAATTTATTTATGTATGAAATATGAAATGCCTGAAATAATATTGGAAGAAGAATTACGATTAGCAGCAAAAAAACCAATAGACAAGATGCTTGAACTGAGCGCTAAATTTGGATTGTAGTATTTAAAAAGAAAACGTTACTTTTATAACCCGAAACCATACACGATTAAAAAACACTCTATGAAACTAAATTTAAAATTACACGGAATAATTGATTATTTAGTTGTACTTTTTTTATGGCTGTCGCCAACAATTTTCGACTTACCCCAGGTTACTTCTATTTTTACTTATGCACTTGGAGGAGTACACTTGGTTTTAACAGCCACAACAAATTTCGAATTAGGAATTATTAAAATTGTTCCTGTTAAAGTACACGGGATGATTGAATTAATTGTTTCTAT
>DASSYR010000038.1:0-3427 GCA_035703165.1 Chitinophagaceae bacterium
GGCTCCCCCCAGCCTGCGTAGTCAAGTTCCCCAGAAGCTGGTTCGTAATAATCTGGTGCTGCACACCGGCGTTAAAAACATCCACGCCAATTCTTCCAATACCGGATGCCGAGCTTATCCAGGGGCTTAACCTGCTTGCTATATTGGCTGCTCCGCCTGCAAATTCCCCGACTCTGGCAAAAAACAAACCTAGTTGTGGTGATCCGGGGCAGGGTATTCCTACCAAACCTCCACTCGGGTCAATGTTATTCACCGGGTCATTACCCATACCGGTATAGGGGCTGGGAAACTGACCAAACGGATCGGCTTGTACAAACCTTCCTGTCTGTGCATCGTAGCTCCTTAAGGGAAAATCCGTCCACCCTAACTCTTCGTCAAGCTCAGAGTAGGCTCCCTGGTAAAGGTAATTATTCTTCGTTTCTCCTTCGTAACTGTCGGCTATTTTCCTTGAACTGATCCCTGCTATCTTTAACCCGTAGGCATAGTAATGGTTTTCCTCTACAATGTTACCGGCGTCTATACGTTCGGTTAAGTCGTCAAAATACACATCCTGATCACTGCGGTTGCTACTTAAATTAGTTTTGGATTTGTCATAGAATGCTGGGAATTAAATGTATATTGCCAAAGTGCCATTAGTAAGGAGAATAAATTAAATCATCAACCGATTTATATCCAGCATATGGTAATTTTACTTGCTGTACAGGAACATTTTGAATACCTAACTGCTTTGCTGCCCTTAAACGATGGTGGCCATCAACAACAAATCTTTTACCATTATGCTCTACAAACTTTATTGGCGCTTGAATGCCATTTAATTTTATGTCAGCTTTAAGTTTGGCAAAAGCAAAACTGTTCTTTCACTCAGATGTAATCTTAACTCCATGTTAAGTCATACTCTCGTGGTGATTTTTCATTTGTCACCAAACGCCAACCTTCTTTCAATTTTTTTTCCGCTTCTTCTCCAACATAAAATGTACCTATCTTTTTAAAAAACTTCTTAACTCTTGATGAAAAGTCTTTAAATACCTGTGATGAAAAATCATTTAAAAAAGACGTACCACACGTACCACCAAGCAAAATGCCATTTTGATAAATTCCTCCAAATTGAAAACAGATACTGGTTTGATTTTCTAATGAATCTATAGCATATTTAATACCTCCAATTTTTTGAGGAATATCTCTTATTACTAAAGACATTTCTTTGGGAATAGCCATTAGCCTTAAATCTCTATTCCAATCGCCAACTTTTGGAAAACCAAAATTTGGAATTTCAAAAACAGAGTTATATGAACCTGTGGAATTAGTGTCAAATAATCCCATTTCATAATATCTAATTGAAAAGGATGTTTCAATTGATTTAACAATTGGCTCAATATCTGCCGCAGTTGCAAAAAATAATATTTGTTTACTTTTCATTTTTATTTTATCTCTTTGGAATTAGTAGTAAATGTTCGCCTGGTGCTATTGTGAGTTCTAATTCTTTTTGCGTTATTCAGTTCTCGAAGTGTAGGTGAACCGTTTTTATAAACATCAACTGTATTAATTCTTAGTGTACCGTATTTCGGATGTGTTGCTGTTAAATCTAAATAAGAACCTCCGCTTCTACCGCCACCTAATGGTTTCAAATATTCCTCTGGAAATCTTCCACCACCTCTCGTAATAGTATATCCACGACTTTCTAACTCTGTAGCTATTTCTCCAATTTGAGTTCTAGTAGTAGCATTTCCGAGTCTACCTCCCGTCTTAACGGCAACTTCACCAGTCTTCTCAATGGCTTTTTTCAACTCCAGCAGCCTTATCAATAATTTTTTCAACTTTAGTAATCTTTGCAAGCTTACTAACTTTACTAACAGCTTTTACTGCTCCTGCACCAACTAATGCTTGTAATAATTCTCCCGTGAGATTGCCCAAAATTTCGGCTCGTTTATTAGCATCACCTTCTTTAAACGCCTGGTAGGTATTAACTACGGTGTTTTTAATAGCTTTTGCCGTTTCTACGGGATGAACTATTGCATTTCCTATTGCTTTAGCCGTTTGTACAGGATGAGCTATAATATTACCGACTGACTTAACTCCATTTATAAGATTCTGGCCTAATCCTTTAAAAAAGCTTCCCGTAACCGAAAAGAAACTACTACCTTTTGATGCGGTTGAAGCTACCTTTTTTGCGCCTTTGCCAACAACGGTAACTGCATCTATTAATGATCTCTCTGTTACAACACCCCCATTAATTACTCCTTTCACAGTGCCACCCGTTTCTAACCCATCTACATCAATATTAGCAATCGGATCATTATTTGCATATTGATATGGAGTTAATAAAGGATATTCATCGGTTAGCGGGTCAAGTTGTACAAACCTTCCTATCTGCGGGTCATAATTTCTAAATCCGTAATCGTACCAGTTCAAATCGGCCTCATCCCAAAGCTCTTTATCATTATACAGGTTGTTATTTTTAATATCGCCATCATAGGTATCTGATATCTTTCTGCTACTGATCCCTGCAATCTTCAACCCATAGGCGTAGTAATGGTTTTCTTCAATAATATTACCAGCATCAATTCTTACATTCAAATCATCAAAATACACATCCTGGTCGTTGCGGTTGCTAACGTATATGTAAACATAGCCGTTTAAGGAGCTGGTACAAGAAAACAATTCACCCTATCCTCACCTCATTCTTGCACCAGATGGGTTATTACAGTTTTGTAAGTAATTACCCCTTCAAATTCTTTAGGCTGGCTGCTTGTGGTAAAACAAAAGTATAGCAACAATAAGAGAATAATGATTTTTTTGCCTGTCATCTGCAAATAGTGTACGAATTAAGTAAAATGTTACCGTCTGCTAATTTATTAAAAATTTATATTCTGATGGCAATCGCTCCTGTATTTTTTCTACTCCTTTTCGGCTTTAATCCGACATATTATGACAAAATCAAATTTAATTTAGGTGGATTAACAGATTTTCTGTTTTTTCTGATTTGTGGGCACGAATCGGGATAGTGTTTTGATTATTTCTCTTCAGCCGTTTTATAATATCATATCCAATAAACCTTATGCCGTCACCAATAATTTTATTGAAGTTCTTATTGGTTTTGCGGCTAATACGGCGAGTGCCACAGCCCCTGCTCACACACCTGCACGACACTCGCCGGGGAATGAGAAATGACCACTGTCATAAGGTATTTCTCTTTGTTTGGGTATTGTATAAAGTTAGGGAATTGAGGCTAATACAGCGAGTGCCTCAACCCCTATACGCTGCCCTGCACGACACTCGCCGGGGAATGAGAAGATGGACCTCCTGAGTCACCCGAACCCCCGGAGTTCCCAGAAGCATCAGGGTTTCCCGATGTAGGCGAATTATTTCCTGCTTGCGGCTCCCCCCAGCCTGCGTAGTCAAGTTCCCCAGAAGCTGGTTCGTAATAATC
>DASSYR010000051.1:0-8282 GCA_035703165.1 Chitinophagaceae bacterium
GTACTCACCATGAACTAAGAATAAACGCTTTACCCGTTTAGGATCCTGGCATGCCAAAAACTGACACAAATCATCATAATCCCCATGAGCACTCATACTACGGATGGAACCAATCTCTGCATGCACCTCATGCAATACACCGAAAATGTGTGTTTCTTTTAATCCCGCCAACAACCTTCCGCCTAAGGAATTTGGCTCACAATAACCGGTAAACAAAATAGTATTCCGGCTATTTTCAATATTATTACTTATATGATGTTTTACCCTTCCCGCATCTGCCATGCCACTGGCTGAAATAATAACACAAGGTTCGTTGCGGAAATTAAGTAATTTACTTTCATCAACTGTTTTAATAAACTTTAGTCCTCTAAAACCAAACGGGTCATTATCTGTTTGTAAAATTTTTTGAATCGTTTTATTAAAATAAGAAGGATAACTTTTTACAATTTGTGTCGCCTTTACACTTAACGGGCTATCAACAAAATATTCCAAATCCGGTAATCTTCTTTCCAATTCTAACTGGTTTAATGCATACAAAATTTCCTGTGTACGCCCTACACTAAATGCCGGTATAATTAATTTTCCTTTTTTTTGAAGACATGCTTTTTCTATCCATTTTAGCAATTGATCTGGCGTTGTAATGTGAATATCGTGCAAACTATTACCGTAAGTAGATTCCAACAAAATATAATCGGCCTGATCAAATTCTTGTGGCGATTTTAAAATCGCATCCCGATAACGACCTACATCGCCACTAAAAGACAATCGTATTGTTTTCCCATTTTCTTTAATTCGCAAATGAACAGCCGCACTTCCAATAATATGACCGGTATCTGTAAACATTACCTCAACCTGATCGTCTATTAAAAACCATTTGCCATATTCCATCTGTTGAAAATGTGTCATAGCATCTTCCACATCTTCCTTTTTGTATAGCGGTTTTAAATAAGGTAATCCATCCGCCGCTCTCCTTTTATTAATATACTTAATATCATCCTCCTGTATTTCAGCAGAATCCTCCAGCAACACTCCTGTTAAATCTTCGGTTGCCGGCGTACAAAATATTTTCCCACCAAAACCCTCTTTTACTAATTTGGGTATTAAACCGGAATGGTCAATATGAGCATGTGACAAAATGAGATTCGATACCTCAGCCGGATTAAATCCAAAATGACGATTGAGAGAATCTGTATTCTTCCCCATTCCCTGAAACATCCCACAATCCAATAAATATTTTTTACCATTGCTTAAAGTAAGCAAATGCTTGGAGCCGGTAACCGTACGAGCCGCACCGTGAAAAGCAATTTTCATAATTATTAAGTTTAACGTGTTGTAATTCAGCTATTATGCTAATTCATCTCACACCACCTGAAAAAGAATGCATAAAGTGCGGTATCATTCTAAAATTTTCATGCAGACTATATTGTTCGTAATTGATTATGCTTTCTTCTTAAAAGACCAGGTAACATAAAATTCTGCCACTACTTCTCCCGCATCGTTTTTCCCAACTGATTTAGCAGTTACCACCTTTCCTTCTCCAGTCATTAATGCCTCTTCTATTGTTTGTGAAATTTTATCACCATCCTCACAAACAAAAATTGTTCTTCCAATTGCCTTCTTATAAAAATTACCCTCAATCTTTACTACAAGTATTGACAAAGAAGGAGTTCTTTTGTAAACATGCATTAACCCCAATACCCCCGTACTCATTTCGGCAGCCATACTTAAACTGGCAAAATAAGTGCTTTTAAAAGGGTTTTGAGTAAGCCACTTAAATGGCACAGAAGTTACACAATGTTTTTCATCTATCTCACACACCCTCACTCCGGAAAAAAAAGCTGCCGGCAGCCTAGTTAATAAAAACATTCTGAACTTAAGAGGATGATTAACAAGTTGAATAAATAAAGAAGTATTGTTACCCATTTATTATTGCTCAGTTTTACAATATAAAAATAAAGATTTAAGAAGTAATGATGGAGCAAAACTACCATTACAGTTCAATAAAAATTAATTTCATAGGTATAATTTACAACGAGCTGAAAGAATTAAACTATATTTATAACCAGAATTTTTATAACTAAAAACCAAACTTTAATAATACAGTTAATTTAGCACCCATTACAGTTATATGGAATCACCTGTCAACAGCCCATTTAATGAATTATCATACTATACACTAGGTCATCCGGATACTAAATATTTTATACATCAGCATATAGTTGATGCCTACCAGGCTCAAATAGCCGATACCAACGCAAAACCGATAAGCTTGTTTTTTTCTCTTATTGGATTATACTTGTACATTAATAAAAACTATTCCGGTCGTCAAATTCAACTGGCTCACATGGAATTAGCAAAGAATAAAAAAACATGGCCTCCACTTAACATACCCGAACGCAAAGGAGAAATTACAGCTTCACATGTATTACAGGCTACCCCCGGACCAGAGCGGGACTTAATGATAAAAAAATGGTGCATCTCCGTATGGCAGGCATACGAAAATTGCCATGAAACAATCGCCTTATTTGTGAAAAAAGAATTAGGAGTATAAATAATACGAATGGTTGTATATAAACGATTTACTAAAGTTTACTGCGCCTCACCTTTCATTTTCTATAACTTTTCAGATCCAGTAATCGTTTATTTTCCTTAATCTTAATACTCAATTCAATAACAAAACGGCCTTTATCATATTCCTTTTGAGAGATTATCTCCTCAGAAGAGGGAAAGTATTCCAGAGTATCTGTGCTGGTAATAATTTTAAAATACCCGGTAAGAAAAGTTTTTCCCATATTTATAAAGGGAGTGGATTTACCTGCCTTCAAATCAGAAAAAATTAATTCTTTTTCTCCTATGCGACCGGTTATTTGCAAAAAATCCTCTTTACTCGCATTGGAAAGCTTAACTAAAGCACCGTCTGGTTTATAAGCATGTAATAAACCAATGACAGTAACCAATAAAATAATGGTTATTAAATTTTTCATAGTTAGCGGGGTTAGTTTAATTACAAAACATCTACCTGATTTCGAAGCAGGTCATCAAAGTTATCTCTTTTACGAATTAGGTGTACTTTTCCATCTTTTACCAATACTTCAGCCGGTTTAAAGCGGCTATTATAATTAGATGACATTTCAAACCCATAAGCTCCGGCATTGTGGAAAACAAGATAATCCCCTTCCCGTATTTCATTCAACTGGCGGTCTTCAGCAAACGTATCGGTCTCACAAATATTACCAACCACATTATATGTCTCCAATACTCCAGATGGATTGGAAAGATTTTCAATAACATGATAGGCACCATAAAACATGGGGCGTATAAAATGATTCAATCCTGTATCTACGCCGGCAAATTGGGTGCCATTAGAGTTTTTTATTACGTTTACTTTGGTAATAAGATAGCCTGCTCCGCTTACTAAAAATTTTCCCGGTTCAAACCACGCTTGTAGTTTTCTATTATATTTTTTCTCAAACCATTCAAATTCCTCCGCCATTTTTTTACCGAGCAGATTTACATCTGTTTCCTGTTCATCTGGTTTGTATGCAACTTTAAACCCTCCTCCAAAATCCAATACCTCCAGTTCCGGAAAATATTGGGCAATATTGAATAACACTTCCATCCCTTTTACAAAGACTTCTACATCTTTTATTTCGCTGCCCGTATGAATATGCAAGTTTTGGATACGAAGATTTGTTTTGTTTACAATGTTCAGTACCTTATCAATTAGTTCAAGCGGAATACCAAATTTACTTTTATCGTGACCGGTAGAAATTTTAATATTACCGCCGGCCATGATATTGGGTCTCAATCTTATTCCCACAGGATAGGTATGGCCAAATTTATTCCCAAATTTTTCCAGGTTTGATAAGCTGTCAATATTAATATTTACTCCTAATTCTTTTGCTGATTCAATCTCGGAAAAATCAATGTTATTCGATGTGTATAAAATATTTCGGGGTTCAAACCCTGCTCGTAATGCCAGTAAAACTTCGTTTACCGAACTACAATCAACATTACAGCCAATACTCTTAACATAACGTAGTATATTAATATTGGTAAGCGCCTTACAAGCATAAAAAAATCTCGCATTAACACCGTTAAAAGCGGCTAACAGTTTTTCATACTGTAATTTTATTTTTTCAGCATGATACAAATATACCGGCGTTCCAAAATTATCGGCTATATCTATTAATTCCTTACCAGATAGTTTAGGTTCCATCATAAATTAAAAGCGAATATACAGTATGAATTCTTAAGCTTTCTATTAAATAATCAAGAGGACTGCCATATTATCTTATAAATAAAAAGGGATGAATTACCAACTCATCCCTTTTGATAATGATGTTATGCCAATTTTAAAATTCATTGGTTGTACCTTCTACACCAGACGAATCATCCATATCAGTCTCATCATTTTTTTCTACTAAATCTCCATTTTTATCTACCAGCAATAATTTTTCATCTACTTCCGTTGATGATTGGGTAATAGTCGTTTCTTCTCCTGACTGCATTTCATCTGTATCTTCATTATTGGCATTATTAACCGGCGTAGGCATTATCACATCTTCGGAAAGAATTTCTTTTAATTTAGGCAAGTCTTCTACAGAGTTAATACCAAAATAGTCCATAAAAGTGCGGGAAGTAGAATACACCAGTGGATGCCCGGGCAATTTTTCGTTACGCCCCGAAATCACAATCAATTCTTTTTCCAATAATTTCTGTACCGCATAATCACAATTTACTCCGCGAATGGCCTCCATTTCACCTTTAGTAATCGGCTGTTTATAAGCGATAATGGCCAATGTTTCTAATGCAGCATTGCTTAAGCGTTTTAAAAACTTATCGCCGTTTAATACAGCCACTGTTTTGTAATATTCTTTTTTGGTAAGAAATTGCCACCCACCGCCAGACATTCTCAATTCAAATGGATAGAATTCCGAATTATATTTTTCACTAATAGCAGCGATGGCAGATTCCACCTGGTCTAAGGTAGCCCTGTCTTCAATAAAGCCCTGCGAATTATTAACCAAATCTACCAATTCAGTACTTCCTAAAGCCCTTTCACTGGCAAATAGTAAAGCTTCAATATGCGGAATGATAACAGATAATTCCATACTTTCTATTTCTTACAAGAAACACTATTTTTAAAATTTTAGTTATTACCCCCTCACCTATTTTTTATCACCTCAACTTTTTTATAAAGGGATTGAAGGTAACGAATGTACAATCATCCACCATAAGTCTGAAACACAATTATTAACATTATTTTGATGATTGTTGATTTAGAAAATTACATCAGCATATAGCCCTTTTGTAACAAAGATTTTAACCTTGTAAAGCAGCCGCACCACTAACAATCTCAGTTAATTCGGTAGTAATAGCAGCTTGTCTTGCACGGTTATAAGAAATTTTTAATGCTCGCAGTAATTCATTAGCATTTTCTGAAGCTTTGTCCATTGCCGTCATTCGAGCTCCATGCTCAGATGCATTAGCATCCAAAACTGCTTTATACAATTGTGTATTGAGTATTTTAGGCATTAATTCAGCTATCAGGGCTTCCTTAGTTGGTTCAAAAATGAAGTCGGATTTTTTATTATCCCCTTTGCCCTCTACCTTAGTAATAGGAAGGAAACGCTCTGTAACCATACGTTGGGTTGCAGCATTTTTAAATTCACTATATACCACTTCTATTACATCAAAATCCTTGTTTAAAAATGCCCGCATAGCTGCCTGAGCTGCTGTTTGTACGTTTTCGAATGTAAGATTTGTAAAAATATCTTTATACGCCACATCAACCGGAAATTTTAAACGTACAAAACCCTCCCATCCTTTTTTACCAACAGGCCATATTGTAACATTACCTTTCTTTAATTGTTCCGAATATTTTTCATTGATACAAGCACGAGCCGTTTTTATAACATTCGCATTATAAGCACCGCATAAGCCACGGTCGGAAGTAATCACAATAAATAATACTTTTTCAACAGATCTTTCTTCAGCCAGGTTTAGCGAACCCAGATCTCCAGCATTTGTATTACTAACAATGTTGCTAAGCATTTTCTGCAATTTCTGAGCATACGGACGCATTTGGATAATAGCATCCTGTGCACGACGAAGCTTGGCAGCGCTAACCATTTTCATGGCTTTAGTTATCTGCTGGGTACTTTGAACTGATTTTATCCGGTTACGAACCTCTTTTAATGCACCTGACATGTTAATGAGTTTACTGTTCCTAAGGTTGCATAAGTCTGGAAAAGTTGATTTACAAATCTGTAAATCATTTCAACTTATCAAACCTGTTGAACCATTTTGAATGGCCGCAAAGGTACTGGAAACGGGATAAAAGTTATGCAGAAAATGATTAAAAAATTATCGGAGAATAAGAGAGGTACCCTTAAAAATAACCAATTGCCCTGGCTGTCTGTTTTAAGAAAGAAGTTCGAATTAAATGGGAATTTTGACTATATCAACAAACCTATGAATAACAAAAATATTCTGCTTACTTTTTTCATAACCGGTTGATATCTTTCAGATCCAGCTCCCGGCACAGTTACGATAAAAGCACTACTATGCTTATTATCAATCATATAGAGAGAACACCTTACCCCTGCTACATCGAGGGTTTTAAGAAATTATTGTCCGGTTACTTTCAGGAAAGTATCTCTTTACCACCTGCTTTATAATCTCTCGGCAAAAAGCCAAATTCTTTTCGAAAGGCAGTGGAAAAGTTACTGAGATTTGAATAGCCCAGTCTTGCACCAATTTCGGATATTTTATGTTTACGGGAATGAAGCATTAACCTGGCGTGATGCATGCGGTTTTTTTGGTAGTATTCATAAAGCCCCATTTTAAAAACCTGTTTAAACATTTTCTTCAGCTTGGTTTCACTCATTAAAGCAATTCTTGCTAATTCCGCAATTGACGGAAACTCGCTTAAATAGCTGGCAATAAGTTTGTTTTCCACAAGCATCAATTTTTGCATGTCATCATCGGAAATAAATGCAGGAATGTCTTTTTCCGAACGAGATAATACAAAATTTAAAAAATATTCCACCATACGGTAGGCCCTGCCCTTTAAAAACAAATCATTCAAAGGAATACCTGCATCTTCCTTTAACATTGATTCCAGTATCTTTTTTTGTTTAGCCGAAAGTGCCTCTTTATTATAATTACATATCCCGCAAGAAACATATTCCTTTAGTTTTTCACGCCCCTGTAAGCTAATATTATTGTTAATCCACTCTTCTTCCATATAAATCATCAGCGACATCACAAAAGTACCTTTACTAAACTCCAGGGTATGGTCTTGCTTTGTAGAAACAAGAAAAGCCGATTCGTAACAATCTTCCGGAATTTCTTTTTTGCTGGGGCCCACGTAAAAGGAGTATTTATCCTTAATAGCCAGCTTACGGAAATAAAGTACATAACCGTTCTGTCCATTATCCTTTACCTGGATCTTAGCATCAACATCAAAGCGAAAATTTCCCAAGGCAAACGAAAGTCCCGGTTGTATGGACATGGCCATTAAATTACCCTTGCCTATTGATTTAGGCATTGTAATTCTGTTATTATCCACTTTTTGACCCAGAAAATGTGCCACTTCTCTAATCCACCTATCAAACGGTATTTGCTGGTATGGAAATATTAAAGTATTAACCATAATACCTAAAAATTTAACCCTGAAACAATTAAAAAAAGAAATGAATTTTAATATGTAAATATAATATCCAACAGATTCATAAAATTAATCGCAAAAGTTAAAATATTAATCATGTAAGACATTAATTCATTACAAATAAGGTATTTTTAACTTTATAAAAATAAGAATACCAATTACTCACAAGATATTCCACCTTTGTTCAACAACCCCTGGATTTGTTTAACCTTTTATTACAGATTAAAAAATACATTTTTTCCACACTTTTTCTTACTGTTAAAACTGTTTTACCAAGAACTTTCCTTATCCAAAAATTCTTTTTCTAACTTTTGTTAATAAGCTTCAACCTTTCCCTCCGAATGTAACCATAGCCATGCAATTAGTTAAAGTTGTCTGACAAAAATTGAAATATTTACTAATTTTCAATTACTTTATCTGTTATAAAAAGAGTCCATTTATTTCTCCAATATCTTTTTCGAAAAAAAAGGAAAGCAATTTTCTTCAAAAAATAAGGTTGCTACTATTCCTTACCTTTGTGCCCCGCCAAAAGAGGCTAAAAACTGCCAAATTGATTAATACTGGCTTTCGGCATCAAATTTGGCAGCCAAAAAAAGCCTCAATAATA
>DASSYR010000049.1:0-73977 GCA_035703165.1 Chitinophagaceae bacterium
AAGCGGCTACTTTTTGAAGAAGTGGCAGATCAAAACGGAGAAATTTATAATGACAAAATTTTAACGATCGTGTTTGCCAAACGATATACCGGCTATAAACGACCCGAGTTGTTACTTTTAAATATGGACCGGTTTCAACGATTAGTAACCAATAAAGAAAAACCAATACAAATAATATGGGCGGGCAAACCGTATCCGGTAGATTATACCTCTATTGGCATTTTTGATAAAATAGTACACATCTGTAAAACATACAACAATTGTTCCGCTCTTATCGGGTATGAATTAAAATTATCAAAATTATTAAAGCGAGGAGCAGATGTTTGGCTAAACGTTCCTCGTATAACACACGAAGCATCCGGCACCAGCGGCATGGCAGCTGCTATGAATGGCGCTATAAACGTTTCTATACCGGATGGATGGTTTCCGGAGTTTGCAATAGATAAAAAAAACAGTTTTATTATTCCCCCCAGCGACCCCAACCTTCCTGAACACTTGCAGGATGAAGCCGATGCCAATAAATTATATGATTTATTAGAAAAGGAAATAATACCTATGTACTATGAACATCCTGATAAATGGCTATCCATTATGAAAAACGGAATGCAAGATATAATACCTCAGTTTGATAGTAACCGACTTGCCCAGGAATACTATGAAAAGCTGTACAAATAAGATTTTACTGTCAATGCTACTGAGTTAGTTTTAACCATGCATATAAGAAAAACAGGCCAAGAATAATAAGCGATTCAAATTTTGAAACACCCTTCCGTGTAATAAAAAAAGAAAAAACAAGAAGTGCAATAATTAAAAAAGCGGGAATATCAAAGTCAGCTATCCTTATATCAAACGAAAGTGGAGAGATTGATGCACCTACTCCAATGGGCACCAGTATATCAAATATAGTGCTTCCTATAACCGTTCCACCCGAAAGACCAACTGAACCTTTAAAAATGCCTCCAATTGATACAGCTGCTTCAGGCAAACTTGTTCCTAACCCTATTATAAAAATACCGACAATTGATTGTTTAATATTATAATAAGTGGCAATATCCAGGGCTTTTCTAATCGTCCATTCTGAACTATATATAACAATGGCTAAACCTATAAACAGTTGAATAACTACCCAGATTAACTGGGAGGACGCTATCTTTTCTTTGGCTGAATCTTTTGATTTTTCCTGACTTAATAATACTGAAAGATAAACCATAAATATAACCACCAACAATACTCCTTCTATTCTTGATATAAAACCATCGGATGCCAAAACCATTAATACAAAAGTAGCAATACCCATTACCAGGCCATCTCTTATACCGTCTTTTCTATTAATAGTAAGCCTGTAAAATAATCCACTCAATCCTAATACAAATCCCATCTGTCCAAGACAACTACCTATAGCATTTCCTATAATTAAGCCGGAAGTTTCCTGTCCATTTAATTTATGAATGGCTGCGGTAACAGCCACTACCATTTCCGGCAAATCAGTACCAATGGATACAATAGTAAGCCCTATAAAAAATTCAGAAAAGCCATAATGCTTTGCCACTTTTATTGCATTATTAACGGATAGGCGGGTGCCTATCCATAAACCAATCAACGCGATTGCTAAAACCAGGAGGCTGAATAATGGCATAAAAGCATTTAATTAATCAAAAAAGAAGAAATACTGCAAACAAATTAGTGAAGGTCTGATGCTGAAACAATGATATTGTTCATCAAATCTTATGACCCGTATTCAAACTGCTAAGATTTACTTAAAGTAATTCTATTTTACCATAGCATTTTTCGCCATACTGGTGGCAAAATTTAGCAGTGCAAATTCCGGAATAACAAGAACATAGATTTGTGTAGAAAAAAATTGCTTAATTGCAAAAAGTGTTAGATATACTAAGGCATAGCTAACTTGAGTAACTGGGAAAATAGGTCATAGAATTATTTCTATATCTATTATTTTAGGCAGAAAAATATTAATCGCTGGAGTACTTAACTAAATTTTTAGACTATCCTATTTTTTCAACCTGCATATAATTTAACTCCACAGGGGTAGCACGACCAAATACCTTTACGGCCACTTTTAATTTTTTCTTTTCATCGTTTACCTCTTCTATTACTCCGTTAAAATCATTAAAAGGACCATCAATAATTTTAATTGTTTCTCCTACAATAAAAGGCTCGCTCATTGTCATACCACCTGCATCCGCCATTTCATCTACTTTGCCAAGCATTTTATTTACCTCGGCTTTACGCAAGGCGATAGGATTTTCTTTACCAAGAAAATGAATAACGTTGGAAGTATTTTTTATAGCGTCCCGTAAATCGTCATTTAATTTACCACCACTTATTTCAATCATTACATAACCAGGATAAAAATTTCTTTCCCGCATTACTTTTTTACCATTCTGAACTTTATAAACTTTTTCCACTGGTAAAAAAACCTGTTTTACAATTTTATCCCACCCGCTTTTGGAAATTTCTTTATCAAGGTATTCTTTTACCTTTTTCTCTTTGCCACTAACCACACGCAGTACATACCATTTGGTTTCCGGTGCGTTAGTTTCTGTTGTATTTACAGTTTCCATTTCTAAAAAATTGAATAAATTAATTCTAAGGCTTTGGCAATAACTAAATCCATAGCCCACACAATAGCTGTAATGATTAATGTACCTGCTAAAACAATCATCGTTGTTTGTTGCAATTGTCCCCAAGTTGGCCAGCTAACCTTTTCCATCAATTCTTTATAAGAACCTTTAAAATATCCTGTTACTTTATTCATTGTTGAATTAATTCAATTAAAAAATATCAAAAAGAAAATGTTTAAACCCGTAATGTTTTTAAACTATTTGTAGCACGGGCACTAGGATTCGAACCCAGACTGAAGGTTTTGGAGACCTTTGTACTACCATTATACTATGCCCGTAAACTTTAAATCTCTAAAAGATTTTTTGAAAAAGAACTTCGTTATAGAAACAAAGTACTCAGGCATATGCCCAAGTACTTTGCAAATATACAATTCTTAGCTTCCATTCTTCCCGTTAAGGAGGCTGGGGGCTTTTACTTGATAATTTCTGTAACCTGACCGGCACCTACTGTACGACCACCTTCACGAATAGCGAACTTTAACCCTTTTTCCATCGCAATGGGGGTAATCAGTTTTACGGTTAAAGAAGTATTATCACCAGGCATAACCATTTCTGTACCTGATGCCAACTCTACTTCTCCTGTTACGTCCGTTGTACGGAAGTAAAACTGAGGACGATATTTGTTAAAGAATGGGGTATGACGGCCACCTTCTTCTTTACTTAATACGTAAACTTCACACTTAAATTCAGTATGTGGCGTAATAGAACCTGGTTTACAAATTACCATACCACGGCGAATTTGATTTTTTTCTATACCACGTAACAATAACCCTGCGTTATCACCAGCTTCACCTTCTTCCAGTAGTTTACGGAACATTTCCACACCTGTTACAGTAGAAGAAAGAGGAGATTCCATCAAACCTACAATTTCAACACCTTCACCTACTTTAACACGACCTCTTTCGATACGACCGGTAGCAACGGTACCGCGACCTGTGATTGAGAATACGTCTTCCACACTCATCAGGAATGGCTGATCAACCGGACGGGGAGGTAATGGTATGTAGCTATCCACGGCACTCATTAATTCGTCAATAGCGCCAACCCATTTAGCATCGCCTGCTAAAGCTCCTGTGGCTGAACCTTTTATAATTGGCGTATTGTCACCATCAAAACCGTAGAAATTCAACAATTCACGGATTTCAATTTCAACAAGTTCTAATAATTCAGGGTCATCAACCAAGTCAACTTTGTTCATAAATACCACCATGCGGGGAACACCCACCTGACGAGCCAATAAGATATGCTCTTTGGTTTGTGGCATCGGACCATCGGTAGCAGCTACCACTAAGATAGCACCATCCATTTGTGCTGCACCGGTAATCATATTTTTCACATAATCGGCGTGACCAGGACAGTCAACGTGGGCATAGTGACGGTTTGCTGTTTGATATTCTACGTGAGCTGTATTAATCGTAATACCTCTTTCTTTTTCTTCAGGAGCAGCATCAATTTCATCATATTTTTTTGCTGTAGCCATTCCTCTACCTGCCAAAATAGTAGTAATAGCTGCAGTTAAAGTGGTTTTACCGTGGTCAATATGGCCTATGGTACCAACGTTAACGTGGGGTTTATCCCTCTTAAAAGTCTCTTTTGCCATTGTTATGTTTTTTTAATTGTGGATGTACAAATTTTACATTTATTATGAATTAGTCCTACCGAAGCGGGACGCATTACATTCATATTTCTATTGTTATTACCTATCTTTTTTAAAGATAAGTTTTAAAAGAACTTAGAGCCTTGATGAGAATTCCTGCCTGTTGGCAGGCAGTGAACTCACCCTGTGAGCCGTTATCGGGAATTGAACCCGAGACCTCTTCCTTACCAAGGAAGTGCTCTACCACTGAGCTACAACGGCTAGTCAAAATATTTGATAATTGACCGCTGTAAGTTGACAGTGGGAAACAACTACTGTCCAGCACCTCATTTTCTGACAACTTAAATTTAGAGGGAGAGGCGATGCTTCCCCACTTTTACGGATAATCTGTAGCCCAAACAGGACTAATCATCGTAGATTAATCACCTTCACTCCCATAATCGGTTTATTAACCAGATTTTTAAAGATCTATTAGAGCGGGAGACGAGGCTCGAACTCGCCACCTATAGCTTGGAAGGCTATCGCTCTACCAAATGAGCTACTCCCGCATTATAAGTTCAAAAGGCTGAACAGTTGAACAAGTTTAAAGGTTATTGGAAGCCTTTGAACCTATCGAACTTTTTAAACCTGTTAAACCTTACAAAGAACTGTGGGCAAGGATGGATTCGAACCACCGAACTCCGAAGAGGACAGATTTACAGTCTGTTGCCGTTGGCCACTTGGCTACTTGCCCTTTTCAATTTTAGATTAATGATTATCTGCCTTGTATAACAAAAACTCAAAATCTAAAATGGTCGGAGCCACTTGTCGGGCTCGAACCAACGACCTGCTGATTACAAATCAGCTGCTCTACCAACTGAGCTAAAGTGGCAATCACAACTTTACTGCCTATCAAAATCTTTTGAAACGCAGCACAGTAAAGAACTTCCCAATTATTACACACGTATCTACGGTGTTTTTTTGGGAAGGCAAAGGTAAGTGAAAATGTGAAATACAAAAATTTTGAAAAAGAATTTTTTATCTCCTATAACCATCAAAGCAAATAATCGTAAATAGGCTAATCAAAACTTTTCATCAAAAAAGATTCATTGCATAAAATCGAGCAATATTAAAAAAATACCACCCTTTTTATTTAGGCAGGTGTTTTATGAGTAGTATGTCCGAACTATTAAATATTTTAACTGAAAATACCTATGCCTTGGGGTCATAACATTCTTAATTAGCTGAATAAAACTTACTACTAAGTTTTTATTAATTTATCATAAAAAGAATGGGCCCCTTTCAGGGTACCCATTTTCACTAAATTTGGTATTGCTTTTCTTTTTGTTTTTTAATCTGGTTAACGATAGAATCCATTGCGGTATCAAAGGACTCTTCAAATGATTTGGAAGTTTGTTTTACAAAGAACTGCTTTCGAGGCACCGTTACTTTTATTTCTGCAATTTTGTCTTTAATCTGGTGCACAACATTATCGAGTTTTAGAAATACATCCACCTGATGGATTCGGTCATGAAAATTTTTGAGTTTTTGGATTTTTTTGTTTACGTGATCAATCAATTTTGCGTCAGCATCAAAGTGCACAGTCTGAATGTTGATGTTCATAGAAACTCTTTTTTTAATCTGTTAAAAAATCAATAAATAAAGAACTTACGTATAAAAATTTTATTACATAAGGTAGTAATTTTCTTATTATGAAGTTAAGCTGAGAAATGCAAATTATCAAGAAAAAAAATCATAAAATTTGGATCTTGATAATTACTTAAATGGTACTAATATCAGGCCTTAGGATGTGCCTTTTTATATACATCTTTCAGTTTTTCGATTGTGTTATGGGTATAAATTTGAGTAGATGCCAAACTGGAATGGCCTAAAAGCTCTTTCACTGCATTCAAATCGGCGCCATTATTAATTAAATGTGTGGCAAAAGTATGACGTAAAACGTGGGGACTTTTTTTGTTGAGTGTTTTTGCATGCTCACCCAAATATTTTTTTACCAGCAAATAAACGTATTTGGGATAAAGATTTTTCCCCTTTTCTGTAATTAGCAATGCATCGCTTTTTTGTGTAAAATACTTTTTCTTTTGTTGTTTATAATCCTCAATAATGGTCAACACTTCTTTTGTTATTGGTATTATCCGTTCCTTATTTCCTTTACCTAAAACCTTAATGTACGATTTAGATACGTCCACCTGGCCTTCCTTCAAACCAATCAACTCGCTCAACCTCATGCCAGTTGAATAAAATAGTATAAAAAGCATCTTTGCATTAAGTGTTTTCCAACTTTCAGTAGCAATATCCAAAACTTCAATTAATTTGTGGGTATCGTCTTCATTAACAAAAACTGGCAGCCGCTTACTAACTTTTGGTGCTACAATATTGGCTAAGGGTGTCTTTTCAATTCCACCTGTTTTAAGTTGATATTTAAAAAAAGACCTAAGAGAAGAAATTTTGCGATTAACACTTTTGGCAGATATCTCATCCCCCATCAATTCTACCACCCAACTCCTAACCATGGCATGAGAAATTTCTGTAAGCCTCAAAAAGTCGTACTGGCTTTTAAGAAAAGAAAAAAATTGCTCTAGGTCATTCTGGTAGGAGATAATAGTATGTTGGGAATAACGCTTCTCATACCTGAGATAATCAATAAATGGTTGTATGAAATTATGGGTTAGTATAGCCATAAAAAAACTGGTAGCCATAAAGTTAATAAAACCCTACAGCTACCAGTAAATTATTTATAAAGAATTACCCTTCTATTTGTCCTGTTGAAAGCTTCTGTCTGTAAACAGCTTTCAATACTTCGCTACGACGCTTAACAGAAGGCTTTGTATAAGACTGGCGTTCTCTTAACTGTACCAAAATTTTTGCTTTTTCGAATTTCTTCTTATACTTTTTAAGCGCTTTGTCAATGTTTTCGCAATCTTTGGAATCAATAATTAACATGGTATAATACCTCCTTTGTCCTTTTTTAAATGGACGGCAAAGAAACAGCAAATTTTTGAATTTCTGAAATCAAATAACAAAAAAGCCGAATTTTGATAATAATTATGTTTACAGGTATTATTGAGACCATCGGCACCATCACGGAATTACTTTATACCGAAACTAATAAAACTTTTTGGGTTACTTCTCCCCTTTCAAATGAGTTAAAAGTGGACCAAAGCCTGGCCCACGATGGTGTATGTCTTACAGTGGAAGAGGTTAAAGATAACAGACATAGGGTTACAGCTGTTTTAGAAACACTTGAAAAAACCAATTTACAGGATTGGAAACCAGGAAAAAACATTAATCTGGAACGTTGTTTGAGCTTTAACGGAAAAATAGAAGGCCACCTTGTTCAGGGGCATATTGATACTGCAGGAATCTTAACAAACATAAAAGAACAGAAAGGAAGCAAACATTTTATTATATCATTCCCCAAGCAATTTGCCAATTTAGTTATAGAAAAAGGTTCTATTGCTATTAATGGAATTAGTTTAACTGCTTTTAATGTCGGCAGCCAATCTTTTGAAGTTGCAATTATACCTTATACGTACGAACATACTGCTATAAAACATTTAAAAACAGGGGATAAAGTAAATTTAGAGTTTGATTTAATAGGTAAATATCTAAGTCATTTCCAACAAGTACGTGATTTCCAGTAAAAATACTGTTAGCCAAAATCGGGCAAAAACAACAAACGATTAAAAGCCGGTAATACGTTATTATTTAATACTGTACGACGCTTTTTTAAGTGTTTTACAGCCGATTTTACCGGATATGAAAACAAAACCAATATTAAATGCCCCAGATTTCTATAATAGTACCCGTATATAACGAAGCAGAAAACATTTTACCGCTATTTTACGAAATAAAAAAGTATTGTCCTGAAGACTTTGAAGTGATATGGGTAGATGACGGAAGCACTGATGATACTTTAGCGGAAATACAGCAATTATCGTCTCACGAAGAGAGAATAAAATGCGTTTCTCTTTCCCGAAATTTCGGGCATCAAAATGCAACGCTGGCAGGATTAAATTACGCCAGTGGCAAATATATAATAACGATGGATGGCGATTTACAACACCCTCCTACTCTAATTCCTGAAATGATAAGAAATATGAAACAGGGTTTTGATATTGTCTTTACTAAGAAAAAATGTACAGAAAAAGTAAATTATCTGAGAAAAGCCGGTGGCTGGCTATTTTATCAAATAATCAATTTTTTTTCCGCAACAAAATGCGATGAAAACGTTACAGAATACCGGGCTTTTAAGCAAAAGGTTTTAGAAGGTGTATTGCAGTTTACATTTAAGGAAAAGGGGATCTCTCTAAAGAGTGTTTTCAACTGGATTGGATATAAATCTGTTACAATAGAGTATACTTGTATTGAAAGACAATATGGTAAAACAAAATACTCTTTCTGGAAAAAAATAGTTTCTGAAGCTGAAAAAATCATACTATTTAATCCCAAGCTAAGTAAGTTTATTATTATTTTTATTACACTTTTACTGGCTATTATGTTAATTAATCATCCTCTTTGGCATTTACTATCAAATGATCAGAATCAAGGCACAAATTCGATGCACATAACTTTATCAGTAATTATTGTTATAATGCAGTTTTTCCTGATAATTATGATTGTAAAGTTGACCAATATCTCACACTCCAACAGCCGAAACAGGCCTTTATATTTGGTAAAAGAGATAATTAATTTTTAATCGGATAAAAGGATAATTATTATTTCTCTTATTTAGACTGTAAATTGTAAACTTATTATCATCTTTACACCTCCTTATTGAAAGGAAGTAAAACAGCTTATGACTGAACTTTCTGTAATAGTGCCGGTTTTTAATGAGGCTGAGAGTATTGTGCCTCTATATACTGAAATAGAAAAATATTGCCCTAAAAATTTTGAATTAATATGGGTTGATGATGGAAGCACTGATACTACATTTACTCAAGTTCAGCTAATTGCCAATTCGGATAACAGGGTAAAGTGTGTTTCTCTTTCAAGAAATTTTGGGCATCAAAATGCTTTACGGGCAGGCCTTAATTATGCTACCGGCAAAAATATTATTACAATGGATGGAGACTTGCAACATCCTCCTTCACTAATACCCTTACTATTAGACAATTTATCAAATGGGTACGATATCGTTTTGGCACAACGAAAAAAAACTGTAGCAATTTCTCCCTTAAAAAGGTTTTTTTCGGCTTCCTTTTACAAATTTATCAACCTCATATCCGATGTGCCTATTGAGGAAAATGTGTCTGACTTCAGAGGGTTTAATAGAAAAGTTTTAAATGCAATAAAAGAGTTTGAAGAAAGAGACTTATTTCTACGTGGATTGTTCAGTTGGGTTGGGTTTAAAAAAATAATCGTACAATTTGAAGCACCCTCCCGAAAGTTTGGGAAAAGCAAATACTCATACATACAAATGTTTCGCTTGGCTTTGAAGGGAACCACTTCCTTTAGTTTTAAGCCACTTCGCATTTCAATACTAATAGGCTCCATTGTATCGTTATTTGCTTTTTCTTTTGCGGTTTATGCATTATTCAGTCACTTCAATGGCAAAACCGTTACCGGATGGACATCCATTATCATTGCCGTCATGTTATTTGGAGGAATTCAATTATTGGCAATTGGACTATTAGGAGAATATATCGCCGGTATGTTTACGGAAGTAAAAAAACGCCCTATTTTTCTTATTAAAGAAAAGATTAATATTCATAACGATCAATGAATGTTGAAGCTTTTTCAATTTTAGGAAACAAACATTCATAAAAGCAGTAAATAGCCAGTGTATGAGATAATCCGAACACATTTTTTTTTACATCACCATAAAAATATTTCAGGATTTGCTCAATTTCATTGGCGGTATTTACGTGCTCGTATTTCATAATCAAACCATAATCTTCTCCAGTCTTTAAAAAATATTCCAACCCCGTAGTTACACGCCAGCAAAGTGTCCAAACAAAGCTCCCTTCATTAGGAATTGCTACTCTTAAACAGCCTTTATCAGAAAGGTGTAGGCAGGTATGGGCAATTAAATCGGGCAGATCAAGTATATGTTCAAAAGTGGCTATTGAAATGATACGGTCGTATAAAGTAGTTGAAGGAAGTTCCCTAATATTATCATATTTATTGCCAACCCTACCAAGCCAGGGAGAATCTATCCAAAGCTTTTTCCATGGCTCAATGATGTCATATACTTTTCCGTTTTCATAGGCCAGATGATTCAATGATCCTGCACCAATTTCAAGGGTAGATTTAGTTGAATCATTTTTAACATCCGCTGCTACCTTTTTATGCATCCACCCTTCCACAAAACCGGCCAATCGCGACGCAGTTGTTTTGCGCAAGCGATTTTGCTCATAATTTTCATAAAGCTTTTGCAATTTTTTTTTATCAACCCATGGTCTTGTTTTAGGAAATGCATCAAACATATTCGTAAAAAATCAAAGTTAACTAATATAGGTTAAATTTGATTTTAATTATATCATTAATGCTTAATGCCAAAAAATGATTTTAAACATTATTGCTGGCTGGCCGTAATGGTCATTATCATCTACTGGCCTGTATCTACGTTCTTATTTGCAATGAAGAACGATGCTTTGGCTGGTTATTTTCCGGCTAAGTATTTTATTGCCGAATCAATCCACAATAAAATTATTCCCTGGTGGAATCCTTTTATCAATTACGGCTATCCTATGCATGCTGATTTTACCAGCAGTTTCTGGAGCCCCTTTACTTGGATATTTTCTTTATTTGGAGGGTATAATGTTTATACTGTTCATCTTGAATACTTGTTGTATTGTATACTCGCAGCATGGGGAATGTTTCGCTTAAGCCTTTCATTAAAACAAAATGTTCACGCAGCTTTTATTATTGCGTTATGTTATTCCTGTGGCGGAATTTTTACAGGCAATGCTCAGCATACCAACTGGCTGAGTGCAGCAGCGTTATTACCCTTTGTTTTCAATGCTTATTTAAACACTATCAACGAACCCCGATTCAAAAACACAGTACAACTCTCTTTATGGGTTACCTTATTTATGGTTTGCGCACACCCCTATTTGATTATTTGTCTGTTCTATATAACTACTATCCTGTTTTTTATATTATCAAAAAAAACTCCCGCTTCTACTTGGAAAACAATGATGTACTTTGGATTATCCGTTTTATTAGTACTGTTATTAACAGGGGGATATCTCTTTTCAACAATGGAGTTATTTCCATACCTGACAAGAAGTGACCCGCCGAATTCAGAACAAATTGGTAATCATTTTCCGATAGCTTCTATTTTTTCAATGCTAGTTCCATTTTCAACAGTATCGCATGCTAAAGTTTTTCAAAACACAGATCTTAGTATGCGTAATGCTTACATGGGAATTGTTATATTGATCTTCCTTATTGCTACCCTTACATCGAAGAAGACTTATTATCAGAAGATATTCATTGGAACAGCAACTTTCTTCTTTATTCTTTCGTTTGGTGGACCGATAACTAATTTTTTTAACCATTATGTTCCACTAATTGGCTTTGTCCGGCTGATTTCTATTTTCCGTTTACCGGCAATTTTCTTTTTACTGATTGCTTGTGGTTATACATTATCTAATTTCTTAAAAGGGGAAAAACCGATCAATATCAACAAAATCGCCATTGCATTAATTATGGTTACCGGATTATTGCTCGGTTATGCGATTATCAATTTAATACAAAACCACGAAGCCATATTACCAATAACCTTTACCAGACAAGGCATCAAGGAGTGGATTGAAAATATCACTTTAGAAAAAACCATCCTGTTACAATCATTGATCCAAATCCCATTATTGTATATTCTGTTAAGAAAAAAGACTCAGCGGTCATTCAAATTACTTTCAATTGTGTGTTTTGTCGATCTTTTTATGGCCGTTGGTCTTAATGCTCCGTTTACAATAGTTGGACAAAAATCAGTAAAGGAAGTTCAGAAATTATTAAATACAGCGCCAAAGGGATTTCCTTTTCCTGAATTAAAACCAATTATTCAAAACCCCTCCACAAATATCGATTTCGAAAAAACATTTGGAAGCTGGAGCATGTATAGCAAAAATTTTGGCACAATCATGAAAGCAAAAACATATCCCAGTCTTTTTAAAACCAATGAAAAATATTTTGACGCTGGATTAAACAATGTTTTTATTCATTCACCATTTACCTATATCGCTCAAATTGTTAATACCTATAAAGACAGTATTAGATTCACTAATGAAGACGCCTACGTTTGTTTTATTAAACAAGATGATAAACAGGATAGCTTACATATTTCTTCAAAAAGCTCAGCAACAAGCATACAATTGATAGAGGCACTACCCAACCATTTCAGCTTTCGGATACATAGCAATGAAAGTGCCATTCTTGTTTTAAAACAGAATTATTATAAATACTGGGCAGCCTATGAAGATGGGAAAAGAATAAACATCACTCCATGCAACTATACTTTTATGTCAGTCCCTTTAACAACCGGCAATCATATTGTTGAATTTATTTATAGTCCCCGCTTGCCTAAATTACTTGGAATAATAAATCTTTTTACTTTAATATTATCAGTCTGCTATTTGCTTAACCCGTTTGATAAAAGAAAATGATCAGATAGTCTTCCCTTTCATAGCCGTAGCAATGGCTTTATCCATCAAACGCTCCGCGTAAGGCCTTGATAAATTATTTAAAGATTCAATTTTATTCTGAATGGCATCTTTATCATTGGATGATAAAGTTTGTTGTAAAACCTCAATAGCCACTACAGTTTCTTCGATTTCCTGGGGAGTTAAATGTGCTTTATTTTTCTCCACAAAGTTTTGCGTAGTCTGAATCAATTGCTCGCCTTCAGTTCTTGCTTCTACTAATGCCCGAATGGCAATATCTTCTTTAGCATGAGTAATGGAATCAAGCAGCATTTTTTCTACTTCATCATCAGTTAATCCATATTGAGGTTTTACTTCCAGGGCTTGTTCCACCCCACTTCTTAATTCCTTTGCTTTTACTACCAATATACCATCTGCGTTGATCAAAAAACTTACTTCCACTTTTGGTAATCCAGCCGGCATGGCAGGGATGCCTCTCAGATTAAACTCAGCCAATTTACGGTTATCTTTTACGAGGTCTCTTTCTCCCTGGTAAACAGATATACGCATACCTGACTGACCATCTTTCTGAGTGGTGTATTGTCTGCCCACCTTAGTCGGAATTTTGGAATTTCTTGGTATTAATACATCCATCAAACCACCCATTGTTTCAATACCTAATGAAAGAGGACTAATGTCCAATAATAAGAAATCCTTGTTATTACCCGCTAAAATATCTGCCTGTATAGCAGCACCCAGGGCAACTGCTTCATCAGGATTAATCTCATCATGCACATTCCTTCCAAAAAATTTACTTATTGATTCTTTTACAAAGGGAATCCTGGTTGAACCCCCAACCATAACTACTTCGTCTATCCGACTTGCGTCAATTCCTGCATCCTTTAATGCATTTTTACAACATTGAATTGTTTTATTCACCAAAGGAGATATTAACGTGATAAACTCATCTCGGCTTATCTGCAAAGAATAACTATTTACGGTTCCATTATATACTTCATTCTTACTCAAATGAACTTTAGCTTGTTCTGCTATTATCCGAAGCGCCTGGGACAAATTTTTATCCGCATGAATAGCCTCCTCAACTATCTGATGTTGCTTCATCCACCATTTTACAATGGAATTATCAAAATCGTCTCCCCCCAGGTAAGTATCTCCGTTCGTAGAAAGTACTTCAAAAATCCTATTAGCGATACGTAATATTGATATATCAAAAGTGCCCCCACCCAGGTCATAAACGGCCACTATTCTTTCTTCATTATTTTTCATCCCCATCCCATAAGCCAAACTGGCAGCTGTGGGCTCATTAATAATTCTTAAAACGTCTAAACCCGCTAATCTGCCCGCATCCCGTGTTGCCTGCCTCTGGGCATCATTAAAATAAGCAGGCACTGTGATTACGGCTTTATTTATCGGAATTTTTAATATATGCTCTGCTCGTTGTTTTAATTCTCTCAATATAAAAGAAGACAACTCTATAGGTGTGTAAAATTTATCACCAACCTGAACTTTTACCAGGCGCTCTGTATCATCATCAATCACCTTATAGGTAAAAAAGGAAGCATTCTGCCTAATATCATTATAGGATTTACCCATTAATCGCTTTACAGAGAAAATGGTATTCTGTGGCTCGTCAACCAAGTGTTCCCGAGCTTGATCACCTACTACTACTCCACCATGTGCATCAAAATAAATTACAGACGGAACCAGGGCCCTGCTATCATGTTCTTTGATTACCACCGGACGCTTTGTATCTGGATGAATAATCGCCACTAAGCTATTAGTAGTACCAAGGTCAATACCAACAACTATCTCTTGTTTTTGCAGACTACCTGTAGATAAATTAATTCCAATCTTGGCCATTTCAACCCAATGTTTAGGTAAAAAAGATTATTTTTTATTTGCAAATTTAAGTAATGGTAGTATAACCTAATAAAAAAGGGTGTATATGCTTTTTAACTCTCCGAAATTTGTAATTTCTTTCCCAATTGTTACTCTCTTTTATATTTTCTCATTCTACATAATCCTTGTTGACTTTACAAGCGGAATATTAATTGAGAATAGCCCTAATAAGAAAAGCCATAGCTAATTGTAAGCATTGTGGTAAACATAGTTCTATCGCATTTTTTCAAATGTCACACTTTTTATAACAAATATGAATGCACTTACCGAGACAAAATGTATTTTGCTTAGCGTAGCCCTACCAATAGGGAATGTCTTTTCATACGTTTCAATTTATGAGCTATACAAGAGAAATTTACAAGAGCAGTCAAAAAACGATTAGAAAAATCTGAAATAAAATATTTTATGTTAATGTTCCATCTATATTTAGCTATGGATTTTATTAAATTAAACTCGAAAATATATTAAATTAGAAAAGCATAAGAGTCAAAAAATTTCAATAATTTCAATAATTTCAATAAATAGGTTATATTTTAAAAAACAACCCTCTCTGAGCAATTAAAAATATCTCTAAAAAAAGATACTAACAAGAGTTTATTTATCCCTCAGGGATTAAATCAATAAATGGTAACAAGCATACAAATCTTTTTAACTTCTCTACTTTTAGTATGAATGAAAAATATATATTTTTAAAAAAATATTTTACATTTAAATGAACCCCGTAGCAGAATATTTTCAAACTCATTGTAAATTATATTGATGGCATCAACAAAAAATCAGTTTTATTATCTAAGTAAATACATTTTACCATACCCATTATTAAAAAACTTATCAGTATTATCATCAGTCGCTTTATATTTATCAAGGGTCTTACCATTTAAATTAGTAACAACCCTGTATAAATACACTCCGTTTGCCAGTTTTTGACCAAATTGATCTGTTCCATCCCATTTAAATTCCGTAATATTTCTTCCTATGTGTATAGGTCCCAGTTCTTCTTTTGTAATTTCTCTCACTATTTTTCCGGTAATCGTCAAAATTTGAATCTTAATATTTTGGGGCACTTCACTACCAGTGACGGTAAAAACAAATGCTGTAGAAGTAGTAAAAGGATTTGGATAGTTAAGGAAATTGGATATCATTGGCTTATTAATAACTTCAAACAAAATTCTATAAGGAACAGTACCTGCTTTGTTGCCGTTAATATCCTTAGCGCTTACTATTAATTCATACTCCCCGTCCTGAAGAAAAGAGGGCTGTATATCTACCTTGGCAACATTTTCACCATTCGACAAATTGGCCGGAGTAAAGCTTACTTCAGGATTACTAAAAGTAAAATCTTTAATCGTTCCATTGGGATAGCGTATCTGAATTTGAAATAAGGAGGTATCACCTAATGAAATGTATTTACTTTCATCTTTTAATTTAATCTGTATATGGGGCTTAGATGAAACAATATCCCTATTCAAAATATGCAAACCATCAAAAGTTACATCCAATAACGGATTGTAAGTATCCTCATCAACTACAAAATCTTTATAAAAGAAATTGTTAAACAAATATTGCTCGGGTACTACCCCGTCCGGATTCACCATAAAATACATGGTATTTTTACCCGCGTAATTTTTAGTATCAAAAGCAAAGTCTATAGTAGTAAATTCCCCGGCATTTAGTGGCCTGATTTTAGGTATAAAAATATCATGAGGTACATTATTCCTATCTGTAATAATACATTTCAACAAAAGACTGTCGGAAAAGGCGACCCCACTTATATTTTTAAAAGCAACTTTTATATTTAGCAACTCGCCCTGATTAACAATTTCCTTAAACTCAAAGCCTAAATTAGGAGCTACTAATCCTTCTGGCAAAGGTGATGCATTTAATCGCCAAAATTGCAATTGACTGGGCGAAGAATTAATAGTGTCCACATTATTCATCCTCAGTTTGATAAATGGATAAATAGCCGCATCAATAAAACTTATAGAAGTATCTTTAGAAGGGTTGATAGTGGCTAATGGAATAATAGCACCATCGCCATCTCTCCCGATTATCTCAACACTCACATCATCTGGCTGTGGTTCAATATTTTCAGTACCCCAATGCAATTCTTCCCATTTTTTAACGGGACCAAACCACGGGGACTCAATAACGCCAACATTAATTAATCCTGGTATTTCAAACTCTTTACTAATTAATTCAGTTGTCTGGGCCGTAAATTGCTGCGCAGGGAAAGTAAAATCATTTTTCTTAAAAACAAAAAGCAGGGGTCTATTACTTACAAATGAATCAATCAAATCAAGTCCAAATGATTTTATAAGATGATATAAAGACACTCCGCTACCTAAATAAGATGTATCAGACATAAGCGTAGTAGCGCTTACTATGGGTGTAAATGTACCCCCCAAATTAGAAATAATAATATAGTTACTATCCGGCACCATCTTAAGAAAATCCATTGCTTTTCTTCTACTAGAAGAATCGAGATACGAATATTCAAAAAAGTTTCTGTAAGGTCGTTGACAAATAGGAGCGCTTCCATATAATCCGGTCCCTGCTACATTTACATTTTCCCATGGTCGAAGTGTCTTCCCATCTAATACTTGTATTTGAAACGTCTGATACTTGCATCCATAGAAATTAATTTCTTCTAAATCGAGGTAAGTACGAAGATATGCGCTTGTAAAATATGGGTACATCCCGGTTGCCGTTTTAAGCTTTCGAAGGGATATTTTGTATTTAAATGCTCTGTCAATTGAATCAAGGATAAGATTATAATATTGATTCTTTTTATACTGATAATAATGCGATTGATTAAACCCCTCCCCAGAGTTTTGTAAGTAAACAAAAGATGAGTAATTCCAATTAGCAAAATTACCTCCTTGTTGTGCAACGCCTGTACGCCAATAATACACTCTGCCCTCAGTAAAGCTAATAGTAGGAGCAAAGCTTACAACACCACCGGTATTAGCAGCACTGGCTGAAATTTTGAAAGGTGAATCAAACAATTCTGTGGTATCAATTTCCATTAAATATTGCTGAGAACCAGATAAAGGATTTGCCGTTGAAGCAACAAAGGTTATATTCTGTTTGTTAATAATAGCGAAGTTTGCAGGATAAAGTGGTCTCAATTCATTTTCGTAAATAAAAACGTCCTTAGTAACAAAATTATTCGATTCACACATTTCATCAGTAACATTATCAGCATCAATTATAAAAGTCAACCTATTAAACCCTTTATCCCTTAGTGGAAGAATTGGTAATGTAAGTTGTATAGAATCTGCATATTGAACCGCAGCAATTTTTTGATTTAAAATCTCAACTTCACTTCCATCGAAAGGGTACTTGCGCTTTACAATAATTCTGATAGAATCTTTAACAGCAAGACCAATATTCATTATTTTAAAAGACAGATTAAAGTTTGTTTCAGCTACAGATATAAACTGAGGAGACACGTTTACAAGAGGCTGCTCAATAGCATAATCTGGTTTATTAAAATGATAAAATGGCAATAAGGGATCTCCATGAAGCGCTAATTGTTCGCTGTTTTGACGATTAAAAAAATCTTCTGCCGTATAAGTCTTAATAATATAATCAATAGTATTAGCATGAATTTCGCCAATAGTTTTCCCATAGGATTTTTTCGAAATCTCATTATAATATTCATGGGTATAAAAATGTAAAAAATTAACTATACCCAAGTGTGTACTTGCCAAAAAAGCTATAGCTCCTGCTTTTTCAGTAAAAAGAAATTTTTCAGAAAGAATAAGATTATCCGCAGATCTTAAAGTGTCATACAAAAATAAATTACCAGCCTGACAACCATTTGCTAATATAAAAGGATATTTACCGTCATTTTTTAAATTCTTAGGCTCATCCAAACTAAATTGCAGAACAGTTGGGGATGAATGGCCAAAATAAGTCACCATGCTCAAACCCTCTTTAAAAAGTTTAGGCACTTCTTCATTGTATGTTTGCTGGATAGCAATATCAGATGTTTTTCTAAACCGGTTTACTTTACCACCGTAATTATCTGTTTGAATAATATCCGTATAAGGAGTACTCATGTAATAATCAATCTGGTTGCCGATTGCATCTTCAGCACCTATAACATGCATCACATTTTTCATCCACGCTTTATCAGTTATCGAACATGAGTTTGATTGAATCAAAACTTCGTATTGTTTTACTTTGTCAAGATAGGCCTTTATTTCTGACGGGTGCACTACACTCAGCCTGCCTATTGGTGTAAGAGGCGTCGGGTTTCCCGGAACATCAGACGCTAAGAGATTATCACTCGCAGGCCAGCCAAAAGTAGGAACAAGATTAACTCTATTTGTCGCAGACAGGTATTCCCTGAGTCGTTGATCTAAATAGGTTATTCCTTTTCCTATTAGCAGACATCCCTTGGGCTTTTGCTGGAAATTATTACGAGCATACCGTAAAAAGTTTTTGATAGACAATGGATGTTTTTTAATGCCAAAAGCAAATTGATCGGAAAGCTCATCAATATCAAAAACTTTAGCATTATAATTTCCACCACTTGGGCTATTCCGATAAGAACGGTATTGCTCTACATAATTATTACCATTACCATCATTATAAAGCAAAGGGTTACTAATAATTAAATAATCTCCCTGATTTGAAGTATTCGTAATATCAATAAAATTTCTTGTTTTAATCTCTGTTACAACCTGGTAACTGCTGGCTGTTCTTGCCGTTAATAATAATCTTCTATCAACTGATGATGGTGGCAATACAATTTTTACCAGTGAGGGATTTGATATATCTCCAATTATTATTTGCTGGTTGGTAATATCAAATAAAGCCGGGGGTACATTACCATGTCCAAAATTGCTTATTTCAATATAAGAAGTATCTGGTCTCGCCGGAAGATTAAACAAAAAACTGCCCAATCCGTCAAAAATGTATTTACGTGGATAATTAATTTCATAATAAAATACAGCCATCCTGTCATTTGCTCCCGATGAATTATTTTGAACCTGCACAGCAGCAGTATTAGTACTGATTAACGAAATGGGAATACCCGTTTGGTTAACCTTTGCGCTTTCAAAATAATTCATTACCTGTGTACCCACATCGGTACTGTTAATCTTCATCTGCAAACTCCGCATGTTGCCGGCATTACCGGTTGCTGCCATATTAAAAGTAAAATTAGGACCCGTGGGCTCTACGTATAAATTATTAAAAGTATAACTCCAAACACCTGATGTACCAATATCCGAACCACTGGGGCCTTCGCCATTATCATAACCAGAAGAATACACATAACTACTACCTACTACTGCTGCATAACCAGCGTTTATTTTATTAAAAAAATAAGCGCCAGCCGTGTACATAAAATAAGATTCAGGCAGCCGGGTATTCGCAGCTACATTATTGGCAATGTCTATATAATGTTTGTTATTTCCCCCCGGAGTTACGGTTAGAAAAAAAGCTGCGGTATCTGTTTGCAAGCTGTATCTATCCATTAATTGATATTCGGGTTTGCGGTACAGTGCTTTATCAGGTTTACCATCGTTTCTTTCACCAAAAAATTCAATAAAACCATTTGAGGGAAGAGGGCCTGATTGAACTGAGGTATGGACAGGTACAACTTCTCCATTACGCCACAGTTGAAAATCTTCAGCGTTAACATTTCCTAAACCCAACGATGATAATGTTGACTGATTGATACGATAAACTGCTGTAGCACCAATAGTAAACTTGTAATATGTTTTGGAATAGTCAATCCATTCGTTATTATACGACTGTGACAAGGACACAATCGTAAGAAAAATAAACAAGGTAAAGAGTATATTTTTTTTCATAAAAGTTAGAATAAATAATTATTTTTTCTTTTTCCTATTCTGCAAATTCAAACTCAAAGAAAATATATGTGTATATAAAGGGTTTGATTGGTTAGCCAAATTATTATAGGCATAATCAATTTTTAAATCTCCTAATTTAAAACCAGCGCCCAACCCTGGTTGATAGATCCACACTTTTTTAACATTTAATGTATCTCCATCTTTTAATGCTTTTTGAAAATTGTAAATACCTGAACGAAGGAAAAAAACGTTTTTAATTGAAAGTTCTATTCCAAGCTTAGGGTCAAAACTTACAGGATTAAAAGCAAAAAGCGTATTACGTTTCCCATCAAATGTTAAATCTATATTAGCTTCCGCAGTTAGTGTAAGTGACTTATTTAAAGTAAAATCATAAGCGCCTCCAACAATTAAGCGAGGAGCGGTTAACTCGGTTGATTTTAATGGAATATCATTATTTGTTAAATACAATTTTTCTTTATCCCTTTCACTAAAAGTAAACGACCACGCATTAAACGTGGTAGTTAAATCTCTGGCCACAATGCCAAACTTCGCTTTTGATACCTGTATTTGTATTCCTGCATCTAACCCGAACCCCCATGCGGAAGCAAAACTTCCCACCTTCCTGTGAATTACTTTTGCATTAAAGCCCAAACTGATTTTCTTCTTCTCCGTTTCTCTTAATTGTTGTGCGTACGAAAACAAAAAAGCATAATCTGCAGAAGAAAATGATTTGATATTATTATAATTCACGGAGCCATCTGGTTCAACAAGATATAAGGTGTTTATTATATCATCCACAGCAAATCGCAAAAAAGAAATCCCTATTGTTCTTTTTTGGCTGGAAGATGGTATTGCTAAGGCTGCATAATCGTATTTCCCAATACCTGCAAAATATTCCGCATGCATTACAGTTATCATGGGATTATTTTTTACGTTTGTTAACCCACCGGGATTCCAGTAACCCGCAGTGGCATCGTTAACACTGGCAACCTGTACACTGCCCATTCCCAGTGCACGAGCACCTGCCCCAATATTTAAAAATTCGTTGGAATACTTGCGAAACTGCCCCGTCACACGTGTAATAGCAATTAGCAATAGGAAAGATATTGGAAGTACGTACTTTTTCATTAGACCTATTTTTCTAAATAAGCAATTAATAAGATTCAAATTTGGCAAACAATGATGCTTAAACATCAAATATAATATAAACTGATAATAAGAGCAATATGCCCGAAAGCGGGCTCATCCTGAAAAAACGGTGGTACAAGGCTTTTATTGCCCTGATACACAAGCATTTTCCCTATTTTTGCCCAAATTTTTCAATTTAAAATGAACCTGGTAGAAGAACTAAGATGGCGTGGCATGATACAAGATATAATGCCTGGAACGGAAGAACAATTGCTAAAAGAAATGACTACTGCTTATATCGGCTTTGACCCTACTGCCGATAGTCTGCATATTGGTAGCCTTGTTCCCATTCTTTTGTTGGTTCACTTGCAAAAAGCAGGGCATAAACCCATTGCGCTTGTTGGTGGGGCTACCGGCATGGTTGGTGATCCTAGTGGTAAAAGCGAAGAAAGGAGTTTGTTAAGTGAAGATGTACTTCGTTTTAACCAAGAAGGTGTAAAGAAGCAATTGATGCAATTTTTAAATTTTGACGCTGGTGCTATCAATCGTGCTGAAATGGTTAACAACTACGACTGGTTTAAGGATATGACTTTTCTAAGTTTTATCCGGGATGTTGGTAAGCATATTACCGTTAACTACATGATGGCAAAAGATAGCGTTAAGAAAAGACTGGATAGCGATTCAGGCATGAGTTTTACTGAATTTACTTATCAATTGGTTCAGGGCTATGATTTTTACTGGCTTTATCAAAATAAAAACGTAAAACTACAAATGGGTGGTAGCGATCAGTGGGGAAATATTGTTACAGGAACAGAATTGATAAGGAGAAAAGCAGGAGGAGAAGCATTTGCATTTACCTGCCCATTAATTACAAAAGCTGATGGCGGAAAGTTTGGAAAGACAGAAAAAGGAAATATTTGGTTAGATGCTAACAAAACTTCTCCATACCATTTTTATCAGTTTTGGTTTAACGCCAGCGATGAGGACGCGGAAAAATGGATTAAAATTTTTACTTTCCTTACCCAATCAGAGATAAATTCCATAATTGAGGAACATAAAAAAGATGCTGCTAAAAGAACGCTTCAGAAAAGACTGGCTGAAGAAGTTACTCAATTTGTTCATGGAAAAGAAGGGTACAACAAGGCTATTGAAACAACTGAAAAGTTGTTCTCCAGTCAAAATGCCCCTGTAGAAAGTTTAGGTATTGAGGATTTGGAAGGGATGGAAGGAATAATAAAATTTAATTACCCCTATGATAAAATAAATGACGGCATTGATGTTATAACTTTTTTATCCGAAACAACCATTTTGCCCAGTAAAGGAGAAGCAAGAAAAATGATACAAGGAGGTGGTATAAGCATTAACCGAAAAAAAGTTGATGGTGTACAGATGATAGTTGACAAATCCATGCTTTTGCATGGCAAATACTTATTGGTGCAAAAAGGCCGGAAGAATTATTATCTGGTAAGTTGTGTTTAATAAAACTCTTACCTCCGGATTGCTCTCGCCCATTAAAAGGAATGTATCGGATTCAGACCACTCTACTAAAAAATAAAACTATTTTAGTTCAAAATCCGAGTAAGAACACGTAGGATCCTTCAAAAAACATTTGGAACATCTTTTAGGGAGTCTTATTTTTGCGTCCTGCAAAATAGTTCTTCAACAAATTTGAAGTAATTGGCCTATAGTATAATGGTAGTACGACAGATTTTGGTTCTGTTTGTCTTGGTTCGAATCCAGGTAGGCCAACTCAATCAAAAATTATGATAATATCAAAGGGTTTCAATTTTTCTAATTGAAACCCTTTGTCGTATTTTAGTGTCCTACTCTTCTTTCAACTATGTATAATTGCCTTGCGGATTTATCATTTTACAAGTTTACGCAAAGTCATTTCTAAGTTCTTACCTCTGAGATCGTAACCGTAAGAAAGGATTTTACCCCCTGGAGAAATTAAAATAGTACAAGGTATTCCGCTAATCATTAAAGCATTTAAAATATCTTTTCGCTGTATTGCTACTCCTGATTTCCACGGCAATGGAAATCTATTTCGGATGAAGTTCACAGCAGTTAATGCATTATTATCTATGGAAATAGATAAATATTCAAGCCTGCTTCCTTTATTTTGATAAGTTTTTAAAAGTAACGGGAATTCATCAATACAAGGTTTACACCACGTAGCCCATATATCAATTAAAAGATATTTGCCTTTAAAAGCATGTGTTGTAACAATTTTTGAAGTATCTGAAAGATCCCTGAACCTGAGTTGCGGAAGCAACTTGCCTACCTTTAATGGCCTTTCAGGAGAAAGGTATCTTTTTGCAAAATCAACTAGCTCAATATCTCTGTTCTCTTTTAGTAATCTTTTCACAAATAACGAATATTTATCATCCCCTCCTGCATACTTTATTACCTCAGTCAGCAAACTGGGTGTCATAGCCCATATAGCCGATGATGGTGGGATTTCCCGGAGCGCCTGCTTACAAATTTCCGCGTTAAGACGTAACCCATAAACACCATAACTTAAGTCGAAGTAACTATAAAAAATAAGATATTTCAAAAACTCTGGAAAGCTATCCCTGAAAGAAGAAAGAATGTCTTTTTCATCCATTGACCAGTCATAAACAAAGTCATTGAGATCTCCACTTTTTTCTCTAAATATACCTAAAGCTCTACTAAATACCTCCCTTCTTTGATTTATTAAATTGTAAATAGAGTCACAAAGTATTTTATCCTTTCTTCCCACTTGATATTGAGCATAAAATTTATCCATCTCGCTATTTTGCCCATATAAATTTATACTCAAAAAAATAGCCAAAAAGAAATTGAAGATTGTTGTTTTCATAATTAGTGTTATTTTATTATTATATCTATTGCTGCCGAAGCATGCACTTTGGTGGAATCAACTATTATTTTTGAAGTATTGATATTGTTAAAAACCATACGTAGTTCTGTACAAGCCAGGATAATTGCATCAACTTTATATAACGTTACTATTTTTTTAAAAAAATCAATTGATTTTTCAGAAACAATATTATTCACAAGTTCTTCAAATATCAGCGAGTGAATTTTAAGTTGTTCTTCCCTATCAGGTACAATCACATTCACGTCGTATTTTGTTGATAAATAGCTGCCATAGAATGGTTCACTCATGGTAAACCGGGTTCCAAGCAAAAGGCAATTTTTAATTCCGCTATTAGTTAAATAGCTTCCAACGCAATCCCTTACATCTAAAAATAAATCTTCACTGAATCTGTCTTTAATCTTGTCTAAAAACTTATGGATGGTATTGGAACATAGAAGAATTATATCCGCTGATGCTGCTTGCAAAGAGTTAATCCCAGTTTCTAATTGATTAGTTATCTCTTCCGAATTTCTAAAAGTGGGGTTTATTGAATTAAAATCATAGGAATAAATAATACATTTTGCAGAGTGATTGAATCCGAGCCTTTTTTCTATTTCTGTATTTAACAAATAGTAATAATCTTGTGTAGAAGGCCATGCCATGCCTCCCAGCAGGCCTATTGTTTTCAAATCAACATTCATGATTCAAAATTAGAGGCTTAAAAATGATTGCTATGGTACTATTTTGATATTTAGGTATGGTTTTGCTTATAATTGTCAACGTATTGCCTTGGCGTTATTCCTAATACTTTTTTAAAAACTTTATTCAAGTGCGAAAGGTCTGAAAAACCATATTCAATGGATATTGTCAGCATATCAACGTTCTTACTCATAAGCTTTTTACAAATTTTTTGGATTCTAGTGTTTCTAATATACTCGCCTATTGTAATTGATGAAGCCATTTTAAATTCCCGGGCAAGGTGTGAAGAAGAAATATTAAGCTCCGCTGCAATGGAAGAAAGTGAAATCCGCACATCTTTACTATCTAAAATCATCTCTTTAGCTTTATTAAACCAATAATCAGAGTGGCTCCTTTGCATCACCCTGGCTGAAAGTCCAAGCGCTTCAAACATGAGTCCTTCAATTATAATATTTGAAAACTCATCATAATTTTTGTATTCGTTATATACTTTATTTATTATAACACTAAGAGGCTGAGTTTCCTTTTTAAAAATATTGTAACAATTAATTTCAACACCTTGCATTTCATCTTGAAATATATTCGTAAATTCTATATTAAAACAAACACCTCCTTTTTCATTAAAAATATTAGAGTGCTCATAAAATTTTGGGTGAATAATAATATCTCCTTTAAAACAAAGAGTCTCTTTCTTATGAGAATTTTCTAAATATTCTCCACCAAGTACACTACAGAAATATAAATTTTTATGGCAATGTTTGGGAATAACAGAGTTTGGATTATAAAATGTCTCTGATAATATTAATTTGTCAACTCCTCGTTTTGAAAGAATTTCCCCAAAATAATTACCATTTTCAAGAATTTGTTTCATATTTTGCGTTTAGGAAATTAGCTTCTGAAATTGACAGATGGCATATCAATATTTGTCTTCCAGAAAGGCAAATTTATAAAAAAACAAATAATGAGTTATTCCTATATTTAAGCCATTATCTACTAATAAATATACCAGATACAATCTTTATCATTTGAAATATTAGACTTAAGCCCTACTTCTTTTAGCCTTACATTGTAATATTGGATTATCCTTTGACCTGTCAAGAGGCATGGCTTATTATCAAATAATTGAAATCTCAATTTTCAATTTGTTCATATAATAAAACTAATACATGGAAAAGGTAAAATTTGTCCATACTAAATGGATGATTATTTTAGAGTTATTGATTGCTCTGTTTTTTATTTTTGGGTATAATGTTTTTGAAATTATACCACTTAGCGAAACTCCTTACATAGTTATTCTTGCTTTTATTGCGCTCAAGCTTCATAAAGAAGGTGTAGGTGCATTAGGGTTTACAAAACCCAAAAGCTGGACGAAAACAATTCTAATCAGTTTAATTGTTGCAATTTCCATGCAATTATTAAGTATCTATGTAACTGAACCTGTTATTGCACAGCTTACAGGAAAAAAAGCAGACTTATCATCGTTTGAAGGGATTAAAGGCAACACCATGTTATTTCTCATATATTTTGGCCTAATATGGACACTTGCAGCGTTTGGCGAAGAAATTTCATATCGTGGTTTTACGCTTAGCAAAATAGCAAACCTATTAGGTTCGTCCAAAGCTGCCTGGATCTTGGGCGTTCTTATCACAAGTATTTTGTTTGGCGTTGCGCACTACTACAAAGGCTTAGCCGGCATGATTGATTCTGGTATTAGCGGTTTAATTTTTGGCAGTCTTTATGTATTATCGGGTCGCAATTTGTGGATATGCATTTTTACACATGGATTCGTTGACACTTATGGTCTTTTGTATTTCTATCTTGGATTTTATCACGGATAGATTTTACACCAGATATTTGCTGTAACAGATATTGGCTCACAAATTAAACTAATGCGGACAAAAGAGCATACATTTTCATCAGCATTGCTATTGTATTTTTTCAATACAACTTTTTAAACTGTCTTTCCAATAAGGAATTGAAAGTTGAAACGCTTCGATAATTTTTTCTTTGTTAAGCACTGAGTAATAAGGACGTTTAGCCGGAGTCGGGTATTGTGATGAAGCTATGGGGTGAATAATACATTTACTACCAGTAATTTCTTTTATTGCTGATGCAAAGTCATACCAGCTAATAACGCCATCGTTACTGTAATGATAAATACCAGATTTGCAAGCCACGTTCGACAAAGGGCATTTATTAACGATATGCATTATAGCAATTGCCAAATCTCCTGCATAGGTTGGTGAACCTATCTGGTCATTTACCACATTCAGTTGATCTCTTTCATTCATCAACTGTATCATTGTTTTCACAAAGTTTTTACCGTGTGAAGAATATATCCAGGAACTTCTGATAATAATAGAATCCGGGTTAAAATGAAGGGCTTGTCTTTCTCCATCCAGTTTAGATGCTCCATAAATATTTAAAGGATTGGTTGCCGATGTCTCTTTATACGGAATGGTAGCAGAGCCATCAAAAACATAATCCGTAGAGATATGAATAAACCTGGTAGATTTTTTTTTGCAAACCGCTGCCAATACTCCAACTGCTTCTCCATTTACCTGAAATGCCAATTCTTTTTCTAATTCAGCTTTATCCACTGCTGTATAAGCAGCACAATTAATACAAAAATCGGGTCTTAGCGCTTCAAAAAAATTCCTTACCAATTCAAAATGATGAATAGGTAAATCTTCTCTTGACAAAAAAATAAATTGGTATTGGGGATAGGAGGAGGCAACGTCCCGCAATTCTTTCCCTAACTGCCCGTTGGCACCTGTAACAAGTATAACAGGCTTATCTTTCATTAGTTTTCAAAAACAAAATTGTTTTTACAATTTTTAAATGCAGGATAATTTTTATCCTTTTCCGAAATAATAGCTTTCTCAAAAGGTATTCGCCAATTGATATTCAAATCAGAATCACTCAGCAAAATCCCTGCTTCGCTTTCTTTATGATAAAAGGCATCACACTTATAAAATACTTCCGCTGTTTGGCTTAATACACTATACCCATGAGCAAATCCTTTAGGTACTAATAATTGCTTTTTATTCTCAGCAGACAATTCAATGGCATAAACCTTACCAAAAGTTGGAGAACCCTGTCGAATATCAACAACTACATCCAGTATAGTTCCCGATAGCACCCGAATCAGTTTTGTTTGCGCATGCGGCATCAACTGGTAATGCAATCCGCGTACAACGCCGTATGAAGATTGGGCCTGGTTATCCTGCACAAAGTTTATGTAAACACCTTCTTTCTCAAATAGTCCTTCATTATAACTTTCATAAAAGTATCCCCTGTTATCTTTAAAAATAACCGGCTCAAAAATTAATAAACCGGGGAATTCTGTCTTGGTAAACGGCATTTTATTGTAAGATGTTTGTTATGTGTATATAGATATTTACAAATTTATCTGCTCATTTTTCGCTCATAATTTTTCATCTCTTAGCATACATTTCCTCATAATAATGTTGATAATCTCCGCTGGTTACGTGTTTCACCCATTCCTCATTTGCCAAATACCAATCTACTGTTTTTTCAAGTCCTTCTTCAAATTGCAGCGATGGCGACCAACCTAATTCCTTATTGAGTTTGGTAGCATCAATAGCATACCGTAAATCATGGCCGGGCCTGTCTGTAACATATGTAATCAGTCTCGCAGATTCACCTTCAGGTCTTCCAAGTTTTTTATCCATAATTTTACATAACAGTCGAACCAAATCTATGTTTTTCCATTCATTAAAGCCACCCACGTTATAACTCTCACCTGTCTTTCCCTTATGAAAAATTATATCAATTGCCCGGGCATGATCTTCAACATAAAGCCAATCTCTTACATTTTCCCCTTTCCCATATACAGGCAGTGGTTTATTATTTTTGATATTATTAATCATTAAAGGAATTAGTTTTTCAGGGAAATGATGGGAACCATAATTGTTGGAGCAATTACTTATTACTACCGGTAACCCGTATGTATCATGATATGCCATTACAAAATGATCCGAAGCTGCCTTTGAAGCGGAATAAGGCGAGTGCGGGTCGTAGGGAGTTTTTTCGGTAAAAAAGCCCGTCTCATTTAAAGACCCATATACTTCATCTGTAGAAACATGATAAAATAGTTTCCCCTTGTAATTATCTTTCCAGTTATTTTTGCAGGCATTTAATAAAATTACGGTTCCCAACACATTGGTTTTTACAAATTGTAAGGGATCGGATATAGAACGGTCAACGTGGCTCTCTGCTGCCAGATGAATTACGGCTTCAAATTGATGTTTCTGGAAAATAGAATTTATAAATGTTTCATCCGTAATGTCTCCTTTAATAAAACTATAATTAGATTTATCCTGGATATCTTTCAGATTCTCCAGGTTACCTGCATAAGTCAGCGCATCTAAATTATAAATGTGATAATCGGGGTACTTATTTACAAATAACCTTACTACATGCGAACCAATAAAACCGGCCCCTCCCGTTATTAAAATTTTTTTCATTATAAACTCCAGTAATCAAGTTTTAAAATTTTATTTCTGTATATGCCTTTTAAGTCAGCAAGCAAAGCTCCTGGATTCGTTATAGATAAATAATAATCTTCCGTAAAATTATTTTTAAAAACATCGTGTCCAACTGCGAGGATTACCGCATCATATCCTTTTCCTACATCAGTTGCCATATCCAGCCCGTACTCATGCTTTACTTCTCCGGCTACAGCATGTGGATCATAGAAATCTACGCTGAGAGAATAACTCTTTAATTCTCTTACCAATTCAGCCACCTTCGAATTTCGAATATCACTCACATTCTCTTTAAACGTGGCGCCTAACACCAGCACTTTAGCAGACGAAACAACTCTTTCCTTTCTTATAATGTGTTGTATTACTTTTTTGGCAACATGCGCCGGCATTTCATCGTTTACAAATCTGCCTGCCGCAATTACCCTTGAATTATACCCAAGTTGCTGCGCCTTATAGGTAAGATAATAAGGATCCACTCCAATGCAATGCCCGCCAACAAGTCCGGGTGTATATTTATGGAAGTTCCATTTTGTACCAGCCGCATCCATTACATCTGAAGTATTAATACCTACTAAATCAAAGATTATTGATAGTTCATTCATTAGTGAAATATTCAAATCTCTTTGTGTATTTTCTATAATTTTTGCAGCCTCTGCTACTTTGATTGTGGGGGACTTGTGCACACCTGCCGCTATCACAATTTCATATACCTTGGCAATTTCACTCAATGCTTCGGCATCCGAGCCACTAACTATTTTAACGGTATTACCAAGTGTATGTACTTTGTCCCCGGGATTAATTCTTTCCGGCGAATATCCCAGTTTAAAATCGCTTCCCAATTTTAATCCGGAAACCTTTTCAATTACGGGCAAACAATCTTCTTCCGTACACCCGGGATAAGTAGTTGATTCAAACACTACATAATCTCCCTTTTTGATTACCCTTCCTATAGTCTCAGAAGCGGTGAGCAAAGAGGTAAGATCGGGTACTTTGTGATCATCCACAGGTGTAGGAACTGCTACTACAAAAAAGTTTGCTTCTTTTAAAACATTTACATCTTCTGTAAAAACAATATCTGTGTTTTTAAAGGCTTCTTTATTAATTTCCCGGCTGGGATCAATACCCTGCCTCAGCAACTTGATACGTTCGCTATTTATATCAAATCCAATAACAGCAATTTTTTTTGCAAATTCCAATGCTATCGGCAGTCCAACATAACCCAATCCAATTACGGCAAGTTTATATTCCTTATTTATTAATTGCTGATACATTTATAAAACCGGGTTACTTGATTGTTTAATGATTATTGATAAATCCCTTTTTGAAGCACTCACCATGTACCACCCTTCATTTATAATTGCCTGCTATTTCATACTTACAAATTCCTTGGGCGACTTAACCAAATCTTCCTTAGGTAAAGATTTAAAATAATCATAAGTAATTTTTAATCCTTTGGCACGATCTATTCTGGGTTCCCATCCTAAAATTTGTCTTGCTTTTGTAATATCAGGTTGCCGTTGCCTGGGATCATCAATTGGCAGCTGTTTGTAAACAATTTTTTGTTTCGAACCGGTTAAAGCAATTACTTCTTCTGCAAAATCTTTTAAAGAAATTTCATTAGGATTGCCAATGTTCATTGGTAAACTGTAATCACTAAGCAACAAGCGGTAAATTCCTTCCACTAAATCATCTACAAAACAAAAACTTCTTGTTTGGCTTCCATCCCCAAAAACTGTTAAATCTTCGCCACGCAAAGCCTGCCCGATAAATGCCGGCAAAGCCCTGCCATCATTCAAACGCATACGTGGACCGTATGTATTAAAAATACGTACAATCCTCGTTTCTACTCCATGAAAGTTATGGTAAGCCATTGTTATCGCTTCCTGGAATCTTTTTGCTTCATCGTAAACGCCACGAGGACCAACGGGGTTCACATTACCCCAATATTCCTCATTTTGAGGATGCACAAGCGGATCTCCATATACCTCAGAGGTGGAAGCTACCAGTATTCTTGCTTTTTTTTCTTTGGCAAGGCCTAAACAATTATGCGTACCTAAAGAACCTACTTTTAATGTTTGAATAGGGATTTTTAAATAATCAATCGGACTGGCGGGGGAAGCAAAATGTAAAATATAATCTAACTTACCCGGAACATGAATGAATTTTGTTACATCATGATGATAAAACTCAAATTGTTCCAACTTAAAAAGGTGTTCAATATTTTTTAAATCGCCGGTTATTAAATTATCCATAGCAATAACATGGCACCCTTCCTTAACAAACCGATCGCATAGGTGTGAACCTAAAAATCCGGCAGCTCCTGTAATTAACACTCTTTTTGTAGCCATTATTTACAAATATTATTGTGTTACTGCTCTACGGCCGACACTTTCATAGTGAAAGCCCATATCCCGCATTTGCTTAAGATCAAACAAATTTCGTCCGTCAAATATCACTTTATTCTTAAGCAAGGTTGCTATTTTTTCAAATTCAGGAGTTCGAAACTCACTCCATTCGGTTGCGATAATCAACGCATCAGCTCCTTTTAACGCATCATATTGTCCCTCTGCCATTTCAATTTTGTTACCCAGCAGTGTTTTTACATTTTTCATCGCTTCGGGATCAAAGGCTACGATAGTTGCGCCTTCTGCCACTAGTGCATCAATCATATACAAGGCAGGAGCTTCCCGTATATCATCCGTATTTGGTTTAAAAGCTAATCCCCACAAAGCAAAACGTTTCCCTTTAAGACTGCCAAAATAGCTTTTTATTTTAGGTATTAAATGTAATCTTTGTTCTTCATTTACGTTTATTACCGCCTTTAATACTTTGAAATTGTAGTTTACTTCGCCGGAAGATTTAACTAAGGCCTTTACGTCTTTAGGAAAACAACTACCGCCATATCCAATGCCGGGAAACAAAAACCGTTTACCAATACGTTCATCGCTTCCAATACCTCTTCGAACCATATCTACATCAGCTCCAAGCAGTTCGCACAACGCCGCTATTTCATTCATAAATGTGATTTTAGTAGCCAGAAAGGAATTGGCTGCATATTTGGTGAGCTCCGCTGATTTTTCATCCATAAAAATTATGGGATTTCCCTGGCGTACAAAAGGAGCATACAAATCACCCATTACTTTTTTTGCTCTTTCAGATGAAGTTCCAATAATAACTCTGTCAGGCTTCATAAAATCATCTACTGCTACACCCTCTCTTAAAAATTCCGGGTTGGAAACCACATCAAAATCACCTTTATAATTTTTGCTAATCGCTGTATAAACTTTATCTGAAGTGCCAACAGGCACTGTACTTTTATCTACAATTACTTTATAATCTTTTATAATTTTTCCCAGCTCTTCAGCTACACCAAGAACATATTTTAATTCTGCATTTCCATTTTCATCAGGGGGTGTAGGCAAAGCCAAAAAAATAATCAAAGCATCTTTAACCCCCTCTTCAAGACTGGTGGTAAACTTTAAACGGGATTCTTTAAGATTTCTTAGAAAAATTTTTTCAAGGCCGGGCTCGTAAATGGTTATTTCTCCATTACTTAATTTCTCAATCTTACTTTTATCAATATCTATACAGGTAACCAAATTGCCTGTTTCTGCAAAACAGGTTCCGGTAACCAATCCAACGTACCCGGTTCCTACAACTGCTATTTTCATCAGGTTTATTTATTTTATTTATCTATAAATTCCAAAACTTTTTTAGTTATCAGCAACAATTGTTCTTCGTCTAACTCTGTATGAATGGGCAACGAAATTACCCTCTCCGTTAACCAATCTGTTGTCTTTAAGTCAACACCCCCTCCTCCAAATGTGGCAAACATTTTTTGACGATGGCAGGGCACTGGATAATACAACATAGAAGGAATTTTACTATCGGCTAAAAAAAGCTGTAATCCATCTCTGTCCACATCTTCTAATAACAAAGTGTATTGATGAAAAGCATGTTTACCATAATTTGCCCTGTACGGTATCGTTATTTTAGAGTGCCCTTTAAAAGCCTTGTCATAAAAATCGGCAACCTGTGTTCGTGCTTCAATATATTCATCCAAATGCTTCAGTTTTATACCTAATATAGCTGCCTGTATCGCATCTAACCGTGAATTACAACCAACCATATCATGATAGTAACGAATTTTTTGCCCGTGATTGGCAATCATCCTTAATTTTTCCGCCAGTAAATCATCATCTGTAAACATTGCTCCGCCATCTCCATAACAACCAAGATTTTTAGACGGGTAAAAAGACGTACATCCAATCTGCCCCATAGAACCTGTTTTCTTCTTTGTCCCATTTCCAAATGTATAAACGCCTCCAATTGCCTGTGCATTATCTTCAATAACAAATAAATTATATTCATTGGCGATAGCCATTATTTCTTCCATAGGTGCAGCATGGCCATAAAGGTGAACAGGTACAATGGCTTTTGTTTTTGGAGTAATAGCCTTCCGAACAGCGTCAGGCTCAATACAGAACGTCTTAGCATCTACCTCTACAAACACAGGCTTTAATCGCAGCAAAGCAATCACTTCAACGGTTGCTATATAAGTAAAAGAGGGACATATTACCTCATCCCCAGGCTGCAACTCAAGCGCCATCATTGCAATCTGCAAAGCATCAGTACCATTGGCGCAGGGAATTACATGTTTGCTACCGTTATAGGCCGCCAAATCCGTAGCAAATTGCTGCACGTATTTGCCCCCTATAAAAATGGAGCTATCCAGAACATCTAAAATAGCTGCATCAACCTGGCTCTTTATTTTAAGGTATTGCGTCCTGGTGTCCACCATCTGTATAGGTCTCATAATAAACGGGTTAAATTCAATACTTTCAGGAGCGCAAAATTAAGGAAATATAGGTTGGATGAAAGATTGCCTTTAGATTTGTTGAAATTTAACAGTTATCCCAAACAAAGATGCTTTTTCTTTATAATCTTTTTTTGCTTTTTTATCGTTTAGGAATAATTATAGCCGCTCTTTGGAACCCTAAAGCCAGAAATTGGGTTACCGGAAGAAAAAACATTTTTGAAAACCTTGGGGAACAATTACATAACAATAAAGGAGCCGGGAAAAAGATTATTTGGTTTCACTGTGCCTCGTTAGGCGAATTTGAACAAGGAAGGCCTGTAATAGAAAAAATAAAACATCATCAGCCCGACTCCAAGATCTTACTAACATTTTTTTCGCCTAGTGGATATGAAGTACAAAAGAATTATGCGGTTGCCGATTGGGTTTATTATTTACCAATTGATTCAGCAACCAATGCCAGGCGATTTTTAGACATCGTAAATCCATCACTTGTCATCTTTGTTAAATATGAATTTTGGTATTATTATCTGTACGAAATAAAAAAAAGAAATATACCTTCTTTGTTAATTTCTGCCATTTTCTTAAAAAAACATCCTTTTTTTCACTGGTATGGAAGCCTGCATAAAAAGATGTTACAAAACTTTCAGCATGTTTTTGTACAAAATAACGCTTCCAAAAATTTACTATCCGGTATAGGATTTATCAATAAGGTAACCGTAAGTGGCGACACAAGATTTGACCGGGTAATTGAAATTGCTGAAAATTTTGAACCCATACCTACCATTGAAGTTTTTATTGGCGATTGCAGTAAAATTATTGTAGCCGGAAGTACCTGGCCGGAAGACGAAGAAGAAATGAATCATTACGCCAATACACATACTGACGTAAAATTTATTATTGCTCCTCATGAAATTGATGAAGAACATCTTTCGGAAATTGAGAAATTGTTTAAATATTCGATTCGCTATTCCCGCTTACAAGTTACGAATCACACGATGATAGAAACCGAACACAAAAAACAGGAAAACCATAACGTTTTAATCATTGACAATATCGGTATGCTTTCCAAATTATATAAATATGCTTCCATTGCCTTTGTGGGGGGCGGATTTGAAACAGAAGGAGTACATAATGTACTGGAGGCAGCAGTTTACGGCAAACCGGTTGTATATGGCCCTGTATTTGCCAATTATGCCGAAGCGGTAGAATTAGAAGATTGTGGCGGCGGTATAGTTGTAAACAGCGCCCTGGAATTTGAAGAAAAAATAAACACGTTGTTTAGTGATGAAACCCTATACAAACAATGCTGTGAAGCCTCGTTGAAATACGTGTATGCTAATAAAGGAGCAACTGAAAAAATTATGAATTATATTTATAAAAACCGCCTTCTTACCAAATCATAAAGGTTCTTAACCGCTTTTTTCTCCATGTCCCATCCCAACTTTAATTTTAATTCTCTTTCCATCCAATACTGTGCTTCCTGAAAGCCGGGAAAAGCATTAATTGTTTTAATGCTTCGTTCGTACATCATTTCATCTCCCCTGAATAATTCATCAATAAACACAAAACGTTCGTTAATGCCAATAGCCTTTTTCAAGTCAGCTATAGGCGTAGATTTTAAATGATCTACCATCTCTTTTTTTTCTTCCTTCAATTTATCATTAAGAGATTCTGGGGCAATATTTATTGATTCGTTTATTTCTTTTTGTGGAACCTGGTGCAAACCTGGTGAAGGTATAGATGGTTTTTCTTCCTGAACAACCTTATAACCAGCCGAAGACCTGCCCCGCAAACTGCTTTTATTAACCATAGTAGCCTTACGCTTAATGTCTTCCAGTTCGGCCTCTATTTCGGCCTCGTCAACTTTTAAAACTTCAATAATTTTTTCTTCATTTTGAACAGGGGGAACAACATTTAGCTTACTAACAACAGATGGGGCTGTGGTTTTGATTACGGTAACCTTGCCACTGGGTGACGACTCGCCAAACCGGCCCTGGTTTTGCATTAACTCCGCCCTCAACAGCTCTACCGTAAGGAGAATTTGCTGAGTATCTGCCTTGTCAGTATAAAGTTGTTGTAATTTTTGGATTAGAGTGCCTAATCGTTCCATGGATTTGAATTACTTTTGACCGCTTATCAAATTTTATTGTTTAAAGATACAAACACTTTGCCATAAATTTCAGTTAAAGATGTTTATAGAACCCAATATTAAAGGCGAGCGCCGCGGCTGGATAGAAGTTATTTGCGGCTCCATGTTTTCCGGCAAAACAGAAGAGTTAATACGCCGCCTGAAAAGAGCAAAAATTGCCAATTTGAAAGTTGAGATTTTTAAACCGGCTATTGACGTGCGGTATGATGAAGTAAAAATTGTGTCGCACGACGAAAACGCCATCCCTTCCACTCCTATTGACAACTCGCAAACCATTTTGCTAATGACGGAAGATGTAGATGTGGTAGGCATTGATGAAGCACAGTTTTTTGATAACGAAATTACCACAGTATGCGAAAAGCTTGCTTTGCGGGGCACCCGGGTAATTGTGGCCGGACTGGACATGGATTTTATGGGCAGACCCTTTGGACAAATGCCTAATTTACTAGCCATTGCCGATTACATTACCAAGCTACATGCCATTTGCGTTAGATGTGGCAATATTGCCAATATTTCTTATCGTAAAACAAATAGTGCCGAACAGGTTTTACTCGGAGAAAAAGATGTGTACGAACCCAGGTGCAGAAAATGTTACCACGAATAATAATAAACCAGATGAGTACCGTTAAAAATATACTGACGTTAACAAAAAAAGATTTTTTACTTGAATTTCGCCAACAATATACTTTTTATGGTATTCTTTTATACGTAGCCTCTACTATTTTTGTTTTATACCTGGCTATGAAACAACCGGAAACGAGTGTATGGAACGGGTTGTTCTGGATGATTCAATTATTTATTTGCATTAACGCTGTTGCAAAAAGTTTTTTGCAGGAGGGACGCGGCCGGATGTTATATTTTTATACAATTGCCGGGGCAAAAGATTTTATTATTTCAAAGCTTATATATAATGCTTTGTTAATGTTGATAATGAGCCTCATAAGTTTATTACTTTTTACCTTGTTTTTGGGCAATCCTTTAATCAACATGCCGAGATTCATCGGAATGGTTTGTCTTGGAGGCATAAGTTTGAGCCTGGTGTTTACCCTGCTGGCAGCCATAGCGGCCAAGGCCCAGCAACAAGCGGCTTTAATGGCTATATTAGGTTTTCCTTTAATTATTCCGCAATTGTTACTACTCATCAAACTATCTAAATCGGCTTTTGGAGAAGTTTATGGCAGTGGAGTAGTTTCTCAAATTGTTTTACTTCTGGTGGGGCTGGATGTGTTGGTGATTGCGCTATCCTTAATTTTATTCCCTTTTTTGTGGAAAGATTAAACGGTAATCTTATAAAATATAGGTTTTTTTGAATTTCGCCATTCATAGTAGTTCCCCTAATTTTGCTGCGCAATTAGCCATTTCTTGTTGAGTTGCTTGCCAAAAAACTCCCTAAAATGGCCAGCCCGATTCTTTTATGAAGAAAAACTGGTGGAAAATATCAGCGGTTATTTTATTAATCTACACATTTATAGCAGGATTCTTAAACCCTGTTCCCTATTTAAGTAATCTTGGAGAAAGTATTCGCAATTTGTACTTCCACGTACCTATGTGGTTTGGTATGATGGTATTATATACAGTTTCCCTGGTAAATGCTATGCGGTATCTCGCAAAGAAAAATCTTCTTTATGATATCTATGCCGAGGCGTATGCCCGCAGCGGAATTGTGTTTGGCTTGTTGGGTATAACCACGGGAATGATATGGGCAACCTATACCTGGGGTGAGCCCTGGAGTAATGATCCCAAACAGAACGGTGCTGCTATCGGACTGCTAATATACTTTGCTTACATGGTGCTCCGTAATTCGATCACAGATTTAGACAAACGGGCCAGGATAAGCGCTGTGTATAACATTTTTGCTTTTTTTATTTTAATTCCTGCTATTTGGATTATGCCCCGGCTTGAAGAATCGCTTCATCCAGGAGGCCAGGGTGTAGAAGGAAATCCCGGTATTAATGGCAAAGACCTTGACCCGTCCATGCGGATTGTTTTCTGGCCTGCCGTAATAGGATGGACACTTTTGGGTGTTTGGATAACCACTCTGTATATCCGATTAAAGAAACTTAAAGACAAACATTTAATGCATGCGTAAACAACTAAGCCAATTTATGCTGTTTTTACTTACTCTGTTCGCCTCATTCGCTTCTTTTGCGCAAGGTAACGAAGTAGTAAAATCTGCCTCTGAAACAAGAGGCTTTTTATACAGTAATGGAAAAATTTATGTAGTGGTGGCTGTATTGGTTACCATTTTAGCGGGATTGATTATTTATCTTTTTAATCTTGATCGTAAAATTTCCCGGCTGGAAAAAAATAAAGAGTAATTCTTTCAAACTTTTAAATGATACATCATGTCAGATCAACAGCACTATAGTTTCTTTGGCGCAGTAGAAAAAAGCTTCGACAAAGCGGCTAAATTTACTAAATGGGATAAAGGTATTCTGGAACAGATTAAACAGTGCAATGCCGTTTATCGCATGCACTTCCCCGTAAAAATAGGGGACAAAATTGAAGTAATTAAAGCTTACCGTGTACAACACTCACATCATAAACTTCCCTGTAAAGGAGGTATCCGTTTTGCCATGAGTGTTAACCTGGATGAAGTAATGGCGCTTGCCGCTTTAATGACTTACAAATGCGCTATCGTAAACGTGCCATTTGCCGGCGCTAAAGGTGGTATTACAATAGATCCTAAGAAATATACTCCATACGAGTTAGAAAAAATTACCCGTCGTTATACATCCGAATTAATTAAGAAAAATTTTATCGGACCCGGTATTGATGTTCCTGCACCTGACTATGGAACAGGAGAAAGAGAAATGGCCTGGATTGTTGACACCTATGCCAGCATGCGTCCCGGCGAAATTGACGCTTTGGGTTGTGTGACAGGAAAACCGGTTACACAGGGAGGTGTAAGAGGTAGGAAGGAAGCAACCGGGTTGGGTGTATTTTACGGAATAAGGGAAGTATGCAATATGCCCGATATAATGAAAAAACTTGGGATGAATACGGGTATTGAAGGAAAAACGGTGATTGTGCAGGGAATGGGTAATGTAGGCTATCACGCAGCAAAATTCTTCCGCGAAGGTGGCGCAAAAGTAATTTGCCTGGCTGAGCATGATGGAGCGATTTATAATGCCGATGGATTAAATGAAGAAGAGGTTTTTCAACACAGAAAAAAAACCGGCTCTATAAAAAATTTCCCTGGCGCTAAAAATATTGCTACCAGCGCTGAAGCGCTGGAGTTAGAATGTGATATTTTAATTCCCGCTGCATTGGAAAATGTTATAAATGGAGAAAATGCCCCACGGATTAAAGCCAAAATGATTGGAGAAGCAGCAAACGGTCCTTTAACTCCCGAAGCGGATGAGGTGTTTATTACCAAAGGGGTGCTCGTTGTACCAGATATGTATCTTAATGCCGGTGGTGTTACCGTAAGCTATTTTGAATGGTTAAAAAATCTGAGCCACGTACGCTATGGAAGGATGGAAAAACGTTTTACAGAAAACCAGAACCGGCAAATGCTTGAACAAATAGAAGAAACGACCGGTAAAAAAGTGGTTGATAAAAAAAGACAGACAATTATACATGGTCCCGATGAGGCTGATTTAGTATATAGCGGATTGGAGGAAACGATGATTTCGGCTACCCGTGAAATTATGGAAGCATGGAGAGCGAATCCTGAAATTCCGGATATGCGCACAGCCGCTTATGTAGTAGCCATAAACAAGGTTGGAACTTCATATGCTGAGTTAGGAATATTTCCTTAACAGATTAGATAAATTATTTTACACACAAATCCCGCTAAGGCGGGATTTTTTAATAATCCGGGATTAATAAATACTTATTACAAAAAGACAGTAAAATAATTCACAGTCGTTCTATAATAAAAAATATTAAACCATATCGAAAACAAAGTTTGTATAATTGCATCCTCTTATTTTAAAAAAATATGACAGAAAAAAAATTATTCATGGTTTTACTGGGATGTAAGCCCCAGGGACGTAATACAGAACAACACGATATTTTTTTCGGTATTGGTGATTCGCTAAGGGATATGGTTCCTCAAATTGAAGCCTTCTGGAAAGATGCCGGCAAAATTCATATTGATTGTTGGAGGGAGGTAACTACAGTAGATGGCTATTCAATTACCATAAAATCCAGAACGACACCTATCCCACCATCATCTTCTACAGACGAAAAATTATTTTTTATTAACCTGGGAGGGTATAAAGAAAATGATTTTGAAGAGTACCATTATAAAATGTTAAGAATTGCCAGGGAAAAAGGGAAGGCTATCCAGGATGCCATGCAAACAGCTTTTTACAAACACATGAGCTTTAAAGGTGCGGAATCGCATATTGATGACAAATATGGAGTAGATGTGGATGATATTTATGAAATACAGGACATCCTTTCTCCTGAACTAAAAGAGCAATACAAAATTTGCGTAGAAAAAGGAACAGGTAACATTATGGAAGATGAATTGCATCCGGGTTATACCAAAATAAGCGACCTTGTGACGCGGTAGGTATTAAATCGCTTATTTAGTTTTTTACAAAATTTATTTCAACTGAAAAGTTTCTAAAAACTTAGTTGTAAAATTCCCGGCTATAAAATTTTCATCTCTCATTAATTGCTGATGAAAAGGGATTGTGGTTTTAACCCCTTCAATTACATATTCAGCCAGCGCTCTGCTCATGGTATTAATAGCTTCTTCTCTTGTACGGGCTACCGCAATAATTTTGGCAATCATCGAATCGTAGTATGGAGGAATTACATAACCGGTATATACATGCGAATCTACCCGAATACCATGACCACCGGGTTGGTGTAATACAGTAATTCTTCCCGGCGATGGGCGAAAATCATTATACGGATCTTCGGCATTAATGCGACATTCTATTGCATGCATTTCAGGAAAATAATTTTTCCCGCTAATAGGCTCACCCATAGCAATTTTGATTTGCTCTTTTATCAAATCAAAATTAGTTACCTCTTCCGTAACACAATGCTCCACCTGTATCCTCGTATTCATTTCCATAAAATAGAAGTTACGGTGTTTGTCCACAAGGAACTCGATAGTACCCACACTTTCGTAATTAATAGCACTGGCGGCTTTTATAGCTGCTTCTCCCATACGTTCCCGCAATTCGGGCGTCATAAATGGCGAAGGTGATTCTTCCACTAATTTTTGATGGCGGCGTTGAATAGAACAATCTCTCTCGCTAAGATGGCAAACCTTTCCGTAACGGTCACCCGCAACCTGGATTTCTATATGGCGTGGCTCTTCAACAAATTTTTCCATATAAATCCCGTCATTTTTAAAAGCTGCTGCCGCTTCTGCTTTTGCAGTATTATAAGCTTTTTCTAATTCGCTTTCCTCCCAAACCAGGCGCATGCCTTTACCACCGCCACCTGCTGTAGCTTTTAGTATTACAGGATAACCAATTTCTTTTGCCAAACCCTTGGCCTCCTCTACACTTTGCAATAAACCCTCGCCTCCGGGAACAACCGGCACACCGGCCTTTATCATGGTTTCCTTTGCAGTAATTTTATCCCCCATAGCATTAATCATTTGGGGAGTAGGGCCAATAAATTTTATTCCATGATCGGCACAAATTTGCGAAAATCTTGCATTTTCTGCCAGGAACCCATAACCCGGGTGAATAGCATCAGCATTGGTAATTTCTGCTGCTGCCATAAGATGTGGTATATTTAAATACGAATCTGCACTCGCCGGCTTACCTATGCAAACAGCTTCATCAGCAAACTTTACATGTAAACTGTCCTTATCGGCGGTGGAATAAACGGCTACGGTTTTAATACCCATTTCGCGGCATGTACGTATAACACGTAACGCAATCTCTCCTCTGTTGGCTATTAAGATTTTTTTGAACATGTAATCAATTTCAAAATTTCGGGATATAAAGATTAACCAGTGATTATGAACTTATTGTTCATTTGCTTTACCAGTAACCATAAAACTACCAAACTAACTTGGATCTACTAAGAACAGTGGCTGATCGTATTCTACGGGTGAAGAATCTTCAACCAATACTTTTACAACCTTACCTTTTACTTCGCTTTCAATTTCATTAAACAGCTTCATAGCTTCTACAATACAAACTACTTTGCCGGGGGCTACTTCATCACCTACCTCTACAAATACTGGTTTATCGGGAGCTGAACGACGATAGAAAGTTCCTATCATCGGGCTTTTTATCGCTATTAAATTATCAGCCTGTGGCTCAGCTTTGGCCTGTGTTGAAGCAGGTGCGGGAGCCGCCAAAGCGGGAGCAGGAATAGATGCAGGAGCGGCTACAGCCGAAATAACAGCTGGTGTAGGCGACATAACCTGCGTAATATTTTCTTCTTTTTGCTTTATCGTTAACCGGAATCCTTTTTCTTCGATTGTAACCTCACTTAAATTGGATTTGTTGACTATTTTAATCAACTCCTGAATTTGTTTAAAATCCATGTGGAAGATATTTCGTTAGATAAAAATTGGACGGCTAAGATATGGAAAAGCGAAGCAGAATAAGGCAGTTTTTTAAAATTTTGTAGTAAAATGAAGGAAAAATTATTAAAACAGTGAAAAAATATGCAAAGTCTGTCATTTATTGAAGCATATTCCGTAAATCTATTTCACTCTTTCCACGTATTCACCGGTTTTTGTATTTACTCTAATCAACTCTCCCTCTTCTACAAACAGCGGAACCATAACAGTTGCTCCTGTTTCTACAGTGGCAGCCTTTAAGGTACGGGTAGCAGTGTCACCTCTCACCCCCGGTTCGCTATATGTTATTTTAAGTACAATTTTATCGGGTAATTCCACACTCATTGGCAATTCAGTTTCTGTATTTACCAGCATGCTCACTTCCTGTCCTTCTTTTAAAAATTGAGGCGCATCTACCATATTTTCGCTTACAGCCAGTTGTTCAAAGGTCTCAACATCCATAAAGTTGTAACCTGTATCATCTTTATATAAAAACTGATAATTTTTTCTTTCTACTCTTACCGGGTAAATATTATCGCCGCTATTCCATGTTTTTTCTATGGTGCGGTTATTATCAACCCCTTTAAGCTTTGCCCACACTTTAGCAGCAGCCCGGGCCGTTTTATTTTCTCCAAATTCTACTACAGAATATAAACTGCCGTCTAATTTCAAAATCATACCGCGGCTGATGTCTGATGTATTTGCCATATCCTTTTTTTAGAGGCCGCAAAGATAAGGCACATACAGCAAGCCAGCAAATTGAATAAGGTTAAACCAAGACTATCCTTTAACATCTACGGTAAAATAATTGCTCTGATCGTCGCTGCGAAAAAATAACCTGACTCTGGTAAAATCAACAGCATCAAAACTGCCCAGTTTCCCCTTTTTTCCTTTTACATAGCCGGACAACTTAATCACTTCTCCTTTTTTGTTAAATTCAATATTGTCAAATACCAATTGATATCCTGCTCTTTTTGCTGTTTCTTTTGTCTGCTCAATAGATTGCCTCGTATCTGTATTTTTAATAATCACTATTACATAATCATTTACAGCAGGAGCCACTTCATCATCAATTAATGGGGCTATGGCTATTTCCGCAGGTGTAGGAGCATCTGTAGAAACTACTACAGGAGAGATAGGTGCATCGGGAGTATTATTAGGCACAACTATTACGTCTGCAACTTCAGGCTTCACCGCAGGAGGTGCGCTATTTGATATAACACTGCTTTTGCTTATTACTGCACCGGGAGCAATAGCTACCGGCGAAACAACTGCACCGTATTTCGCTTCGTAACTGGCTTTTTGTTCTTTGTTGTTTAAATCATAACGTTCAATATCTCCATTTTTTAACGTTACCGTTGCTTTATTATTATTGATATTTATAGTCTGTACTGTAGCCGGCAAAGTAACCACGGGTGGCGTCGGCGGTATGGGAGGCATTACACCATATTTATTTTCAAATGTTTCTTTTTCATCCGGATTATCCAAATTATACTTTTCAATAGTCCCGTTTTTTAATTTTATCGTTGCTCTGTTATCATTGATTACCATTGAAGAAAATTCTTTTGAAATAATTGCTGAATTCTCGTAGCAGCCTGAAGGGATATCTATTATTCCATACCGATTTTCATAATCGCTTTGATTTTCCTCCCACTTGGTAAGCAACATTTGAGTAACTTCCTTCTTATTCTTATCTCTTACCACCACCAGGCAATTACCTTTGTTTTCTTTAACCTCAATATAAAATCCTTTTTCATTTAATGTAGTATCAGGAATTGAATCGGGCTTATTGGAAATTTCGGACATCATAGTAGAAACAACTTGAGACGGGGGAAATAAACTATTTTTTTCATTACCCTGTATCTTGTGCCTGAAGGCAAGTAACAAAACTGCAGCTAAAGGCAGAACAAACAGAAATTTTGCTAAGTGCAGTTTGGCACTTTTCATTTTGTTCATCATGGTTATACGTTTTTTAAGTGATGATAAATTAAACGGATGAGCTATACTATAAGGCATGGCGCCGGTTACTTTTAACAAGAGGTACTGGTATTCTTTTTTATTAAGGCCACTTTGTAACACATTATCATCCGCAATAAACTCCAAATTTTGTCGAATAGCCTGCCGGATAAACCAGGCAAATGGATTATACCAATTAACAATACAAAGAAGCTCGCCAAACAAAACATCCAGGCTGTGTTTTTGTTTTATATGGATAAACTCATGCCTGATGATTTCTTCCAACTCCGCTGCGCTATGCCGGTGCCGGTTAATGTAAATAGAATTGCCAAAGGAAAAAGGGAGTATATCCTCTTCTACCTGGAATAGCTTTATACCATCTACTCCCAGAAGAGTGGCTCTGTACTTCATCCTTTTGTAGGAATACAATTGCATTATTAGTCTGAATAACAATACCATTGCGCCAATAATCAATATAATAGTCACCCACTCCCACAAATTAACCTGTTGCGTATGTTGTGCATTAAAATGAGTTAATGGCAACTGTGCCGTAAACTTTTGAAGAACCGGTACGGCCTTTACCCAGGTAGATTCGTTAAGAGATGCTTTATTTAAAAAAGGATTGATATTAATAAAAGGAATAACAAAACAAATAGCTGTATAAAATACCAGGTACAACCGGTTCCACAAATAAAAAGTAAGCCTGCTTAATACCAAACGGTAAAATAAATACACAACCAATAATGCAATATTCAGTTTCAATAAATAATCAAATAAGAAAGGCATGTTTTTTTTATTAGCAGTAAAAACTTTTATTTTATTTTTCTCTCAATCATGTCAATAATTTCTTTAAGCTCTTTGGGAGTAAGCTTTTTCTGCTCCACAAAAAAGTTCACCAGCTGTTTATAAGAATTATCAAAATAATTTCTTACAACCCCACTCATAAATTTCTTTTTAAATTCTTCTTCCGAAACAGCCGGCTTGTACACATAAGTATTTCCAAGCATCCTGCTATGTAAAAAACCCTTTTTTTCCAGGTTTTTAATGGTGGAAGCCACGGTGGTATAGGGTAGCCCCTCGTCCATATTCTCCAAAATTGTTTTAATACTTCCCTCTCCGGCTTTAAATACGGCCTGTAATGCTTTTTCTTCTTGTGGGGTGAGTTTTTCCATTTCTACGAAATTTTCGTAAATCTACGAACATTTCGTAATAAACCAAATTTATTTGTATGTTTCTCTTAAAAATTAACAGAACAGTAAAAAAGAAAAGATTAAAGGGTAGTTTTGCCAAAAAAAAATCAATGAAGTCGTTGATAATATTCCCGGTCCTTATTTTATCTGTTTTAGCATTAAAAGCACAACCAGCAGATTCCGTTAAAGCTCCGTACCTCCTGGATAAAAAACTGCCTTTTTTTAAAATAATGTTAACCGATAGTTCTTTTTTTTATAAAGATAATCTCAAAAAAAACAGGGCTACTATTATCATTCTTTTCAGTCCCGAATGTGACCATTGTAAAAAACAAATAGAACAACTGATTCAAAACATTGACAAGTTTAAAAAAACACAAATTTTAATGATCTCACCCTTACCTTTTACCAAAATAAAAGAGTTTTATAATGAATACCAGATTCATAGATATAAAAATATTAAAATGGGTAAGGACGCTCTTTACTTTTTTGCCAATTATTTTCAAACTCATTACATTCCGTTTATTGCCGCTTACGACAAAAACAAACAACTAATTAAAGGATGGGAAGGAAATGTTAACACAGATGATTTGATTAAAGCAGTAAACCAGCCATAAGAATATAAAAATTAAAATTAATATTTGTGCTTACAACGGCAGTTCTCAAAAAAACCTAATGATAGCGCTACAAATAAAACATGACAAAAATCAGTTTATTTTATTTCGGATAAAATAATCCGAATTAAAAATTTCCCCTACATTTGCCCCAAACTAACTGCCTTGCTCTCAAAAGCCTGCGAATATGGAATAAAAGCAACCGTTTTTCTGGCACAACAATCAGAAAAGGAAAAATTAGCTAACGTAAAAGAAATCGCTAAAGCTATTCAATCCCCCGAAGCTTTTACTGCCAAAGTACTTCAGCAATTGGTACAAAAATCAATTATCCAATCGGTGAAAGGTGCACAGGGTGGTTTTTTTATTGACAAAAAGGTTCTTAAAAAAATTACCCTTATGCAAATTGTAGCGGCTATTGACGGGGAAGATATTATTAATAATTGTGTACTTGGGCTTTCGCACTGCTCCGAAAAAAAACCATGTCCTTTGCACCATAAATACAAAAAAATAAAAATTGATATTACCAATATGCTCCAAACATCATTGGTAAGCGAACTGGCCGTGGGACTAACACAAAAATTGAGCGTTTTAACGGGTTGACTATTTTTTTATAAACAAATAGGATAAAATTATCCGAATTAAATTATGAAACTTTAAATGTCAAAACAATTAATCAATAAAACTTTTAATTATGTTATCAAAAAGTAATGCCCGGATATTTTTTCTGGGAGGTACCCTTGTTACATTTCTCATCTTCATCAGTTTATCGTGGCGTACCTTAAGTAATGAAGTTCCGGCACGAACACACGAAGAAAATCTAACCAGCCAGGTAATTGCCGGCAAACATTTATGGGAAAAAAACAATTGTATGGGGTGTCATACCATTTTTGGCGAAGGGGCTTACTATGCTCCCGAGCTTACCAAAGTGGTAGAACGCCGTGGTGAAGCTTATATTAAAGCCGTACTTACTTCAAAAGTTCCCTGGCAGCCACGTGGACGCAAAATGGTAGCTTATGGATTTGATGAGAAACAGGCTAATGACTTAATAGCGTTTTTCAAATGGATTGGGGAAGCGGATCTAAACGGATTCCCACCAAAACCCGCTTATAAATCAACCATTAACATTAAATAATAACTCTTATGAAATACAAAAGTCAAAAAGTTGCTTATTGGTTTTTTGCACTGGCAATGCTTTTACTTTCTCTCCAAATTATTTATGGTTTTGTCATGGGATTTGCCCGCATAGGCTATGATGGATTGCATCAATTCATCCCTTTTAATACAGCAAGAGCTGTTCACACTAACCTGTTGGTAGTTTGGCTACTTTCCGGCTTTATGGGTGCAGCCTATTACATTATACCTGAGGAGGCCGAGCAGGAATTAGTAAGCGAAAGACTTGCTTATATACAGCTAATATCGTTAGCTATAGTAGGTGTTGTTGCCATCACCGGTTATCACTTCAACTATTGGGAAGGCCGAAAGTTTCTCGAAATACCCCGCCCTCTGGATTACTTAGTGGTAATAAATGTATTGCTCTTCCTGGGCTTAATTCTGGCAACGCTTTTCAAAAGTAAAAAAAGAACTACCACATCGCTGGTACTTACAATGGGTTTGGTATTTGCTGCTCTACTCTATTTGCCCGGAATGATTTGGTTTGATAACCAAACGATGGATTCCTTCTTTCGTTGGTGGGTAGTTCACCTTTGGGTTGAAGGTGTATGGGAACTTATACTCGGCGGTATTTTATCTTTTCTGCTTATTAAACTTACAGGTGTTGACAGAGAAGTTATTGAAAAATGGCTTTATGTAATTGTTGGTTTAACATTTATTTCCGGTATTCTTGGTACCGGTCACCATTACTACTACATCGGTGCAGGCAAGATGTGGCTTATTATTGGCGGTATTTTTTCCGCCTTAGAACCTCTGGCCTTTCTTGCAATGGCTCTGTTTGCAGTAGCCATGTATAGAAAAGGTGAAAAAAAGCATCCTAACAAATTGGCTTTAAACTGGACACTCGGTACCGCTATTCTCTCTTTTGTTGGAGCAGGTTTATTAGGGCTTGCACATACTTTGCCCCAGGTTAATTTATATACACATGGTACGTTAGTAACCGCTATGCACGGTCACCTGGCCTTCTGGGGAGCTTACGCAATGATTGTGCTGGCATTTATCAGTTATGCTATGCCCAACCTTACCGGTCGCAAATTATTTGATACGGCAAGGGGCACTTATGCTTTCTGGCTTTCTAATATCGGGATGCTTGGCATTACGGTAGCCTTTGGTGTAGCAGGTGTAGCACAAGTGTATTTGGAGCGTAAAATGGGACTTGACTTTGGAGATGTACAGGATGAAATAAAAGTTCATTTTATTATTCTCGTATTATGTGCTACCATGTTCACTGCCGGCATTAGCCTTTATATATACGAGTTTATCAAATATGGCAAACCAAATAATGAAGCGCTTTCAACCAATCCCAATTTAATAATTTCTTAACCTTTATTTTTTTAATAAGAAATCATACAATTTAAATAGTAAATGAAAATTAGTTTTTTAAAATAATCTGGTACACTTAAAAACAATTATATGAAACAGTTTTTTAAAATTCTCTTGCTTTGTACTTTGCAAATAACTATTATTATGAGCTGTAATAATTTTGATAAGAAATCAAATAACGCAGCAATAAATATGAAAACCGAGGGACAAAGTGTGGCGGAATTAACAGCCCCCCCCGTGGTTCCAAAACCAGTTGGTAAAAGGGCTGCCACCAAACAAATCGTAAATATGGAAATTGTAGAGAAAGAGGGCGAAATGGCCGAGGGTGTTAAATACATTTATTGGACCTTTGGCGGTTCTGTTCCGGGAAGCTTCATAAGAACCAGGGTTGGCGATGAAATTGAATTTCATTTAAAAAATCATCCAAATAATAAATTACCCCATAATATAGACTTGCATGCGGTAACAGGGCCTGGTGGCGGTGCAAAATCCTCTTTTGTGGCACCTGGTCATGAAGTAGTATTTTCATTTAAAGTCATTAACCAGGGCTTGTATGTATATCATTGTGCAACGGCTCCGGTGGCAATGCACATTGCAAATGGTATGTATGGTTTGATACTGGTAGAGCCAGAAGGCGGCCTGCCCCCTGTTGACAAAGAATATTATGTAATGCAAGGAGATTTTTATACCAAGGGTAGAAATGGTGATGCAGGCTTACAACCTTTTGACATGCAGAAAGCAGTTGACGAACATCCCGAATACGTGGTTTTCAACGGAAAGGTTAACGCTCTTACCGGTAATAAATCATTAACTGCTAAAGTAGGAGAAACCGTTAGACTTTTTGTTGGCAATGGAGGTCCTAATCTTATTTCTTCGTTTCACGTAATTGGCGAAATCTTTGACAACGTTTATGTAGAAGGCGGGGATTTAATAAACAAAAATGTACAAACTACTTTAATTCCAGCCGGCGGTGCAGCCATAGTTGAATTTAAAGTAGAAGTACCGGGAACTTTTATTTTAGTTGATCATGCGCTTACCCGCACTTTCAATAAAGGCTCATTGGGTATGCTTAATGTTACAGGCGAAGAAAATAAATTGGTTTACTCCGGCACTCAAACGCAGGGTATCTACAACCCCGAGGGAGGTACAATTCAGGTAATGCCTGACGGCGAAAAACCCGAGGAATTTAAAGCCTCCAATTACACAGAAAGAGTTGCAATGGGTAAAACCGTATATGCTAAAACATGTCTCGCCTGCCACCAGGAAAATGGAATAGGAATACCGAATGCATTCCCCCCATTAGCTCAGTCTGATTTCCTTAATGAAGATCCAAATAGAGCCATTGAAATTGTATTAAAAGGAAAACAAGGAGAAGTTATTGTAAATGGTAAAAAATTTAACGGAATAATGCCTGCGCAGGTATTATCTAATGAAGAAATTGCAAACGTACTTTCTTATGTTTACTCTAATTGGGGAAATAAAAAGCATGAAATAACTCCTCAAATGGTTGCACAAAAAAGAGGAAAATAATTTCTTATAGAATGAAACTCTTTATTATTATATTATTTTCAATAGTGGTTGTAACATCCTGTTCTTCGCACCAGGACAACATCGAAACAAGTTCCAATGAATATTTGAATTTGAATAATAATAAAGAGTTTCTTCAGGAAACTCAAGTTTATCCCGATACATCAAAGATGGTTCTTGTTAAGGGTGGAAAATTTATACCACTATACGGAAAAAAAAATTCTCCAATTCAAATAGAGGATTTTTATATGGATGTATATCCCGTTACTAATAAACAATTTGCACTTTTTACTAAATTAAATCCTCTATGGAGAAGGTCAAAGGTTAAAGCTATCTATTGCGATAAAAATTATTTAAGTAATTGGGAAAATGACACAACTCTTTCTGCCGGACAAAATCCGGACGCACCTGTAACCAATATCTCCTGGTTTGCCGCCTTAGCTTATTGTAAATGGGTAGGCAAACAACTTCCAACAGTTGATCAATGGGAATACGCCGCTATGGCCGATGCTAACTCTGCGGATTCCCGAAAAGAAAAATCGTATAACCAGTATATCCTTAGTTGGTATGAAAAACCCAATACCTTTAATTCGCCGGTTGGTCATACCTTTAAAAACTATTGGGGAATCTGGGACATGCATGGGTTGGTTTGGGAGTGGACAAAAGACTTTAACATGGTAATGATATCAGGTGAATCGAGACGGGATGTAAGCGATGATGAAAATAAATTTTGCGGTAGTAGTTCTGCCGGGGCAAGCGATCTTATGAATTATGCCGCATTTATGCGATATGCATTCAGGGGAAGTATAAAAGCAAACTATGCACTAAGAAACCTTGGGTTTCGTTGCATAAAAAAAGCTAAGTAACATGGAATCGTTCAGTATAAAACGTCACATACAAAAAATAGGTGGTAAACGTTGTCTAAGAAATATTATAACTAAAAACACTACCATCGAGGGGATGAATATTATAATAGTAATGCTATCTTTCCTATTTTTATCAGCCACTTGCAAAACGGAAACTACTTCTGTTATTGATAATAAAAAAGTTACTATTTCAGATGAATCTATCTTTAACTTAAGTACTACGTGGCATACCGAAGAAGACAAAACAATACAATTGAGTGATTTAAAAGGAAAAGTTTTAGTAATAGTTATGATTTATACTTCTTGCAAAGTGGCCTGTCCAAGACTGGTAGCAGATATGAAAGATATTCGTTCTAAAATTCCTTCTGAATTAAATGATAAAATTCAATATGTACTGGTTAGTATTGATCCGGAGCATGATACTCCTAAAAAATTAAAGGAATTTGCCATTAACAAAGAAATGGATGGGGAAGAATGGACTTTTTTACAGGGAGACCCGGAATCTGTAAGAGAATTTGCTAACGTGCTTTCTGTTAAGTACAAAGAAATATCTCCTATGGATTTTTCACATTCAAATATCATCAGCGTTTTTAATCCAAAAGGTGAGTTATTACACCAGCAGGAAGGGCTGGGTGTAAATAATGAAACTACAATATCAACAATAATTAAAACAGCAAAACAAAAATGAAACACTTATTTATTACTTCGATTGCACTATTATCAATAATTTATGCCCAATCTCAGCAGCTTGATGTTACAGCTGATTTGAGAATGCGATATGAATACAGACACGGGTACTCAATACTTTTTAATGACACGCTAAAAGCTGCCAATTTTATTACGCAACGGAGTCGGATAAATATTGATTACTCCAACCAACGGATAAAATTGCGTATTTCACCTCAAAACGTAAGAGTGTGGGGCGATGTTGCCACCAGTTCCAGAACAGACTTAGGTCTGCAGTTTCATGAGGCGTGGGCAGATTTAACTATAAATAACAATCTCTCCATAAAAGCCGGCAGACAAGAACTTAATTACGACGATTCCAGAATTCTGGGCAATGTGGATTGGTTAATGCAGGCAAGAAGCCATGATGCCTTGATTACAAAAATAAAAACAGACAGTTCCAATGTGTTTCACATAGGCTTGGCCGTAAATGCCAATAGAGAAACCAATAGCCGGGAAAATTATGCAATTCCTACTCAATACAAATACCTGCAGTATTTATGGTATCACGGAAGCTTCGGGAAATCAGGAATCAGCTTCTTGCTTTTTAACCAAGGCATACCTTATTTAGTTAACGGGATAGAAAAAATTGCCTATAATCAAACAATAGGCCCCCGCTATACTTTTGCAAACACAAGATTAAACGCTGATGCCGCTGTTTATTTACAATCCGGAAAAATAGCCGCAAACAAATTATCAGCCCTTTATTTCTCCGGAAATATCAATTACAAAAGCATTAAGGGATTTGTAACTGGCTTGGGCTTTGAGTATTTAAGCGGTAAAGCCGGAAATAATACAACCACCAAAGTAAAAAGCTTTAATCCCTGGTACGGAACAAATCATAAGTTTAATGGATTCATGGATTATTTCTATGTTGGAAATCATATCAACTCCACCGGCCTCACAGACGTATATGCAAACTTTGGATATGAGAACCAAAAGCTAAAGCTCAAATTAACTCCGCATTATTTTGCTTCAGCCGCAGGTGTGTATCAGACAGGTGTAAAGCAGGATAGTTATCTCGGAACAGAGATTGATTTTACCTTAACGTATAATGTTGTTGAAAATGTGCAATTATTCTTTGGTTATTCGCAAATGTTCGCTTCTACATCGTTAGAAGTTTTAAGAGGCGGTGATAAAGATAAAACCAACAATTGGGCCTTCCTGTCGCTACATTTTAATCCAAAAATTTTTACCAGTAAAACAAAATAAATAATGAACAGTATTCAAAATAAAACCGTAGCAGAATTGGTTGCTGAAGACATACAAAAAGCACATGTTTTTAAAAAATATGGTATTGATTTTTGTTGCGGAGGAAATATATCTGTGGAGACCGCCACAAGAAAAAAAGGAATTGATGTTAACAATATTTTTGAAGAATTAGAAAATGTATCGCGGAAGCCAACTATTAATCCTCCCTACGACAAATGGAACATTGGTTTTTTAGCCAGTTACATTGAACAAACGCATCACACGTATGTAAATGAAGCCATACCGATGTTAAATGCTTATGCTGAAAAAGTGTGTAAGGTGCATGCACAAAATCATCCTCCGTTATTAAAAATAAAATCACTGATGGAGGCTGTTTTTGCAGAATTAGGTGCCCACATGATGAAGGAAGAAAAGATCCTTTTTCCTTATATAAAACAAATGGATGAAGCTCTTGCAAAAGGAATACCGCTGCCTGTTTCTCATTTCGGGTCTGTAAACAACCCTATTCATATTATGGAGGCTGAACATGAAACAGCCGGCAACATTTTTAAAGAAATTTCCGAGCTAACCAATAATTATAATCCACCGGAATGGGCATGTAATACTTTCAAAGCATTTTACGATAAGTTAAGTGAATTTGAAGAAGATTTACATATCCACGTCCATCTTGAAAACAATATACTTTTCCCAAAAGCGAAAGCGATCGAAAAAAAGTTATCACAATGAAAATAAACGATAACAGTATTATTACTGCGCATCCTTATTACCGTATATCAGCAAAGGAAGAAGATGTGTTTACCCACGCTTTTAAAAATAAAATACCCGTATTGCTAAAAGGGCCTACCGGTACGGGTAAATCCAGGTTTGTAGAGTACATGGCATCAATATTAAATAAAGAATTAATTACAGTAAGCTGCCATGAAGAAACTTCTTCTACCGATTTAATAGGTCGTTTTATAATTAAAGGTACCGAAACAATTTGGCTGGACGGACCGTTAGTAACCGCTGTTAAAACAGGAGCTATTTTGTATTTAGATGAAGTAGCAGAAGCAAGACCGGATGTTATTGTGGCCATTCACCCGCTTACGGACCACCGGAGGGAATTATATATAGATAAATTAGGACAAACTCTAAAAGCGCATACCGATTTTATGCTTGTGGCTTCCTTCAATCCCGGTTATCAAAGAGGTTATAAAGAATTAAAGCCTTCTACAAGGCAGCGTTTTGCAGCAATTTCATTTAATTATCCAATACCGGCAATTGAGACAGAAATTTTGATAAATGAAACCGGAGTTGATGAAGATAGCGCCAAAAAGCTAGTTAAGATTGCAGAAAAAATAAGAAATCTTAAAGAATTGGGGCTTACGGAAACCGTTTCTACCCGCCTGCTGGTAGATGCAGCTAAACTTATACATACAGGTTTGCCAAAACGACTTAGTGTAAGAACGGCTATTATTGAACCTCTTACCGATGAAGAAGATATCATTACTGCGCTAACGGACTTAGCTAATTTATTAATTTGATATGGCTCTTGACGAATATATTTTTGGAAAACTTGTCAACTATTTTAAAAACAAACCTGTAAATGCAGCTTTGCTGGAACGCAGGGTGTTATTAAAAGAAATAAAACCCAGGTTAATTATATTGGCAAGGGCGTTAACTGGCAAAGCCATAGACATTTTCCCAGCTGTAAAAGAAGGAGGTTTTAAAGGCAATAGCTTTTTCTTGCCAGAATCATTTTCATTTTTTAATAGCAAAAATTTAAACTTTAATTATTACATCTTCCGGGTTTTATTTTTAACAGTTCAGCAAAAAAAACAATTTAACTGGTATCAGTCAACCATGCTACCTGATGAAAATGCCAGGAAATTGGCACAACAAAATGCGCCATTAATATTGGAATGTCTTTTTCAGGAGTACCCTGTTGCTCAAAAGATATATGAAGATTTGTTATTGAATACCGATACAGAAAGTACTGAACCCATTGAAAAGGCCTGGCTTTATGGAAACTGGATGGCCGACAAAAAAGAAAATTATGAAACTCCCGATATCATTACCATAGAAAAAATAACAGATAACAAATCCACTACCTTACCCAAAACCACTATTCAATCAAAACCCGTAGAAGAAATTATTAACCTGATAGTTGATATAAAACAACAGGAAGATTATGTAATGACTCACAATTTTGAAAAAGTAGATACTGCGGATGAATTTAATGGAACCTGGCGGGATTTTGATGGTGAAGATGAATTGGAAGATCACAACGATGCATTAAACGAATTAAATCTTAAATACACAATAAGAGTAGATGATGCCACCCATAGCGTTTACCAGGCCGAATTTACCGATAATGCTATGGTTGCTGAAAGCAGTGATAGTAAAACAAAAGGAAATTTTATTTTTTACGACGAATGGAATTTTTATAAGAAGACTTACAAAGAAAAATACATCCGGCTTTATCCATGTGAATACCCGTTTGCAGACTCTGATTTTTATCAGGTTACCATTAATAATAACAATGCTGTTCTGACCAGGCTACGTAAAATGCTTACAAGCCTTAACAATAAATGGGAGCAGCAACATTTACAGGCACAGGGGGGAGAGATAGATATTGATATGGCTGTTACCCGTTATGTAGATATCCTGTCGGGTCACACCGCTTCGGATAACGTATATATTTCTGACAGAAAGTTGAAAAAAGACTTGTCTTTTTTATTGCTTATAGATATGAGTTTATCAAGCGACAGCTATGCGTCAGGCAACAGAGTAATAGATACCGCCAAGCAAACAGCTATTTTGTTTGGAGAAATATTAAACGAATACCATATTGATTTTGCGATACAAGGATTTTACTCCAAAACAAGAAATTACTCCTACTACTTATCCTTAAAAGATTTTGATAAAAGCTGGCATACTTCTAAACATAAAATTGGCGCCCTGCAACCCGAAGGTTACACACGTATAGGCCCGGCACTCAGGCATTCGGGCACATTACTTGATAAACGGCCGGCAAAAAACAAATGGGTTATTCTGTTATCAGATGGTAAGCCTAATGATTTTGATCGTTACGAAGGTCGTTACGGCGTGGAGGATGTTAAACAGTCTCTACGGGAATTAAACCAGCAAAATATCCATTCCTATGCTCTTGCTATTGAATCTTCAGCTAAATATTATTTGTGTCAAATGTTTGGACAAAATCATTATCAGATTGTATCTTCTCCAGTTGAATTATTACAATCCTTTATAAAATTATATGAAAAAATAAGCCATCATAATTAATTACCCCTATACTATTTTCTAAAAAATATTAATACAATCAAAAAATCCATTTTAACTATTATCAGATAACAAGTACTTATTAAAAATTCCTTACTCCTCCCTAACTTTGCACCGCAAATAATTTTTCTACACATAAATATTTTTCAATGAAAGTAACTGTAGTAGGCGCTGGTGCTGTAGGGGCAACCTGTGCCGATAATATTGCCCGAAAACAACTATGCCACGAATTAGTGATATTAGATATTAAGGAAGGTCTTGCTGAAGGAAAGGCAATGGATTTGATGCAAACTGCGCAAATAGAAGGGTTTGATACAAAAATTACCGGGTGTACCAACGATTATGCAAAGACTGCCGGATCGGACGTAGTTGTCATTACTTCCGGAATACCCCGCAAACCGGGTATGACCCGCGAAGAGTTGATTGGTATTAATGCAGGTATTGTAAAAGGTGTTTCCGAAAACATATTAAAGCATTCTCCAAACACCATATTCATTATTGTAAGTAATCCTATGGATACCATGACCTACCTGGCACTAAAATCAACAGCATTGCCAAAAAATCGTGTAATAGGAATGGGAGGAGCACTGGATAGTTCAAGATTCAGATATTATTTAAGCACCGCATTAAAATGTTCTCCTAACGATATCCAGGCAAGTGTTATTGGCGGGCATGGCGATACTACCATGATTCCTTTAACAAGACTGGCAACTTATATGGGAATGCCCATTAATAATTTTACTGATGCGGATACCCTGAAAAAAGTAGCTGCCGATACCATGGTTGGTGGCGCTACCTTAACCGGGTTATTGGGAACATCAGCCTGGTATGCACCCGGAGCGGCAGTGGGTTTTTTAGTAGAAAGTATTTTAAGAGATGAAAAAAGAGTTATTCCCTGTTGCGTTGCGTTAAATGGTGAGTACGGTCAAAAAGATATTTGTCTTGGTGTTCCCGTTGTGATTGGGAAAAATGGCTGGGAAAAGATTGTTGATTATAAATTAAACGAAGAAGAAATGGCTGCTTTTAATAAAAGCGCTGATGCCGTTAGAAACATGAATAACGTGTTAAGTACCCTGAGTTTGTAAGATTTTCTTACATCAACTAAAAATGTGGGAAAGCCCTTCTCCAAACCAAGGTTTCTACCCATAAAATATCTAATAAAACGAGGCTGTCAAAATTGGAAGATAGTCTCGTTTTCTATCTTATAGAACAAAAATCAGCGCTTATTTATCAGCCACGCTCATTAAATGATGCCTTCCTTTCATCATATACTTTTTGCTTTGCTCTATGGCATCCATTACTTTTTCAAGAATATTTTCAACAGTATCATTGTAGTCTATATCCAACGGCTCTTTAAACTGAACAGAAAGCAACGAACCCTTCTTTTTAAATTTCAATCCCTTTTTATTAAAAGCTCTCCAAAACCCATTTATCACAACAGGAATAACAATAGGTTGATTTTGCTTTATAATATATGCTGTTCCCCTCCTTCCCGGGGCAAAGGGCTTGGTTGTTCCCTGTGGAAAGGTAATTACCCAATTGTCTCGCAAAGTTCTTTCAATTTTTTTGGTATCAGATGGGTCAAGCCCCCTCCTGATTTCTTTTCCACCCTCACGCCAGGTTCTTTTCACGGTTAATGCACCGGCCAGTGAAAACAATCGGCTGATAAAACTACCCCGCATGGTTTCTTCTGCCGCCACATAATAAACCCTGGTAAAGGGATTGAGCAAATAATAAGGAATTCCCAACTTATTATTCTTTCTCCATTTTACCGCACAAAAAATATGAATAAAGGTAATTACATCAGCAAAGTATGTTTGATGATTACTTACAAATAAAACATTTCGTTTAGGAAGATTTTGCAAATTTTCTGTTCCATAAATTTTTATCCTGTTTATTAAAGCAATACCAGGATAGGTAAAAGAACCAACTATGGCATACAAAATAGCTCTTAAAAAGCGAAAATGCTTAAATCGTTCAACTAAAGAGAACATGGCAAAGTTGGTTTTTGAGCAATCGGAAACCGAATATAAGGAATAGTTAAGAAAACATTGTAGCTAATTATTTATAAGAGCAGGTGCCACTATATTTGCAGCTATGAAATTAAATACGGTAATTTTCGACATGGATGGGTTGTTAATTGACAGTGAGCCTTTTTGGGAAGAAGCAGGGAAAGAAACATTAGAAAAGTTTGGTGTTGCATTGTCGCCCGATCAATACGCTTTAACAACGGGATTAAGGACAGCGGAATGGATTCAGCATTGGTTTGAATATTTTAATATTGAAACTAAATACCAGAAAAAAGCCGAAGAAATAATTATACAGAAAGCAATTGAAAAAATAATAGCTCACGGTACTCCAATGCCCGGGGTACACTATATCTTTGATTTTTTCAAGAAAAGGAATTTTAAAATTGGGTTGGCTACTTCCTCCCCCCTGGCTTTGGCCAACCCCGTTATTGAAAAACTCAATATTCGCAATTACCTTAATACAATCACTTCTGCTGAATTATTACCATTTGGGAAACCGCATCCGCAAGTGTTTATTAATTGTGCCGGCAGTTTAAACAGCGCTGCGTTACAATGTGTGGTGTTTGAGGATTCATTTAATGGCATGATTGCAGCAAAAGCCGCAAGAATGAAATGCGTAGTTATACCGGCCCGACAACAACAAGAGGAAGTAAAATGGAAAGCAGCCGATTTGCAGCTTAATTTACTGGAAGACTTTACGGATAAATTATTAAATGTACTGGAGTAGTGCCTTATTTTCGCACAACACCAATACATGGTAAAATGTGTTTATACAGTTTACCAAAAACGAATGTACAAAGCGGCAAGTATTCCAAGCACAATAAGTATCATAGCCAATACACCTGGTGTAACTTTATACATTCTTCTATCAACACTTAAAGCATGCACCTGTAATTTTCCTTTTGCATCTAATAAACTTACTGTCACAATTAAAACGGAAGTGAAGAAGAACACCCATCCCATTTGAATAAGAAATGGAATTTCGTAAGTACCCGCAGCTGTTGGGTATGCAGTATATAGTAAGGTCTCATTACCTGCAATGGCAGGTAAAAATTTATCAAATAAAACAGCTAATAAAACACCGCCTACAATACCTGCAATAGCTGCTTTGGATGTTGTCTTTCTCCAAAAAAATCCTAAGAGAAAAACCGGGAAAATTGCCGGAGAAATATACCCTGTATATTTTTGAATAAATTCAAAACCACCTTTACCTCCGATACCCAATGTATCTTGCCAATTAACTCCTATTGCAATAATTAAAGAAATAACCACAATAATACGGCCCATCCAAACTAATTTTCTTTCGGTGGCATCTTTTTTAATATACTTTTTATAAATATCAAGTGTATAAATAGTGGAAATGCTATTTGCTTTCCCGGCAAGAGAAGCAACAATAGCTGCTGTTAATGCTGCCATAGATAACCCTCTTAATCCGGCTGGTAAAAAGCCAAGTATGGCTGAATAAGCATTATCTTCTCTAAATTCTCCATTGGTTAGCATTTGCTGCTGCAATTCACCATTTTGATGCAAAACATAGGCTGCGATACCAGGCAAAACAACCAACAGGGGCATTAACAACTTTAAAAATGCGGCAAACAAAATTCCGGTACGTGCTGTTTTTAAATCAGCACCTAAAGCTCTTTGGGTTATATATTGGTTACAACCCCAGTAGTTTAAATTGGCTACCCACATACCTGCAGCCAACATAGCAAGACCGGGTAAGCTGGAATAATGATTTATTTGTTCTTGAGAAGCCCCTGGTCCGGGCTTATCAAAAATCATTTTAAAATGACCCGGGGCTACTTTAAATAATTCATTAAACCCTGCTAAAGCATCTTTACCATAGCCAAATTTTTCGCTTACCACTGTCAAAGCAACATAAGAAGTAATCAATCCCCCAACAATTAATACGAATACCTGGATTACATCTGTATAACCAATTACCTTCATCCCTCCTAATGTTATAATTAAGGCAAACACAGCCAAACCAATCATTATTAAGTGAAAATTAGAGCCCCCGGTAAGATTATTAATAGCGATAGTACCGAGATATAATATAGATGTCAGATTTACAAATATGTAAAGAAATAACCAGAAGATTGCCATTATCATGGCCACCGTTTCATTATATCTTGTTTTCAAAAACTGGGGCATAGTAAATATGCGGTTTTTTAAATAAATAGGCATAAAGAATACAGCAACAATGATAAGAGAAAAAGCAGCAAGCCACTCGTAAGAAGAAATAGCTAACCCCAGTCTGAAACCATTACCGCTCATTCCAATAAATTGTTCTGCAGAGATGTTAGAAGCTATCAGTGATGCGCCTATAGCCCACCAGGTTAATTGTCCTTCGGCTAAAAAAAAATCAGTAGAAGTAGTTTGTGCCGATTTTTTTCTCCGGTAAACCCAATAACCATATCCTGCAACTACTAAAAAATAAATAAGAAATACAATGTAATCGGAAGTTTTCAGGGAGCCCATGTTAAAAAATTATGTATAAAAAAATTAAATAGTTTTTATGATAGAAGTTCCATCCGCAGTTTCTGCAATATAAGCTTTCAAATGCTTATGCATTATTTTTTTATAAAGAGAAGAAACTTTTTCTATCAAAGCATCTACCGCATTTTCCTTTACTAAGTTAATAGTACAGCCGCCAAAGCCTCCACCCATCATTCTTGCTCCTAAAACGGAAGATTCGTCTCTCACCGAATCAACTAAAAAATCAAGTTCATCGCAACTTACATTATATAATTGGCTCAGACCATCATGCGTTTCAAACATTTTTTTCCCAAAAGATAATATATCATTGTTGGACAAATCGGAACAAGCCCTTTGTAAGCGATTATTTTCTTCCACCACATATTTACATCGGCTATATATTGTTCTGTCAACAGGCAGCACATATTTTTCCAGCATCTCAATGGAAACATCTCTCAAACTTTTTATATCGGGAAAATGCTGTTTTATCAGCTCTACACCATTTTCACATTGTGTGCGCCTGATGTTGTATTCGGAGGCAGCTAAAGAGTGTTTTACATCCGTATCAAACAAAACAATCTTTATTCCTTTAAGATGAAAAGGTACATATTGATATTCCAGTGACCGGCAATCAAGCCGAATAACATGGTTTTGTTTTCCGAATATGCTGGCAAACTGATCCATTATTCCACATCGTACACCTGCAAAATCGTGTTCCGCTTTTTGAGCCATTTTTGCTAAAGTCAGTTTAGTGAAATCAGCATTTAATATTTTATTCAGAGCCAAAGCCATAGCACATTCAACAGCTGCCGACGATGAAAGCCCTGCACCAATAGGTACATCAGATGTTAATACAGCATTAAATCCTTGCAGTTTAACACCAGCTAATTTAAATTGGTGTACCACCCCCAGCAAATAATTGGGCCAATTTGAATCATTTACTCTAATTATTTCATCAATATCCGTAACATACTGCTCCTTTAAATCGGTAGCGTACAAATAAACTTTATTATCGGCTCTTGGAGTTAATGCCACATACGCTGCCTTATCAATAGCAGCAGGTAAAACAAAGCCTTCATTATAATCCGTATGTTCCCCGATCAGGTTAATCCTCCCCGGGGAGCGAACCAGTATGGTACCCCCCGAAATAAATTCTTTTAGCTTTTTTAATACTTCAATATTATCCATCTTACTAAATAACAAATAAATGAATGTAACAGCCTTATACTAAGATTGAAAGATAGCGTAAAGAATTCAGGTGTGCGCAAAATAAATGACTGGAAATAAAACTGAAAGTGTAGCGGGATCGGGAGTTGAACCCGAGACCTTTGGGTTATGAATCCAACGCTCTAACCACCTGAGCTATCCCGCCAAATGGGTTGCAAATATAGGATGATTTAAAAATTTGAACAAACCTGCCTTGCGTAAATTAAAAAGTATTGAAAAACAGTTCTCATAGCGAGAACAACTAAGTACCTGTAGAAACTTTTACCGGTCTTAAATAATGCAACGGTTCTTTTTCAATAATAAAGCTTAATACCTCAAATAAATTAGCACCTTGATGATTATACCGAAATTCTGTTTCTTTTACATGTAAAAACAAAGTATGGCCACTTAATCCCCGGAACTTCACGATTCGTGACTTCAACAAATCCCAAAAGAAAACAACGTCGTCTGATTGCTGTGATTCCTTAATGCCCATGTTATAAACAACCGGATAAAGACGATAATTGGTAAAATCGGCTATTGCCATATATCTTCTCAAAACCTCATGGAGTGCTTCCTCTGCAAGCCCATCGGTTTTCCCTTTAGCCCAGTTTATTATTTCCTTCGCATCCGGATGCATAATTATATCAGTAGCAATTTTACCCTCTCTTTTGTAAATACCAAATAGTGGCTTGGATTGGTTTACTTCATTTTGCAAAGAAACATGTGGCCTATTAAAAACAGCTAAAGAAGCCGGTGCAGAGTTATAATTGTCCACAATTTTTTTATCACTATAATTAGCAATATGTGTTCGTATTAACTTTAGATAATTGTTTACCGTTACCCGACTTATATTGATGATATCAGCAATTTGCGTTGCAGTCAAATCTTCACAAAAAAGTTTTAGAAGTTCCCGAAACTTATATTCGGAAAGATGAGCGCCTTTTAAGTACTTGTTTTTCATCCGGGTTTTTTAGGTTAAGACTAAAGAGTGATGTAAAAAAAACAATCTTAATTTAATACGGGAGTTAAAAATTATAAGCGGTAATTGTATAGGATAATCGTACTATTCAGGATTATTTGCTAAATCCATATAAGTAATTAAATAACTGTGTAGAATGCGTTCTAAATTAGAACGACATTAAATAAGATAAAACAGAGATTACTTTTTCAGTGGTTGGCAGCATCGCTTGTTCCAACGCCATGTTCATCGGAACTGCCGGTAGGTTAAGAGATCCCAATACTTGCACCGGAGCATCTAAAAAAGAAAAACAATTGGCTGATATCCGCCCGGCCAGAGCTTCGGCAAAAGAATTATTTTGTTGTTCCTCGGTAAGCACCAAACATTTACCGTGTTTTTTTACTGTGGTATATACCAAATCCTCATCTAAAGGATACAAACTTCTTAAATCAACAATTTCAATTTTTCCCGGAAAATTTTTTGCTGCTGTTTTAGCCCAATATACCCCCATTCCATAAGTAATAACACAACAAGTTTCTCCTTTAGTAATATGCGTTTCGCCGGCCTGTAATACAATATTTCCTTTCCCAATAGGGATAATATAATTTTCAGAGGGCTCCACGGTTTTAGCTTCTTCGGTTCCAGGTACTTTGCTCCAATACAATCCTTTATGTTCGAGTATTACTACCGGGTTGGGATCGTAAAAAGCTGCTTTCATCAAACCCTTCATATCAGCAGCGTTGGAGGGATAAATGATTTTTATTCCTTTAATAGATAGTAATGTTGTTTCAACACTTCCGCTATGATAAGGGCCACCTCCACCATACGCACCAATGGGAACTCGTAATATCATAGACACCGGAAACTTACCGCAACTAAGGTAACAGGACTTAGCCACTTCCGTAACTAACTGGTTTAATCCGGGATAAATATAATCAGCAAACTGAACTTCCACAATCGGTTTTAATCCCAAAGCACTTAACCCAACAGTAGAACCAACAATATACGCTTCCTGTATAGCAGTATTAAATACTCGATCATCGCCAAACTGCTCGGCCAATGTTGCCGCTTCCCGAAAAACGCCGCCCAATCTTCTTCCCACATCCTGTCCGTAAAGCAACGCCTCCGGATGTTGTTCCATTAATTCACGAATGGCGAATAAAGCAGCATCCACCATGATTATTTTTTCTGCACCTGCAGGAGCCCGTTCGCCCTTTTCCTCCGTAATAGTTGTTGGTGCGAATACATGACTTTCTACTAATGACGGATCGGGCTCAGGGGCATTTTTTGCTTTACTAAATTCTTGTGCGATGAAATCCGCAGCTTCTACCTCTATCTCTTTTAATTCCTGCTCCGTAAAACCCCTGTTTAAAAGTTTAACTCGCAATTTCGGACCCGGATCATGTACTACGTGCCTTTCCCAGTCATCCTGACTCCGGTAAAACTCTTTTCGTACCCCACTGGTATGATGACCTAACAAAGGAACCTGGGCATGAACAAGGTAAGGAGCACGATTTTTGCGAACAAAATCACACACCCCACTCATTACTTGGTACGATGCTTCAAAATCACTCCCATCAACCTGTATGCGGTGCAAACCTTTAAAACCTGCAGCAAATTCAAATGCATTCATTGTTCTTGCTTCCGTGGCAGAAACACTTATACCCCAACTATTATCCTGCACCAGGTAAATAACGGGCAATTGTTTTAATACAGCAAACTGTAAAGCTTCGCTAACCTCTCCTTCCGTAACACTGGCATCACCCAGCGAACAAATAACTATGGGATCTTCACCATAAACTCCCCTTTTTAATTGAATGGGGTTTGTTTTTTCCAGGTATTGAATCCCTTGTGCTATACCGGTAGTTGGTATGGCCTGCATACCCGTTGCACTACTTTGATGAATAATAGTAGGTTTATCATCACCCCTGTAATTGGGATGTGAATAATATTCTCTGCCACCTGTAAAGGGATCATCTGCCTTTGCTAGTAATTGCAACATTAATTGAAACGGCGAAAAACCCAATCCCAGCAAGATGCTTTCATCTCGGTAATAAGGGCTTATATAATCCTGGGGCTGTAGTTGAAAAGCAGTGGCTAATTGAATAGCCTCATGGCCGCGGGATGTGGAATGTACATATTTACAAACCTGCCGGTTATTTTCATAGGTTTCTGCCATTGACCTGGCATAACACATATAGCGATACGCCTTAATTAAAATATCGTTATTCAACATGAAACAATCAATCGTTAATCAGAGCAAATGTAAGCAATGAAGAATAAAAAAACCGTACCGCTTAAAACGGCACGGCTTTGCGTATTAAAATGCCCGCCTTTATTTTATTTCTACTTTAAACAAATTTTCATTTTCAATAAATCCTTCCAATTCATCACCCACAACACATTCGCCTACACCCGCAGGTGTGCCTGTAAAAATTAAATCGCCTATGTTTAAAGAAAAGTAATTAGAAATATTTGATACAATTTGGTCAAAACTAAAAATCATATCCTGGCTGTTCCCCTGCTGAACCACTTCTTTGTTTTTGTTTAAAGAAAAAGTAATATTCTTCAAATTTAATTTTGGCGTAATCTCAAGCCAATTGCCAACAACTGCCGAATTATCCCATCCTTTCGCCTTCTCCCACGGCAACCCTTTTTGCTTTAAATCATTTTGGATATCTCTTGCTGTAAAATCAATACCTACGGTTAATCCGTTGTAATATTTAGAAGCATGACGTTCCTGTATGTACTTGCCATTTTTACTCACCCGTAGCACCAACTCGCATTCATAATGCAGTTCGTTAGTAAATTCGGGGTAGTAAAACGGGGCGTGTAATTGAAGCAAAGCGCTTTTAGGCTTAATAAAGATAACCGGCTCATCCGGTACAGCATTACCTAATTCTTTAGCATGCTCACTATAGTTTCTACCTATACAAAAGATTTTCATTGATTCAGATTTGATTTTGGAAGGGTTAGCTGTAGTTCTTCGGATAGCGGAGATGCATGGAATTCTTAACAAAAAGAATTAATCCTTCTGCGAATATAAATAATGGTTTTTAATCATACAACAAATTCTGCCTTATTTATCCCGTCCATAGTCAATTCTATCCCTATACTGGCAAATTTTTCAATTACTTCCACACATTTGTCAATTTTTAGCTTTACTAATGGCTCCTCCTCTTTTGTCCATTTACCCAGCACATAATCAACTTGTCTCCCTTTGGGATAATTATTGCCAATACCAAAACGAAGCCTGGGGTAATTAACCGTGCCAATAGTACTTTCTATGTCTTTTAATCCATTATGCCCCCCCGAACTCCCAGAAGGTCTTAGCCGAAGCTTATTCAGCGGAATTGCAATCTCATCCACAATAGTGAGCGTATTTTCTAACGGAACCTTTTCTTTATCAAGCCAGTACTTAAATGCTTTGCCGCTCAAATTCATATAGGTGGTGGGACAAATGCACACAAAAGTTTTCCCTTTCCATTTAACATTGGCCACATACGCCAGCCTGTCAGCATAAAAACTACCGCCGTGTTTATGTACAAAAGCATTTACCACATCAAACCCAATATTATGGCGGGTATGTGCATACTCGTTGCCAATATTTCCCAGGCCAAAGATTAAATATTTATTCATGTTAGTTTACAAAAATAAAACTCCATAGATAATTAAATTCAATAAAAAACCCGAAGCAAAAACTCCGGGTTATTAAAATTATAGATTATCGTTATTTTTTGGCGGCTGATTTGGCAGCAGCAGGGGCTGCGGCCGATGCAGCGGCAGGGGCAGCAGTTGGTGCAGCAGCAGGGGCAGCAGTAGCCTCTTCCTGCTTTAACTGGCGTGTCAACACAACAGATGCAATGGGAATACGCGGTGAATTTAACACCTCATAATTTTCATCCTTTACATCTTCCACACGTATGTTTCCATTAAGCTGAAGATTGGAAATATCCACTTCAATGTTTTCTTTTAAGAACCTGGGTAACGTTTTTACTTTTAAAGATTTCATTTTGGTAATTAACTTACCCCCTTCTTTAACGCCTAAAGAAGTACCAACAAATTTTAAAGGAATATCGGCAATAACTTTTTTGTTATCTACCAGTTCCAGTAAATCCACATGTATCAGTTGGTCGTTTACTTTGTCAAACTGTAAATCTTTTAAAATGCATTTGTAAGATTTACCATCTACGTTTACCTGGGCCAGCTGAAAATCCGGTGTATATACCAAAGGTTTGAAATCCGCAACAGGAGCAATAAAATTAACCTCCTTTGCACCCCCGTAAATTACACCAGGCACCAGTTCCTGAGAGCGATATTGGCGGGTGGCTTTTTTGCCAATCTCGGTCCTCAGTTGTCCTTCGATTGTAATTGTTTTCATTTTTATTGTTTGTTTTTAATTTTTACGGTTTTTTGCGTGTAAGATCCCGGAACAAATAATAACATAATCTCATTATTTCATCCCGGCGCTTTATTTGTTTCTCATCTGACTGTGAATAAACAATCCGGTGATACTCCTGTTTTCGTACGCATTTCGGATAGCAATGGCAAATAATTCCGCTACGCTTACTATCTTAATTTTTGGCGACGACTGTTTTAAAGGTATGGTATCGCAAACCACAAGTTCTTCAAGTACACTATTCTCAATATTTTGATAAGCATTACCACTTAAAACGGGGTGCGTACATAAAGCCCTCACACTTCTTGCACCTTTTTCTTTTAAAAGAGCTGCCGACTTGGCCAAAGTACCTCCGGTGTCGCATATATCGTCAATAAGAACAATATCCTTATCTGCCACATCACCTATTACCACCATACTGGCTATTTCATTAGCCCTTTTCCGGTGCTTATCACAAATCACCATTTCCACTTCAAAATAGGTAGCTATTTCCCTAATCCTGTTGGCACTTCCCACATCGGGGGCCGCAAAGGTAAGGTTTTCAAGCTTTAAATTTTCTATATAAGGTATAAAAATTGCGGAACTATCCAAATGATCCACAGGGATATCAAAAAAGCCCTGGATCTGTGGGGCATGAAGATCCATAGTTATCACCCGATCCGCACCGGCAGCAACTAACATATTGGCTACCAATTTGCTACCAATGGCAACACGAGGTTTATCTTTTCTATCCTGGCGTGCATATCCATAGTATGGAATAACGGCAATTACTTTATATGCCGATGCTCTTTTGGCTGCATCAATCATTAAAAGCAATTCCATAATGTTTTCGGCAGGCGCAAATGTGCTTTGTATCAGAAAAACATAATCTCCCCTTACACTTTCATTAAACACGGGTTGAATCTCGCCATCGCTGAAACGCTGCACCATCGCTTTTCCCAGAGATACGCCAAATTTACGTGCAATTTTTTCGGCTAAATATTGCGAACCGTTACCAGAAAAAATTTTAGCAGAGGGTTGCATAACTTAATTTTCCAAACTATTGTTTGGCGTGGCGAAGATAAATTATTCAACCTTCATTTATGAGGATAAGATTATAAAGTGAAAAAAAAGTTGACAACGATTATAATATCGTTAATTAAAATGATGGGTAAATACAATTATTTTTGCGAGTCCGCAATAAAACCGCTTACCGTGTTCCCCTTTTCAATCAATAATTGATTAATATTTTTTTGTCGGGATTCCGCTACGTCTTTATGACCGGAACCGGCAAACATGTGATTACACCCCTTGCTAAGCGCAGTTGAAAAGAAAATAAAAGTAAATGCTAAATTCCCGTAAACTATTAAATCCGTAAAAGTAATACGGAGCCTGAAATTTGAATAGCTCTGGCTTTTCATAAAATATAATTTTAGATATTGGAATTCTAAATTAAACACTTATTTTGATATATGCAAAAAACCAACGTAACTATTAAAAACTGGGCTGCAGATGATCGTCCAAGAGAAAAAATGATCGCCAAAGGAGTAGAAAACTTAAGCAATTCCGAACTATTGGCCATTTTAATTGCATCCGGAAACAAAGAAAAATCTGCGCTTGATCTTGCTAAAGAAGTATTACGCATCGGCAAAAATAATCTTTCAGAACTGGGCAAGTTAAATACCAAAGAATTAATGAAGATAAAGGGTATTGGCGCCGCAAAAGCCATTACAATTATTGCAGCGCTGGAACTGGGCAGAAGAAGACATGCCTCCGGTATTTTACACAAAAACATGGTAAAAGAAAGCCGGGATGCCGCCAGTTACTTGCAAACGCTTTTTAAAGACTACAAACATGAAATTTTTGCGGTACTTTTTTTAAACAGAGCCGGCAAGGTTAATCATTTTGAAATTATAAGCGAGGGGGGAATAACCGGAACCGTAGCAGACCCCAGGATAATTTTAAAAAAAGCCCTTGCCGAAGATGCTACCAGTATTATACTTTCTCATAATCACCCATCAGGAAACCCTAAACCAAGCAAAGCAGACAGAGACCTTACGAACAAGATAAAAGAAGCTGCACATCTCCTGGATATTAAATTAATTGACCACATTATTGTGGGTGAAGATGGTTATTATAGTTTTGCAGACGATGGAATTTTATAATTGATATACCGCCATGAAATTCAGGCTTATTTTACCAATGGTTGCCTTTTACTCTATGAGTTTCAAATTTGCACAGGCCCAAATTTTAAAGGAGGAGATTTATGCTGCAGCAACTACTAAAAGTGAAAGGGAAAAATTCAAACAATATTTTTATCAAAAAACAATTACCGAGACATTTCGATTACCCGTTACCGCTAATACAGAATACGAGTTTGAATCCGCTCTTTGGAATGTAACACAGTTTTTATACACAAGCCCCCTCGTGTACCAGGGTATTTATAACCTTTTTTCCAATTATGATAGACTTAGCAATACCGTACGCCAGGCTTTATTAGAAGCAACGTATGCTGTCTATCCTACGCAATTTCAGTCCGCCATAAAAAAGCTGGCGTTAAAAGAAAAAGACCCCCGTCTTTTTGCTATGGAGATTCTTTATTTACAAAGATCAAATCCCACTCAAAATAAATACCTGCAAAATCTGCTGAAAAAAAGATTTAAGGATTACTATAAAAATGATTTACTTGTTGAAACACGTAACTGGCTGCAAAAAAAATTAATGCCTGGTAACAAATTGCCTTCGTTAATTGCTTTATTCCGGCATCAGCAAAAACACGGCTATAAAATTATCTATTCCTTTCAGCGTTGGAACAGGGATTACCCGGGTTTGGCTATTGTGCAAAATGCCGATGGCAGTTTTGCAAAAAACGAAAAAGGGGATTTACGCACTTTTCAGCAATTAGCCAGGTCGGCCACCAACCTTCCTTATTTTATAACCAACGGAAATACTCCGCAGGGTATTTATAGCATTCAGGGAATCGGGAAATCAAAAAACACATTTATCGGCCCTACGCCCAATTTTCAATTGGTAATGCCCAACGAAACAAGTGAACTGATTTTTTTTCATCAAAAAAGCGATACCACAACTTATTTAACCGATTATAAAAAATTACTTCCCCCTTCCTGGCAACTCTATTCACCCATTTACGAAACATTTGCCGCAGGAAAAATAGGGAGAACCGAAATTATTGCTCACGGTACTACGGTTGACCCTGTTTTTTTTAAAGGGAAAAATTTCTACCCCATTTCACCAACCCTGGGTTGCTTATGTGCCCGGGAAATATGGAACGAGGAGACCGGTAAATTAAAAGAAAGTGAAATGTTTGATTTAATTAATGTTTTTTCTTCCACACCCGATACCAATGGATTTTTAATTGTTATTAATCTTGATAACCAGCAGAAGCCTGTAACGCAGGCAGAAATTAAAGCTTTAGTAAAAAAGTTTGAAAACAATAAACCATTCAAACAGTAAATCGTCTGCCGGTTTATTGGCGGATGGGGATACTCCCCAAACTCTCACCCTGATCGCAACAGATTGTTCAAATTGAAAGTCCCATAAAAAATTATCTTTGTATCGGGTTCCCGGTTTTGTACCTCCTTGCAAGTAAACAGAAGGAATACCAAAACCGCCAGCATAAGCATTGTTCACATTCCTTATTTTTAATAAAAATGAAAACAATTATTCTTTCAATTTTATTTTTTTCCATAGTTAATTCTGCAAAGGCACAAAAGAATTCTATTGACAGCATGATCATCGGTATTTGGAAAGGAACTTCCACTTGCCAAATTAAAAACTCTCCATGCCATGATGAAACAGTAGTTTATTATATCTCTAAAATTCAGGGAATTGACACGTTTAATATTTCAGCAAATAAAATCGTCAACGGAAAAGAGGAAGAAATGGGCATTATTGGCTGCAAATTGGACAAAATGAATAATCGTTTATTGTCGGCTTCTCCCAATACGCTATGGACATTTAATTTCAAAAACAAAAACCTGAATGGAACACTTTATTTTAAGGGAAATCTTTATAGAATAATTAAGTTAGTTAAGCAGAAGTAAAATATCATGTTAACTGCCAAGATTTGTTTGCACAAGCGGGTTAACCCTGAAACTCGTACCTCATTCGCAACCGGTTATTCAAATTGAAACCTCATAAAAAATTATCTTTGTATCATCTCACAGTTTTGTAACTTCCAGCCTATCGGTAAATAAGCCCAAAACTAAAAACTGTCCGTGGTACTGGTACAAAGCCGCCACTTATACGAATGGAGATGACAGGAATAAAATACGAATTTAAAGCAAATCCCTGGCAGTATGTTGGGCCAAGCAGCTGGGTTTTTATCTCACTTCCCATTGGTATGGCAAAAGAAATCAGGGATAATTTAAAAAACGAAGAAGAAGGCTGGGGACGGCTTAAAGCAACTGCCAAAGTTGGAAATACCGAGTGGAAAACAGCCATTTGGTTTGACACAAAAAGGAACACTTATCTATTACCATTAAAAGCAGAAGTTAGAAAAAAAGAGAACATTGAAATCAACAAAAATCTAAAAGTGACCTTATGGATTTAATCATTGAAATAGTTAATAACTTTAAGCTTCAATAAAAATAAATAAAATGACAAATGCAATTAATTGGTTTGAAATCTCGGTAACAGATTTTACAAGAGCAAAAAAGTTCTATGAAACTCTTTTTGATGCAGAAGTAATGGAAATGCCTTTCCCGGGTGGAAAATATGGAATGTTACCTGCTGATATGCAAAATGGCGTAGGTGGCGGAATTGTACAGGGAGAAGGATACACACCTTCCGACAAAGGAACCGTTGTGTATCTTAACGGAGGAGATGACTTAAGCATTCCGCTTTCAAAAATTGAAAATGCAGGCGGTAAAATTTTGATGCCTAAAACTTCAATAGGAGAAAATGGATATATAGCACACTTTATTGATACGGAAGGCAATAAAGTGGCATTACACTCAATGAAATAGTTTGTATGGCTTATAGCGAAAAATTAGCAAACAGGATACGACAGCGACTTTCAAATCTGCCCAATGTTGTAGAGAAAGAAATGATGGGAGGCCTAACATTTATGTACAACGACAAAATGTGTGTTGGAATAATAAAAGATGAATTGATGTGTCGTATTGATCCTTCTTTACACGAAGAAAGTGTGGAAAAAATAGGTTGCAGAACAATGGACTTTACAAAGAAACCTATGAAAGGATACGTGATGATAGACGAAAGCGGTATGAAAACCCAAACTGATTTTAATTATTGGATAGACCTTGCACTTGATTTTAATAAAAAAGCAAAATCCTCAAAAAAAAATAAAGCAAAAAAACAACGCCGCTAACAGGGACTTAACGCAATAAAAAATAAAGTTGAAAATCTGAACACTTATACTTCTATCAACATTAGTAATATATTAAACATTCATGCTGAAAAGTCAACTTACCGCAAATCCGCAAAACGTTAGCTACAGTTCCAACCGGATGAAATACTGACCAAAATTTTCTTATTACCACCAATATTTAGGATACTTCCTGCTTTTGCTTATGTTATTAAAAATCAAAGCTATGATGGTAATTGTAAGAGAACCGGACAAAACAGGGCTAAAAATAAAACTCCATTGATACCCTCCTAAAATTACTACCAAAGGATCGGCACCGGCCGGTGGATGCGTAGTTTTTGTTACTTGCATTATTCCTATTGCAAGTCCTACACCCAATGCTAAAGAATACCAATGATTTCCTAAAAAGTGAAAACAGACCAAACCAATGAAAGTTGATATAAGATGTCCGCCTATAATATTTCTTGGTTGTGCCAGCGGACTTTCAGGAACACCAAA
>DASSYR010000070.1:0-58111 GCA_035703165.1 Chitinophagaceae bacterium
AAGTAAGTTGAAGAATAAGGCATAAAATCCCGGTAAGAATTCTACCACGAAGTAAGAATGATAAGAATGGGAAAAAAATTGCAATGAGCGTCATGGAGATTTATTTTTTTAAAAATTTTTTGATAGAAATTTCTTCCAACATCCTGTGTTTGTTCAGATACAGGGCCTGAAACGCAAGTTAAATATTTTTAGTACAATTTGCACAACATTCCGGAACATCAACTTCGTAAAACATTCATTAGTAGCCCATTGCGGAGCAGTTACTTGTTAATTGCGCATTCTTTGAAAGTTGAGTGCTTTAAAAAATTTTTCCTATAATCTTTTGCATTATGTTAAATAGTTTTGCTTTTAAAAATTTATTCTTTTTGAAGCGTGGCAATTTTAAAAATAATTTTTCTGGGATGGGGAAGGTGGAAGCTTATTTACAATTTTTGCCGTTTGCGCAGGTTTGAGCGAATTGCAAATGTGCTTACACCTGTTCGGTGGGTTATCTAAGTACAATTTTTTCAGTCCCTCTATCATATTTATAATTTACAATTTGTTCATTTAAAATAAGTTCAATTGCTTGTTCAATTTCTTCAAATGGAACAATAAACCATTCCCTTGGTGTTATTCTTTTTCCTTGAATTATCTCTATGTCAATATTTAGACATGCTTCTGCGAAGAACCTATGAAGTAGTTGCTCCAATTTGTCTGCGTTTCTATTGTAGCAAGCGTAACTTGAAACTTTAATTACATCCGCATACAAATAGGTTGCTTCATTTTTTGCGTTCTTAATTCGCTCGTCAATTGGCGAGGAAGAAAAACCAATTTTGAATAAATTCTCAATTACGGAAATTTCAGGATGGGCTGACTTAGACTTTAAAACATATATCCATCCTGTCTGAATATCTTCTTCTTTAACCATGCCGGAATTAACATAGAGTTCATTGTTTATTCCTTCATATGTATTGGTAATTAATTTACCGCTCTTTTGTATTTGTTTTCCAAGTGAACGATAAAGCATGTTGCTATATGTTCCGTTTTCAAAAATCGTAAATGTTCTACCTTCAATTCGTTCTCGGTCGCCAGATTTTAATTCACGAACAGCCTTTTCAAGTTTTGCTTCTTTTAGATAGAGCATTACACCGTCAATGAAATAGAAGTTGCCAACATGCAGGTTTTTCTCAATGTTATGAAACGGTTTGATTTGTCGTTTTCCTTCTTTGATTTCCTGATGCACCTTTTGAAACATTGCTTCATAAGGTTTAAACTCATCCTCTTTCAATGGTTTTCGTTGTGCAACAAAATCTGCTTTTTCTCTCTCGTATTCTTTTGAGATATGTTTGTATTTGAAAATAGATAAATCGCTGTCTGTTTCTAATAATCCAAATTCATCATCATTCAAAATATCATCAATCGAAGCTTTTGGAATTTCTACTTCACCTAAAAGATTATGCCTATCGTATGACTTCAATGAAATTTTTTGTTGCTCATTTTCTTTGATATTTTTTAATCGGGCTAATAACCCATATTCGGACATACTTGATGTATTCGGTTCTCTGCCGTTTTTATCAACGAAAGCATTTATTTCTTCAAACGAATCAATCAAACGCTGGTCAGCAGTTTTTATGTTTGATGCCTTTGCAGTTGAATCCAACAAGCCAAACTCATCATCATTGAAGATGTCGTCTAATGATTTTTTTTTCTTATTGCTCATTCAATGCTCTTTGTCTTTTTAATTCACGTAAAAAAATAATCGCTTCCGCCATTCTTTTCTCTTTCGGGTCATACGATTGAAAATTAGGGGCTTCTCCCGTTCGTCCAATCCATTCTTTAATTTTAGGCCAAAGCATGATAGCTTCTTCCTCTGTCATTTCAATTTTGATGGACTGTATGTGTTCGTCAATTAGTTTTAACACTTGTGTTGTTACTGATTTTGATAAAATTTCAAATGCTTTTTGAAAAGGATTTACTTGGTCAATCAAATCAATGTGAATGTCGTCTATGTTTACAAAACTATTTGCCATTCGTACAAATTTCCTTCCGCCTTGTTCTTCAATTACACTGTTTTTTATTACAGAATCTACTACTACATGCTGACGAACTGCTTCTACATCTTCTTCACTCAAATCAGGATAAACCTCACGAATAATTTTTGGGATTAATACAGTGTTGATTACTTCGGGTTCTACATTACCGGGCATTGCTTTTAGCATTTGGTCGTCTTGCAGAATCCGGGCTTTCAAATCATTCAAATCACTTTCAATGATGTCCTTAGCTCGCTGAGAAGTTGGCAGTTTAAACCCTCTGATTCGAATTGTATTTTCATCATCATTCTTTTCTTCCTCTTCGTTGTCATCTTCTTTCAATTTGAATTTGAAGTTTGGAGCCAACACTTGTTCCATTAACAACGATGCAGTAATGGCTTTCAACATATTGTTTACAGCCACCTTCACTTCATCGGTTTCCGCTTCGGGTTGTGCAATCAGGTTGGTGAATTGAGCATGTGTTTTATTGTTGCTGTCTCTGGTTGCCCGACCAATGATTTGAATAATTTCGGTTAATGAACCTCTGTAACCAATGGTTAAAGCATGCTCGCAATAGGGCCAGTCAAAACCTTCCTTTGCCATACCTAAAGCAATAATGATGTCAATGGCATCCGCTGTGTTGGAATCTCGTAAATACGCTGAAATTTTATCACGTTCTTTTTGATTGTCGTTTACCAAATCAGCTACTTTCAGCACTTTGCCCGAACGCTTACTTTTTACATACAACACACCTGTATTTTCATCTTGCGATTCTAAATCACCCAAGGCATCAATGATGTGGCCTACTTCCTCGTATTTTTCTCTGGAGGATTCCGCTGAGTTTACACTGGGTATGTGAATTATTGTTTTTTTGCTTTCATCCAGAATTTCTTCCAAAGCCGACATTGGTTTTTCGGGTTGCTTCTTGAAATAGCGACCGGTATAAAAATGATAACCTATTCCCAATGATTTCAGGTATTCATAACCATTTAGTTGCTCATAATAATTGTAAGTAACTTTTATGAATCTGGCTTCATCTTCGGGCAGCAATACTGGAACATTGTCGCCTCTGAAATAGGAACCTGTCATAGCTACGATGTGAGCATTTGATTTTGTCATGATGTTTTTCATAACTTCACCTAAACGATTATCTCCATCAGCAGAAACGTGATGAAATTCATCTATAGCAATTAATGTGTCGTTCAATTTTTTTTCGTCCAAACCATCAAACGCAAATCGCAAGGTGGCGTGTGTGCAAATCAAAATTTGCTCGTTGCTATCTAAAAATTCAAGAAAGGTTTTTACTTTGCTATTATCTGATCCAGCTGTACATAAATTGTATTTTGGATTTACTGTCCAATCGGCAAAAAAGCCATGTTCGGTCAGTTTGGTGGAGCTGAACGATGCACCAATTGATTTTTCAGGAACTGCAACAATGGCTTTTTTTATGCCTTGATTTTTGAGTTTGTCCAAAGCAATAAACATCAACGCTCTTGACTTGCCTGATGCCGGCGGTGCTTTTATTAAAAGGTAATGAGCTGTTCGGGCATTGTATGCCCGTTCCTGCATTTCTCGCATTCCAAAAGCATTCGTCTTCTTGCTTTTGCCTGTTTGGCCATATTCTACTTTTATTAAATCAGGCATAATTATTTTTTCGTTTTTTCTGTTGTCTTTTTTGGTTTCTTTTGTTTTTCAAACAAAGTTCCACTTTTGGTCATTTCTTCATAAAGCTTGAACAAATACTCCAAACGTTCCGTGTCGGAAGTAAAGGGTTGTATGCGATAACATTGCTCAACAGCACGATCCAGTTCTTCGTGGGCTTGCTTCAAACCCTTTGGCATTTTATCGGGGTCGTATAATTGTGCCATGGTTTTTTCAGGATGCTTGGCTCGTTCATCCAAAATGGCAAACACATACAAATTCAGGTTTTCCTTTTGTTTGAGGGTAATGTCCGGGAAAGGGAAAGTATTGTAACATATCGAAGATGAATAACTAAAGTCTGTTTTCATCCTACCTCCAACATTTTTTAACCAAACCATGTGCATTTTACTAGATATTATTCCAAATAAATATGGCTCTGCGTTATAAATGGGAAAAGCCTTATCCATAACTATTATATCCTTGAAATAACCAATAGGAAGGTATTCTCTTCTTTCAGAAGAAACTTTAGGAATTAGTAAAACATCACCCTTTATAAATCTTGGCTCACCAAATCGAAATGGTTTTTTTGCTGCTTCAATGGTAGGTTTTCTCTTGCTTTTTAATCTAAATTTTTTGACTTCTTCAAACTTTTTTCTTAAAGGTTCTATTTCGTTTGCTTTTTCAAATTCTTCTTCTGAAACCCAAATCCCCCATCTTTCAATATCTTTTATGAGTTCCTGTGAGCCCATTAATCTGAATAAAAATTTTTCAACCAATGGATACTCTCTACATAATTTTTCTTTTTCTTGTTTTGATAAAATTAAATGTCCTCCATCTAAAGCTGAACTACCATAACCAATTTGAGAAACTTTTGAGATTGGTTTATTCCGACCAACGACAAAATGATTTTCTGAATCTGTTAAGTTTGGACTGATGTTTTTTACTGACTTTTTTATATCTGAATCAAAAAGAAATTTTTCATGGTTATTAATATTACAAACACCAATAATGACTACTGAAACTCCTGCATTTCCTTTGGCATTGTTAGTCCATTTGAATGATTTATATGCAAAAGTGATTTCTTGGTCTAATTTGAAAATGAGTGGCCAAAATAAGGCAACTTGTTCTCCTTGTGTGATTGAATTAGTTGTTACAAATGCGTATTTAGCACTATAATTTTTTATAAATAATGAAGCTTTGAAGAACCAACATGAAATATAGTCTAAGCTCTTGTATTCTTTGATACCATTAAATACAATTGCCATGTCTTTTTTTTGTTCTTCATCTTGCCTAGAATAGCCTAAATAAGGCGGATTACCAATGATATAGACTTCATCATTCTCTCCAATCGGGCAAACGGTTTTCCAATCCACACGGGCAGCATTGCCTTGCACAATTTTTCCCGCTTGTTTTAATGGGAGAATAGGTTTGCTTTTACCATAATCAAAAAGCATTTCTTCAAATACTTTGTTCATTTGGTGTTCTGCCAGCCATAAAGAAAGTATCGCCATTTCATGGGCAAAATCGTCCAACTCAATTCCATAAAATTGTGAAAGCTGAATGGAAGTAAACTCCATTGCAGGGGTCGGGCTAAGGTCTATAATGCGTTGCAGAATTTTTATTTCCAACAAACGGATTTCCTTGTAAGTAATAATCAAAAAATTTCCGCTACCGCAGGCAGGGTCAAAGAATTTTATTTTTGCAATTCGGTTTATTAGTTTCCGTAGTTTAGTAATTTCTGAGGCTGAGCCTGCCGAAGCCTCAAATTCTTCATATAGGGCATCCAAAAATAAAGGTTTGATAAGTTTCTGAATGTTAGGCACACTGGTGTAGTGCATACCCAAATCACTGCGGTATTCAGGAATTACCACTGCCTGAATCATTGAACCGAAAATGTCAGGGTTAATTTTTTTCCAATTCAATCCGCCCAATTCCAATAATAATTTCCTTGCTTTTTGAGAAAAAATTGGAGAGTTAGACTTTGCCCCCCCAAACAATCCACCATTGACGTACTTGAAATTTTTAGCTAAATGATCTGGAAAGTCTTCTACATTTTCTGTATTTAACCTTTTAAAGAGGCGGTCAAGAAATAAATGAGTATCGCCACCGTTTTCATTAGTATGTTGTGCCAATGTATCAGTAAAAATTCCTTCTACATCGAATATTTCAGTATCTTCTGCAAAAAAGCAAAATAACAATCTTGACAAGAAAATATTCAAGTTATGGATGCTTTCTCTTGAATTGTAAATGTCAATATTTTTGGTTACTAACTCATCGTATAATGTCGCCATTTTATAGGCAGCATTGCGGTCAGCTTCAGTATCATTGTTGTTGTAGTTATTAAATTCACTATTTGCAAGTGGCAAAAAGAATCCATAATGTTTAGGTAAATCTTTAATGGATATATCCAGGTTCCTACCCAATTTCAAATCTTTTGCTACCAGATTTTTGTAATCGGTAACAACGGCAAATCGGGGAGAGTGTTTTACAATTCGTTCTTCTTTGGCAAGGCTTTCAATAGCACTCAACAACTTGTCAGTTGGCTGTTGCTTGAAAAAGATTTTCTTTTTGTAAAGGATTTCGCCTTCTATTTTTGACGAGTTAAAATCTCCGCTTTTCAATCGGGTAATTGAAGTTTTAGAAATGCCATAAGCCAACAACAAGTCATACAAAAAATGCTCTTTCGAGAAATTCTCTATGATTCGCTTTACGTTCTGTTCTATTTCGTGACTGTTCATTGCTAAAACTTCAATTTTTTAAGGTGTCGTTGCACTTCTCTTTCCACTTGGTCAAAGTCGGGCAGGTCTTTTATTTGTTCGTTCATTGAGCTTTTCCATCTGCCTTTGTATTGTGGCAATCGTTCATTTAATTTTTTCGAAAAATCAGTATGCATTAATTCTTTGCTTTTGCATTTAGCTTCAAATTCACTCACGTAATAATCTGCTTCCATTTCATGCACTTCCAGCAAATACCAGATGTCGTAAAAATCTCTTGCTTGCATTCGTTGCATTACCGAACGCATTTTTTCAACCAACACTTCTTCTAAAGGATAACATAAAAGGTGGTGTTCTTCCAAATCAGAATAGCCAATAAATACATCATTCATGACTGGCTCAAAAACCAGTTGTTCACTACGTGAAATATCAACTTTTACTTTTTTGTTGTTTCCTTGTCCGCCAAGCGGACCAATGTAGCTGATGTAAAAATTTATACCTCCGTCTTCATGCTCGAGCCTGTCCCGATGACTATCGGGATCAATAATTTCAAGCGGAATATTGGCTTCATCTTTTATGAATTCAAATACTTCTTTAAACCATGCGAAAATTTGCTCGTTAGGGATTTCGCTATTCAGCAATGTAAAATCCAAGTCCTCAGAAAAACGATAATCTTCAAAATAGACTTTCTTTAAAACTGTTCCACCTTTGAAAACGATTGTCTTTGAAAGGTGCTCATGTTTAGAAATGCCAAACAGAATCCATGAAAGAATGTAATCCTTTTCAATCTGCTGGTCACGAACACCAACTGCATTTGCTTTTTGCTGTATATCTCCGGGTTTAATCATGCGGCAGTATTTATTTTTTTATTGGTCGCATGGAATACGCCATGCTTGCTTTTACATTTTAGTTTTTTGTGCATGGCTATTTCATGTGTAAATGGCAGATTTAATAGTTTCCGTTTCCAAATTTTGTTGAATACTCCATCGGCTAATTCGCTTTCCAGTTTTAGGCAATTCGGTGTCAAGGACTACATACGATGCGGTTTTCATTTGTTGTAGTTCCTGAATAATTTTGGTATTGATTTCTAATATTTCTAAAACAAAGCCCAAGCGTTTTACTACTGCTTGAGAATCAAATTTTTTGGTGTATTCAAGAAGTGTATCGTATTTTATTTTGTCTTTAGAAGTATAGATTGCTCTTGCCACTTCAACAATTCCACCAGCATAATCGGGTTTGAATAAGCAATCAATAAAAGTTTTTTCTAAGTCTGAGCACATGACTTTATTAAAGCTGTCAATCCATATTTTCTTTGAACCGAAAAAATGTTTCTCGTTGTGATAGATGAATTGAAAAGGAACTTCTTTGATTTTTATTTCTGATGGTCGTATTTGTTTTGAAACAACGATTTGTTCTTTTAGTGATGGTTGAGTGATGAGGTTATGTATTTGCAAAGCGGAATAATAGCCTATATAATGTTTGGCATCATTCACCAAATGTTCTGCAACCAAATGCCAGTCGGGCATAAAGGTTTCTGCATTTTGTTCGTAGGGTATGACGTAATAAACACCTTCTTTCAAACGCATCAACAAACCTCTCTTTGTCATGTCGCTTAGTAGCTCTCTGACTGCACTTGCTTTAGAGTCGGGCAGGGCTTTACATGCCAAAGAATAGTCAAAGCAATTCTTGTTCTGTCCGTTGAAATAGGATAGAAGCTCGTTTGATTGCGTTGATATGTATTTATTCTTCATAGTAACAATGTCAGGTTAAACCTGACAGCAATGATACAAAAGATAATTTAATTATGGTAATAATTTCAAATATATTATCATTTATAGTTAAATTGTCAGGATAAACCTGACTAATGTAATATGAAACATCATTATAGTTTGAGCGTTGGTAAATTTGGCTCCTTTTCAGGTGATAGGACAAACTTCCACTTTCTAATTTGCGTAGGTTTTGCGCAGAATTTCTATTTAGGCGAAGCCCGTAGCGTTAGCGGTGACATAATATTACATTATAGGATAAAAACTGGTTTAGCTTTTACAGTACGCCTATTGTCCTATAATTAATATTATGTTAAATAGAATAATCTCCTTAAAAACCTCTAACTAGCCTGCGCCTGTCTCGCAACAATAAATTCTATCAGCTCATCCAAAGCAATCCCTGCCCTGTTGCAGGCATCGCTAATATCTTCGCGGGAAACATTGGCTGCAAAACTTTTTTCTTTCAATCTTTTCTTCACCCCTTTTAATTCCATACCCACATACCCTTCGGGTCTCATTAATGAATACGCATGAATAAGCCCGGAAAGCTCATCAAACGCGTAAAGCATTTTATCCATCTTTGTTACCGGCTCTACGCCAAAATGTAAAGGCCCGTGAGAAGCGATTGCATGTATAATTTCCGGATCCACCTTCCGGACTTCCAACTCCTCAATTATTCTTTTACAATGTTGTTCCGGCCATTGGTCCCAGTCTGCATCGTGTAACAATCCTGCCATTTCCCATCGCCAGGCATCCTGCAAATTCAACCCTTCTTTTTCAACAGCCCAACACTTCATTAAATGGGCTACCTGCTTCATGTGAAGTCGCAATCTTTCGTTTGTAACCCAATTATTCAACAAACTATATGCGTCTTCTCTTGATATGGTATTGCCTGCGTTGGAAGCATTTCCAAATTCATTTCTGCCTAATAACATGGACATAACTGTATGTTTCAAAAATTTGAAGTTAAATAAAAAAGGGATAACCAAAAGTCATCCCTTTAACTTGTGTACTGTCAGGCAAACTATAACTTGCCCACTTTTTCATCGTACATCTTAGCCTTTTCGTTATTATTAATAAAGTAATAACAATCTCTGAGTAATTGAGCTGTAGATTTTGTTTTTGCTTTTTGTGCAGGTTTTTTATCGGGCATAGGTTCTAATAAAGAGAAACCCTTTTCAAAATAAGGAATGGCATCATTTATTTTTTTCTCTGCTTTTGCATGCAGTTCCTTTTTTGCCGTTAAATCTGCTGGTGTTTTTCCTTTAATGGCATCTTCCTGGGCTTTTAATTCAACAGCCTGGTTATAATGGGATTTACCGAGTTCAATATAAGAATCAACATCATCGGGTTTCAATTCCGTACACCGAATAAAAGCCTTTTCCATTTTTTGAATCAAGTCCGACATATTATTAGGCTTTTCATCTGCATTAAACAGCATGTTAAAAAGGGTAACACCATAGTTAAAATGGATATCAAAATCATCCGGATTTTTAGTCATAATATCTTCGTATTTGGCTAAAACTGCTGCCTTGTCTCCCTTTTTTTCCAGGTATTCAATTTCCAAATCATCAAAATACCTTTCCTTTGGAAAGACTTTTTTTCCCAGGGCAAGGTATTTGTTAAACAGTGCATCATCTTTTTTATCAGCATAATAATAATAAGCCAGAAACCGGTATGCTACCGCATAGTCCTTACTGGCCACCTCGGCATCCGCCAGCTTTGCATAATAAACGGCTGCTTCTTCCAGCTTTTTAGCATTGTTTGCGGAAGCTCCTACCATAAATACAAGACCGGTATCAAGCGCAGACAACGCCCATCCGTTTTTATTAATAAATTCACCAACTGCGTTAGCGTTTTTATAGCTGTTATATGCTTCCTCATATTTTTCGGAATTAAAATAATTAGCGCCATCTCCATAATAACCTTCGTACAAACTAAATACGGGTTTATACGTTTCTTGTGCTAAAGATAAAGTGGCAAGTGAACTATTAACTTCCAATGCTTTCTTAACGGCTTCTAACGCTACCAGTCTTGCATCGGGCACCAGGTTTTTAGTAGCTTCATTGCCGGCCAAACCACCATAAATTTTTGCTTTTATATACCAAGCTTCCCAATCTTTAGCTCCTTTATCAGTAGCCAAAGCCTGATCAATTGCCTCTTTTGCTTTAGCAAAATCCTGGGCAGCCAAAAGTTTTTTAGCAGTTTTAACATCCTGGGCAAACAAATTTATTGTTACCAGGGCAATTGCTGCAAGCAGAAATACTCTTTTCATTTTAATTGAATTTGATATAAAAATATAATTGATTATCAGGTTGTTATTTGTCAATATCAGGAGGTAAATTTACCACTTCCTCCCCACTTGAATCAGTTGAATTGCCTCCATTATTTCCATTCTCCCCGTTTCCGCCATTTTCTCCGTTTTCCGATTCTTCTAGTTTAGTAATAGCCGCAATTTCATCCCCTTCGTCTAAACGAATAAGTTTTACTCCCTGGGTAGCTCTTCCCTGCTGGCTGATATCGCTAACCTTCATCCGAATGGTTACACCGGATTTACATGTTATCAGTAAATCATCTTTTTCAGCCACTTCCAGCATTCCTACCAGGTATCCGGTTTTATCTGTAACATTAATGGTTTTTACTCCTTTTCCGCCCCTGTTGGTTATGCGATAATTCTCTTCTCCATCCTCTGCTGAAAGCGCTGTACGCTTTCCAAATCCTTTTTCACTTACGACCAAAACGGTTTTTGATTTGTCTTCCCTGTTTACGCAAATCATGCCAACTACTTCGTCATTCACATCTTCAACTTCTATACCGGCTACACCAATAGCGCCTCTGCCTGTAGGTCTTACCTTTTCTTCGGGAAAACGTATCGCCCTGCCCGATTTAACGGCCATCATTATTTCACAATTACCATCGGTTAATTTGGCCTCCAGTAATTCATCGCCTTCCATGATGGTTATGGCATTTACTCCGGTTGCACGCCGTCTGCTAAAATCTTCTAAAAGTGTCTTTTTGATAATCCCCTTCTTTGTGCACAATACAATAGAATGACTGTTTATAAAAGCCTCATCATCAAGATTTTGTACATCAATAACGGTTCGTATTTTATCGTCTGTCGGTAATTGAATGAGGTTTTGTATTGCCCTCCCTTTACTTTGCTTATCTCCTTCGGGAATTTCATACACTTTCATCCAATAACACCTGCCCTTTTCCGTAAAGAACAATAAAGTATGGTGTGTTGAAGCTACAAATAAATGCTCAATCCAATCTTCTTCACGGGTACGGCTGCCAATAGCTCCCCGCCCTCCTCTTTTTTGCTGGCGGTATTCTGTAGCTGAAGTACGTTTAATATATCCTAAATGAGATACGGTTACTACTACGTTTTCCTCCTCTATTAAATCTTCTAATTTTATCTCATCTTCCAAATAAGTTATTTCCGTTTTTCTTTCGTCTCCAAACTTGTCTTTAATTTCTACCAACTCTTTTTTAATAATATCAAACCGTATGGATTCATTGGCAAGCACTTCCTGTAAGTGAGCAATCAGTTTCATCAATTCAGCATGTTCTTCACGTATCTTTTCTCTTTCCATGCCTGTTAATCGCTGCAAACGCAGTTCCAATACAGCTTTTGCCTGAATTTCGGTCATACCAAACTGGGTTATCAAACCTTCTTTGGCCGTATCGGGAGTTGAAGAGCTTCGAATCAGTGCAATTACTTCGTCCAAATGATCCAATGCAATCAGGTAACCCTCCAATATATGCGCCTTTTTCTGTGCTTCTCTTAGTTCAAATTGTGTACGGCGTATAACCACTTCGTGACGAAATTCCACAAACTCCGAAATCATATCTTTTATGCTCAGTGTTTTGGGTCGTCCCTTAACCAAGGCAACATTGTTTATTCCATAAGAGGTTTGCAGTTCGGTATATTTATAAAGCTGGTTAATAATTACATTGGCTACTGCCTCTCTTTTTAAATCAAGTACTATTCTGGTTCCTTCTTTTTTATTAGACTCGTTATTTACATGAGCAATCCCTTCAATTACTTTTTCGTTTACTAATTGCCCGATTCGATCGCATAAATTATCACGATTAACCTGGTAGGGCACTTCTGTAATAATAATTTGTTCTCTACCGCTTGACTTGGTATCTACATGTAATTTTCCCCTAAGCACTACCCTGCCTCTTCCTAAATGCATAGCTGCCCTTATTCCTTCGTACCCGTAAATAATGCCACCTGTTGGGAAATCCGGAGCTTTCACATATTTTATTAAATCTTCAATGGAAATGTTTCTGTCATCAATAAAAGCGAGGCAGCCGTCAATTACTTCACTCAAATTATGAGGCATAATATTGGTTGCCATACCTACGGCAATACCGGAAGAGCCATTAACCAGTAATTGTGGTACGCGGGTGGGTAACACTACGGGTTCCTGTAACGAGTCATCAAAGTTTAACTGAAAATCTACCGTTTCTTTATCCAAATCTTCCAGCATATTTTCGGAAAGTCTTTGCAAACGGGCTTCTGTATAACGCATGGCAGCAGGACCATCACCGTCTTGTGAGCCAAAGTTACCCTGACCGTCAATCAAAGTATATCGCATGCTCCATTCCTGCGCCATCCTTACCATCGAATCGTAAACGGCTGTATCGCCATGGGGATGATATTTACCCAATACTTCCCCAACAATACGTGCAGATTTTTTATGTGGTTTGTTATAATGTATGCCCAATTCGCTCATGGCAAACAAAATGCGCCTGTGCACCGGTTTTAATCCATCTCTTACATCAGGCAAAGCACGACCAACGATTACCGACATAGAATAGTCTATATAGGCCGTTTTCATTTGTTCTTCAATATTTACCTGGATGATTTTTTCGCCAAAGCTATTATCGTTTTCCAACTGATTTTCGTGTTGATCCATATGAATTTTTGAAAGCCGACAAAGTTACCGATTTTGAGGCTTATAACATGAAAATATGTGAATAGAATTGGCACTATTTTTTACACAAAAAATTTGCTTTGTGGATAAGAAAAAAGGTAGAAAAACATTCGTATTAAGCGCTGAAATAAAGTGATGCTCTGCCAACCCTTTTTCCCAAAAATCTTTAGCTCACCCTTTGGTAATGAAATTTTAAAATGCGGGATAAAAACGGATATTTTTACCCGGAGTTAGCTGGTCTGTGGTTTAAGTACATGTTTGCTTGGCGCAGCCCCCCATCGGCCCCAAGCCTGTGGAAAAAATAAATGTCTGCCTGAAAAACAGAGCTATTTTGAACTTTTTTACAAATTCTTTTCAATAAAACCCTGCTTATAGCCATATCTTACAGGCTATCTTTTTTTTATTTGTATTTTCGATTTCTGGTAAAATGATTTCGAACGACACCATACAACAAATTTTAAGCCGCATAGATATTGTGGAAATAATAGGCGGTTTTATTAAGCTAAAAAAACGCGGGACTAACTATCTCGGTCTTTGCCCCTTTCACAACGAAAAAACGCCTTCGTTTACTGTATCCCCTACTAAAGAAATTTACAAATGCTTCGGATGCGGCCGGAGTGGCAATACGATCAGCTTTTTAATGGAGCACGAAAAATATTCTTATGTAGAAGCGCTCCGATGGCTGGCAAACAAATATAACGTAGAAATTGAGGAAACGGAGGCATCGCCTGAATACAAGCAACACTTACAAATTGCGGACAGCTTGTACGTAGTTAACAATTTTGCTCAAAAATATTTTTCAGAAAATCTTTTTTCTAAGGATGAAGGGTTATCTGTTGGATTGACTTATTTAAAAGAAAGAGGATTTAGAGAGGAGATTATTAAAAAGTTTCAATTGGGTTATTGCCTGGACGAAAAAGATGCTTTTTCTCAAAAGGCTCTTAAAAATCAATTTAATAGTGATTTATTGATAAAAAGCGGCTTGGTTATTTCTCGGGACGAACGTTTGATGGATAATTACCGGGGACGAATCATTTTTCCAATACAGAATCAAACAGGAAAAATTATTGGTTTTGGGGCCAGGATTATTAAAAATAATGACAAAGCTCCTAAATACATTAATACTCCCGAAAATGAAATATATATCAAGAGTAAAATACTTTACGGGTCTTACCTGGCCAGGCAAGCTATTGATAGAAACGATGAATGTCTATTGGTAGAAGGATACACGGATGTAATATCTCTGCACCAGGCAGGAATTGAAAATGTAGTGGCAAGTGGTGGCACGTCTTTAACACCCGATCAATTGCGATTGATAAAAAAATACACCAACAACCTAACGATCGTTTATGATGGCGATGCTGCTGGTGTTAAAGCAGCAATGCGTGGATTGGATCTGGCGCTGGAAGAAGGGCTAAATGTAAAACTGGTATTAATACCGGACAAAGAAGACCCCGATAGCTATGTTAATAAAGTTGGCGCTGCTGCTTTTACTGAATTTGTAAAAAATAATAAAAAAGATGTTATTCTTTTTCAATTGGAGGTAGCTTTAAAAGATGCGGGCAATGACAGTGTTAAAAAATCGGCTGTTGTAAACCAAATTGCCGAAACCATTTCCAGGATTAATAAAACAGAAGATTTTACCAAGCAGCAAGATTATATAAAACAGTGTTCGGAACTTTTAAAAATTGAGGAGTCGGGGCTAAATGCATTAGTAAATAAATTTATTAGAGAACGAGTAATAAAATTAGAAAGCAAATTTCCTGAAAAAGAGGCGCTTTATTTTGAACAAGCGGAAAAGCAACCGGGTGGAAATTTAGATGAGGATTCCTTTAATCTTCTGTTTAAAGACGAGATGCAGGAAAGGGCTATGGTTCGTTGCCTGCTTGAATTTGGCCTACGACCCTGGGATGACAAAAAAAGAGTGGCCGATTATATTTTTGAAGAATCCGTGGAGCACGACATGATTGATAATAAATTGCTATTGCGTGTGCTGGAAAATTATAAAATTTGGTACCAGGAGGGCATAGAGCCCACTTCAAAAAACTTTTTATACCACGAAGATTTGGAATTGAGTACTTTGGTAGTATCCATCATGGATATGGGCTATGAACTAAGTCCTAATTGGAAAGATCACTATGAAGGAAAAATTTTAACAAGGGATGAATTGTATAAGGAAGAGGTTTTGTCCAGTCTTAATTATTTAAAACTGCGTAAGATAAAAAAGCTTATTGATGAGAATCAGAAGGACATGGAAAAACCTCACGAAGCCGAAGAACAAATGACTCTTATCCAAACACATCTGCATTTAAAAAACCTGGAAATGCAATTAACCAGGCAATTAGGAACAGTAATTTTTAAGTGAACCAATGGTCAGTTTCCCTACCAGGATAAAAAAGAAAACCATCAGTTAATAAAATTTCCCCTTCTCTTCTCTGTCAATAAGGCTGGCTGCTGCTGCATTATCAAACACTTCTTCCCTATTCATAATCACCTGCCTGAGTAAATCGTGAATGGTTATCACTCCGGCAAACATATCGGCGCTGTATGCCAGTAAATATCTTGTTTTATAGGAGTTCATTGTGTGCATACAATGTTCAACGGTATCTGTCAGTTGAACAATGGGCAGGTCAACCGTCATTACTTCCTCTACAGTTGTGTCGCTGCTGCTACGGCCTTTTAAAATAACGTTACGGCTATAGTCCCTTTCGCAAAAAACACCCCTATATGTCCCATCTTTCATTACAATAAGGTAGCTAAGGTTAACCGTGTTAAGCATATTAAGTGCATCAATCACTTTAGCCTTGGGATCAATAATATTAAATGTTTTTGGCTTGCTGGCAAGTATGTCAGTTACAGTACGCATAGTGGTAACGATTCTTTAATAAAGGCAATAAGCATCCTGGTGATGCTTATCAAATATACGATATATATCCAAAATACATTTACGTGGAAGGGTTACATAAACATACCTATATCAAACTGATGTTAGTTCCTTTTAGCCAAAGCGCTACCAAAAACTTTTTTCAAAATGTCCGTAACACGGGCAAGAGGATCTTTACGAATTTTTTGTTCCTCCAGCGCTACATAATAAAACAGTCCGCTCAAAGCTCTTTCTGTAACATACGCAGATAAGTCCGGGTTTACTTTTTTAAACGTAGTAGGCAAACTATTGTAAGTTGAAAACACATCACTCCAATATTTAGTAGCGCCAACTTTGTTGAGCGACTCTTGTATTACAGGCTTAAAGGAATTGGTTAAACTGGCGGTAGTTTTATCTTTTAAATATATGGTAGCAGATGAGTCATGACCTTTTAAAATACCTACGGCATCCTGTATAGTCATTTCTTTAATTGCTTTTACAAAAATAGGTGCAGCTGTTTTAGAGGCGTCTTCGGCTCCGCGATTTATAGAAAGAATTGCATCATCTACTAATTTATTAAATCCCAGGCTACGCAATGTTTTTTCTACTTTTTGCGCTTCCGGTGGTAACAATATTTTAATAACGGCGTCCCTAAAAAAGCCATCAGTCACACTAAGTTTGGTGGCACTATTTTGGGCACCAACAGTTAAAGCTTCTTTTAAGCCCTGGGCCACTTCAGAAACACTGGGTTCGCTTTGACTTTTTGAAAGTATTTTTAATAAGTTTTGTGCATTACTGCAACTAATTAAGGCAAAGCAAAAGGGAATCAGAAATAATTTTTTCATATAAAATTGATTAGGTACATTTTTAATGTAAAATTCCGTGCCAAATAAGTAATTTGACACAGCACCGGATGAAAAACGAAGATATTTAACAAATTGAATAAAACAATGTTTTGCATTTATTAGTTTTGCAGTACAAGTTTTATGAAAAAAATACAATTCCATTTTTATATACTTTCAGCTTACCAGGCTATTCGAATGAACGGAACTTCGAGGTAATGTCTCTACGGTTTCCTTTCAAATATTCTATTATTTTTTAATATTTAAACTTTCCTACAAATGAAAATCGCTGTTTTGGGTGCCGGTATGGTAGGCCGTGCAATTGCTACTGATTTAAGTAAAAATTACGTTGTTACTTCCTTTGATATTAGTAAGAACTCTCTTGCGCTTTTAAAAGACGGGGGAATAACAACTATTGAAACTGATCTAAAAAACTATGCTGAATACCCAAGGCTACTTCAAAATTTTGACCTGGTTGTAATTGCAGTTCCTGGTTTTATGGGTTATGAAACATTAAAGGCTGTTATCGAGGCAAAGAAAAATGTGGTAGATATTTCTTTTTTCCCGGAAGATGCAATGGAATTAAACAGGCTGGCTATGGAAAATAATGTAACAGCGATCGTTGACTGTGGAGTAGCACCCGGTATGAGTAATTTAATTCTAGGGTATTATAATGAGCAAATGATCATATCCGAATTTGAATGCATGGTGGGTGGGCTTCCTAAAAAAAGGGTAAAACCTTTTGAATACAAAGCCCCTTTCTCTCCTATTGACGTAATTGAAGAATATACCCGTCCGGCAAGACTCATGGAGAATGGTAAACTGGTAACAAAGCCTGCTTTATCAGATGCAGAACTGATAGAGTTTGATGAAATAGGTACGCTGGAATCTTTTAATACGGATGGGCTACGTTCATTGTTATTTACTATGAACCATATTCCCAATATGAAAGAAAAAACGTTACGCTATCCGGGACATATTGATTTAATTAAGGCATTAAAACAAAGTGGTTTTTTTGGTGAACAAAAAATTAATTTTAAGGGAAATGAAATTTCACCTATGGAATTTTCTTCAGCTGTTTTAATAAATCAATGGAAGTTGGATGTAAATGAAGAAGAATTTACCATCATGAAAATAAAAATCACAGGAACGGAGAATGGTAAACAATTAATAATTGAGTATAATTTGTTTGATAAATATGACTCCTTCAGTCATACTTCATCAATGGCAAGAACTACCGGGTACACATGTTCTGCCGCCGTAAACATACTTATTAATAAATTATTCACGGAAAAAGGGGTATTTCCACCCGAATTGGTAGGTAAACATAAAGTTTGCTTTGATTTTATTATTAATTACCTGGCAGAAAGGAACATAAATTATAAAAAAATAATTTACTAACTAGGGATAAAGATTAACTTTTTTAAAAAAAGTCAATGCCTATTTTTGCTGCTTAAAATCAATTCATGCGTCAACGAATAATTGCTTTAATACTTTTATTGGTTTTTACTGCGGGAGGAATATTTTATTTCATATCAAAAAACAATTCAAGTACTTATGTAGCCCCCACTACCCCCGTCCCGGTTTATATGCAGGTAAACATTGTTAATTCCTTTCCACACGATACCAGCGCTTTTACCGAAGGCTTGTTTATTCAGGATAGTATTTTATACGAAAGTACGGGCCAAAAAGGAAGATCCTCGCTACGAAAAGTAGAACTATCTACCGGAAAAATTTTAAAAAAAATAGATTTGGATGCTGCTTATTTTGGAGAAGGCATTAGTATGCTTAATGGAAAAATTTACCAAATGACTTACCAGGAGCATACGGTTTTTGTATATGATGCCAAAAATTTTTCACTGCTTAAAAAGTTTGATTTGGCCACAGAAGGTTGGGGAATGACCACTGATGGTAAGAACCTGATTGTAAGCGATGGCACTAATTTTTTATACTATTACGATCCTGAAACATTTAAAGAAATCAAAAAAGTCAGTGTGCAGGATAACAATGGCTTGCTTACAAACATTAATGAACTGGAATGGATTGATGGTTATATTTATTCCAACGTATGGCAAACCAATTATATCCTCAAAATTAATCCCGATACCGGTTTGGTTGTAGCAAAAGCTGATGTTACCCAGCAAATACAGGCTGTATTACCCACGGGGTTCGATTTGGAAATGGATGTATTAAACGGTATTGCTTACGATAAAGACACAAAGAAAATTTATATTACCGGGAAAAACTGGCCAAAGTTACTTGAAGTTACCTTTAATTAATTGGCGCTAATTATGTAAATCAGCGAACTGCATTTTTGTCTTTGCAGCAATGCTATCAGGTTTGACTTTAGTCCGTTGTAACCGGCTTTTAATAAATTTAACTTTCCTGATTTATATTTTTCACTCAGCATGGAAACATAAAAACTGTCAAACCACATGGGTTTAATGGATTCTATTTTCAAACCATGCTGTTCAATCAATAGCTGCATACTCTGGGGGGAAAAATGATATAAATGTCTTGGTACATCATATCCTGCCCAAAATTTTTTATAGTGACCGGCATCGGTGGAGGTATAATTGGGAACAGCTATTAACAACCTGCCTCCGGGTGTTAGCAAAGATTTTAGTTGTGTTATATAACGATGTAATTCATGCACGTGTTCCAGAACATGCCACATGGTAATTACATCAAAGCTCTGTGGCAACAGATTAAAGAAAGTATCAATTGGCTCAATTGTTAACCCATATAACTCTTTTGCTTTTATTCTTGCCTGCTCATCGGGTTCCAGGCCTTTTACTTCCCACCTGTTCTGTTTCATAACAGATAAAAAAGAACCGGTTCCACAGCCAATATCCAGAATTTTACCATTCTTTTTCCCGGCAACAGATTCAATTAATTTTCTTTTCCCTTTCAGTGTTCTTTTACGAACCCTGTGATACAAAGAATTGACCAGCCCCTTTTTCGTTTCGCTGTGAGAAATATAATCGGCAGATTGATAATACTTCCCAATTACATCCTGCGTTGGAATATCTTGAGTAAATTGAAATGAACAAGAAGAGCAATGCCATATAGGAAAAGTATCTCCGGAAACGGTATAATCTTTCGTTTCCAACACTGGAGAAATAGTAGTTGAACCACAAACAGGACATGCAGTGTAATGAATAAGCTGGCTCATAAACACCGGCAAAGAAAGAAAAGAAGTATCAGTCTTCAAAAACTAAATAATCTATCAGATTTATTTAAACATTTCGGATACATGCTCAGGCGCCGGCTGCGGCGTAATAACCTGCTGGTTACCCAAGGTTCTGCTATCCCAATTATTTTGAAAAAAAGTATAATATATTAATCCAGCCGAGAGAAAAAATAATAACAAGGCCTTAATCTGCCATTTATCATCAGGCATGACTTCTATATCGCTTAACAAGTAACTTTCAGACGTATCAGCTATCCCCTCTTCTTCCTTTTCCTCTTCTTCCAATACTAAAGACTGTGGTTCAACATGAATTATCTTGTCAATATTTACCCTGTTAAAAAGAGGTTCATTAAATAAAGCCGGTTCTAATTGTAATAAACCTTCATCATTGCTTTTTAATACGCCAATACCGGGAAACTTTATCTCTCCGGAATTCTTCAAGTTGCTTTTTACATCATTACAAAAATCTTCCAGTTCGTTTTTAGCTTTTCCGGTAGCAATGTTTTTTTTGTGAGCTATAAAATCTATTAAAGCAGGATCTTCATAATACCCTTTATCTATTAAAGTCCATTCACTTTGGGGCGGATAATATATTTTACCTGAAGGATCAACTCTGGGAGCAACATTAATTAAACCAATAGTTCCTATATCCGGTAAGCTTACTTTATGGTATTTTGCAAGATATTCTCTTAATAAATCATACATATAAATATCAGCGGTTTTGGTCAAAGTTAACAATAACTCCGCCAATAAAATTAAATCCTAATGATTCATAACGGTTCCAACGCTGATATTTTTGGTTGAGAATATTATTAAAAGCAGCGAATATATTTATCGGTTTGGCAACCTTAAACTCAATGCCTGCATTTAAATCAACAGCGCCATCCAGTGTAAACGATTTTTTATCAGCAGTTTTGTATTTAGGGCCTTTCCAGGTAAATAAGTCGGCCTTTATCCAAACATCTTTAACCGGCTGCCAACGAAAAGACGAATTTAACTCGATAGGTATTAAATGCCATGCTTTATCTTCTGTTTTGATACTATAAAAACTATAATAATTCAGAGAGGCAGACAGATTAAATTTATCCTGTATTATGTAACCCAGTTCACTTCTAAATTGGATGGCTTTTAACTTAGTTTCCTTTACTACATTAAAAACACGTTGTTTAGCACTGTCATTTACATATAAAGCCAGGTTATTGTATTCAACAACACCAACCTTTACATTATAGTTAAAATGATTTGCCACGCTTCCTTTAAAACCTGCATATCGTTCGTACACCCGTGTATTAAATTGAGAGAGTGGCTGCGCTATCCAGGGATTTACGGATGCAAGGTTTTGGTAATTATTTTTCAAATAATATCCAATCCATCCCGCCGTAATAACAAATTTTTCTTCTTGTACCCGATAATCAGCTCTTAAATCGGGCAGTGTATTAAAAATGCCATTATCCCAAGTTGGCAAAATACCCAGTTGTAAAAAAAAGTCGGGTGTTTTTAAGAGAAAAGCTCCGTTAACAGAATAAATATTGTTACTAAACGATTTAAGCTGGGCTGGTTTATATTGCGTCATATTAGCGGTAGCGCCTAATTTAACTGCAAAGCTTTTGGCAAAAGATTTTTCAACCGGAAGATTGAGAATGGCGTTACTTTCTGTTGCGTTGTGATTATCGGTAAAAATGTTGATAGTCAAGTCAGGGTTATAAGTTAGCCCCAATTCATTTGCAAAAGCGTTTTTCAATCCGGCTTGTAGCTTTACAGTTTGATATTGATTTCTTAAATCGGTTTTGGATAAATTATTGGCAGTTGTGTCAAAACCATATTGATAGTAGGTATCCTGGTTATAAGCAGCTTTTCCGTACCACTCAATCTTACCGGAAACAAAATTTCCGTTTAGGCTTAACCCGCTCCGGCTATATTGCTGAAAAGGCAAATTACCTTTTGAGGAAATATGATTGGCTAAAAGGTTTACACTGGTCTTACTTCCATCACCAAAGCTAAATCCTGCCTCTACGTATGGCGTACTAAAATTCCCGAAACCTGCTTTTACGTAATTAGAATTATGGCTGGGGCCGTTCGTATCTATAACCAGCGCTAACGGCTTTACAGATACCGGTTGGTATTGAAAAAATAAATTTTGTACGGGAATGTTATACGCCAATTTAGGAATTGTATTATCCACCGGTAATGGTGTTGCATCAAAATTAATTTTTGTAGCATTCCGCAAAACGGGTTTAAAAGAGGAAGTAATATCAATAGAGCTTTTCTTTATTGTATCCCTTTGAGTAAACGAAGTGACACTAAATCCGACAACAAATAATCCTACAAAAAGAATGGCTTTGATATTGATTGCTTTTTTCATTCGTAATAATTAATTTTAATTAGCCCTCTATTTTTGAACCGCGTTTTTCTTCTTCTTTTATCTTATCCAGTTTTTGCTGAGCTTCATTTTTTAACTCCATATTGGTTGCATTATCCACAATACTTTGGTAAGTAGCCTTAGCATTAAAATAGTCTTTTTGCTCTGCATAAACATCTCCAAGCAAAATATAAGCCTTGGTTACCCAGTAATCATAAGAGCCACTTTTCTTAATTACTTCGAAGGCTGCTTTTTCTGAATTGGATAAACTATTTAATGAAAAATAACAAGCTGCTATTTCATATCGTGCTTCTGCCGCCCAGGCTCCTTTATTTAAAGAAACCACCTGCTTGTAATTATTAATGGCTTGATCATATTGCTGCTGAATCTGGAAATTTTTGGCTGTAACCAGGTTACTTAATGATTTATCGTCTGCAGTAACATTTTTGTTTGCTAATAATTCACGGGCAATTTCTGCTGCTTCTTTATATTCTTTAAGCTGATAATGGCAACGTAATAATCCGCGTCTTGATTCCAGTTGATCGGAGACAGAGGAAGCAACGGATTTTAATTTATCGTAGTATGGCTTGGCATTTTTGTAATCCTGCATTTCAAAATAATAAATACGGGCGGCTTGCAAAGCAGACCGTTCTAAATAATTACTGTTACCCAAATCCACAACTGCCGCATATCCTGTTACCGCATTTTTCCAATCTTTACGCCGTGTATAACATTCTGATCTGAAATAATATGCTTTAATAATGCTGGCGCCGCCAGGAAACTTCCTTAAATAGTTATCAAATTGATCAATAGCTCCGGCGCAATCGCCATTAGTATATTTTAATTCTGCTGCAGCATACGTTAAAGAATCGGCCTCACTAACATCAATATTTTTGCCGGCGCTTTTAACAAAATCAATATAATCATCTGGCTTACCTAATTCTACATAAATAGCTTTGATATTTTGTAAAGCTTCATCACTTTCCTCTGTATTAGGATATTGGGTAATTAATTTTTGATATACGCCCAATGCCTCGTTATTTTTATCAATATTGTAATATACCAAGCCGAGTTTCAATAAAGATTTTGGCTGAAGAGTTGAGTTAGACGAAGTGATAACATTGTTGAGATAAGGAATGGCATCCTTAAATTTTTCGCCGGCAATCAATGTATTGGCTATTTCTAAATTACTTTCACCAATTAAGTCACTGGAAGGATACGAACGTTGCAATGCAATTAGTTGCCTTATTTTTTCAGGAGAATTATTTATTCCTGTAATCATTGCTTTTTGAAAGGCCGCATAATCGCTACCAGGCCAGGAATAGCCTATCACTGTTTCATACATACTTTTTGCTTTTGCATACTCTTTATTCATATAAATACAATCGGCAGTACGCAAATAAGCATCCTGATCAAGTTGAGAGGATGTAAGGCTGACTTTAGTAACTACTTTTTGAAAATAACCTAACGCCACATTAAAATTCTCTTTTCTGAGGTAGCAATAGCCTAAGTTATAATTAGCTTCTTTAATACCGCTTCCCTCCTGCCCTGGATTACCACTCGCATTAAAGGCATTAAGAAAACGGATAGCATCATCAGTGCGGTTATTTCTATAAGCAATTTCGCCTTTCCAAAAATTAGTCATTGGAAGTACGGGTGCATTGTAAGGATCTTTCAAAATTTTATCTAAAAGGTCTTCGGCTTTACTTAATTGCTGATCATTTACATATTCCACCGCTCTCCCATACAAAATTTTGGGATACAATTTTCTTGTTGATTCTGATTTGACAGATAAAGATTCCAACAGCGCTAATGCCTCAGCATAATTGCTGGTATTCGTCAACACAGCCACCAGTAACTCCCGGGACTCATCAGCATAAATTGAATTTTTATACTCGTTTAAAAAATTTTTAAATTCTCGTAGCGCTACATCCTGGAAACCTAATTCGTAAGAAAGTTTGGCATAATTAAATTTTGATATTTCCCTCTGTATTTGGCTACTGCTACTGGCAGCACAAAAAGCAAAGGCGTTACGGGCATTCGACTTTTGATCTGCTTTCAGGTAAGCATCTCCTAACAAATACATGGCATTCTGGCTTAAAGAATCTTCTCTTCCGCTTAATTGCTTAAGCCCCTCAATAGCTTTATTTAAATTACCTTCCGCATAGTAACAATAACTCAATTCATACAAATCTTCTTTTCTAACCTTAGTTGATTTACCTACATAGGTTTCCAAATAAGGGAGTGCCTTGGCAAATAATTTTTTTTCAAAATAAATATGTCCTATCATCTGCTGCAATTCCAAACTGTAGTAGCTATTGCCTCTTTTTAAAGCAGTTTCACCTATTTCAAGTGCATCATCCGGTTGTGACCGCAAATAATAAATATTGGCAATGTAAAAAGGAACTACCTGGCTATACGAAGGATGATCTTTTATTTGCAAAAAAGCTTCTAATGCCGGGGTATAATTTTTATCATAAAACAAAATAAATCCATAATAATACTGGGCATCAGGTTGATATTTATTCCCATTCACTTGTCTTACTGCATCAAATAAAGGCTTTGCCTGGGTAAATTGCTGCAGATAGAAATAAGAATATCCAAGTTGAAATTTTTGTTCAATTATTTGATCATTATTTAAGTTTTCAATATTGGATAATTCAAAATACTCAACAGCGTCTCTAAAATTATTTTTACGGAAATAATATTGGCCAAGATAAAAACTTAGTTGTTGAGATCGGGGTGAATTATGGGCAATATTAATGTACTCTTTAGCTGGTTCCTCGGCCCGGGAATCATTCATCAGCAACATGCAGGCATTTAGGTAAAAATCAATATCCTGTACCTCTACTGTTCTATTCGTATAATCCGTAGAAGTAACTCCTTGTTTTAACTCTCTGAGTAAGGGAAGTGCCAGGCTGTATTGCTCTTTTTGAAAATAGTCTGCCGCCTTTTTATATTTAAAACCAGGATCTGTATAAATACTGGTTTGTTGCCCAAATAAAATAACTGTAGAAAAAATGACCGGTATAAATCCAAAAAATCTTTTCATGTATCCCTGAATGTTGCTTTAAGAACGAATGATGTTAGTAATTATTTTATGTACCTCTCTACAGGGCTTTTTCGCATAAAACCAAAGATACTGATAAGCTATTTTACAAAGACTGTTCCAAATACTTGTGGATAAAAGGTTGTTAACCCTTATTTTTGAACATTCAAAAATAACGTCCAATGAAAAAATTACTCTCAACTAACTACTCAGCATTATCTTTTAACATTTCCTTATTCTTTTTGCGTGTGCTGCCCGGCATAATGATGCTGGCAAACCATGGATATGATAAGCTGGTTCATTTTGCTGAAAGAAAAAATAAGTTCATGAATTTTCTGGGAATCGGGAGCACTACCACTTTAGCTTTAGTGATATTTGCCGAATTCTTTTGTGCCTTTTTATTAATCATCGGACTGTTTACAAGGCTATCCGCCCTGCCACTGGTAATAACAATGGGAGTAGCGCTTTTAAAGGTTCATAACGGCCAAATTTTTGGGGATGGAGAAGATTCTGCTTTGTATTTATCCGTTTTTACTGCTATTCTGTTTGTTGGCCCTGGTAAATTTAGTGTAGATGGCATAATCGGAAAATAAGGAAAAGAAAATTGTAAATTGATTAGCAGTAATCATTATTTCAAGATAATAGAATGTTTGAAGCAATAACACATATTAGAGTTCGCTATGCTGAAACAGACCAGATGGATGTGGTTTATCATGGAAACTATACTCAATATTTTGAAGTAGGCCGGGCGGAAGCTATTCGTGAATTAGGTTTTACTTACAAAGACATGGAAAAAATGGGAGTAATAATGCCGATCGTTGAATGGCATGCTAAATTTTTACGCCCTGCTCATTACGATGATTTGCTTACCGTAAAAACAATATTAAAGGAATTACCAACGGATCATCGTATAGAGTTTCACCAGGAAGTATATAATGAAAAAGAAAAACTACTTACCACAGGCAGAGTAGTTTTATATTTTATGAATGCACAAACAAAAGAGAAGACTGTGATGCCGGAGGTATTACGACTAAAACTATCCCGGTTTTTCAAATAATTGTTTGATCGGATGGGGGCAGCCAGATAATTTTTAAATAAGGTAAATAGCTCATCTGTGCTACTGCCTAATGCTAATAATCTACACCCGATTATAGTCTGCCCTCCATTTTTGAATTGATTTTTTGATATCAGCAGCACGGGATCCTTCCTCTGCTGCTTTTTTTGCCAGAGAAACAAATTCTTCGTCGGAGGCAAACCGAAGGGCAATAATCTGAGATATGCGCAGCCGGCTATCAAGAGGTTTGCCTGTTAATATAAAATGTCTGAAATTTTCTTCTGCCCTGATGGCTCTGTCTTGGGCTCTCAACGCAAACGACCGTGAATACCAGTAAAAGATGAAGAGAAGTGCTGAAATAACTACTAATAAAGAAGCCGAATAAACATTTTCTTTTGCAGAATAAATAAGATTAACAATACTTCCTACCAATATCGCCAGCATAATAACCGGTGTAATAAAATGCCACAAAGGAATGTAACGGCCATGATTTGCCAGATTTTGTTCTTTCATAAAAATTAAATTTGTTTAAAAGTTGGGCTAAAATTAGACAATCTACAACAGATTGTCCATCTTATTTAAAAGGTGTGACGTAGATTGCATCTGAAAAATTATTTAAAACTCCATCATATGGCAACGGCTTCTATTATTACTATTGGGGATGAATTGCTCATTGGCCATACAATTGATACCAATAGTGCCTGGATAGCACAGCATCTCAATAATTTGGGAGTATGGGTTAACCGCCGTACTGCAGTAGGCGATGTATGGGACGATATTTGGAATGCATTGGATGAAGAGAGCCGGCATTCTAATATAATTCTAATTACGGGCGGACTTGGACCAACGGCAGATGATATTACCAAACCGTTGCTTTGTAAATATTTTGGAGGAGAAATGGTAATAAATGAAGAAGCATTACAAAATGTAAAAGATATTTTCAACCGATTAAATCGGCCGATTATTGAAAGAAATTTAAAACAGGCGGAAGTACCGAATAATTGTAAAGTGCTCAACAACAAAAGAGGTACTGCACCAGGTATGTGGTTTGAAAAAGAGGGTAAAATTTATGTTTCTATGCCGGGTGTACCCTATGAAATGAAAGGGATAATGCTGGATTATGTTTTGCCCCAATTACCTGCGCTGTTCAAACTTCCCGCTGTTTACCATAAAACTTTATTAACCGCCGGACAGGGCGAGTCTTTTATCGCTGAAAAACTTAAAGATTTTGAACTCCACCTTCCCTCCTATATTAAACTCGCTTATCTGCCTGATTATGGTATGGTCCGCCTTCGGTTAACAGGGAAAAACAATGATAAAAAAATTTTGGAAAAAGAAGTAAATGAAAAATTTGAACAACTGAAATTACTTGTTGCAGATTTTTTGGTTACGGACACCGATGATCCTATGGAATTAGTTATTGGAAAAATATTGAGAAGCGCTAATAAAACCATGTGTACGGCCGAAAGTTGTACAGGAGGATCTATTGCCAGCTTAATTACTTCAGTTGCCGGCAGTAGTGATTATTTCAAAGGCAGTATTGTAAGTTATGCCAACGAGGTAAAAAGAAATTTGCTACAGGTTAGCCCTCAAACATTACAAACAGCGGGTGCAGTTAGTGAAGAAACAGTAACACAAATGGCACAAGGCTCTTTAATACAACTTAACGCTGATTATACCATTGCAACTTCAGGAATAATGGGCCCGGGTGGTGGTAGCGAAGAAAAACCGGTTGGGATGGTTTGGGTAGCAGTAGGCAATAAAGAAAAAATAATAACACACCGGTTTCAATGGAGATTTGACCGGGAAAGAAACATCTCGTTAACAGTACAAAATGCCTTAAACATGTTGCGAAAGTTTATTTTATCTCATCAATAATTTGGTGGGTATATAGTGATTAGGCGGAATTAATTACCTTTGCGGCCTATGTAATTGCTTGCTATTCCAGCCAAATGTATTTGCTACCTTAGATAAAGTATAGCGCAATCAAGTGCTGATATAGTAACTCAATTGCTGATTATCATAAAGTATTATCTAAAAAAACTTAAATAACTTATGCCTTTAGTTGACCTGGTAATGCCGAAATTAGGCGAAAGTATTATGGAAGCTACCATTTTAAAATGGCACAAAAAACCCGGTGATAGTGTAAAAATGGATGAAACCATTTTAGAAATTGCTACGGATAAAGTGGATAGTGAAGTTCCCTCCACATCAGAAGGCATAATAGACGAAATTTTGTTCAATGAAAATGATGTAGTACCAATTGGAACAGTAATTGCCAGGATTAATACAGGAAACGGTACTGTCAATATTACGCCAACAACTGTAAGTAGTGCAACGCAGGTAGTTAAAGAAGCTGCTAACGTTGTCGAAGAGGTACCCTATCAACCTGCTACCACAGCTATGATTAGTAATAAGACTGCAGGCATTCGTTTTTATTCTCCATTAGTTTTAAATATAGCAGCTAACGAAGGCATTGCCATGAGCGAACTGGAAAAAATTCCGGGAACCGGCAATGAAGGAAGAGTTACCAAAAAGGATATTTTAGATTATATAACGAAGAAGAAAAGTGGTACAACCAGTTATCAACCCCAATTTGCAAATAAAGCAATTACCAGTAACGAAGAAAGATTACCTGCTGGTAATATTTCTCAACAACCTGTAACCAGCTATAGCGGGAATGTGGAAATTATAGAAATGGATCGCATGCGTAAGTTGATTGCCAAACACATGGTTGAAAGCAAACATACCAGCCCGCATGTAACCAGCTTTTCCGAATGCGATGTTACGAACCTAGTAATGTGGAGAGACCGGGTGAAAAAAGAGTTTGAAAAACGAGAAGGAGATAAAATAACTTTTACCCCGCTTTTTATTGAGGCAATTGTAAAATGTATAAAAAAATATCCCTGGCTTAACAGCAGTGTGGAAGGAGATAAAATAATAGTAAAAAAAGATATTAATATTGGCATGGCCACTGCATTGCCAAGCGGCAACCTGATTGTACCGATCATTAAAGGTGCTGACCAATTAAATTTAGTTGGGTTAACAAAGCAGGTTAACCTATTAGCCAATGCAGCCCGAAATGGAAAATTAAAGCCCGACGATACTACGGGTGGTACTTTTACTTTAACCAATGTAGGTACTTTTGGAAGTATTATGGGTACACCTATTATTAACCAACCCCAGGTAGCTATTATGGCTGTAGGAGCCATAAAGAAAAGACCCATGGTAATAGAAACGCCAGCCGGTGATTCAATTGCTATCCGTCACATGATGTATCTTTCGCTTTCGTACGATCATCGTATTATTGACGGCGCTTTGGGAGCAACTTTTTTGCAGGCCGTATCAAAAGAGCTGGAAAACTTTAACCCGGAAAGAGAGATTTAAATTATCGCTGTCTTCCCTAACAACAATCGCAACCACTGCCTTTTATTGAGTAGGTGCACCGTATGTTTTATGCTCAAATGATATCTTATTTTTCTTGATTTTCACTACCAAAAAATTGTCATAATCCGTCTCAGCAAAATCATTTTGTATTTTTTTTTCACCACATAAAGTATTAATCAAATCGTCAATGGTATTGCTATGCCCGATAATTAAAACATTTTTCTTTAGTGCCTTTATCCGTTCAATAAACGTAGGCATTGTGTCATTAGAATATAACTCAACCGGCACTCCAATAGCATCACTTAAAGGCTTGGCAGTTGATTTGGTTCTTACCCTGTCAGTTGAAAAAATGTAAGCGATTTTTTTATTCAGTAATATTTTTTTTAAATTCTCTGCCCTTTGTACCCCTGGTTCGCTTAATGGCACATCACTGCTCATACCGGGGCCCTGTTGCATTTTTTCGGCATGACGTACAACATAAAAAGTTTGGCTACTTGCAACAACGGGTATAAAAAAAACCATAAATAATATCTGCCTCATATATTTTTTTAACAAGATATAAAAAAAGTTTTTTGTAAATACATAGTCTTTTTTATAAATTCATGTTATTACTAACCACAAAAAGCTATGAAGACATTATCCGAAACCTGGTTTGCAGACGGGTACATAGATTTTGAATTAAAAAAATATACACTCCTCGCCTATTTGCAGGAAATAAACCGGTATTTCAACGAAAATAAATTATACCCGCAACTGTCAGATGTAATTTTTCATTACAATAATATTGTTGCCTTCAGAGAAAATAAAAAGTTTTTGCAGGAACAATTTCCTAAAAAACTTACCGGTATCCAAATTCAAAAACTTCAGGTTCTTTATGAGCAAATGATTGGTGATGATGAACTAATGCAGGAATTGGAAAATATCATCAATTATTCTGCTAGCAAAATGAAAACCACCATCAACAGCGGTACAGATTTATACGAGTTTGTAGAGCAAAAGCTGGTAATTTATCCCATTGGTATTATTCCTTTAGATACCGTAGAAGGCTACTTTTTTTTGTGCGATGGTCATTATCGCTATATTAAAGCATACCAATATCGCTTAAGTATAATTGAAAAGCATGATGAAAAATACCGTTCGATTAAAACTTCTTATGTAACGGAATGGGAAAAGAATATGGTAAACACTTATGAAAATATTAAAACCCAATTAATTCGGACAAATAAAACACTCCCTAACCCGGCTGTTTATACTATAGAAACCGATTTGAGTTATCCACTAGAAGAAACACTGCTACCCATTGCAAAAAGAAGCCTGGTAAGATATATCAGTTCCCAAGCAGCTTAATGCTTTTTGAGTATTACTACTCTCCACATTTGTAACACCACTGCCAGAATTATTAAGGTAAGACCATAAAAGAAACCGCTATTAAATTCTTTAGCTTCATTATATAAAATAAATGCCAGTACAATACCATAAACCGGCTCAAGATTAAAAGTAAGATTAACCGTAAAAGCAGAAAGTTTTTGCAAAGCTTGTGCCGATAATTGAAATGCCCAAACAGAGCAAAACCAGGATAAAACAAGCAACCAACCAAAGTCTTCCCATCCTGGTATTATGGTTTGTACGGGAAAAATGGAAAGATAAAAAGGCATAAGAAAAGAGAGCGCAACAAACCCACCTGTTAATTGATAAGTTAATAACGTTTCAGAATTTATTCTTTGTACAAACTGTCGTATAAAAATCATAACAAAAGCAATAAGCAATGCTGAAATAATGCCCAATATGATGCCTGTTTTGTATTGTGGGTCGAAATGAAAAATGATATAAATTCCAATCATTACCAATAAACCGAGTAACACTTCGGCCAATTTAATTGACCTCCTGTTAACCAGGGGCTCAAGAAAGGCTGTAAAAAAGCCAACTGCCGAAAAGCAAACCAATGCTACGGATATATTAGCATATTTAATACTGCCATAAAAAGTTACCCAGTGCATGGCTGCCAGGAAACCAATTCCCGAAAGTTTAACGGCATCCCCTATACTAATTTTTGCAATCTTATTTTTAAGCAGAAATAAAATCCACATGGTAGAAATGGTTATTAATAACCTATACCAAACCAATAAGCCTTCGTTTAAAGAAATTAACCGACCCAAAATACCGGTAAATCCTGCTAAAAAAACGGCCAAGTGCAATTTTAATATCGCTTTCTTCATATAGTTCCAAAGAAAATCAAAAAAAGGGAAAGTTTACTTGTTAAACGAAATTATACAGCCGTAGCAGAATCAATTGAAGAGGAATAATTATTCTTCATTTTACTATGATAATCTTTAAAAATACTTTGCCAACGTAGCTTTAATACACCCAGTATCCCTTCTTTAACAATACTCTTGTTCATTTTAGATTGTCCGAGTTTTCTATCAACAAACGTGATGGGAATTTCTTTTATTTTGAAGTGCAGTTTCCATGCAGCAAATTTCATTTCAATTTGAAAAGCATACCCGATAAAACTTATTGCATCAAGATTAAGAGCTTCCAAAACTTCTTTTTTATAACATACAAATCCGGCGGTAGGATCCATAACAGGCATCCACGTTATTAACCTTGTATAAAGAGAAGCCCCCTTTGAAATAAATATCCTGTCCCATGGCCAGTTTGCCACTTTGCCTCCTTTTACATATCGGGAACCGATAGCTACATCTGCTCCTCCTTCTTTGCAAGTCATGTATAATCGTTGCAAATCATCAGGGTTGTGAGAAAAATCTGCGTCCATCTCGCATATATAGTTATAACGCTTACCTAAGGCCCACTTAAATCCGTGTATATAAGCCGTACCAAGCCCCAGTTTACCTTTCCTTTCCTCAATAAATAACTGATTGGGATATTGTATTTGTAAATCTTTTACAATTTGGGCTGTGCCATCGGGTGAACTGTCATCAACCACCAACACATGAAAATCATTTTTCATTCCAAAAACATAATGAAGAATGGAAGCTATGTTTTCTTTTTCGTTATAAGTAGGTATAATAACAATTTTTTCCAACGCAGTTATATTAAAATTTACAAGCTAAAATACAATATCGCCACAACCATTCAGGCTAATTTCAAAAAGTGCAATTGTTTTAGTTCTTTTTTAACAAGGTGCGGTTTAGTATCTCAGAGAGTTTTTGCTTGGTATGTAACGGGAAGTCTCCCTTCATCATCCAATCGTAATACTGTGGTTCCGTTCTCAAAACATCAACAACGGGTTTCCCTTTATGTTTACCAAAATTAAAAACTTCCACGCCATTTTCCATTACAAACCGGCGTGCAAAATCCACAATATTATCTTCTCCTGTAAATTTCACAATAGCCTCTACTGTATTGCCAATTTGTGGATATCTTTCAATTTGCGCCTTCACCACCTCCCAGGTAGCTATTACATCCGCTTCGGCACTATGTGCTTCATCCAATTGCCTGTCACAGTAAAATTTATATGCCGCACTTAATGTACGTTGCTCCATCATGTGAAAAATTTTTTGTGCATCCAGCATCTTTCTTCCTCTCATATCAATCTCCATTGGAACACGTAAAAATTCTTCCATTAGCAAAGGGATATCAAATCGGTTTGAATTATATCCTCCAAAATCACAATTATCCAGAAATTGTTTTATTTCATTAGCCACTTTACGAAAAGATGGAGCATCTTTTACCATTTCATCAGTAATACCATGAACATCGGATGCACCCTTAGGTATTGGCATTTCCGGATTAATTAATTTCCTTTTTATCTGGGTTGTGCCATCTGGCAAAATCTTTATGATAGCAATTTCCACAATTCTGTCAGTGCCAAGATTAATACCGGTAGTTTCCAGGTCAATAATAGCCAAAGGGCGAGTTAATTGTAATGGCATATCCAGTTTATTAGAGTTTTTATCTTCGAAGATACCTAAATGTTTAAAGCAAAAATTACTGTAAAGATGCAAATTTAATTATTACAACCATCACGTAACAAGCTGAAAAATAAAGAATAAGAAAGTAACCAAAATAATGCCAGGTAAAAGAAACCGGCTTGTTCTCCTAAAAACAATACTATTTGTAGTTTTGCCATAATTTATTTTATAGAAAAGCGTTATTAAATACAACAAAAACATCCATCTATGAAAAAAATTATAGTACTGGTAATGTTGCTAAATTTTATTGCAGTTTTTCTTACTTCCTGTGCTTCCGGCAAGTACGGTTGCCCCACTAATTCAAGTTACTCACGTAAAGCGTTTAATAAATAGATTTATTTTTCTAAGCATAGTATGAACGATTGGAAACAATTACAGCATGAAAAGCAATTAGAAGAAATTATTCGTTTTTCAGCTCATAAACCCCAGGTAATTTTTAAGCACAGTACCCGATGCTCTACCAGTTTTCTTGCAAAAAGCAGGCTTGAAAAAAATTTTTTTTCCAAGGAAATTGATTTTTATTTTCTTGATTTACTTGTATATCGTTCCTTGTCTGATAAAATCGCAGAAGTTTTTAAGGTATATCATGAATCTCCGCAAGTATTATTAATTAAAAATGGCGAGTGCGTTTATGATGAAAGCCACTTAAGTATTCAAATGGATGAAATTCTGGAACAAGCTTTTTGTGATAATTAGCAAAATTTAATCAGGTATAAAACAGGTTTTCGTTTTTAATAATGAAAGAGTAAAATAATGGCGGCATAAGCCGCCATTATCTATTTATCAGTTATTCCTTGATATCCGTATTTATTTTAGGCTTATCATACTCCCACTCTTTTCTGTCCAATTTTCGCTGGTTAGGATAAACCTCATCGCAAGTATTCCCATCGTATAAACGTCCATTTTTCATTACGTATTTAATCGTATTGGTATTACGGATATTTTCCAATGGGTTTTTATCAAGAATAATTAAATCGGCCAATTTTCCGGTTTCAATGCTTCCCAAATCTTTGTCCAATCCCAAGCCTTCGGCTCCCAGTATGGTAGCTGTTTTTAATGCATTATGAGTGCTCATACCACCGCTTTGCATAGCCCATAATTCCCAGTGATATCCTAAGCCCTGAAACTCTCCATGGCTACCAACCCCTACCAGACCCCCGGCTTCAACCAGGTTTTTCATATTTTTCGCATGTTTGGGAAATACCTGCTCCTCATCCATTGTCCAACCTGCACCTAATCCACCCAATCTTCTTGTTTTACTAGCAAGTTCTTCATACGCAAAAAAGTATTGCACTTTAGGATCGTGATAAGGTACTTCCCGTGACCAGAAATAATTTTCTGCAAAAGGACCACCATAGGATACCAGCAAAGTAGGTGTTACAATCATACCCGCCTGGGCTATAGATTTAAATACATCGTTGTATAATGGATAAATGGGCAATGCGTGTTCATGACCCGGATACCCGTCAAGCAACTGTGTCATATTTAATTTAAAGTCCAGCCAGCCTTCAGTAGTAGGCATTATTTGTTGATTTTTGGCAGCTTTAATAATCCACTGACGTTGCTTACGGTTACCCGTTAAATACATTTTGATGTACTTGGTATGATAATACTTGCTGTATTGTTGTAAAATGCTTTCTGCTTGTGCCGAATCTTTTACATTATAATTCCAATATCCAACTCCCGGACCTGTAGAATATACCCTGGGACCAATCATCATTCCTGCATCAACCATGTCTCCATAAGTAAGTACATCGGTAGTACCGGTTTGCGGGTCTCGGGTAGTTGTAACTCCATAAGCAAGATTGGCTGCATACATCCATATTTGATTCTTGTGTACCCCCCAATTAGGCCACATGTGCGCATGCGGGTCAACAAAACCCGGTATGATTGTTTTACCTCCTGCATCTACTGTTTTAGTATTAGCGGGCACAGATAATGAACCGCTTCTCCCTACTGCTCTAATACGGTTATTTTCTATCCATATATCTCCCTTTTCAATCACTTCATCGCCCTTCATTGTTATTATTCTTGCTCCTTTTATTAAAACATTACCCTGAGGTATATCTTTTTTAAAAAATACCTTTACATCTTTTTCGTCCGCTTTGAATTTAGGCTCTTCTTTCTTAGTGTCTTTTTTGGATAAGGTATCTTTTGCCTTTAACGAATCCTGCACTTTTTTGAGGGAATCGGCGGCTTTTTTTAAAGTTGAATCGGCATTTACTCTTTCTGTGGAATCTGCAATTCGCCTGGCTTCTGCTTTTTTAGCTTCTTTTACACTATCTTCAAAAGCCTGCGCCCTGTCCACATCGTACATGAAATGAGTTGAGCCTAAACTCCAATGCACGGTTTTACCATCGTTTTGCCAAAAAGGAAATTCACCCCCGATTTCTGTTAGTTTTCGGGAAGGGTAATCTGCATTATCCACGTCTGCTACAGAAATATTAACAAGCTTTCCTGCCTGTGGCACTGTAATTACAAATACTTCATTATTTATCTGAGCCAGTGCCCTCCCGCCTTCCGGCGATATTGTTATCCACGATGCAGGTGAAGGTGGATTTAATTCCCTCTCCTGATCAACGCTATTATCCTCAGGGAGAATGCATTTTATTTTCTCAGGATCAGGTCTTCCATTTTTGGTTGATATAGAACCAAATGTTGTAATTCCCGTAACGTGAATATGCTTTTTTTCATCCGTTCCATCCCACTTAATGGAAACAAGATCTCCGGCAGAGTTAGTCAGATAAATTCTATCGGACTGCGATTTAATAAAATGCGGATTATATCTTCCAAGAGATCTGTCAATTACCGTTAAATCACCTCCTGCAGAAGACATCCAGCATAAATCATCTTCATTTCCATCATAAATAGGGCTATACGCTTCTTTAAACGCTCTTGATTTAGTTCTGTATAAAACAATCCTGTCGCCTGCCGGACTGAAAACAGGCGTTTGATATAAACCAGATTCTTTTGTTAGTTTTTGAAGCGCATTTGTTTTGGCTGTTAAATTAAACTTGTATAAATGACCACCGTCAGCATTCCAGGTGCTAAACACAATGGAGCCGCCATCCGGAGACCATGCCGGCTGTGCTTCTGTAAATTCATTAGTAGTTACTCTCTTGGGAGTTCCATTGGGATAATCCATTATATAAAGCCGGTTGAGCACCGTAAATGCCAGTTTTTTACCATCTGGAGAAGGAATTGCGTCTCTTATTTGCGTGGATTGTTGATACGCTGTATCGCTTACAGGATATTTAAAAGAAAGCCGGGGGCCCAATTCTAAATTTACATCTACAAGAAAGGGAATTTCAGTTATACCGCTACCATCTATGGCAATGCGATGGATCTTTCCACCGTATGAAGCAAGCAAATATTTGCTATCCGGCGTAAATACCATGGCAGGTAATACACCCAAGGCAGCAATAGATTCCTGTTCATCTCTTTGCACAGGATAAGCAATCCATTTTTCATCTCCATTTTGAAGATTACGTAAAACCAGCCCGGTTTTATCTTCGTACCGCGTACCATAAACCAACCATTTGCCGTCCTTAGAAAGTGTAGGCGTAAAACCCGAGCCATACCGGGAAGTAATAAAATTTGTTTTGGCATTTTGCCGGTCATAAACACCTATCTGGTACTGCGGAAATAATGCATTATAATTCCATGCCCCATTTCGTGCTGAAAAATAAATAAGCTTTCCATCAGCGCTAACTGCCGGGTCTATTGCTTTTAGCCGTGGCGGACCATCTAACAACTGAGAACCACTTCCTCCTTTGCGATGTACCATAAACAGCTTTATGCCGCTCCTCCCCTTTGCATATACAACATAATCTCCATCCGGCGTCCAACATGCACTCGGAAAACTCTGATTTTTATCAGAGGTTAACTGAATTGTATCTTTTTTCTCCAAATCTATATACCAAACGTTATCCGACCCATCCCGGTCTGATATGAAGAGTATTTTTTTCCCATCCGGACTATATCTCGGATGAACATCATAAGCCAAACCCCGGGTAATGGCAGTGGCTTTACCTCCGGTAACAGGCATGGTATATAAATCTCCCATTAAATCGAAAACTATTGTATTACCATCCGGACTTATATCCAGGCTCATCCAACTGCCCTCCGAAGTAGAGAAGTTAATTTTACGAGAGGGTTTTAAAGGTAAACTCTTATACTCCGTATATTTTACAGTGTCCTTTTTAACACTATCAGCAAGAACAGTAAACCCACTTAAATAAGCTTTTTCACGCTCATTTGATGAAAAAAAAGTCATTATTCCAAAAGCGCTTGCTCCAAAGAGCATGGTTAATGTTAATCGCATAGCTAATAATTTTATCTGGTAAGTTATGGATTCTTTTTCATCCAATTTATTTCTTGACAATTGTTTAAAGTAGAAAGATTAAATAAGTTAAATGGCCAGGGCGTACTCGCCTTGCCAATTTCGTGGGCGATTAAAATAAAAAGCTTTTACTTAGTACTGATTTTTACCTTGTTTCACCAGGCAGGAGTCCGCTAAGATAATTTAAAATAACAATATTATGCACTCATATACTACCGGGTTAGTTGTGCTGTTTAAAAAAAATGCAAATAGTGTGCAAGCCTCTGGTGCCAAAGCCTATATGCGAAACCAGTTTAACTTTTTTGGTTTAAAAGCAAATCTCTGGCGACAATTGCATAACGAATATGCAGATAGGAACATGCCAGACTTTAGAGAAGCAGAATTAATTATTAAAGAACTATGGTCACTACCGGAAAGAGAATTACAACTTGCCGCTATTGAGCTTTTGGGAAAATACAAAAAGCAATGGACTAAAAAAGTTATTAAACTTATAGAATATCTTATTACACACAAAAGCTGGTGGGACACTGTAGATCATATTGCATCTGTATTAACTGGTCCTTATTTTAAATTATTCCCTCAGCAAATTGAACCCATTACCGGTAAATGGAATCATTCTGATAATTTCTGGCTGCAACGAAGCAGCATTATGTTTCAGAAACATTATAAAAAAACAACAGATACTGAACTTTTAGGAAAATATATTTTCCATCTTCACAATTCGAAAGAATTTTTTATACAAAAAGCAATTGGATGGGCATTGCGAGAGTATTCAAAAACAAATGCTCAATGGGTAAGAAAATTTGTAAAACAAAACAAACTGGCTCCTCTAAGCAAAAGAGAGGCATTAAAAAGATTGAATTAATTAACTTAAACTAAGTTATTTTCTTCTACTCTACCTTAAACCATACACGAGTTGTCTCATTCCAATCTCCACCATAGTTAATCGTCAATTCCTCATTGGGTAAAATATCCCTGATGGTTTTTATAAAAATAGTTTCTTCTTCAAAATCCATAAAATATTCGCAATTGCTGGAATATGAATGATTATAAAGAGGTACCCACCCCAAAGCCATGGCACACTTTTCTTCCCTTTCGCCCCAAACAAAAATATAATCATGAAGCTTGGTCTGGTCTAACAATTTCCTTTCATCAAGGCCCATTACAATAACCGGGGCCAATTCTATTATTTTATCAGCAGGAATAGATTCACTGGTAAATACACCTCTACCCTTTTTTTCAGTTTTTACAATATGCAAGCAGCTTAAACGCATAAGCTAAATTAAATGTTAATAAGAATTTAGACTCTTATTTTACCTATTAAGACCTTAATTTTATCTTTTAAAATGTCGCTAAAGATGGAAAAGGAACAGGAATTTGACTTGGAACAACCAAGCCTGCAGGAGCAATTTGAAGAGCTGATTGCCAAAGACGATAAGTTGGCCATGCAAGAGTTCCTCAACAACCAGAATATTAGTGATGTAGCTAACCTCGTTTACGAAAATGAAGAATATGAAAGCCAGATAATAAGCCATTTGCTGATACACCGGGCTGCCAGTGTTTTTAAAATCCTGGATTTCCCAGTACAAAAAAGAATCATTCAGTCACTTTCTGCTTTTAAAACAGCCGAATTACTTAACCAGCTTTCAGCGGATGACCGTACTGATTTTCTGGAAGAATTACCCGGTAGTGTTGTGAGAGAATTAATTAAATTATTAGACCCCGATGAAAGAAAAATTACACTTTCATTATTGGGCTATCCTGAAAATAGTATTGGCCGCTTGATGACCCCGGATTATGTATATGTTTTTCCGCATAATACCGTAGAAGAAGTTTTTCAAACTATTCGTAAATATGGAAAAGATAGCGAAACCATTGATGTAATTTATGTTATTAATGACAAAGGAGAACTCCTGGATGATATCCGTATTCATGATTTTATTTTAGCATCGCCGGATAAAAAGGTTGAGGATTTGATGGATGAACGCTTTACTGCATTGAATGCTTATGACGATCAGGAAACCGCCAGCGAAGTTTTTAAAATGAATAACCGTGTAGCCCTGCCCGTTGTAAGCCATACAAATAAACTACTTGGTATCGTGACAATTGATGACATATTGTGGGTGGCAAGTGAAGAGTTCAGCGAAGATTTACAAAAAATAGGTGGTACCGAGGCCTTAGATCAGCCCTACTTGGAAATGCCCATTTTAAAACTGTTTAAAAAAAGAATTACCTGGCTTGTAGTATTATTTATCGGGGAAATGCTAACAGCTACGGCTATGGGAGTTTTTCAGGATGAAATTGCCAAAGCGGTAGTACTTGCTTTATTTGTACCATTAATTATTTCTTCTGGTGGTAATAGCGGCTCGCAGGCCTCTACCCTTATTATTCAGGCCATGGCTGTAGGTGAAATTACATTGTCTGACTGGTGGAAAGTAATGCGCAGGGAAATCACCCAGGGATTATTACTGGGTACCGTATTAGGATTAATTGGCTTTTTAAGAGTAATAGTATGGTCACAGGTTTTTACCCACGTTTATGGAGAGCATTATTTATTAATAGGTGTGGCCGTAGGGTTTTCGTTGGTTGGGGTAATATTATGGGGAACATTATCAGGTTCCATGCTTCCTATGATTTTAAAAAAATTAGGCGCCGATCCGGCAGTATCTTCAGCACCTTTTGTAGCAACGCTGGTGGATGTAACCGGGCTTATAATTTACTTTTCGATGGCCTATATCTTTTTAAAAGGCATTTTATTATAATTACCCGTTAAAAACGTAACTATTAGCAAAACGGCTTGTAAAGGCAAATAACTTTTTTATAATATTGCACTTCTAAAAATGTATTTTATACAAAGCATATATAAGATTTTTTCAAATTCAAACCATAAAGCATTATGTGCGGCATAGTTGGTTATACAGGCCCTAAAGAAGCCTATCCCGTAATACTTAAAGGATTAAAACGATTAGAATACAGGGGATATGACAGCGCTGGAGTTGCTTTGTTAAACAATGGATTGAAAGTATATAAAAAGAAAGGCAAAGTTGTTGACTTAGAAGAAAGTTTAATAGGCTGCGATATCCAGGGAAATATTGGTATTGGTCATACAAGATGGGCTACTCATGGTGAGCCAAGCGATCGCAATGCGCATCCTCATCTGTCTGCCAGTGGCAGATTGGCCATGATTCATAACGGTATTATTGAAAACTATGCTCTTATTAAAAAAGAGTTAGTCAGCAAAGGTTACACGTTTACCAGCGATACCGACACGGAAGTACTATTAAATTTTATTGAAGAAATTCAGCAACACAATGAGTGTTCTTTGGAAGAAGCCGTGAGAGTAGCTTTAAAAAGAGTGGTTGGAGCCTACTGTATTTTATTAATTGACAAAGAGGATCCTAAAACAATTATTGCTGCCCGTAAAGGAAGCCCTTTGGTTATTGGTATTGGCAAAGGAGAACATTTTTTAGCCAGTGATGCCACTCCCATTATTGAATATACCAAAGAGGTAGTGTATGTAAATGATTATGAGTTAGCCATTGTGAGGCCGGACGAATTAATATTAAAAAATTTAGGGAACGAAAAAATTACCCCCTACGTTACCAGGCTTGATATGGAATTGGCCGCTATTGAAAAAGGCGGCTATGATCACTTTATGCTTAAGGAAATTTTTGAACAACCAAAAACCATTTATGATTGCTTACGTGGCCGCCTGGACGCAGCAAATGGAACTATAACGATGGCTGGTGTGGAAAATTACATGGATCAGCTAAAAAATGCCAACCGCATAGTTATTATTGCCTGCGGTACCAGCTGGCATGCAGGGTTAGTTGCCGAGTATATTATTGAAGAACTTTGTCGAATTCCTGTGGAAGTAGAGTATGCATCAGAATTTCGGTATCGTAATCCGGTTATTAATAAAGATGATGTAATTATTGCCATATCGCAAAGCGGCGAAACAGCCGATACTTTAGTAGCTATTGAAAAGGCTAAAGAACAAGGAGCAATTATTTTTGGTGTGGTAAATGCAGTTGGATCTTCTATCGCCCGGGCCTCACATACAGGCGCCTATACCCATTCCGGGCCGGAAATAGGCGTTGCTTCTACTAAAGCTTTTACCGGGCAGTTGGCTGTACTTACCATGATTGCTCTAAAAATTGCACATGATAAGGAAACCATTTCAGAAGAACGCTATAAAAATCTGTTAATCGAACTGGAATCTGTTCCTGAAAAAGTGGATGCCATTTTAAAAAATGCAAAAGAAATAAAGCTTATTGCCGAAAAATATAAAAATTCTACGGACGCATTGTTTCTTGGCAGAGGGTATAATTTTCCTGTAGCCTTGGAAGGTGCATTAAAACTTAAAGAGATATCCTATATCCATGCAGAAGGATATCCCGCTGCTGAAATGAAACACGGGCCTATTGCCCTGGTAACAGAAACTTTGCCTGTTGTGTTTGTAGCCACTAAGGATACTTATCACGGCAAAATTGTAAGTAATATGCAGGAAATAAAAGCCAGAAAAGGAAAAGTAATTTCTATAATTACAGAAGGTGATACGGTAAGCCCCGGACTTTCGGACGACATATTTGCTGTACCACCTGCTGATGAAATTGTGGCCCCAATTCTAAATGTAATTCCTTTACAATTGCTTTCCTACTACGTGGGTGTTGCCAAAGGGTATAATGTAGATATGCCGAGGAATTTAGCTAAAAGTGTAACCGTGGAATAACTCCTAAAAGCCGCGTAACGTTGTAAAAGGTAATAAGCATTTCTGCCTTTTGTATCAATTCACTGAAAGCATTGAATGTCTGCCAAACCCTACGGTGTTGCGATAGGTTTGTGGAGAGATATCTGTGTTAGCTTTAAAAAACCTGCTGAAATAATATTCATCCTGGTAGCCCAATTCGTAAGCTATTTGCTTTATTGGTTTATTGGTGAGATATAACTCTCGTTTTGCTTCGATGATGATTCGTTCAAAGATAAGAGAAGTAAGGCTCTTGTTCAAATGTGTTTTGGTAATTTTTGCCAGTGCTTTAGGTGTAATATTCAGTATTTCGGCATAGTCGCTGGCCGAGTGTTTTTCTTTGTAATGGGTTTCAATTGCCTCTTTTAATGATTGAAGGATAAAAGGCTTTTTCAAACCTTCGGTATCACTTTTTGCTTCTGTATTTTGCTCTGTTTTTAATCTTGATGCTGTAATCAGAAATATTTTTAGATAGGAAATCAAAAGCTCCGTTTGTGCCAAAGCAGGATTTTGCATTTCGCTGCGAATTTGCTCAATGAGCATATTAAGGGTTTTAGTTGCCTTGTCGTTAACTGTTACAAAAGGTGGCTGATAAACATTATTAAAAAGAACTCCGTTACAGGCAACCTCCTGCTGGTGTTTATGTATGCAGAAAAAGTCGGGGTGAAATTGTAAAGCTATCCCGCTAATTTTTCCTTCCGGCAACAGCATAAAAGGCTGGTAAGGTGAAAATGACAGTAGAAAATTATCTGAAAACTCGTACTCAGAGAAGTCTGCTTTAAGTTTCCCGTTTCCTTCTTTAATCCATAGTAAGGAATAGTAATTGTTACGCTGAATGTAGTCGAAGAAAGCATTATCTTCAAAAGAAAATATCTTGAAGGCAAGATTCCCGTTTTGGGGATTTACCAGCGTTAAAGCATTCTGACTGCTCATTTTAATTTTCTTTCTTGTTCTGTAATTGGCAAATCGTTGATACTGGCAAACCGCTTTCTCATCAACCCATTTTCATCAAACTCCAACAACTCGTTTCCATAACTCCTAAACCATTGTCCGCTGTGGTCACGCCATTCATATTCAAATCTCACAGCCATTCTGTTTTGTCTAAAACCCCAAAGTTCCTTTTTTAATTTGTAATCCAACTCCTTTTGCCATTTTCTGGTCAGAAATTGCTTAACCTCATCCCTGCCAAACAAAAACTCGGTTCGGTTTCTCCATTCAGTATCAATCGTATTTGTCAGGCAAACCTTTTCAGGGTCTTTGGTATTCCAGACCTCTTCAGTTATCTGTACCATTTGTAAAGCAGTCTCAAGCGTAAACGGTGGCAGTGGCGGTCTTTGGGCTTCCATTTTATTCAGTTTAAATAGCAGGGCGAAATTTTACTTTGCCCTGCCATAAATCTTTTAGATACTTTTTGCAACAGGAAAGTCAATATTCACTTTTGTAACGCCGTACAAATAGTTCATTGCCGTTTTTTCTGCCACCAACATCACCAACTCAACAACCTGTCCTTTGCTATAACCTGCACTCAAAAAGTTGTTTACAGAAGCTTCAGAAATAAAACCTTTTTTTTCTGTAACCTCTTTCGCTAAAGCTACCAATGCATTTAGTTTAGAATCGAAAGAAGCGCCACCTTTTCTGATTTCAATAGTTTGCTCTTCAGTAAATCCGTTCATTGTTCCAAGCAGGGTATGAGCAGACTGACAGTATAAACATTCATTCACCTGGCTTACAACCAAGTTTACCGCCTGCTTTTCTTTGTTGGAAAAAGTAGTCTTTGCACTTTGGAAAGCAAGGTAATTACCTAAGGCATCATCCGAATGAGCCATCACGGCGTACAAGTTAGGAACCATTCCAAGCCCTTTTTTAAGATTATCAAAAATCTCCTGATTGTTTGCAGATACCTCTCCTCTGTCGGGAACATTAAAATTTGTCATTACTTATTCTTTTAATATGTTTTCGTCATTATTGACAGTACAAAAGTGCAATAACTGATCTTTTTGCGAAATGGATAAAGAACGTGGGTAGATGGACAATTTTCCTCAGATAAATTTTCGCGTATAGCATTATTAAAAGAAAGTATTTCGGTCTATAAGCAACACTACCCACAAAGGAGTGGTAAGTACGTTGAGTAGGTAAAAAAGAAAACGACCCACTAAAAAAGCGGGTCGCCTTGTATTGTCGGGACGACTGGATTCGAACCAGCGACCACCAGCACCCCATGCTGGTACGCTACCGGGCTGCGCTACGTCCCGAAACCAAAAATTACGGACGACAAAATTATCTTATTACGCTACTCCCGCAAAAAGCCCCGAAATAAAATTTTACGGGTGACAAAATTAAGATTAAAATCTTTCTATAAAAAATTATCTGGACATTACTTCTACAACTACTATTTACAACGATGTTTTCGATTAAAAAAGTAAAAAACAACGAATCACCTTAACCACAAACGGATTCCAATCAATCCGATCCTGACAAACATATTGCGGGTATGCTGTTTTTGACAAAATTGAGACGCTAAGTCCTAAAATCAGGGCTAAAACTTCTCTTTAAAAAACTAAATACCATTTATTTGCACGGGAAAATCTATCTTAGCGCAATCAAATCGCCTTCCAAAAACTCATGACGATTTTAATCAAAGGTGCACGTATTACTGATGTACATTCTCCTTATAATGGAAAAATAAAAGATATTTTTATTGAAACCGGTGTTATTAAACAAATAGCTAACGCCATTTCGACAAAAGCCGATGTAGTGATTGATAAAAAGGAATGTTATGTGTCTCCCGGATGGGTTGACTTGTTTGCTCATTTTTGTGATCCCGGAAAAGAATACAAAGAATCCCTGGAATCTGGCGCATTAGCAGCAGCGGCGGGTGGCTTTACTGAAGTACTTGTTATACCAAATACCTTACCATCAATCCACACCAAATCTGAAGTAGAATATATTGTACAAAAATCAAAACCCTTACCGGTAACCATTCATCCAATGGGGGCCGTTACAAGAAATACAGAAGGAAAAGATTTGGCTGAAATGTACGATATGTATAACAGCGGAGCCAAAGCTTTTGGTGATGGCACCAGTTGCATTCAGTCAGCAGGTTTGCTTATAAAAGCGCTGCAGTATGTAAAAACGATAAACAGTGTGATCATACAGCTACCGGAAGATAAAAGTATTGGTACAAATGGGCTGATGAATGAAGGAATTACTTCTACAAGAATGGGGTTGCCGGGCAAACCGGCAATTGCTGAAGAAATCATTATTGCACGGGATATTAAACTGGCGAGATATGCAGAATCCAAACTGCATTTTACGGGTGTTACAACTAAAAAATCTTTGGAGTATGTAAAGCGGGCTAAAGACGGTGGCATTAAAGTGAGTTGTTCCATTACTCCCTATCACTTGTTCTTTTGTGATGAAGATTTGCCATCATACGATACCAATCTGAAAGTAAATCCTCCTTTACGAACAAAGGAAGAAATGATGGCTTTGAGAGAGGCTTTAAAATCAGGTGTGGTAGATTGCATCGCTACCCATCATCAACCACAACACTGGGACGATAAAACCTGCGAATTTGAATATGCTCAAAACGGCATGATTGGATTAGAAACTGCTTTTGCTGTAACAAATTCGCTTGAGCTTCTACCAATAGAAGAATGGGTACAAATGATGGCGGTGAACACCAGAAATATTATTGGCTTACCTGTACCTGAGATTAAGGAGGGGGAAAAGGCTAATCTTAGTTTATTTAACCCCACTGAAAAGTTCGAGTTTTCCCAGTCTATGATAAAATCAAAATCAAAAAATTCTCCTTTTATCGGAAGAGAACTAAAGGGAAAAGTAATTGGGATAATTAACAAAGACAATTTATTTTTGAATGAATAAAAACTAAATTATGGAAAAGAAAATAACCTCTCATGTAACTAAGGGTTTAATCATTTCTCTAGTCCTGATTGTACTTGGCCTGGCCTTTTATTTTACAGGACTATATCTTGAAAATTGGTACCAGTATGTTGTTATGCTAATTTACGTCGTTGCCATTATTTGGGCAACGCTGTCCTTTGGAAAGGAAAATGATAACGCCGTAACCTTTGGAAATCTTTTCGCACATGGCTTTAAAACTGCTGCTGTTGTTACATGCATAATGATAGTTTACTCTCTAGTATTTGGATATATTTTCCCTGAAATGAGAGAAAAGATAATAGAGAAAACACAGGAAGAAATGGCAAACAACCCTAAAGTAACACAGGCGCAAATTGACCAGACTATAGAAATTATGAAAAAATCGTTTACCGTTTTTTTGATACTCGGAGTTATTTTCTGGTACTTATTGGCTGGTGTAATTGCTTCTTTAATAGGCGCTGGTGTTGCTAAAAAAAATCCCCCCTCTCCTTTTCAACCACAAGCATAAATTATTGAATGGATATCTCCATAGTCATACCACTGTTAAACGAAGAGCAATCCTTGCCTGAACTGTGTGCATGGATTGAAAAAGTAATGCAGGAGAATAATTTTTCCTACGAAATCATTTTTGTGGATGATGGCAGTACCGATAATTCCTGGCAAATAATTGAATCTTTGCATTCAAAAAATCATTGTGTGAAAGGAATAAAATTTCAACGTAACTACGGAAAATCAGCCGCACTTAACGAAGCATTTAAAGCAACCATGGGAGAAGTTGTAATAACGATGGATGCAGATTTACAAGACAGTCCGGATGAAATTCCTGAACTGCGGAAAATGATTATAGAAGATAAATACGATTTGATTAGCGGATGGAAAAAGAAACGTTACGACAATACTTTTACTAAAAATATTCCTTCTAAGTTTTTTAATGCATCTACCCGTTGCATGTCTGGCATAAAACTCCATGACTTTAATTGTGGACTTAAAGCCTATAATAAAAAGGTAGTAAAAGGCATTGAAGTATATGGAGAAATGCACCGATACATTCCGGTACTGGCAAAAACAGCAGGCTTCAAAAAGATTGGTGAAAAAGTGGTAGAACACCGCAAAAGGAAATATGGTATTACCAAATTTGGATGGAGCCGGTTTGTCAACGGTTTTCTTGATTTGGCCTCCATTACTTTTGTGAGCAAATTTGGGAAAAGGCCTATGCACTTTTTTGGATTATGGGGCACCTTATTTTTCGTGGTGGGTTTTGTTATCAGCGCTTATCTGATTGTAGCTAAAGTAATTGAAAGAGATTTTGCCTTAACCAATCGTCCTAGTTTTTACCTGGCTCTAACTACCATGATCATTGGCACACAACTTTTCCTTGCCGGTTTTATTGGCGAATTAATTTCCCGTAATTCACCGGAGCGGAATAATTATCTTATTGAGAAAAAAACGGGTATCGTGTAAATATAATTCATCATTAATTACTTTGATATTTGCAGGATATGAGTAATGACAAAAAGAAAATAGTCATAATCGGCCCTGCACATCCTTTACGCGGTGGCCTTGCCTCCTACAACGAGCGGCTCGCCAGAGAATTCAAACTACAAGGTCATGAAGTCGTTATTTATACTTTTTCGTTACAATATCCGGGCTTTTTGTTTCCCGGTACTACACAATATTCAACTGAACCATCACCAACAGATTTAACAATTCGTGTAAAAATTAATTCCATCAATCCAGTTAATTGGGTTATAACAGGAAGAAAATTAAATCAATTAAAACCCGACATTATTGTTGTCCGCTACTGGCTACCTTTCATGGGACCTTGCCTTGGTACCATTTTGCGCATTGCAAAGCGCAATAAGCATACTAAAATCGTGTGCATTGCTGATAATATAATACCACATGAAAAAAGAACGGGCGATAAATCTTTTACAAGATACTTTTTAAAACCAATAGATGCCTGCATAACCATGAGTGAAAAAGTACTGAGTGATTTACGCTTGTATGAGAAAAGCAAACCAGCTCAATTTGTACCTCATCCCTTATATGACAATTTTGGCGAAAAAATTTCCAAAGAAGAGGCAAGGCGGGTATTGGGCATTGAACAAGATGAACAAATTGTCCTTTTTTTTGGCTTTATAAGAAAATACAAAGGATTGGATATATTATTAGATGCGATGAAGATTCTTAAACAAAAAAGAAAATCGGGTAGCACTAGTCAAAAATTATTAATAGCCGGCGAATTTTACGAAGATGACAAACCTTATTTGCAACAAATAACAGATAATGATATACAAGATGTTGTGATATTAAAAACTAATTTTATTCCCGATAGTGAAGTAAAATATTATCTGTGCGCAGTTGATTGTGTAATACAACCCTATCGTAATGCAACACAAAGTGGTGTAACCCCCCTTGCCTATCATTTTGAAAAACCAATGATCGTTACCAATGTTGGCGGCTTACCTTCTTTAGTCCCCGATGGTAAAGTGGGGCTAATAGCTGAACCCAATGCCGCTTCCATTGCAGAAAAGATTACACAGTACTTTCAATTAGGTGAAAACCATTTTTTACCGCATCTTCGCAAAGAAAAAGAAAAATATAAATGGAGCCGTATAACAGAAGCCATTTTTCAATTAACCAATGATATACAGAAGTAAAGCGCCTCTTCGTTTAGGTTTAGCCGGTGGCGGCACGGATGTAAGTCCATATAGTGATTTGCACGGCGGTGCTATTTTAAATGCTACCATCTCCTTATTTGCTCATGCAAGCATAGAAACTGTTCCTGATAACTCCATTGTTATTAAATCAATTGATCAAGAGCAGGAACAATTGTTTGAATGGAATAAACAGCTACCGATTACGGGCGAACTGGACTTGTTAAAAGGTGTTTATAACCGTATTCAAAAAGATTATGGAATACCAACATCAGGGTTTAAATTATCAACCTTTGTTGATGCACCGGCAGGCTCAGGTCTTGGCACTTCTTCAACATTGGTAGTAGCCATTATTGGCGCTTTTGTTGAAATGCTTAAGCTGCCCTTAGGTGATTATGATATTGCCCATTATGCTTATGAAATAGAAAGAAAAGATTTACAACTGGCGGGAGGAAAACAAGATCAATATGCGGCCACCTTTGGTGGCGTAAATTTTATGGAGTTTTACGAGGGGGACAAAGTAATTGTAAACCCACTGCGCATACGCCCAGAATATTTGCATGAACTGGAAAATAATTTGGTTTTATACTTTACTTCCACCAGCAGGGAATCAGCCACTATCATTAAAGAACAGCAGAAGAATGTAACAGAGAAGAATGAAAAATCCATTGAGGCTATGCATCATTTAAAAGAGCAGTCCAGGATGATGAAAGAAGCATTGCTAAAAGGAAAATTACATGAAATCGGAGAAATACTGGATTACGGATTTCAGCAAAAAAGATTGATGGCAGCCAATATCTCCAACAGTAGTATCGAAGAGATATACGAAGAAGCCAAAAAATCTGGTGCAACCGGTGGAAAAATAAGTGGCGCCGGTGGCGGTGGTTTTATGATATTTTACTGCCCCGGAAACACCCGGTATAAAGTAATCGAAACATTAGTAAGTTTTGGTGGCTATTGCAAAAACTATCAATTCACCAAATATGGTTTAACTACGTGGACGGTATAAAGGAGATATAATGAATTCCAAGAATTAAACATGTTCGACAGGCTTTACGTTTTACTTTTTAATTTTGCCTTTTTAATTAACTATCATGAACGATAAAATAGAATCCATCATCAGAGCCTCTATTGATACGAAGCAAAAAGTATTGGCAGATGAAAATATTATTAATACCGTTGCTACCTGTACTGATTTGATTGTTACTGCATTAAAAAACGGCAATAAAGTTTTATTCTGTGGTAATGGAGGCAGCGCTGCCGATGCTCAACACCTGGCAGCTGAGTTCAGTGGGCGTTTTTATACAGACCGTGATGCTTTACCGGCTGAAGCATTACATTGCAATACATCTTATCTTACTGCCGTTGCCAACGATTATAGTTATGATGTAGTTTATTCCCGCCTCGTAAAAGGCATCGGCAATAAAGGTGACGTATTAATTGGCTTATCCACTTCCGGCAATTCAAAAAACATTATTGCCGCATTTGAAGTAGCCAAAGAAAAAGGAATGAAAACAATTGGCTTTACCGGCGAAACCGGTGGTAAAATGAAAGCCATTAGCGATTACCTGCTTAATATTCCTTCAACCGATACGCCCAGGATACAGGAATCGCATATCTTGTTAGGCCACATTATTTGCCAATTAGTTGAAGAAAAATATTTTGCCAGATAGTTTTTAACATGCAAATAAAAGAAGCTATAATTTTAGCAGGAGGACTGGGAATCAGATTGCGCTCCGTAGTATCTGATTTACCCAAACCTATGGCCCCCGTTGCAGGAAATCCTTTTCTGCACTATGTTACAACGCTTCTTAAAAAACAAGGAATTGAAAAATTCATTTTTGCAACCGGCTATAAAAGTGAAGCAATTGAAACATGGGTAAAAAATAATTTTTCTCCTTCCTCTTTTCAACTATCCATAGAACAGGAACGTCTTGGTACCGGTGGCGCTATTAAACTTGCCTGCGAAAAGGCCACGGAAAGACATGTACTGATTATTAATGGAGATACCTTATTTCATATAAATCTAAAAGAACTTGCGGAAACCCACTTTGCAAACAATGCACATTGCACCCTTGCCCTTAAACCTATGAAAAACTTCGATCGGTATGGTGTTGTGGAGCTAAACGAAAACAATTCAGTTAGCTGCTTTAAAGAAAAAAAATATTACGATAGCGGGCTAATAAATGGCGGGGTTTACATACTGGATACACAACAATACCTCTCAGAACAATTTTCCGGAAAATTTTCTTTTGAAAAAGATTACCTGGAGAAGTTTTGCTCCCAGCGAAGGTTTTACGGAGTTATACAAAATCAATACTTTATTGATATTGGAATTCCCGAAGATTTTGACAAAGCTCAATCAGAACTTCCTCAAATTTTCAGTTTTCCGAAACCCATTCCGGCCGTAAACAAAAACTGGACGTTATTTCTTGATCGTGATGGAGTTATTAATCACGAAAAACACAATGATTACATCCGCAACTGGGATGAGTTTAGGTTTTATGATGGCGTGTTAGAAGCATTAAAAATTTTAAACCCCAAATTTAATCACATTGTTGTTGTTACCAATCAAAAAGGAGTGGGTAAAGGCTGGATGACATTGGAATCATTACTCAACATTAACAACCAAATGACGACTGAGATTGAAAAAGCCGGTGGGCGTATTGATTCCATCTACTTCTGTACTGACCTGGAAGAAAGTAGTCCGGACAGAAAACCCAATACTGGTATGGGAATACAGGCACAAAAAGATTTTCCCTCCATTAACTTTTCAAGATCAATAATGATTGGTAACACCTTAGGCGACATGGAATTTGGCAAAAAATTGGGAATGTTTACAATCTTCCTTAAAACAACCCGACCCGAAACGCCCATACCCCACCCTTTTATTGACACAGCCTACAATGATTTGTTAAGTGTTGCAAAAGCACTATAAAAAATGTAAGAACAGGCAATAAATTTGCAACAAAACCTGTTGTAGGTTTACGCGATATGAAAAAAATTATATTCTATTTTATAAGCTTACTTTATGGACTTGTATCCATAGCCCAATCTATTTCCCCTGCTGACTTAAAAGAGCTAAAGAAAAAAGAGGATTCATTAAAACAATATGGGTATAATCTCGTAAACGCTAAAGATGCAGGCCAACGCTTTCGATCAGACAGCTTTTTTGTAAAAATACTCGTCAGAGCTTTAAAAATTAAAAACTCCTTTTACTATCCATTCGACTCTGTACAATCCATTTCTCGCTTATACGCTCCGGACAGCGCTTTTCGTATATTTTCCTGGCAGGTAGAAATGGATGAAAGTATAAATCGTCAGCGAGGCGCAATACAAGTTAAATCGTCCGATGGTTCCTTAAAACTTTTCCCCCTGATTGACAGGTCACACCTTATCAAAAATCCTTATGATACGATTATGAATGGACAGTGGTGGATCGGCAATATCTACTATCGTATTATACCTAAAGAATCAAATGGAAAAAAAATTTATACTTTATTAGGGTACGATGAATACACCCTTAATGTTACACGCAAATGGATTGATATCTTATCGTTTACAGATGATGGGGAACCTGTATTAGGATACCCTGTGTTTTCATTCTCGGAGGATTCAATCCCAAAACCCATGCAAAATCGTTTTTCATTAGAATACAAAAAAGACGGAAGAGCCAGGGTGCAATATGACGAAGAAATGGACATGATTTTGTTTGACCATTTAATTTCCGAAACCAATGAACCTCAAAAAAAATATACTTTAATACCAGACGGAGATTATGAAGGATTTAAATGGCAAAACGGGCAATGGATACATGTAAATAAGGTGTTTACATTTAAATTAAAAGATGGGGAAGCCCCAATACCCGAGCCTCTCAATTTTGACAATCGCCAAAAAATTGAAAATATTTTAAATGGCAAGAAAAAGCTCCCCGAACAAAAATCAAAAAACAACAAGCCCAAGCCAAAAGGGCAAAAATAAAATGGGACCGAATAATTCGATCCCATTTATTATATTTTAACTACTTCAAAAAATTAATACACATTATAAGCAAAACTTACATAGTAAAGTCCTCCGATAGAAGGATTACCAAAAGCATTGCGATAGTATTTATTTAAAATGTTGTTAGCGCCAAGCTTAATTAATGAACGCAGCTTAGATACTTTATAATTAACCTGTGCATCTATTATGTAAAAAGAAGGCAATGAACCATTACCAAAATCAGCTTCATATTTCACATCATCTTGCCATCTGAAATTAGCTGCGAAACCGAACAATTTGGATTTGCCAATGCCGGTATTCGTAAGACCAATATTAAAGCGATATAAAGGAGTATTAAACCCGCTTACAAATCCTGTCGGCACATCTTCAATATGATCTGATGACAGGTTAAATGTTGCACTCCAAAATTTGTCAAAATTATAGTCCAAGCTTAAACCGTATCCCCATGTGTTTACCTTCGAGGTACTGTTAGTCGTTATGCTAATAGCATTACGTTTTGCAGCATCTCCAAAATCAAGATAATCTGTCGGTAATACAGGAGGACCAGCCTTACGTTGTAGTAATACTACCCTTCCAATAAAGTTTTTATGTTGCGCATAGTAGCCATAAACATCCAACAAAAGTTTATTACCAAAAAGACCTTTATAACCAACCTCGTAAGCCGTAGAAGTTTCTGGCTTAAAATTGTCAAAATTCGAAACATTATACGGCGTTGAGAAATTACCCACCAAGGCATTTTCTAACAAAAATGCCGGGTTATTTTTGAAATTATAACGCTGAGCTACCCAGGGCAACCCCCCTGACAAAAATGCGCCATTACCCACTACGAGGTTAATGTATTGTTGTTGGGTTGTAGGGAAGCGATAAGCGGTTTGATAAGACAACCGAACATTATTATTTTTAGCTACTTGTACTACAGCTGTGGCTCTTGGAGTAACCCGACCTTTGAAATTTTCATTCTTGTCATAACGTCCGGATGCAGACAAGGTAAGACGCTCATTAAGAAACTTTTTTGTTAGTTGAACATAGCCACCAATTTCATTTATTTTAACCGGGCTAATCGTGTCAATAAACAAAGTACCCTTAGAGTTTAATACATATTGTCTCCAGTTAGCACCTACAAGTACATCTACAAACTTTATTTCATTTTGAAAGTTGTATTGACCTTCAACTCCCCATAAATCACTCCTGTCCAATAACAAACCACCTACCGGAATGGGGGCTTTTCTCACCTGGTCGTATAGAGTTCTAAATTGCTGTGTACCTGAACCCGGGCGACCTACATCAGCGGCAGTTCTTCCTGCATTGTGTGCCGTAATGTCTGAAGCACCTCCTAATTTAGCAGTCCACCATCCTGTAACATATTGTTGAAACCAGGTAGCGCTTGGTCTCCATGCTTCGTTAAACAACTGGGCAGTTATCGTACTATTGTGAGTTTCTCCTGCATTTTCCTGGGTGGTATAACCTCTCACAAACCAATTTTTGGATTTTATCTCTAACTTATGTTGCCCCAATTTAAAATCCCTAATGCTATAACGTTCCGAGCCGGTATATACCGTAGTACCCGTTCCCCAATTGGAAGAAAGCGATGCTTCAATATTATTGGTAATTTTATAATAAAGCCCTCCGGATAATTTAAAATTGGTTGTATTATTATCTAACAACTCACTTTCAGTATATCCGGTACGAGAAACATTAACAACGTTAGGTAACGAAGCCAGGATTGCATTAACTGCAGGACCTGCTGCAGGATTAGCAGCCACTATACCAGCCGCAACAGCAGCATAAATATCCACATTACCACCAGAGGTGGGAACACTCCTTAAATTTCGTGTAGTTTCATCACCGTAAATATTAATACCATCATAATTAGGATCAGTTGTACGAGTGCCATCTTTTATACTTCCTGTTGGGCCAATGCGATTATAATTGCGGTAATCTGTTGCTCTCCAGTCTTTAGCTTGTATTAATTGAGCGCTTACTTTAAAAGCAAATTTGCTACTTACTACTTTACCCCAACGCACTGTCCAGTCATAATAAGGAGAAGGATTTCGTTGACGATGGTCAGTGTGCATAATACCATTTTTTACCTGGAAGCTCAAACCCTGATATTTAAAAGGATTTTTGCTATTGATAATTACAGTACCATTTATACCACCCGGGCCATACAAAGCAGAAGATGCGCCGGGGAGCAATTCAACACTTTCTACATCCAGTTCACTTAACCCTACTATATTACCTACAGAAAAGTTTAAACCCGGTGCCTGGTTATCCAATCCATCAACAACCTGGTTTACACGGGCACTACCGCTGCCAATAAAACCACGTGTACTTATAGTGGTAAAAGATAAACTGGAGTTTACCACGTCCACTCCTTTGGCATTGCGCAAAATATCGTAATAACTGGCCGCGGCTGCATTACGGATATTTGCTGAACTTATTCTTTCAATCGAAACAGGAGACTCAAGCAAGCGGGTGGAAGTACGTGTTGCTGAAACAACAACTTCCTGACCCAAGGTTGAGACTGAAGTTAATTCAATAGAAACTTTTTCCCCACTGGTTACGGCTACTTCGCGGCTTTCGAAACCAACCGAAGAAATAACTAAGGTCACAGGTAATTTAGATACCGTTAACCTAAAATTACCGTTATCATCAGTAAAAGTTCCATTATTGGTACCCTTTACCATTATAGAAACGGCGGCAACATTTTCTTTAGTTGCGCTGTTTTTAACATTACCTGTTATAGTAACATTTTGTGCTAAAGCAGCCACATGTAAAAGGCATGCTATTGTAAAGCAAGCAAGGAAGCTCAGGCTTTTTCTCATATTCAGAAGTTTTGGATTATAGAATCAGCCGCCAAAATAGTGATTGTTAGTTTACTATAAAAATTTTCTTTTGACCATTTTCAGAAAAGCTGTTAATTTCTTTATGGTTTTAAAGTTGGGTATAATCCGCCGGCATGGTATTTTAGCAGCATGAGCTCCTTCCATTTTCCTCACCAAACCGGCTTTTATAAGGGTAAAGTAAGAGACGTTTATACAATAAATAACACCCTGCTGGTAATGGTAGCCAGTAACCGTATATCAGCTTTTGACGTGATTTTACCCCGTCCTATTCCCTTTAAAGGACAGGTTTTAAACCAAATAGCGGCCCACATGCTTAACGCTACCCGGCACATTTGCCCCAATTGGCTGCTGGATGTGCCTGCTCCTAACGTAAGTATTGGCAAAAAATGTAACCCGTTTAAAATTGAAATAGTGGTTCGGGGCAATTTGGCCGGACATTCCTGGAGAATTTATTCATCAGGCAAAAGAATGTTATGCGGCGTAGCGATGCCTGAAGGGATGAAAGAAAATGATTTTTTTCCTACTCCCATTATCACACCCAGTACCAAAGCCTCTGAGGGGCATGATGAAGATATTAGTTTTGAAGAAATTATTGCCAGCGGTTTGGCTACTGAAGCAGAATGGGAAGTTTTAAGTAACTATGCATTAAACCTATTTAAAAAAGGAAAAGAAATTGCTGCTAATCACGGTTTGATATTGGTGGACACCAAATATGAATTTGGGAAAATTGATGACACGATTTATTTAATGGATGAAATTCATACTCCCGATAGCTCACGATATTTTTATGCCGACGGGTTTGAAGAAAGACAAACAAAAGGTGAAAAACAAAAGCAACTTAGTAAGGAATTTGTCAGAGAATGGTTAATTGCCAATAACTTCATGGGCAAGCAGGGACAAGTTGTTCCTGTAATGAGTGATGAATGGGTGCATACTATTTCTCAACGATATATAGAACTGTATGAAAAAGTAATAGGCAAAAAATTTATTCCGGAAGAAATTAGCGATAGTGAAACAGAAAAAAAAATAATCACTTCGCTAAAAAAATTCATATAATTTTTTTACAAATGTATAAGCATTGCAACAAAAAAACCGCTTTATGGCGGTCTTTTTGATAGTAAAAAAAAGTAAGCTCGTAAAGAGTTTCAACTTCTTGACATCTATATGCAAGATACCATCGAAACATCTTGTTTTCGAGATACTGATGCCTTTAATAGCTTTACCGTGAGAATTAACAAGGTACCGGGATAGGCTCTTTACTCTGAGAATAACGAGGTATCGGGATGGGGATAGGCTCTTTACTCTGAGAATAACGAGGTATCGGGATCGGGATGGGCTCTTTACTATGAGAATATTGAGGTACCGCGATGGACTCAGTCGAAGCCGACATTATTACAAACGTTAGTAACAGTACTATAGAAAGAAATCTTTTTTTCATAAATGATAGGTTTTTGTTAATAAAAAAATATACCAACACCAATTTAAGAAAAAATAAATATTCACCTAAAAAGTATTTTTGAAAATGCAACCTGCTTGCAGCTTTGGGTACCTTAAACACATACTAGTCGTCATTTTGAAACTGCCTCTGCCTGTCAGAGTCTGCATGCAAGTATGCTAGTAAGAACAAGCTCATCCAGCTATTTTTGTAAATTATTTTCGGATATACATTAAGGTTAGTTTTATGTCAACCTGCCGGGCCCTGATTAAACGTTTTACTTAATCTAATTAATTCAAGTTTCCTGATTTAAACAATTGTTTTTATTTGATAAGCCATAATAAAGAGCAAAATTTTCAACAAAAACCCTTCAAATGTAACCGCATGAATAGAATGGGGTGTCATTTCTACGATTTCGCTGATAGTT
>DASSYR010000082.1:0-81907 GCA_035703165.1 Chitinophagaceae bacterium
TTGCACGAACTCTCCGGGTCAGCAAAAGGAAGATTAACCAGCCAGTCATAAACATTCATTCGGTTACAAGAACCAGTGCTACATCCACCATTATTTTTACACCCCAATACTTTATTATTTCCCGTGCTACACGTACTACATCCCATATCGTAAGTAAAAAATTTAAGTTAATTAATGTGAGGGAGAAAAATAGCTTATAACACCTTAGGTAGCAGGAAATATTACCTGTTTACCACATTGGTCAGGGTTTACAGTCATCAGAAAGGGCTCATTGGCTTACAATCATTTATTATTTATAGTACCAATGTTCAAAATTCGATAACCAGGCTACCTCATCTCTTTACTTCAATACCGCTGTCTTCTACCTCATTTAGTCAAAAATAGCGATTTGTTTTTAAAGTAGCATAATCCTTATTAGTGGCCTGTACTCTTGCCAAAAGACGGGAAACTAAAATATCTCTTCCCGCTTTTTAATACTCCTCAGTAAATAACGGGAAGTTACCATGTTTCTATTATGGCCTTGTTTAATATAACGTGATTAAGCTTGATGGTAAGGGCATGAAACAACATTTTAGCATTGGCATTTCTTTCAATATAATAAACAGCCTTATCTAATTCTTCAATAATGGCCTGTTGCTGACTAATTCCGGCAATTTTATTGAGTCGTTGAGCAAAATCAAACTCGTCTTCAGGCATGTGTACGTTTCTTGCGCCCATTAATTTAATACGAATGGCTTGTTCTAATAGGTGATTAAAATAACGGAGAAACTGTTTTTGCTTCTCCCTGCCTAACTTGCTAACCTCTTCCACCCATTTTACTTGTGCAGCAGGTCCGGTCTTTAAAGTGGCGTTTAACCATTCTCTTAATAAAGATTGCCAGTCTTCTTCCGCATGCTGCATTAGTTGTAAAGCATCCCGATAGTTACCTTCACACACACTGGCAATTTGCCTGGCCTGTTCGGGGGGAAGCTTGGTGCGTTGCAATAAAGCTTCTTCTACTTCCGCCGCGTCAATGGGTGGAATTTTTACTAACTGTGTTCGGGAGATAATGGTGGGTAATATCAGCGATTCATTTTCTGCTACCAGAATAAACAATGTATTGGGTGGCGGCTCCTCAATTAGTTTTAGTAACTTGTTCCCTTCCTTCCCTAAGTATTCCGGCATCCACATAACAAGAATTTTAAATTCACTTTCAAAACTCTTTAAACTCAGTTTGCGGATGATATCATTACATTCTTCAGCCGTAATATTTCCCTGCTTGTTTTCTGCACCAATAAACTGTAACCAGTCGTACACATTGCCATAGGGAAATTGTAAGATGAATTCTCTCCATTCGGCAGCATAATCAGTACTCACCGGCTTATCACCACTTTTTTTAGGGATAACGGGATAAGAAAAATGTATATCGGGATGAATAAGCTGCCTTGCCTTTACACAGGCAGGGCAAATGCCGCAAGGCTCTGTTACTGGCGTATGCTTGCCTGTTGTTGATGTTGGTTCTTCTCCAAATAAGGATGAGCCGCTTATTGCTACCTTCTTCCCATTCACCTCCTCACATACAATGTATTGTGCAAAAGCTATGGCAAGCGGTAATGCACCACTACCTTCATTACCCAAAAACAATAAAGCATGGCTTAACCGGTTTTGCTGAACCAACTCTGCCAAATGTTGTTTGGTTTCTTTTTGTCCGATGATAGAAGAGAATTGCATGAGACTGCAATTTAATTGCTTATTAACAAATGCGAAATAAACGAAAGGCGATGAAAATTTTCATCGCCTTTAAAATCACATTCTGAATATTTTTAAGGTTTTCCTAAAAATTTAATAATCTCATAGTCCATAGGCTTTACCTTACTGGGGAATACATCAATTAACTTCCCATTTTCATCTATTAAAAACTTGGTAAAGTTCCATTTAATCGGATCATCTTTTCCCAATTTTTTTGCTTCGTACACCAACCATTGAAACAAGGGATGTATATCCTCACCCTTCACAGAAACTTTGGTAGCCATAGGAAAAGTTACTCCATAATTTTTTTTACAAAACTCACCAATTTCTTTATTGCTACCCGGTTCCTGACTACCAAAATTATTAGCAGGAAAGCCGATAACCACTAATTCATTTTTATAAGTCTCATATAATTTTTCCAAACCTTCATATTGTGGGGTATAGCCACATTTAGAGGCAGTATTTACAATTAAAATTTTTTTGCCTTTATAATCACTCAAATCAATGGTTTTGCCTTTTGACAAAGCTTCTACTTTAAAATCGTAAATAGAAGTAGAGGCAGCACTTGTTAGTAACAAAGCAATGAATAATGTTTTCATGTTTTATATTTTAATAGTTGGGTATTTTAGATACAGGAAGCGACAAATTTAACACAAATAAGTTCTGCAAAATGTTAATTAATAGCGGTTATGTTCCCTTCACACAGGGCGACACAAAAGGGGTTACTGTTTTTCATAACAGCCCAGGTCGGGCAAACCATTAGCACGAGGCCTGCCGTCTAAATCAATAGCCAGACCTGTTGTTTTTCCTTTGTTGATTGCGGGTGACGCTGCTTTTAAATGGAAATCGTAAAAACGGGTGCCTACATCAATACTGTCAAACACAGGTGGCTGATTTTTGATAGATGCATTGATAACAATATTTGCCGGGTCAGTTTTTACTTTATACAAAACATTATCAAATGTTACAGAGTAGGTATTATTACCCTGTTTGTCAGTTACCACCTCATCTTCTACAGAGCCACCTTCGCCCCAAATAATACAATTGGTAAAATTAGCAAAGAGATTATTAGTGAGTGTTTGATTGTTTTGTTTTAATGCATTGCTGGCAAACAATACCGGGTTTTTATGATTGATGAAAGAAGAAGAATACGTTGCTATTGTACAATGCGTAAATGAATAATTTCCACCCAATGCAACAGCTACATTACTACCACAGTTGCTGATTAAACAATTATCAGCTTTAATGCTGGACTGAATGCCTAATATCCCCGCATCATAAATATTATCAATAATACATTGTGATAACGTTACTTTAGGGTTAGCATTTGGTGATGGATTTTGTACAACAATTCCCTGGAAGGCATTTTTAATAATAACATAAGTAAATTGGTTGTCTTTACTCTGGTCACGGAAATAAATGCCCGGCCATGAACCCGGAAAATCACGGTAATCTTCATCCAACCGGTCACCACGAAAAATTACACTATCCTGTTTTGTCCCGTTAATGGTCAATGTTCCATCCACAATAAACGGAGCATCAGCATGGCTATAAATTCTTACACCCGGGTTAATAGTAAGGTTAATATTTGTGTCAACTCGTATTCCGCCCAGAATGACGTAGGGTAGATCATTTTCCCAAATTGTATTTACATTAATCACTTTATTTCGTAAGAAATGTGCATTTTGCCCCCATGCCTGTAGATGTTTAGATAAGGTGTTGCCATTCCAGTTTATTTGAATACTATCATTAATTACAAAAGGAAGGCTGGCAGTATTGGGATTGATAGTTACCAAAACAAAAACATAAATACTATCATTGGCCTCAATTTCAATGTTGTTAATGGTTGGTCCGTTAATACCATCGGCATTTATTTTAAATGGAGAGGTGTTACCACCCATGAGCCTGATGGAGGAAAGCTGAATTTTTTGATTATTGGGATTAATAATAGTAAAATATTGTGTAATAGAGCCGGTACTGGTGAATACGGTATCAAAATTTAATGTATCCCGGTTAATAATTATGGCTGCATTGCCATTTGTAAGCAGTTTTTCTTTCTTACAAGAATCAATAATGAAAACAAAAAAGGAGCAAAGACTTATATAGGCAATTTGTTTCATTATAATTTAAATTAACATTCTTAGCCATTTAATGCTTCAAAAATAACGTTTGCAGCCTGAAAATAGTGTTGTGGCGGCAGATTAATCAGTTGCAAAAGCCAAAGCAGCAATACTTAACTGAACATTATTAGCTGATAGAAGGATGCTGCCACATGCCTCTGTTGTGGCGCCGGTAGTTATTACATCATCCACCAATAACACATGTTTATTTTGTATTGCATCACCATTAAGCAAGGCAAAACTTTCTTTTACATTTTGCCACCGGTCCGTTCTTCCTTTACGGGTTTGTGTTTCTGTAAATATTTTTCGTGTAATGACATTATTTAAAACCGGTATTTCTAAAACCTCACTCATTCCGTCTGCAATAACGGCGGCTTGGTTATAACCACGTAGCTTTAATTTATGAGGAAAGAGTGGCAACGGGAGCAATGCATCAATTTGAGCAAAACGGGTAGAGTTTTTTAATTGAAGTGCCAACCGATTGCCAAGAAATGCCCCTACTTCTTTTTTGCCTTTATATTTAAGCTGATGTATTAACGTTTGAATGATGGCATGTTTGGAAAAATAAAAACCTGTCATAGCAGCCTTAACAGGAATCCTCCCCCAAAAAATTTTTTCAACGGGGTTATCAGCATATTTGGCAAAATTGGTTTCCGGTAAATCTTTGAGGCAATAAGGGCATAATAAACTTTCTTTTGATAATAAATCACTGCCACATCCGTAACACGTATGCGGAAAGAAAAGCTGCACAAGTCCGTTTTTAATAAGGTTAATTGTATTCATTAAAATAGTTGACGATATACTTCATCTACTCTTCCTGCCATTATTACATCTATATTAAACTTTTGAGAACTCAACCCTTTTTGATTGTATTTACTCACAATAATTTTTTCAAAACCCAGTTTCTCAGCCTCTGCAATACGCTGTTCAATTCTATTTACAGCACGGATCTCTCCACTCAATCCTACTTCACCAGCAAAACAGATTTGCTGCGGTACCGGAATATCTTCATAAGAACTTAATAATGCACACACCATTGCTAAGTCAATGGAGGGATCTTCTACTTTTAATCCTCCGGCAATATTAACAAACACATCTTTAACGCCGAAATGAAAACCGCCACGTTTTTCCAACACGGCTAATAATAACTGCAATCTTCTTAAATCAAATCCACTTACCGTTCGTTGCGGTGTTCCGTAAACCGATTGTGTAACCAAAGCCTGCACTTCAATTAATAAAGGGCGCATTCCTTCAATAGTAGCCGCAATGGCAACGCCGCTTAACTGATCTTCTTTTTGTGTAATTAATATTTCACTGGGGTTGCTAACAGCCCTCATTCCTTTTTCAGTCATTTCATAAATGCCTAATTCGGCTGTAGAACCAAAACGATTTTTTAGAGTACGTAAAATTCTATATGCATAATGTTGGTCTCCCTCAAATTGCAAAACCGTATCAACCATGTGTTCTAGTATTTTTGGCCCGGCAATACTTCCTTCCTTTGTTATATGACCAATTAAAAATACGGGTGTATGCGTTTCTTTGGCAAATCGTTGAAACTCCGCAGCACATTCTCTTATTTGAGATATACTTCCCTGAGAAGATTCAATGTAAGGAGATTGTAAGGTTTGAATAGAATCTACAATCACTAATTGCGGTTTTAGTTTCTTTATTTCCTGAAAAATAGTTTGAGTATTGGTTTCCGTAAGTAGATAAAAATTTTCATTGCTGATTTTTAAACGATCTGCCCGCATCTTTATTTGCTGTTCACTTTCTTCCCCACTAATATAAAGAGTAGTAACATTTTTTAAGTGTAACCCATTTTGTAAAAATAAAGTTGACTTACCAATACCCGGTTCGCCAGCCACCAAAACAATACTACCCGGCACAATACCGCCTCCTAATACGCGGTTTAATTCATTGTCAGCGGTAGAAATTCTCTTTTCTTCACTACTGATAACTTCATTTATAGAAATCGTTTTAATTTCTTTTTTATCTTTTGAATATGCTTTCCAGTCTGTTTCAGAAAGTTTATTGTCTTTAACAATTACTTCTTCTACAAAGCTGTTCCACTGATTACAGGAAGGACATTTACCTAACCATTTAGTTGATTCATATCCGCAGTTAGAACAAAAAAATGCAGTTTTTACTTTACCCATTAGATTCTTTCTTCAATAAAAATTAAAATTATAAAGAGGATGGTAATAACTGATAATTTATTACAGATAACAAGTAAAAAATTATAAAAGAAGGATAATTTTTAAGTTTGAGTAGGTAAGGCATATAAAGTAAAAGGATCGGCATTTCTGCTGACCCTTTGTACTTACTAACCCATTAAATTCTGGCACTAAATTACAAATTGCCGGAACAATACAAAATTAATTTTGGGGGTTGTGAATAATTTTTTGCAAGGGTGAGCTATACTGTTAGTACTGTGAAATAAGCCGTATAAAATGTTAATAACCAATGAATTATCAAAGATTTAAAACAAAATATAATTTTTTTGTCTATTTGGCAATCAATAATTTATGAATGAGAAAATAACTAAAGGAACTGTTAAAAGACATTCCGTACTGACATATTTGCCATTTTAAAATTTGGTAATCCTTTTGCTGGGAAATTTGTTTAAACTATATAAATTTTTTATTATGATAGGCATTATTTTAATATCCCTGGTGTTTATGATTTTAGGCATGGTAGTTCAGGCCAGGCTAAAAGCTCGTTTTGAAGAATATAGCAAAGTGGCTACCTCCTCGGGCCTTAGCGGTAAGGAAATTGCTGAAAAAATGTTAAGAGATAATGGTATTTACGACGTAAAAGTAACTGCAGCGGAGGGTTTTTTAAGTGATCATTATAACCCGGTAAATAAAACAGTTAACCTCAGTCCGGATGTTTTTAATGGCAGGCATGTATCAGCAGCAGCCGTTGCTGCACATGAATGTGGCCATGCGGTACAGCATGCAACAGCCTATTCAATGCTTATGCTTCGATCCAGGCTGGTACCCATTGTACAGGTAAGTACTACACTTTCCCAATGGGTAGTTATGGCTGGTCTTGGCCTGTTTGGGTTTGGCGGAGGAAGCACTACTGTTTTGCTAATTGGAATTATACTTTTTGCGATAACTACTCTTTTCTCTATTATTACCCTTCCTGTAGAATTTGATGCCTCGAATAGGGCATTACAATGGCTAAATAGGACAAATTTAACTACTAAAACAGAGCATGAAAAAGCGGCTAATGCATTAAAATGGGCAGCTTCAACTTATGTAGTCGCAGCCCTGGCTTCCGTTGCTAATCTTTTATATTATATCATGATATATTTATCAAAATCAAGGGATTAGCGGCAATTTTCTTACATGATTGGTAATCACAAGATAAGCCCAAAAGTGCGAGAAAAAATCACACTTTTGGGTTACTTTTTGTGCTCTGTGTTTTTCTTTCGCCAAAAGTATGTCATCCAGCCACCCTGCTTCGGTTTCTTTTTTTGGTATTTTTCCCGACCAAAAAAATTACGTACATGAGAAAAATTCTAACCAGTTTGCTGGGGTTGGTGTTTTTAGTTGCACCAACATTTGCCCAGACGATTGAGGTAACCGGTAAGGTCACAGATGCTACCGGATCACCTATTCCCAATGCTTCTATTAAAGTTAAAGGTTCTAAAGCCGGTACAAGTGCAGGTTCGGACGGCACCTTTAAAATTTCTGTTTCATCCAAAGCCATTTTAGTTATTAGTGCTGTTGGTTTTGAAGTTATTGAAGTTCCGGCGAATGATAATGTAAATGTTTCCTTAAAACAACAAAAGGCTGAGTTAGCTGAGGTTGTTGTAACAGCTCTTGGTGTTAGACGAGAAAAGAAAGCATTAAACTATGCAGTAACAACCGTTAGCAAGAAAGATTTAGAGTTAAGATCTGAAACAGATTTAGCCAGAGTTTTAAACGGTAAAGCTCCTGGTTTAAATATTCTTAATTCCAGTGGGCTTAGCGGTAGCGGTACCAGCATTAGTATCAGAGGGCTAAATACCCTTACAGGAAATTCTCAGCCTTTATTTGTGGTTGACGGGGTTCCTTTCGATAATAGTACAAATATCCAGGGAAATTTTACATTTGGTAATAACGCACCTAACCGCTTGGTGGATATAGATCCCAATAATATTGAAAATGTTAGCATCCTTAAAGGCTTAAGCGCTACTACGCTTTACGGAGAGGCCGGCCGAAATGGTGTAATTCTTATTACAACTAAAAACGGCTCCACTGATAGACAAAAATCAGAGGTAACCGTTTCTCAATCCTATACAATAACCAAAGCAGTTTTGCCTGAATATAATGATCTTTATGGTGGTGGGTTCGATTTAAGTGTGGGTATAGCTTTCTTTAGTAACTGGGGGGGAAGATTTACGGATCCGCCGGCTAAAGTAACACACTTTCTTGATAAACCAGCATTGAGTCTTGCTTTCCCTGAATACCAGGGCGTTCCCTACGAATATAAATTCTACAATAGTGTACCGAGGTTTTTCAGAACGGGAAGTATAAAAAATACTTCAGTAAATGCATCTGGCAGTGCTGGCAAATTAAATTATAATGTTAATTACAGCTATACAGATGATCAGGGTTATCTTCTCAACAACAGGACATACAAAAATACTTTTGGGATGGGGGGCAATCTTAAAGTAACAGAAAAACTCAGAATACTTGCAGCCGTTAATTATGTAAATACTGATATTGCGGCACCTCCTACCAGCGATAGTTATGGTAATAATCCAACTAACACTTCTATTTTTGGCAATGTGTTATATACCCCAACGGCAGTGGATTTAATTGGTACTCCGTACGAAAATCCACTTGATCACTCATCAGTTTATTATCGTAATGGTAATGATATTCAAAACCCCAGGTGGACCTTACAATACGCTGGTACCACTAACAAAACAAACAGAATTTACGGAAACTCCCAGGTTATTTTTGAACCAATAAAAGGATTAACTGTTTCTTATAGAATTGGTTACGACAACTATAGCGAAGGTCAGTCTTACTACCAACATAAAGGCGGGACATTTTTTAATACAGGTATTCTCCGTACCAGTACGGGAACAAGTACTTTTTGGTATAATAATTTCCTGACACAATATTTTACGAGAATTGGCTCCGATTTCTCAGTTGATATAAATGCAGGTTTCGATTCGAGAACAAGAAAATATCAGCAAACAGGACAAACAAGTACAGAGCAATTAGTATTTGGTATTTTAAATCACTCAAATTTTGTTAGCCACGATGTGCGTTCTGAAGCAGGGCTGGATTTAAATTATCAAACAGAAGAATTTGTACAAGGGGTATATGCAAGAGCAAATATTGGTTTCAGAGATTACGCATATTTGAATTTTGGGGGTAGAAATGACTGGTCATCAAAACTTGAATCGGCCAATCGTAGTGCTTTTTATCCAAATGTAGGTTTTTCTGTAATCCCCACATCTATTATTGAGTCGCTTAAATCGAACAAAAATATTAATTACATAAAATTAAGACTGGGATATTCAACCAGTGCTAATTTTCCTAGTGCATTTTATGACACCAGGGCCGCTTTGTCAATTGCAACAAGAGTATTTGTAACTAACGGCGGAACATCTGTTAATACGAATACACTTCCCTCACAATTGGCTAACCCCGATTTAAAACCGGAAAAGCCTTCCGAAATAGAGGCCGGTTTAGAGGGTAAGTTTATTGATAACAGGTTGGATGTGGATTTAACATTTTACCGTAGGTTAAACAAGGACCAGATTTTAAGAAGGGATATAGATCCGTCTTCGGGTTATACCTTTTCTGAGATTAATGCGGGTACTTTAAGGAATAAAGGTATCGAATTGGCATTAGGCTATACAGTTATCCGCAACAAAAACTGGAACTGGAATGTAAATTCTATTTTTACTTTAAACAGGAGTTTGGTTTCCGGTATCCCAGACGATATCAAACAGTTAGTTATTGCTGGCAATAGCAGTTTTGGAGCATTTGCAAAAAATGGCTACCCCGCTCCGGTAATTATTGGTTCGGCTTTCGAAAGGGATCCTAAAACGGGGTTGAAAGTAGTTGATGCCAATGGTAATTATATCGTTGCAAATGATATTTCGGTTATTGGAAACCCCGAGCCTAAATTCAGGCTTACGGGGATTAGTACCCTGAGTTATAAAGCGTTTAGTTGGAGAATGCAGTGGGATTACTTAGCCGGCGGTACAATATTTGCTTCCACAGCCGATGCATTACTTGCCCGTGGTGTAACTGCTGATACTAAGTTTGACAGGGCTGTACCCGTTATTCTTCCCGGCGTAAAAGAAGATGGTACACCAAATGATATACAGATTTCTGCCACACAAGCGTACTTCACTAATAACATACCAGGTGGTGGTGCATTCGAATCAGGGATTTATGATCAGACGGTAATAAGGTTAAGAGAGATGTCTTTATCATACACGTTGCCACAAAACCTGATTAGCAAAACACCATTCAAATCGTTGAATTTAGTATTAACAGGAAGTAATCTTTGGTATTATGCGCCTAATTTTCCTAAATATATTCATTTTGACCCCGAAGCAGCTTCAGGTACAGGTGTTGGTAACGGACGTGGACTGGAATTTCTTTCCGGGCCATCTGCAAGGCGTATCGGCGTATCTGTTAAACTAACATTCTGATAATCTTAAAATTTTAAAGAGATGAAAATTAAACAACTGATAATATTATTTACAATAACCAGCGTTGTGTTTTTGGCTTGTACCAAGCGGCTGGACAGCTTGCTGGACAATCCTAATTATCCTAACTTGTCAACAGCTGATGTAGATTTATTTTTAAATGCGGAGCAATTAAATTTTAATACTTTCTGGATATCAACTTCAGATATTGCCGGACAACTTGCCCGTATGCGGCAATGGGGCGGACCTTTTTACAGAAATGCGTACCAACCCAATTCATTCGATTTTATCTGGACAACTGCTTACAGAGATGTTATTAATACTGCTAACGCATTAATACCCTTGGCACAAACGCAAAAGAAATACAAGCAATCAGGAATTGCCAAAATTTTAAAAGCCTATACTTTAGGAACACTGGTTGATTGTTTTGGAGATGTACCCTATTCAGAAGCGAACCTGGGTGGAGAAAATTTAACACCCAAAGCAGATCCGGGTGCGTCTGTTTATGCTGCCGTTATTGCAATGTTAGACGATGCAATTGTTGATCTTACTAAAACAGGTTCGGTAGCCGGGCCTAAAAATGATTTGTTTTACGCAGGTAGCTCTACTAAGTGGGTTACATTGGCAAAAACATTAAAATTTAAGTTTTTAATGCAAACCCGTTTGGTTGATCCCAGCGCTGCGGCAAAAATTCAGGCGTTAATTACTGAAGATGATTTAATCAATACATCTTCACAGGATTTTCAGTTTCAATATGGTTCTAATTTGTCTGCGCCTGATAGCAGGCATCCGCATTATGCCATTGATTATGTAAACACCGGTGGCGTAGGTGAGTATTTGTCAAATTATTTTATGTGGGTAGTTACCGCCCAAAAATATGGAGGAACCCCTACTCTTACCAATGCTGCGGCTGATCCGAGAGCGAGGTATTACTTCTATCGCCAGGCTACTAATTATTCCTGGGCAAATCAGCAGTCTGCCCCCTGTTTTGTTCAGGCTGGTCCCCCGGCATGGTATCCAAGCGTTCCGGATCAAACTCCTTTCTGTTTGATTGGAAGGGGATACATGGGACGTGATCACGGTGATGCCAGTGGCGCACCACCTGATGGCAATTTTAGAACAGCCTGGGGTATTTATCCTGCCGGAGGTAAATTTGATAATAACGACAATACAACTGTAAAATTAGGCGATGGCGGAGGTGGCCGGGGTATTAATCCAATATGGCTTTCTTCTTTCACTTATTTCTTAAAAGCAGAGGCTGCAAACACTTTGGGTATAGGGGATGCTCGTGCTTTATTAAAAACGGGTGTAGAAACATCAATTGCAAAAGTCCTGGCTTTCCCGGCAACTATAAACATTTCTACTCCTTCAGCTACAACTCCATCAACAACACAAGTAACAAACTATGTTGACCTGGTACTGATGAATTATGATGCAGCCCCGGATGATGATAAAAGATTAAATGTTATAATGACTGAGTATTTTATCGGATTATGGGGAAATGGTATAGAACCTTATAATAACTATCGCCGTACAGGTAAACCAGAAAATGCACAACCGGCAGCAGGTACCGCCAATCCGGGTTTTTATATGCGTTCATTCTTTTATCCGTCAGTTTTTGTTGATAGAAACATTAATGCTCCCAAGCAAAAAAGCCCGGGAGATAAAGCTGAGAAGGTTTTTTGGGATAATAATCCAGACAATTTTGTTAAATAAACAAACAAATTAATTATGAAGAAGCTATTATTTTTTATATTATCAGGGATAGTTGCATTTAGCTCATGTAAAAAGAAAGGAGATGAGGCTAACCCCTTTTCTGATGTTAAAAACCTGGGGGTCGGTTCTTATCTGATCTTAAATAAGGTTATTGGAAAAAATATTGATTTCACAAATTTTAATGCATCGCAAGTAGGTATTGAGGTTGACAGATATCCTGGAGGAGAGGAAGTGGACAGGATTGAAATTTACGTGGTTAAGGGTGCCAGTGTAGATGCCAGTAAATGGAAAAAAGTAAAAACAGTTACTTTTACAGGCCCCAATACAAAACTTACGGTAACAGGAGCTGAGATGGCTACCGCATTTGGTTTAACACCGGCCGATTTTCCCCCAGGGTCATCTTATACTTTTTATAACAGGCTTTTTACAAAAAGTGGTAAGGCCTATGATGTCACCAATACCGGTAATAACGGTGGGTCAGGGCTTATAACGGGATCGTATTATAGTTCTGCTTTCACTTTCTCGGCATTTGTAATTTGTGCCTGGACTCAGGCTTCCACAGATGGCACTGTTTGGACAATTGACGAAGATGGATGGGAAGATTTTGCACCCGGCAGTCAATTTACTATGCAAAATGGTCCCGGGGCAAATCAGGTAACTATGGTGGGTGTTTATCCAACATCCTATATGCACAAAGATGTGGTGTTGGATATTAATCCTGCTACAGGCGAGGTTACTATTGCTAAACAGGCATATGGCGGATATTCTAACGGTGGTACTATTTATTCTGCCGAGGGTTCTGGGTATATTTTTTCTTGTTCTGATAAACTTGACTTGAGTGTTACTCACACGAGTCCAGGTTCAAATTTTGGTGCTTTTAAGTTTGTGGCACATCGCTAAAAATTATATTTAAGCATTAAGATAAATGGGCTATCCTTTTAGGGTAGCCTATTTTTTTGTTCTGAGAATCAAATCTGATTATCATTATTGCCTATTCTTCCAAAAATATTTTTGAGTTCAGGTAAATAAATGCTTCTATTCCCCCCTATTTTCTTTTACCATCGTTGGGTTTTTGCACGGGTGTTACTTTTTTTACTTTCCGATCTGCTTCATCTAAATTTTGTTCTTGCTCCCTCAAATGAAAAATGATTACAACCGGATTTATTTTCTTCCCCGTCCAGGCACTTAGTTACATAAGATTATGAGAATTAATATATTATATTTTATTTAATTCATTTTAATTTATAAATAACTTATTTATATATATATTATAATTATAATAAAGCAGCTAATTCCATTTTATTAATGTCAGTTAAGTAATTCCGTAATGCTTTTATCAGTAAAGCATTTTTCGTAGTAATAACATTTTTTAAACCAAAATTCAATTTATGAGCAGATTTCTATCCAGTATGCTGGCATTTCTTGTATTTGTCACAGGCGCTTTTGGCCAGACAACCGAGGTAACAGGAAAAGTTACTGACCAGTCTGGCTTACCATTAGCAGGAGTTACAGTTTCTGTTAAAGGCTCTACTCTTAGTACGTTTACAAATGCGGATGGCTCTTTCCGACTGACTGTACAGGATAAGTTTAAATTCTTGGTTTTTTCTTTCGTAGGATTCCAGGAACTTGAGCAACCTATATCAGCAACTATGTCGGTTTCTCTTACCAGATCCGATAACATATTAAGCGAAGTAGTAGTAGTAGGATATGGTACAAAACTTAAAAAAGACGTTACCACTTCGGTAAGCAAAATCGGTTCAAAAGAATTTCAAAATCTCCCCCTTCCTTCGTTTGAAACAGCATTGCAGGGCAGGGCTTCCGGTGTTTTCATTAACCAGGGAAGTGGAAAACTAGGTCAGGCACTTAATATAAGAGTGAGGGGTTTATCATCTATTTCGGCCAACCAACAACCTTTTATAGTTATTGACGGAGTGCCGGTTACATCAAAAGCTTTAGGTAGTGCTACCGAGCCCGATAATCCCTTAGCTACTATTAACCCCGATGATATAGAATCTATTGAAATTCTTAAAGATGCTGCTTCAGCTGCTATTTATGGTTCCAGGGCATCAAATGGTGTTATACTGATAACAACAAAATCCGGAAAGGTTGGGAAAACAAAAGTTAGTTTGGGTTATTTTACCGGATTTAGCAGACCGACAAAAAAACAAAAATTTTTAAATGCTGCTCAGTATAGAGAATTATTTACGGTGGCGGCAGAAAAATCTGATTTCGGAGTATTAGATCCGGCAGATGAATTTATGGCCGAAACGGGTACTGATGACTGGAACGGTAATAACGATGTAAACTGGGCGGAAGAGGCATTTCAACATGGCTCTGTTTCTCAATATAGCGTATCCGTTACCGGTGGCGATCCTAAGACAAGATTTTTAGTGAGCGGGTCTTTTAATGATCAAAAAGGGATTTTACTGGGTAACAGGCTCGATAGGGCTAATGGAAGAGTTAACCTGGACCACAGTGTTAATTCAAGAATCAAGGTTGGGTTAAATCTATCTCTGGTAAAAAGTCGTAATTATCGTGTGCCGGGTGATAATGCGTTTTCCAACCCACTTCAGTTAAATGCACTGCCTCCGCTACATCCTAAATATGATCCCACTACCGGTAAACTTAATACTGCTACCTTATATTACAATAACCTGATAGACCAGGTAGCATCAACTAATTTGTCAACAACATTTCGATCAATAAACAGTGCCTTTGCTGAAATTTCTATTTTACCTGAGCTGCTTTTCAGAAGCCAGATAGGCGTTGATTTCAATAATCTGCAGGAAGAAACATATAATGGCCGCGAAACTTTAGATGGAGCTCCTACAGGGGTTGGTTTTAATAACCAGGTTACTTCTTCAGTTGTTACGGCAACGAATACCTTAAATTACAAAAAGAAATTTAAGGAAGATCATGATTTTGATGCCTTGGCTGGTATTGAGTACCAGGTAGGAAAAATAACAGGAGCTTCCGTTACAGGGCAGGCTTTTCCGAACGACAGGTTTACTAAAATTGCCAGCGCAGCTATTATTTCAGCAGGATCCTCTTCAGAAACTGAATATACTTTTGCTTCCTACTTTTTGAAAGCGAATTATAAGTTTAAAGATAAGTACTTGTTTGGTGGTAGTTTTCGGGTTGATGGTTCCTCAAGGTTTGCGAAGGACAACCGATACGGAGTTTTCCCAGCCGTATCAGCAGGATGGATTTTGAGTGAAGAGAATTTTCTCAAGAGCAGTAGGGTGATAAGTTTTCTTAAACTGCGTAGTAGTTATGGTAGAACAGGGAATGCGGAAATAGGAGACTTTAGCTCATTATCTTTATACAGCGCTTCTGCTTATGCTGATATTGCAGGAATTGTTGCTACTCAGCTAGGCGTGCCCAATTTAAGTTGGGAAAGAACTGATCAATATGATATAGGAATTGATTTTGGCCTGTTTTCTAACAGACTTACCGGAGAAGTAGATTATTTTAATAAAACAACAAAAGACTTGTTGCTGAATGTACCTTTGCCTAACGTTAATGGCTTTACAAGTATTACAAAAAATATTGGCAGCCTGGAAAATAAAGGATGGGAGTTTGTAGTAAATGGCAATATACTAACGGGAAAATTCACTTGGAGAGCCTCTGTCAATATTTCAACATATAGAAATAAAGTTACTAAGCTTGTGGTACCCGTGCCACCAGGAACAAGAACTTTAGGTAGGTTAAAAGAAGGGGAACCATTTGGCCAGTTTTTTGGTAAATGGTATGCCGGTGTAGATCCTGCAAACGGAGATGCCCTCTATTATTTGGCTGATGGCAAAACTACCAACAGTTATTCCGCAGGTGTTGACACAATTATAGGAGACCCTAATCCAGATTATTACGGAGGTATTAATAATAAAATCTCATACAAAGGATTTGATCTGGATATTCAATGCCAATTCGTGAAAGGCGGCGATGCTTATAATATGGCTGGGTTTTTTCAATCGGTAAATGGCGATTATTTCGATAATCAAACAGTAGATCAGCTTAATTATTGGAAAAATCCGGGCGATGTAACGAATATACCCCAACCAAGATTATATTCCGGAAATGGTGCAGGAAAGTCATCACGCTGGGTTCAGGATGCATCTTATTTCCGAATTAAAAGCATTAATCTTGGCTATAATTTTCCCAGGAAAATAGCTACTAAACTAAAGCTCGATAACATAAGAATATATGCTGCTGCAAGTAATGTAGCAACTATTACAAAATATAAAGGATACGATCCGGAGGTAAATTCTGGCTTTACCGGCGCTTTAAATTTGGGACATGACTTTTATACACCGCCCCAGGCCAGAACAATAACTTTTGGTATAAACGTTGGATTTTAATCTCATTAATAAAAAAAACAGTTATGAAACATTCATATATTTTGATAATTTTTCTTGTTACTGCTTTTGCTATTTCCTGTGGTAAAAAGTTGGATTTGCAACCAAAGCAGACAATAGATGCAGCTACCATTTTTTCTACGGAGGCAGATGTGGAAGCTGCTATTGTTGGTGGCTATTCATTAATGGGTAGCGGAGCCATATATGGAACCAGTTATTTACTGAATTCAGATTTGCTCGGATCAGAAGATTATTGTTCCTGGAGAGGGACATTTTCTTCTCAAAGGCAAATAGCTTCAAAAACCATGAACCGGAATAATGGAGAGGCAGCTTTAATGTGGAGCACAGCATATCGTGCCATTAACGCTGCTAATACAGTCTTATCCGTTCTTAATATTGTTACCGATGTTGATAAGAAAAATCAGTTAGAAGGCGAGGCCCTTTTTATAAGAGGTATTCTTCATTTTGATTTGGTTCGTTTTTTTGCAAAGCCCTGGGGAAGTACAGTCAATAATGATCATCCGGGTGTTGTGATAAAAACCACACCCACAAAAACGGAAGAAGAGGCCTTTTTAAGAATACCCAGAAATACCGTTGCCCAGGTATATACTCAGGTTATTAATGACTTAATAGCTGCCGCTAATAAATTACCGGAAGATAATGGAACAAGAGCAGATAAGTACACAGCTTTAGCCATGTTGTCAAGAGTATATCTTCAAAAGGGGGATTATGCTAATGCGAGAGATGCTGCTGATGCAGTAATTAATAGTGACTTGTATAAAATGAATGCATCAGTTTCAACGGTGTTTGATAATAAAAACACTGCGGAATCAATTTGGGAAATACAACAAAACGAACAAAATAATGCCGGTACCGCTAATAATGGTATGGCAACTTTTTATGCAAGCTTACCCGGTATTGGCAGAGCTGATGTAAGAATGGATCTTGGTTTTGTTGACTCTTATGATAATAATGATTTGCGAAAAATACTTTGGTATTATGTAGGAACAGGGGCAAGACCTGGAAATACTTACTGCGGAAAATGGAAATCATTCAGTCAAAACATCCCTATTATTCGTATTGCCGAAATGTATCTTAACAGAGCTGAATGTAATATTCGTTTGGGTACTTCCGTTGGGGCCACACCGGAAGAAGATTTAGAAAAAATCAGGAATCCTTTACGCACTAATTTGCCTGTTATTGTTGCCCCTACATTGAATGATGTACTTGTTGAAAGATTTTTTGAATTGGCGTTTGAAGGGGCAAGAATACATGATATCAGGCGCTTAAAAGGATCTACAGGTAGTTTTGCATGGGATTCTGATCGGTTAGTTTTTCCTATACCTCAAATAGAAGTTGATGCAACAGGAGGAGTAATAGCCCAAAATCCGGGATACTAAATAATATTGTAAGATTAAAAATGTAAATAGGGCTGCCTTTTGAAAGACAGCTCTATTTTTTTATCAAAGTTGTAAGCAGTTCATAAAGGAGGTAAAAGCGCTTTTTAGGGCTTTAAATTTTATTGTCAAAAATTTTATTGATAATCAGTTTATTATAGAGAGTGTTTGAAAAAAAATCCCTTTTTTCTTTGGTAAATCATTTTATCTGCCTCACCTTTGCGCTCCCAAAGAATTTCTTTGGTATTAAAAACATTCTGCCGGGATGGCGGTAGAAAAAATAAAATAAAAATGAGCAAACTACATTTCACTACAAAACATGCGAACGAGGCTACCGTACAACGTAACTGGTATGTTGTGGACGGTACTAATCAAACCGTAGGGCGTATGTGTGCAAAAATTGCGGCAGTTCTTCGCGGAAAGAATAAGGCCTATTATACTCCCCACGTTGACTGTGGAGATTTTGTAATTATTATTAATGCTGATAAAGTAAAATTTACCGGCAACAAATTACAGGATAAGACGTATCAAAATTTTTCCGGCTACCCCGGAGGATTAAGGGAAGAAACTGCAGGAAGTTTATTAGCCCGCCGGCCGGATGCCTTATTAGAAAGAGCAATAAAAGGCATGCTGCCTAAAAATCGGTTAGGGCGCAAAATGGTTAAAAAATTATTTGTGTATGCCGGCGATAAACATCCGCACACTGCACAGCAACCCAAGGAGTTAAAATTCTAATTAAACAAAAGCAAACAGCTTAAGTTAAAAAAGCTAAACGCACAATAAATGGAAAAGCAAAAAAATACAGTTGGTCGTCGTAAGGAAGCGGTAACCCGTGTTTTTCTTACAAAAGGTAATGGAAACATTATTGTTAACGACAAAGATTATAAAACTTATTTCCCACTGGTATATTTACAAAACCAGGTAGAACGTCCTTTAAAAGCAATTGAAGCGCTGGATAAATTTGATGTAAAAATCAATGCTACCGGCGGTGGTGTGAAGGGACAAGCAGAAGCGGCTATGTTGGGAATTGCCCGTGCACTTGTGGAAGTAAATGTGGAGTTTCGTCCGGCTTTAAAAGCTTCAGGGTTATTAAAACGTGATCCACGTTCTGTAGAGCGCAAAAAATTTGGTCACAAAAAAGCTCGTCGCAGCTACCAGTTCAGTAAACGTTAATGTAAAGTTGTTAGCAAGTAAGCATTGGCTTATGGAGCTAGCTATAATTTTTAATCATAATTACTTAATAAAACTAAAGGCCAGGGGCTTATAGTTAAAAGCAAAATAAAAATGGAAAATAACACTTCATTACAACAGCAATTACTTGAAGCCGGTGTTCATTTTGGTCACCTGCGTAAGAAGTGGAACCCGAAGATGCTGCCTTACATCTTTGCTGAAAAAAAAGGCATTCACATTATTGATTTAAACAAAACAGTAGAGGGTTTACAGGAATGCGCTGCCGCTATGAAACAAATAGCTAAAAGTGGTAAAAAGATAATGTTTGTGGGTACTAAAAAGCAGGCAAAAGAAATTGTTACAGAGTGTGCGCAAAAAGTAAACATGCCTTACGTAACTGAAAGATGGTTGGGTGGTATGCTAACTAACTTCAATACCGTTCGCAAAAGTGTTAAGAAAATGCAGAGTATTGAAAAAATGCTGAATGATGGTACTTTGGACAGCATTACCAAAAAAGAACGTTTAACCCTTACCCGTGATAAAGAAAAGATGGAAAAAGTGCTGGGTGGTATTGCACAATTAGGTCGTATTCCGGCAGCCTTGTTTGTTGTGGATATTGGCCATGAGCATATTGCTCTTGCAGAAGCAAAGCGTTTGGGTATTACAACTTTTGGAATGGTTGATACAAATTGTGATCCTAATAAAATTGATTTTGCTGTGCCTGCTAATGACGATGCTACAAAATCAATTGCTATTATTACCCAATATATTACGGCTGCCATTGCAGAGGGGTTAGCCGAAAGACAAATGGAGAAATCAGAAGAAGTGGAGGAAGTGGAAGAACAAACAGAAAAGAGCTCTAAGTTTGAGGTGGAAGGAGAAGAAGCATCCAGAGAAAGAAGAGGTGGTGGCGGACAGCGTCGCGGAGGCCAGGGGAGTACTCATGGCGGAAGAGGTGGAAGTGGCAACGCACCCAAGCGTAGGGGGGGGCCGCCTGCTTCTAAAAGAACTTCTGCCAGATAACAGATTTTTAAACGGTTACGATTATGTAAATGAGGTATTCATTTTCTGATTTTCTAATCTTCAAATTTTTTAATTACGATGTCAACAGCATTAACTATAACAGCAGCAGATATAAATAAATTACGCCAGGCCACCGGAGCCGGGATGATGGATTGTCGTAAAGCGTTAACAGAATCAAATGGCGATTTTGAAGCGGCCATTGACTGGTTGCGCAAAAAAGGAGCAAAAGTTGCCGCCTTACGTGGCGACCGAGATGCAAAAGAGGGAGTAGTATTGGCGAAAACAACAAAGGATAATAAAACCGGTATCGCTTTATGCGTTAGCTGTGAAACAGATTTTGTAAGTAAGAATGCTGATTTTGTAGCATTTGCTCAATCTATTATGGACGCAGCTATTACTGCTAATGTAAAGTCTATAGACGAGCTAAATAAGGTGGAAATCAACGGTACAAAAATAGCCGACCTGGTTAATGATAAACTGGCTTCTATTGGTGAAAAGATCGGTATTTCTAAATTTGAAAGAATTGATGCCGATTACGTTTCTTCTTATATACACGGTGCAAATCGTATAGGGGTTTTAGTTGGTTTTAGTAAAACAGTTTCTGCAGATACAGGAAAGGATATTGCCATGCAAATTGCAGCAATGAATCCGGTAGCCGTTGATCCTGAAAGTGTGCCTGCTTCAACTTTGGAAAGAGAGAGAGCAATTGTAACAGAACAAATTACTGCTGACCCTAAAATGGCAGGTAAACCCGCAGAAATGATTGCTAAAATTGCTGATGGAAAACTTAATGCTTTTTTTAAAGAGCAAACATTATTGGCACAAGCATTTGTAAAAGACGGAAGCAAGAGTGTGGGTGATTATTTAAAATCTGTGGCTGCTGATGCAAAAGTTACCTCTTTTAAAAGGGTAGCCTTGGGATAAGCTACTTGTTTAATAAAACATTATGAGAAAGGGAAGTGATATGCTTCCCTTTCTGTTTTCGATAATTTAATTTCTGCCATCCAAAAGAATAGGAGCACTACCCTTACCTAATACTATTATTTTAGAATTTTGAGAGGAGGCGAGCTCTTTCATTGCTTTAATTTGTTCATACTGCAATTGCTTATCGGTAAGATTTTCGCTAATAATTTTTTGATAATCAGAAATACCCTGGGCTTCTACCCGCTTTCGTTCTGCTTCCAGCTTTTCTTTTTGCAAAACAAATTGCATTTTTTGTGCATCTTGTTCTGCATTTATTTTTTGTTCGATAACAGTTTTTACAGAGGTTGGTAGTGTTATGTTTCTTACTAATAAATTTTCTAAAAGCAGCCCTCTTTTCCTAAACTCATCTTCAATACCTTTAAAAATACGAGTTTGAAATTCGTCTCTTTTGGTGGAGTACAAAGCAATGGCATCATAGTAAACAGCATTGTCACGAATTTTTGTACGGGCAATCGGCCGCACAATTTTAGACTGGTAGTCAATCCCAATTTCTCTTAACATTCTTGGTGCATCCGATCGGTTTACTTTAAACAGGACGGTGAGATCAATTGTTACCTCCAGCCCGTCTGCCGTCAAAACTCTGATGGCATCATCACCTGTTTGCGCCCCTTCATCATGCACGCCACTCATCGTATAATTTTGAGTTTTTATATCAAGTTTTTCAATTTCATACAATGGATTTATAAAGTGTAATCCGCTTTCTAACACATCTGGCTGAACATTACCAAATAATTTTTTGACTCCTACATGGCCAGCTTCAATCTGCACAAAGCAGGCAGAAATAATTCCGATGCACAATACTAATAAACCAAAGTAAATTATTCCACTTCTCAAGCGACTGATATTTTCTTTGAAGGAACGTAAAGCAAAACCGGTAATTAAAATTATAATACCGAATATAATTAAAAACATAGCTAAGATTTTGAGATGTAAATGTACCTTGTTTTTAATTATTAATAGGTTGAATTGTTTTTTCCGGGTAGCAGATGATTGATAAAACAGCCAGGAATCTTTAAATACTATTGTTGTTTAATATTGGCTATTGCTAACCGGATGTTTCCTTATCTTCGTTTAGCAAAATACTTTTCTTCTTATGCTTCCAAAGTACAAACGTATTCTTCTTAAGCTCTCCGGCGAATCTTTAATGGGCGATGGTAGTTTTGGTTTGGCGCCTTCCGTAATTGAGCAGTATGCAAATGAAATAAAGCGCATTACTGATTTGGGTGTGCAGGTGGCAGTAGTTATAGGAGGCGGTAATATTTATAGAGGTATGAATGAAAATGAAACAGGAATTGAAAGAGCCCAGGGCGATTATATGGGTATGTTGGCTACAGTAATTAACGGGATGGCAGTGCAAAGTATGCTGGAGAAAATTGGTGTATATACACGTTTGCAAAGTGCAATTAAAATGGAGCAAATAGCAGAACCTTATATCCGTCGCCGGGCAATTCGCCATTTGGAAAAAGGGCGAGTTGTTATATTTGGAGCCGGCACCGGTAATCCATATTTTACTACCGATACAGCTGGCTCTTTGCGAGCTATTGAGATTAATGCAGATGTTATTTTAAAAGGTACAAGGGTGGATGGCATTTATTCTGCCGATCCGGAGAAAAATCCGGCTGCAACAAAATTTGACAAATTAACTTTTCAGGAGTGCATAACCAAAGATTTAAGAGTAATGGATATGACGGCTTTTACACTTTGCATGGAAAATAAGCTGCCAATTATTGTTTTTGATATGAATAAACCCGGTAATTTGTTAAAAGTAATAACTGGCGAAAAGGTTGGCACTATTGTAAGTGATTAATAAACATGCTATTCTAAATTGAATTAAGATATTTAATTATTAGGGATCTATTCGCTTGCATAAATTAAAAGAATAGAGTACATTTATTGACCAAATCCTTCACAAAGACTTTTCAATTCCAATTTCCCGGAAAATATATTTTAAGCGGTACAAAATTTTTACTTAAAAAGTTGTAAGCTTTAATCCGGGCGTATGATTTTAATTTTTTTATTCTTTTTTAAGGAGATACTTCTCTTAGTATCAATTGCTGTGTTGGTATTTTTTTTATCCAAACACTATTTTAAATCTTTTATTTGGGCACAGCAGTTCGTTTACCCTTTACAAAATAGCCTTAACCGATGGAATCATCATATAGCTGATTGGATGATTCATTATAAACCTACTGTTTGGGTTAATAAAATGTTTTTGAAATTTCACGCTTCGGATAAAAAGAGGACATATAATAGCCTGTTTACAGGAACCTTGTCGCCTTTTGTGAAAGAAAATAAAAGAGTCGGCTTTTCAAAAAACAAAGAATATGAGGCTTTGCTAAAAACAGACGAAGAGTTATTAAATGAAATAAAAACCCTCCATCTCCGATTACAAAATAAGGGGGAGCGAATTGTAGAATTGATAAATAGTGAACTAAATGCAAGGCAGAAACTTTACAAGGCCCAGGTTCGTAATGATCATTTGGAATGGGAGGTAAACAAGTTGAGACAATTGGGTAATGAAAATATTGTGCTAAGTGAAACACTAAACTCTCTCCAAAATGAATTAAACGAGGTTTTCTCTAAACTTACAGGAGTGATCAGTAAAAATGAACAGTTAGTATTGGAAGTAGAACGCCTGAAAAGTATTGAAAGAGATCTTTTTAATGTAATTAGCCACAACAAAGACGGGGAAAAGCAAATAGAAAAAATAAGTTTTTTAGAAAACGATGTTAGATCCCTTACAGCGGAAAGAGAAATATTGTTATTGCAGGTTCAGGAAATAAAAATGCAAAAACATCACGAGTATGGTAACTTATTAACAGCTTACAAAACAATATTGGAGGAGAAAAGCCAATTACAAGATAAAGTTGTTTTATTGGAACGTGAGGTTGCTATTTTATCAAGAAATTTAAATGCCGGTAAACAAAAACTAAACGAGAGTGCACTTTGGGAAGATAAGTTTATTAAAACTGCAAAAGAACTACATCAAATACAATTGCTGTATGCGTCTATAGAAAGGGAATTGTCTATTTTGCGTAATAAGGAACAATTGTTAAGAAAAAAAGCAAATCTAGCTGATGGGTTACAAGAGGAATTACGGGTCCGCCTGGTTGACATTGCGGTTTTACAGCAGCAGTTATTTGAGTGTAGAAAAAATAAATAAAGCTTTATATAATTTTTTTTGTTAATACTACATTAAGGGTAAAGCCATAGTACGGGAAAGAACTTTATGCCTTAAATCTGGGGAAACCAGTTTGTTTTTAAGCAGGACATTTTTATTTTCCATCAATCCTCTGCAACTTTGTAGTATGACAGATATAGCTTCTATACGCAAAGATTACACACAACAAACATTATCAGAAACTGAAGTTTATTCGGAGCCATATTCCCAGTTTACTAAATGGTGGAATGAGGCAGTGGCATCTGATATTGATGAGGTGAATGCTATGACATTGGCTACTGCATCTGCTGATGGTATTCCTTCAGCAAGAATTGTTCTGTTAAAAGGGTATGACGAAAATGGTTTTGTTTTTTTTACTAATTATCAAAGCTACAAGGCCCGCCAGATAGCTGAAAATCCGAGAGCATCTCTTTTGTTTTTTTGGAAAGAGTTGGAAAGACAGGTACGAATTGATGGGTTAATTGAAAAGGTGAGTGACGCGGAAAGTGATGATTATTTTTTTTCAAGACCGGAAGGGAGTAAGATAGGTGCTTGGGCTTCGCCACAGAGTCATGTTATTGCGGGAAGGGAATGGCTGGAACAGAAAGTGGAAGAAGTAAAAGCTTTGTTTGGGAATAAAGAAATTAAACGACCATCTCATTGGGGTGGTTATAGAGTAAGGGCGGTTGGGTTTGAATTTTGGCAGGGAAGAAGCAGCCGCTTACACGATCGGGTACAATATACATTACAGGAAAATGGCAGTTGGCTAATTGAAAGGCTGGCGCCCTAAAATCTTAGCTTCCGCATTTAACACTTTAAAATAATCCCAACTGTCAGATTAAGTCGTAGCTTCTATATTCAATTACTTTTTCTTTGCAGACTTTTTAACATTGGAAGGTCTTGTTTTACCAAACGATCCTTTAAAGATTTTTCCTTTTTTGGTTTTTTTATCACCCCGGCCCATAGTATTTTATTTTGTTTGTAAAATAGAAGTAAAATAAAAGCTCCGATAATCTATCATATCGGAGCTTTTCCGAAATTCATCGGGATTATAATTTGCTTGCTAATTCTTTACCAGCTTTAAAGCGAGCAACTTTTTTGGCTTTAATTTTAATCACTTCGCCTGTTTGCGGGTTACGACCGTTGCGGGCAGCACGTTTTGATACTGAAAAGGTACCAAAACCTACTAATGTAACTTTACCACCACCTTTTAATGTTTTAGCCACAGCTTCAATAAAAGAATCCAGTGCATCATTAGCCTGTGTTTTAGTAATGCCTGTGTCGTCGGAAATTTTTGCAATTAAATCAGCTTTGTTCATGATGAAATAGTTTGTTTTTTAAACTGCGACAAATTTATAGGCTTTTTAATTAAAGCAAAATTTTTTTTAAATTATTACTGCTTATTACAATCTGAAATTTTTTGCAGTTTAAAATTTTATTGTACATAAAGATAAAAGGAAATAATTGTTTTTTAATTCTCTGAAAAACAAAGAACAAAGAGGTTGGCAATCTAAAGTTTTTGTTTTTTATTTCACCGGGAGATGTATTTTTTTGTTCTCCTAGTAAAAGTTTTTTATCCACACTTACTGCACAAGCTCCATTACTGTACGAAATGCTACAAAACGATTGCCCCATTTTTTTGTGGCTTTTTCCCGAAGTTGAGGTGCAAATTCCAAAAGGTATATGTTGTATTTTTCTTTCGACAAAGTAAAATATTGAATAATATAAGTTACTCCATCCGTTTCATCCTGCTCAAGCAAGTGAAAAAATTTATAGGAATCAAACAGACCGGTTGCCATTATTTCAGGAATATGCTCATCTTTTTGCCAGCGAACCCATTCATTAATGATTGTGGGGTCCACTTTCATAGTAATGTTGTAAACAAGCATATTATTTTAACTTAAGTTCCAGGTAAACCGGGCAGTGATCGCTATGTTTGACTTCCGGATAAATTTCGGCATCTTTTATGTGCTTTTTTAAAGGTTCTGTTACTGTAATGTAATCAATACGCCAGCCTTTGTTATTTGCTCTTACGCTCGGAAACCGTTGACTCCACCAGCTATAGCGATGTGGTTCAGAATGTTTTTCACGAAAAGTGTCAATCCAACCACTGTTTAAAAATTTAGTCATCCATTCTCTTTCTTCGGGTAAAAAACCAGAAGAGTTTTTGTTGCCTTTGGGATCGTGTATATCTATTTCTTTGTGGGCAATATTATAATCGCCACATAAAATGAGGTTGGGGTATTTCTTTTTCAATTTGTTGAGATACGTATAAAACTCATCCAACCATTTATATTTAAAATCCTGTCTTTCATCGCCGCTTGTTCCACTCGGAAAATAGGCGTTAATTAATCTTACTTCGCCAAAATCAAGTTGGATTACTCTTCCTTCATCGTCGCTTGCCCCATGTCCATTTCCATATTCTACTTTATCTGGTTTTATTTTGGTAAATACAGCGACTCCGCTATATCCTTTTTTTTGGGCGCTAAACCAATAATCGTAATAGCCTAAATCGGTAAACTGCTTGTGGTCCACATTATCTTTTTGTGCCTTGGTTTCCTGTATGCATATAACATCCGCCGGATTTGTTTTCAGCCATTCAATAAAACCTTTGTTTATAGCAGCCCGAATACCATTTACATTATAGGAAACAATACGCATTATAATTTTCTTAAGTGATGAATATTTATTATTGATATGTATTGTAGTTTACCTCCCGTCACCGTCTAATAGATTGCCTAATCCACCTAATATACTTCCTTCTTCTTTTCTATTATAGGTTCCGTATGCCAAAATACGGCTGGCAAGACGACTAATGGGTAAGGTTTGCAACCAAACTTTTCCCGGCCCGCGAAGTGTGGCAAAAAACAATCCTTCACCGCCGAATAGAGTATTTTTGATTCCTCCCACAAATTGTATATCAAAATCTATATTATGTGTGTAAGCTACTATGCAACCGGTATCAATTTTAAGTATTTCACCCGGCACCAGTGTTCTTTCTGTAACGTGACCACCTGCGTGAACAAAAGCCATTCCGTCGCCTTCTAATTTTTGCATTATAAATCCTTCGCCACCAAAAATACCTGTACCCAATCTTTTTTGGAAGGCGATGCCTACGCTAACACCTTTGGCTGCGCATAGAAATGCATCTTTTTGACAAATTAATTTTCCATCAAATTGCAGTAGATCCATGGGAATAATTTTTCCCGGGTAAGGTGAGGCAAAACTTACTCTTCTTTTTCCATTTACCAAATTGGTAAAGGCTGTCATAAATAAACTTTCGCCGGTAAGTAATCTTTTACCTGCAGAAAACAATTTGCCTACAAATCCTTGTTGTTGTGATCCATCTCCAAATATAGTTTGCATCTGGATGCCGTCTTCCATAAACATAAAAGCGCCGCTTTCTGCAATAGCAGTTTCCTGGGGATCTAACTCAATTTCTACATACTGCATTTCTTCTCCAAAAACGCGGTAATCAATTTCATGGTTGCTTCGTTGGGGCGCATATGTATTTTCCATTTTATCTGTTTTTTATTGTAAATACAAAATTAATAAGTCGTACCAATACAATCAGGCTTGTTATTAGGTTTTTGTTAGAAGTGTAATTCTCTTCGGTTATTGAAATGTTTTTATATTCTTTTAAAAAATATTTTGTGCTATTTATTTCTTTTTAAAACCCAGTAATTGTGGTAACATAGGCTTGTGTTTAATTAATCTCTGCCATACCCACATAATTAAGACCAGAAGAAAGAAGAATGGCCCTGTAAAACCAAGTAATGCTACCCATTTTGTGCCATAAAAATTACTCATCGGTCTTTTTAGCCGCTCGGCAATTAAATACATAGAAGGTACGATGAGTAAAGTCATAAAAAAGGCAAATATTAATCCAAATATCAATGTCCAGGATAGGGGCCCCCAGAAAACCACACTATCTCCGCCAAGGAAAATATGGGGATTAAAATGTCGGAGGAAAGAAAGCCAATTAATGTTTAATCCTATAGCTAATGGGAATAATCCAAGTATGGTGGCCAGTGCAGTAAGTAGCACAGGTATGATACGAATTTTACCTGCCCGTATAATGGCTTCCTTAGTTCGCATGCCACGACTGCGTAATTCATCGGTAAACTCAATAAGAAGGATAGCATTTTTTACCACGATACCTGCCAAGCCTACAATACCCATTGCTACCATGATTAAAGGCATTTTCATGCCGGTTAAAGCAAACCCTAAAAGTACACCTATAATGCTGAAGAAAATTTCATTAAGTACAATAAATGATTTACTTAAAGAATTAAACTGTAATACCAATATACCAAATATCATCCCTAAGGAAATAATGAGAGCTGTAAATAAAAAGCTGAGTGATTCCTGTTGCTCCTCCTGCTGACCAGTTTGCTTAATTGAAATGTTATAGGGTTTGTCTTTAAAATTATCAATGGCGTTTTTTACATCCAGGTTTACTTTGTTGGGGTCAAATCCATCAATAAGATTAGAATAAACGGTAATTACTCTTTTTAGATTTTTTCTTTTAATGCCTCCAAGGGTATTGGTATAATCAAACTTAACCACATTGCTTATGGGAACTTGCCTTATTTGCCCGGTTGTAAAGTCACGGTAAGTAATTTTCAGATTTTGCAGGTCGGAAATATTATTACGTAATTCGTCTGTATATCGAATTTGTATTTTGTACTCATCCTCTCCGTCTTTCATTTTGCTGGCCTCTCTGCCAAATAATGCGGTACGCAGTTCCCCGCCAATTTGCCCTGTACTTAATCCTTCGTGCATGGCTCTTTCTCTGTCAACAGATAAAGTAAGTTCTGGTTTATTTACATCAACATCTAATTTTAATTTTTCTACCCCGGGAATCCGGATGCTATCCAAATAATTTTTAAGTTTAACGGATGTTTTTACAATAGCATCAAATTCTTCACCAATTACTTCAATATTAATGGGTGCACCGGAGCCAGGCCCATTTTGTTGACCTTGTATGCTAACTTCCGCACCGGGGATTTCTTTTATTACTTTACGTAAGCTATCCACATATCTGGATGTTTTTATTCCGTTACGTTTTTCGTATTCAACAAAAGATATTTGTATTCTTCCCAGGTGTGGTTGTGTACCTCTTTCTCCTTGGAAGGGATCCGTTGCTCCTACTGCAACGTTAGAAATTACGGATTCCACAACAGGATTGTTTTCCCCGATAACGGAGAAAACTCTATTCTCCAAAATTTTTGTTATACTATCCGTAACCGAAGTTTTAGTGCCAACGGGCATTTTCAGGTAAACATATACAATAGGGGGATCGCCGGTTGGAAAAAACTCTGTTTTTGTTCTACCAATTACTACGGATATTGTTAATGCGATTAGAGCAATCAGGAATGTTCCAAATACTCCGGCTATTAACCAGCCGGGCCGGTTTCCGCTCAATGCCCATCGAATACCTCTTTCGTAACGATTCATTAGCCTTGGCAACACGTTTTGTTGAAAGCGATGAATCCAATCGTTAAGTACGTAACGATTAAACACAACCAGTAATGCTATAATTAATAAGAAATTGGCAGAGCCATGATAAGAAATTAAATGTAACAGCAACCCCAGTCCTACTACAACCCCAAACCATTTCTTTTTAAATAAAGCAGATTTAGGCTCCGGGTTTGGATAATACTCCGGTTTCATAAATGAAGTTGCAAAAACCGGGTTAATTAAAAAGGCAACTACCAATGATGCCAGTAAGGTGAGAATTAAAATGGTAGGCAGATAAATCATAAACTTACCAATAATGCCCGGCCAGAATAACAAGGGAAAGAAAGGGGCCAAGGTAGTAACCGTACCAGACAGCACAGGTACAAACACTTCACCAGCGGCTGATTTAGCTGCTTTAACGATAGGCATTTTGCCATTGTTAAATATACGATGTGTGTTTTCAATTACTACAATTGCATCATCTACAATGATGCCCAGTCCGAACAGCAATGCAAATAATACAATGAAGTTCAGGGTAACTTTTGTTCCCACGATTACATCGGCTGTAGGAATAAATAGAAATGCAACAAAAACACTTAGAGGTACGCTTAGCGCTACAAAAAAGGCATTGCTTACCCCCATAAAAAACATCAGAACTATTAAAACAAAAATGAAACCAATTATGATGGTATTGATAAGCTCGTTAAAAGATATTTTAGTTGGTGTACTTTGATCGCCACTGATCGTTATTTCTAAATCTTTTGGAAACTCGTTTTTTTTCATTTCATCCACAATGGAGTGAACCTTCTCTGAAGTGTTAATTAAGTTTTCTCCGGCACGTTTTACGATTTGAAGTGTTACCACTTCTTTTTTGTTTATTCTGGAATAACTTTCTTTTTCCTTTACAGTGTCAACAATTTTTGCTACGTCCCGTAGATAGATGGGTTGTCCATAAATGTTTTTAATTATAATATTGTGCATATCCAGCGCAGATGTAAACTGTCCACGTACCTGGATGGTGGGTTGCATTTCGCCGATCTTAATATTTCCGGCAGTTACGTCTCTGTTTTCATTTGCTATAGCATTAGCAATATCATTAAAAGTTAATCCGGCTGCTTCTAATTTATACTTATCAATATTTACTTGTATTTCTCTTTCAGGTGCTCCCGCAATTTCCGATTTACTTACTTCGGGGAGTTCTTCAAACTTATCTTTTAATTTTTCGGCATAATCTTTCAGCTTTACACCGTCATAATTACCACTTACGTTTACAAACATAATTGGGAAATCGGAAAAAGCTACTTCAATAACATCGGGTTGAGACGTTAAATCAGTTGGCAAATCAGATTTAGCTTTATCTACAGCGTCTTTAACTTTTTGCTTGGCTGTTTCTGTTTTAACACCCGACTCAAATTCTACCAATATGCTGCTGAAATCCTGAATAGAAGTACTTTTTATGTCTCGGATTTTTGCTCCGCTGATTCCTTTAATTTGTTTTTCTATGGGTCTTGTGATAAGATTTTCAATATCTCTCGGTGAATTACCGGCATACACGGTTGCCACATATATCTTCGGTAACGTAATATCCGGGTATTGTTCTCTTGGTAAAGAAATAAATACAGTTAGTCCCCACAGAGTAATGGCTATGGTAGCAACATAGGCTACCGTTGTATGATCAATTACCCAACTGGTGGGTTTAAATTGTTTAAAGGCTTCTTTTATTTTAGTTGCAATATTCATTTTGATAACAATTAGTTCTAAATACTGAAATCTTTCACGTATAGGGTAGTCAATTTGTATTACTGTTCGGTAGTAACAGTCTGGCCATCGTATAAACTTTGATAACCTCTGCTGATTAACTGCTCACCAGTGGTTAGTCCGGTTTTTACTTCCACCATATCACCATAAACTTCGCCGATAGTAATTTGTTTTTTTCGGGAAATTGTTTTTCCGTTTTCTTGAGACAGAACAAAAACAAATTTTCCTTTTTCATCAGTTTGGATAGTTGTTAGCGGAATAACAACGGTATTAGCCACGGCATAATCCTGTATTTTAACCTGTACTACCATATTTGGTTTTAATGATCCGATAGAAGGAATTTTTGCTTCCACGATAAACCCTCTTGAGGTAGCGCTGATTGCCTGGCTAATAACAGACACATTAGTATTAATGACTTTATTTTCCAGGTCGGGAATTGTTACCTGCACCGGGGCACCTCTTCTTATTTTTGCTAAGTAGGTTTCTGGAATATCGGCTGTTACTTTTAAACTGCTTGTATTAATAATTACAATTTGGGGAGTTGCTCCTGTAAATCCGGTAAAAAGCTCACCTACACGAATATTTACCTGGTCGGCTGTACCACTAACTTCTGCATATACGTTGGTTGTAGCCCATTGCTCCTGCGCTGTTTTAATGTCTTCTTCTGCCCCTTTTAATTGATTTTCCAAAGATTCGGCTGTTGTTTTAGCTGTAATAAGCTGTACTTCGGTTCCTATATTTTGTTCCCATAAATTTTTTTGACGTTCATAAAGATTTTGAGCATACGCTAATTGTGTTTTCAATTGCTCTAGTTTTTGTTTAGCAGCAGTAATTTGTTGCTTAACAATTGCATCATCTAATTTTAATAATAATTGTCCCTTTTTAATGTTATCTCCTTTCTTTATATACATAGCTTTTACCAGGGCGGGTGCTCCGCGGGGGGATACATAAGAAATATTATCTGCGTCAACCTTTCCCTGTAACTCTATAAAATGTTCAAATTTTCGGGTGGATACGGCTGTTATTTCAACAAGTTTAGCCGTTTTAGCAGCAGCCACAGAAGGGTCCTCCTTAATAATTTCTTCTTCTAATTTTTTTATATCATCAGTTAGTTTTGCCTGCTCTTTTTGTAATTTGGCTAACATTGCTTTTTTCGCCTCTAATGTTGCTTTATCTTTTTGCTCATTCTTACCGCAGGCAATAACTGTAAATAGAATAACCGCAACACTTAATCGTAAAATCTGGTTCATATAATTATTTTTGAATTTCATGGTTTGTTTTTTATTTATTTTAACTTCCCAATTGCTTTGTGAAAATCAACTTTTGCAATAACAGCATCATACAAAGCGGAATAATAATCGCTTTGTGCTACTTGCAGATCTTTCCACGCATTGGTGATTTCTAAATTTGATCCCAGCCCTTGTTCATACTTCTTTTTAGTCTGGTTGTAAACAGATTCTGCCAGTTCCATATTTTTCAACTGAGCGTCAATAGTAAGTATGGCATTTTTCAATCTCCAACGGGATTGCTGTACCTCCATATCTACACTTTGCCTGACATTTTCTAACAGGTTGTTGGTTTTTTTTAGTTCAATTTCGGCCTGTTTTATACGGGCACTTTTTAAAAATCCATCAAATAAAGGTGCGTTAATTTTTATGCCAAAAATGGAGGTGGTGAACCATTGGTTACTAAAATCAAAAATATTAAAACTATTACGCTGTGCATTTTTGCTATACTGCCCAAACGCTACTATTGAGGGAACATAGCCTAACTTATATCTACGTACATTGTATGCATTGAGTTTATTAGCTAATTCCAGGGCTTGTACTTCTTTCCGGTCTTTATAATTATAGGTATCATCTAATAGATCTTCTTTAATGAATGCTTCCGTCAAAGTATCTGATAACTCAAGCTTATCTTGCTGGGGCATACCCATTAAGAATTTTAAAGATGCATTACCTGCATCCAGTGAATTTTGTATTTTAATTTTTTCTGTTTGAAGGTTGGTTAGAGCAACCGTAGTTTTATCAACATCTAGTTTTTCTGCAAATCCATTTTTATATATCTCTTTCGTATCGTGCAACAGTTTTTCAAGTAAGGTGATATTGGCATCAACTTTTGCCATTTGCATTTTGCCAATCACCAGCTGAAAATATATTTTTTGAATGTTAGCATTAATAATATCCTGCGTTATCTCTACGTTTTTTTGGGCCAGTTTCAGGTTTGTGCTTCTGGCTTGCAAGCCTACAAATACCTGTCCGTCAAAAAGTATTTGAGATAGTTCCACACCTGCAGAGGCTGTGTATTTGGTTCCGAATTGTGCATTAATAAAACCATAATCATCGGGTTTTTTAATAGGCACACCATTGCCATCTTTCACACCTTCGTTTACCAGTACTTCATAAGTACCAAGTGAAATAAAATTAGGGAAGCTGCTTACCGGAACTTTTGGATAATAATTTATACCCGCACTTCCATTTAATTGAGGATAAGCGTAAGAGGTATATTCGCGGTTTACCTGCTCAGCTTTTCTTACATCAAGCAGCGAGTTTTTTACCTGAACACTATTTTTTATTGCGTATTCTACGGCCTGGGCTACAGTAAATTGGTGTATTTCACCTTGGCTGATTTGCGCAGAAGTTTTAGTAATTGTTAGTCCGCTGATCAATGTCCATAAAATTGGTTTAACCAAGCTGTTTTTCATGATTCAGTTTTTTTGCTCTTTCTTGTTTGTATTTTAAAATTTGTTTGTGTCCCTTCAAAGTAGTCAATCCAAAAAGAAAATGTTCCATGGTTTCCCTGGTTACATCTGCCAGGTTGTATTTAGCAGGGGGAAAGACAAAAACATTAAAAGGAATCATCATGGCCTCCAAGCGGTATTTTGTTAAAACCTCGGTATTAATTTCCGGACGATACAACTCTTCTTTAATTCCTCGTTCGATATTGGCTTTAATTACTTTATATAAAAAATCGAGTTTATGTTTCAAAAATTTTTGAAAAGCATGCTGGTGAAATTTTTCTAAATCATATAAAACCACTGGATTCATGTTTCTAAACTGTTCGTGTACCAACTCCATGGTAAGTAGCATTTCCTCAATTGCATTACCTGACTCTTCTTTACAATTAAGACAGTCATATTGAGCATTTTCCAATTCGTGGTTTATTACAGTATCAACCAGGCTATCCTTATCGGAAAAATATTGGTAAATGGTTTTTTTACTAATCCCAAGTTGAGAGGCAATATCGTCCATAGATACTGAGCGGATGCCATACTGCATAAACATTTCGTCTGCCTTGTTTCTTATTCTTTCCTGTATGTCCATAAAATTTTAGCGAGGCACAAAACTATGGAAACTTTTAATGTGGCCAAAGTTTCTTTCGTATTTTTTTGTTTAATGGAAAAATGAGGTGCTTGTTTATGGCTTTGCATGAACTTATCTTTGAAAAATGAAGGACAAATTTTCGTTACGCAAATATTTTCCCCGGGAGCCATTTCGGTTCAGAAAGCTTTTTCAGTATTTTTTACAGGGTTTGTTGATAATTGCTCCGGTGGTTGTAACCGGCTATGCTATATACTGGATTGTATCTACGGTAGATAATTTGATCCCGCTTTTTACAGCCAGGGATAAAGAAGGGCATGTGTACGTAAGAAATTTTGGTCTGGGATTTCTCCTCATTATCGGTACAGTTTGTTTATTAGGCTATTTATCTTCATTTTTTATTGAAAGCCGCATTTTTAATTTATTTGATTATTGGATGGAAAAAACTCCCGGAATTAAGTTTATTTATTCCACAGTAAAAGATTTTTTTGAAGCTTTTGCCGGTGAAAAAAAGAAGTTTGATAAAGCGGTTATTGCCAATATTGATGATAATGATGTGTGGCGTGTAGGCTTTATAACACAACAAGATTTAACAGATTGGGGGCTAAAAGATTATGTTGCCGTTTACATTCCCATGAGTTATTCCATTGCCGGTAATGTATATTTAATTCCTTTTGCAAGAGTAAAGCCTATTACCAATATCGGCAGTACGGATGCCATGAAGTTTGCAATTAGCGGAGGTATTACAGATGTGGATGATGCTGCCGGTGATCATGCTAAAAAGAAAAAATGATTATGGCAATTTTGGTAGAAGAGCAATACTTATTATAAACCAATACAACGAAACGTTTTTCAACATCCTGCTTTATTTTTGCGTGTGAAAAAAATCATAGCCTTACTTATTTTATTTGCTTATGCACGACAGGCCTTTTGCTGGGGTTTCTTTGGCCACAAAAAAATAAACTATTATGCTGTTTTTTTATTGCCGCCTGAAATGTTGGTTTTATACAAGCAAAATATTGATTTCCTTGCCGAACATTCTACAGACCCCGACAAAAGACGCTATGCAATACGGAATGAAGCTCCGCGACATTATTTGGATATTGATCATTACGGAGCATACCCGTATAATGAACTGCCCCGAACATGGAACGATGCTGTTAACAAATATGGTGAGGATAGTTTGAATGCTTATGGTATTGTACCCTGGTGGGTACAAATAATGCTTCGGCATCTTACAGAGGCATTTCGGGAAAAAAATCAATCAAAAATTTTAAAATATTCTGCAGAAATAGGGCATTATATTGCAGATGCGCATGTGCCGCTACATGCCAGTAGCAATCATAATGGTCAAAAAACAGGCCAGGTGGGCATTCATGGATTTTGGGAAAGTCGTTTACCCGAATTACTGGCAGAGCAACAATGGGATTTTTTTATAGGAAAAGCAGAATATATTAAAGCTCCCGGTAATTTTATTTGGGCAAGGTTTTTAGAAAGTGCCCGGGCATCTGACTCTGTATTGAATTTTGAAAAAAAGCTAAGTAATAAGTTTGCCCCCGACCAAAAATATGGTTTTGAGAATCGAAATGGTTTTACCACCCGGCAATACTCAACTGCTTATTCAAAAGCGTATGATAAAATGCTTAATGGAATGGTGGAGAGACGTATGCGACAATCTATTTACGCGGTAGCTTCTTTTTGGTACACTGCATGGGTTAATGCCGGGCAGCCTGATTTGAGTAAGCTCACCTATAAGCAATTTGCTGCAGAAGATTTAAAAGAGTTTGAGGAGCTTAATAGACAGTGGAAGGAGAGCAAAATATTGGGAAGAGAGCACGAATAATATTAGCCAATGGGTTCAATAATTTTGTACTGGTAATACATTGTACATTTGCACATCATTTTTCATTACAGGCCGGGGGCCTGTGTAAATATTTTAATTAGTGATTTATAATTTTAATGCTGGTCCCGGTATTTTACCGAAAGAAGTATTTGAAGAAGCCAGCAAAGCTGTTATTGATTTTAATGAAACAGGGTTGTCAATACTGGAAATTGGTCATCGTACGCCTTTATTTCAATCAGTACTTGACGAAGCTGTTGCCTTGGTAAAAGAATTAATGCAATTAGATGCCGATCATGAAGTATTGTTTTTACATGGAGGGGCTTCCACCCAGTTTTTTCAAGTGCCCATGAATTTACTTAATGAAAATGAGGTAGCTGCTTATACAGATACCGGTGTATGGGCTGCTAAAGCTATTAAAGAAGCGAAGCAGTTTGGTCACATAGATATCGTTTGTTCCGGAAAAGATAAAGACTATACCTATTTGCCGAAAAATCTTTCTGTTGCCAAGACATCGAAATATTTGCATATTACTACCAACGAAACCATTGGCGGTTGTCAATGGCACGATTTGTCTTTGTTTTATAATAGCGGAGTTCCCCTGGTAGCCGATATGAGTAGTGATATATTAAGTAGGCAAATAGATTTTAATAAGTTTGATTTGATATATGCCGGAGCGCAAAAAAACTTAGGTGCCGCCGGTGTAAACCTGGTGGTAGTTAATAAAAATATTTTAGGAAAGGTGGTACGATCTATTCCCACTATGCTCAATTACCAGGTGCATATTGAAAATGGTTCGATGCTTAATACCCCTCCTGTTTTTGCTATTTATGTTTGTATGCTCACGTTAAGATGGATAAAAAAATCAGGAGGTGTGGACACTATCGAAGGGATTAACAACGAAAAAGCTGCGTTACTTTATGATACAATAGATACATTGCCTGTTTTTACGCCAACAGTTGCCAAAGAGGATCGTAGTAAAATGAATGTAGTATTTGTGATGAAAGATGCTAAGTTGGAAAAAGAATTTTTAGAGGTTTGCAAAAATGAAAATATGACAGGTATAAAGGGGCATCGCAGTGTGGGCGGCTTTAGAGTTAGCTTATATAATGCGCTTCCTTTGAGCAGCGTAAAAGTATTGGTGGATGTGATGAGAACTTTTGCGATAAAGAAAGGATAAAATAATAAACCTTTTAAAAGGCTTATTTGTCATATTTAACTATATGGTACATAACTGTTAAAATGGGGTTTTCTGTTATCTGTTTGTTTCAAATACTTTATCTTGCGGCCTTTCCAAAAAAATTCGTTGGAAATAAATAACTGAAAGTAAAAGAGTGTAAAGTTTATGGCGAAAATTTCTCCTTTTAAAGCATTAAGACCACAGGCACCTTATGCTAAACAAGTAGCATCAAAACCTTATGATGTATTGAATTCTAAAGAAGCAAAACAAGAGGCATTGGGTAATCCTTCTTCCTTTTTACATATAACCAAATCGTAAATTGATTTACCGGAAGAAACCGATTTGTATTCTCCGCTGGTATATCAAACAGCTAAAGAAAATTTAACAGCTTTTATTTCGAGGGAAATTTTGTTTCAGGAAAGTAAACCCTGTTACTATATTTACCAGTTAATCATGAATAACAGAAGCCAAACCGGAATAGTAGCCGTTTCTTCTGTTGACGATTATGAGAAGAATGTTATTAAAAAGCATGAATTTACCAGGCCCGATAAGGAAAATGATCGCATCAATCATATAAAAACAACCGGTGCACAAACCGGTAATGTTTTTTTGGCGTACAGGGATGTGAATTCTGTCAACGATTTGATTGAAAATTGGAAAAAGGAAAAATCTCCTGTTTATGATTTTGTGGCAGATGATGAAATTCGTCATACTATTTGGGTGATAAATGAAGATAAAACAATAGAGTTAATAACTGAGCTGTTTGAAAAAGAAGTTCCTTGTACCTATATTGCTGATGGCCATCATCGTGCCGCTTCGGCCGCAAAGGTTCGGAAGACTTTAGAAGGTAAAGCAACTACAGAATCTGATTTTTTTCTTACTACATTATTTCCTGCAAGCCAGTTAAAAATTCTTGACTATAATCGTGTAGTTAAAGACTTAAATGGATTTACTGAGCAAGAGCTTTTAAACAAGCTGAAAAAAAAGTTTACGGTAGATAAGTCAAATCAGGCAGTGAGGCCTTCATCGCCTCATGAATTTGGAATGTACTTGAATAAGAGTTGGTACAAACTAACCAGCAGGCAGGGTACTTATCAGGATGACCCAATTGGTATATTAGATGTAACCATTCTTCAAAATAATGTATTAGACCCCATTTTTAATATTAAAGATCAACGTACTGATAAACGAATTGATTTTGTGGGCGGCATACGCGGCTTGGAAGAACTGGAAAAAAGAGTTAATAGTGGAGAAATGGCTGTGGCATTCAGCTTGTATCCTGTAAGTATTCAACAATTATTTAATATTGCCGATAGCGGTAATGTAATGCCGCCCAAAAGTACCTGGTTTGAACCTAAGCTGAGAGATGGTCTGCTTACACATTTAATTTATTAATTCTTTTTGTTATAAAATATTATAAAATAATTTGGAACAACCTTTAACATTATCATTATACTCATTATTCAAATAATTTGTAATCTTGTAGTAGAGGTAAAATTTGCGTGCCCTTTTAATAAGATTTTATGAAAAAAGTACTGGTAATTACTTTTTCTTTAGTTGCAATAATAGCAGCCGCCCAGCAAGACTCTAAAGAATTGCAGGAAACAGCAAGAAATTTTATGAATACGGGTGATTACCCCAATGCCATACTAGTATTGCAAAAAGCCATTCAAATAGATAAAAAAGACTTTGAGTTGCAAAAAGATCTGGCTATGGCGTACTATCTGAACCGCGATTTTGCAAATGGGAAAGAAATAATAAAAAAAATAATTGAAAATCCTGAAGCGGATGTACAATGTTATCAATTGGCCGGTAACATTTATAAAGCGATGGAAGAAATAAAAGATTGTGAAAGAATTTACAAAAAGGGTTTAAAACTGTTTCCTAATAGCGGGGCACTGTACAATGAATATGGAGAACTGTTGTGGGGTAAAGGAAACAGCGAAGCTATTGTGCAATGGGAGAAAGGAATAGAAACGGCCCCCGGTTATTCCGGTAATTATTATAATGCTGCCCGGTATTATTTTTTAACTACCGACAAAGTATGGGCGTTGATTTACGGAGAAATTTTTGTAAACATAGAAAGCTATTCACCCCGAACAGCTGAAATAAAAACATTGCTGTTGGATGCGTATAAAAAGTTTTTTGCTAATGATGCTGCATTGAGTCCCAAAAACAGTAAAAATAAAGATAATGAGTTTGTAAAAGCTTTTTCGGATAATCTAAATAAAAACATTGCTGTAATAAAGAACGGGATTACCCCCCAGTCATTAATTATGTTACGGACTCGTTTTATATTGGATTGGTTTGAAAAAGATGCAGCCCGTTTTCCTAACCAGTTGTTTGAACACCAGCGACAGTTGTTACAGCAGGGTATGTACGAAGCCTACAATCAATGGCTTTTTGGCGCTGCTGATAACCTGGCATATTACGAAAACTGGATAAAAACCCATCCGACAGAGTATGAGCAGTTCAGCAAGTTGCAACGGAATAAGCTTTTTAAGTTTCCACAAGGACAGTACTATCAAAAGTTTAATTGAGTTTTACTCTTTGCCATTCTTGGGTATTCGTGTTAGTTGATTTTTAAGATAACTCAACAATACCTTATCTATATTGTTGTTTTTTCCTAAATTGTTAATGTAAAGTTTCTAAAATCTATTAAGATTACTATGGCCACACCCCAAAGGTTATTCGACTGCATACATTATCAACTGGAAACAAGTCCTTTACCAAATATGCTGGCTGCAAAGGAAAATGGTAAATGGCGAACGTATAGTACGCAGGAAGTAAAGGAAATAGTTGATAAGCTTAGTGGAGGCTTACTAAACCTGGGAATTAGCTGTGGTGATATGACTCCGGAAGGAAGAGATAAGGTTGCTATACTGAGCAAAAATCGTCCTGAATGGATAATGCTCGACCTGGCTGTACAGCAAATAGGAGCATTGCTTACCCCTCTTTACCCAACCATTAATGTAAACGAACTGGAGTATATATTAAATGATGCTGGGGTAAAAATAATTTTCGTTAATGATGAAGAAACTTTTTTAAAAGTAGTAAGTATTAAGGACCGTGTGCCCTCGCTTAAAAATATTTTTACATTTGAGTATGTACCTAACGGACACTATTGGAAGGAGGTTCTTGCTTTATCTACAACACAAGCTGTTCAACAAATTCCTGCCGTTGCACAAAAGGTACAGTATAAAGATTTGGTTACAATAATTTATACATCAGGCACCACCGGTAAACCCAAAGGAGTATTATTGAGCCATGAAAATATTTTAAGTAATGTAATGGCTGCAATGGCATGCTTTCCTACCGGCGATAAGCAGCGTTCGTTAAGTTTCCTCCCCCTGAACCATATACTGGAAAGGATGGTAAATTATCTCTACTTATTTAGTGGTACAGCTATTTATTATGCTGAAAGCTTGGATACAATTGGAGAAAATTTAAAAGAAATTAAACCACACATGTTTGTTACCGTTCCACGCTTGCTGGAAAAGGTTTATGATAAAATAATGATGAAAGGGAGTGAGCTTACTGGTATTAAAAGGAAACTTTTCTTTTGGGCGCATGAGCTTGCTACTAAATTTGAAATAAATAAAAACCAGGGAGCAGTTTATAATTTACAATTGGCTATTGCCAATAAGCTGGTTTTTAGCAAATGGAGAGAGGCTCTTGGTGGCAACATAAGATGTATTGTAGCCGGCGGCGCAGCTTGCCAGGTTAGGTTAATCCGCATTTTTACAGCTGCAAAAATTCCTATAATGGAAGGTTATGGCTTAACAGAAACATCGCCTGTAATTTGTGTAAACAGGTTTAAGGAAGAGGGGAGAATGTTTGGTACTGTAGGCCCGGTAATAGACGGGGTAGAAGTAAAAATTGCCGAGGATGGTGAAATACTTTGTAAAGGACCTAATATAATGCTTGGATATTATAAAGACCCTCAGCAAACAGCAGAAGTAATGTTGGGCGGCTGGTTTCATACAGGAGATATTGGAATGCTAATTGAGTCAGACGCAGGGCCATATAAACAATATTTAAAAATAACCGATCGTAAAAAAGAACTTTTTAAAACCAGTGGTGGTAAGTACGTAGCTCCATTACCTATAGAAAGTAAATTAAAAGAGTCTATGTATGTTGAGCAGATCATGGTGGTTGGTAGTGAACGGAAATTTGTAGGTGCATTAATAGTTCCCAACTTTCCACAATTAAAAGAATGGGCAAGACAAAATGGAATAACAGAAGCCTCTAACGACTTGCTAATAAGAAACGAAAAGGTAAAAGATTTATATGTTGACCTTGTAGAGAGCTTTAACAAATATTTTAACCATGTAGAACAGATAAAAAAATTTGAATTATTGCCACAGGAGTGGACGATTGAAACCGGCGAATTAACCCCTAAATTAAGCCTGAAGCGAAAAGTAATTATGGAGAAATATAAGGATGCCGTAAACAGAATTTACATATAGAACATCATTAACAATAAACTATTGCAATAATTCCGGAGGAACTTTGGCTCCCATTTTTTGAGCTTGCATTACATCATTTTTCGAGGCAATATTATTACCCAAAGCCTTATAGGATTTCGCCCTCTCAATAAAAAATAATGGCTGGGTGTTTTTTAAGGAAATGGCTTTATTTAAATCAGGCAAAGCTTCTGCAAATTTACCCAATACATTTTTGCATACGGCTCTTTCATAAAAAACATCTGCATTAAGAGTATCTAATTTTATGTATTCATCATAGTCTTTCCAGGCTAAATCATACCGGTTTGTAGTTAAATAAAGTAACGAACGATTTAAATATCCATTGGTATTTTTGGGATTAATAGCAATGCCTCTTGTGAGTTCAACAAGTGATGTTTTAAAATCTCCAATTACCGCGTAAGCCACGCCTTTATTAACCACAATTTCACTGGTTGTTTTTACATCTTTTTTGCCGGACAGGGAATCCATTCTTTCTGCTTCCGAGTAACTGGTAATGGCCAATTCGGCCAGTCTTTTTCTTTCTGCATTAAAATTGGGAGTTTGTTCAGGTAAAGAAAGGCATTGATCAAAATATGTTTTAGCCAGGCTATTGTACAAAGTAGCTCTGTTCGGTTCCAACGCAATGGCCCTTTTATAATACTCAATAGCTTTATTAAAATTTTTTTCTTCTTCTCTGTAATAATAGGCTCCATTATTCCATGGAGAAACATTATTGGGAAAATGTTTTTTTACATATTCCCAAAGAGTACCACCGTTTTGCCATATTTTAATTTGCCGGATAGTTAAAAAAATGAATAAAACAAAATATAAACCAAGCCCGGCATAAATAAATGTTTTTACATCCGGCTTATTGGTTGTAACCCATTCATACCCTTTGGCGGTTAAAAAAAATAAGCCAAAATAGGCTATGTATGTAAACCGGTCAGCCAAAAAGCCTTGCCCTGCTGCCAGTATCTGCAACAAAAACATGATATTAAAAGTAAAAAAGGCCCAGCCAAATATTAGTGTAGTTTTTTTCTTTTTAAAGGCCCATATTAAAAAAGCAACAATTGTAACAGGTACAAGTACCAGTGAAATATAGGCGCCGGATGGCAATGTTTTTGGGTAGGGATACAAAGGAGACATAAAATAAGGAAATATCCATTTCGCTAAGTAAGTAACATAGGCATAGGCCCCAACAGCCAGCCGATCAATAAAAGTATATGCTAATGCCGAGCTGTCCGGATCAATAGATTTATTTTGTTTCAGGAAATAAATATTTAATACTCCAAATACTATAGACATTACCCACCAGGGCAATTTTTCAAGGATAAGAATTTTAGGTGATGACCATTTTCTCTTTAAATAAAAATCTATAGCCACCATGCTTAATGGAAGTACAACAGCCTGCACTTTAGCAAAATAAGAAAACAGTGATAACGCCATTGAAAATACATACCATTTGGTTTTATTTTTTTCTTTCTGAATAAAATTTACATAAGCAATAAGCGCTGCCATAAAAAACATTCCGTACAATACGTCTTTACGTTCCGTTACCCAGGCAACAGATTCCACTCGCATGGGATGAATGCCAAAAAGCAAAGCGCCAATAAAAGCGCCGGTTCGTGTTAATCCCAATTTAAGTAGCAGCACAAAAACAAAAAAAGTGCAGGTCATGTGCATCCATAAGTTATTGAAATGAAAAACAAATGGAGAGGTAGCGGGATTCTTAGCAAAAAAGTATTTTTCAATAGCGAAAGTAAAGATGGGCAGAGGGTTGTAATTACCGATAACGTCGTCAGAGAAAATAGTTTTTACAGCTTTCCAGTTCCATTCATAAGCAAATATTTTTAAATTATCATTATCCAGGAGGTTTTCAGCATCATCCCAGTTTACAAAAGCCAGGGAAAGAGAAGGAAGAAATGTAAGAAAAATGATAAAAAGCAGCAACAGAGCAGGCATCCAAAACTGAAATCCTTTTACATCGGCACCAGGTAGTTTTTGTTTCCTGGCAGTACTTTGGCCAGGCAGATTTTGCCGTAGCAGATTTCGGTTTTGCTTATGTTTTTTCTTTGACATACTATTTAAAGTAAAATCAAATAATAAGCTAAGTTTAAAATTTTATGGGAGGATTGCAAGCCCCTAACCTGTTAAATAGGCAAGTACCTGTGCTATATTTCAGGGGAATAGAGCGGAATACCTGGCTTTTGTACTTTGCATTCAAAACCACTACAAAATTTTATTTGGTTTAAAAGCTCTATGATTTTTTACAATGACCGGTGCCCAAAAGTTAAAAACACCAGATTAAAACGATAACAGTGAAAAACTGTAATTATGGGAAAAATCAAGCCACCGTGAAATATAAAATTCCCACTAAATTGCATTGATGAGTCGGAAATTTTTTTATGATAATTCATTCACGACCTGATAAAAAGTTGTTTTAGATAAAAGTACCTGGCCTATTAACAATGCTTTGTACTTTAGCGCTTGCCAAATAGCTGGTTAAATTAAAAAATAGTATCAAATACATAATTCATCTTATATTAAAATGAATCTTTTTCAAACCATAAAATCCATTGTTTGGCAATTATTCAAAGCCATATTTATAAGGAAAAAAGATTGCTGCAAATAAATGAAAGTCATACCACTATAAACTTTTACAAAATTCTATAAATTAAATGCCTGAAAGAACTTTATATTTGCCTGTTCTACAATGAAAGCAACCCTTTCCATACAATTAAGAGCCGCTTTTTTGTTAATCATATTTGGTTTAAATATGGTTACCAGCTTTGCCTGCTCTATTGGCCTGGATAAGGTTTTTAACACCTCTCATCATCAAAAAGCTGTTCAAAAGCCGGTTATCCATGTACATGCAAATGGAAAAAAGCATGAGCATCATCAGTCATCCGTAACGCATCATAAAGGGAAAGAAGAATCTAAAAAAAGTAAGGACAACTGTTGTACGGAAGATGCGTTAAAATTTCAAAGATTAGATAAGAACCTCAACCATAATACAAAAAAATCCATCGGTACTCCTGTTTTACTTTTAAATGTCGCAATATTTTTGTCTTGCCAAACTTATATAAGAGTGGAGGAGTTACACTTGCAAACTGCCCGGTATTTATTTCCGCCGCCGCCTGATATACTTACTTCCATCCAACAATTCAGAATTTAATAATTATGAAACCAGGTAAAATATTTATTGTTTTACCAGTACTCGTTTTGCTTTAAGCAATCTGAAGTTATTTGTTTTATAGTAATTAAATTTTATGTTTAAAAAGAATTTCGCTGGTATCCTTGTTTATTTGATTGTTGTATCAACACATGCCCAGCAACTGTTAACCGAGAGTGAGGCGATAAACAAAGCATTAACCAATAGTAAAAATATACGGGCTGTTTCTTTACAAGTAAAGCAACAACAACAGCTACTGGGTAGCGCTGTTAATTTGCCAAACCCTGAGTTTTTTTGGGAAAGCCCTACCGGCAATTTTTATACGGGAAGTATTACACAGTCTTTCGAATTTCCAACCGTATATGCGAATCAATATAATCTGAGAAAAAAGCAGGTTGACGTAGCCCGTAAAGAAGAACAACTTGCCACAACGGAGTTGAAATACAAAATAAAGCTATTGTACCTTGAGGCGCAATTTGCCAGCTCACTGGCAGCACAGCTTTATATACAGGACACTTTATACGAAAAAATTAAGCTTTCGGCTGTACGCCAGTTTAATGCCGGGCAAATAGATTATCTGCAACAAACTTTTGCCGAGATTCAATACGGTGAAATTCATAACCAATATTTGCAATCAATATCCAAAGCAAATGCTATAAATAATCAATTGAAATGGGTAACCGGTATTAAAGACTCAATTATGCTTGAGCCTCTCGTGGTTAATACACAGTTCCCTGTTGCAGTAATATTCGATTCCACTTCTTTACTTGCTAACCCGGCTGTAGAACTTTTGCGGCAGCAGGAGATAGTGGCAAAACAAAATATTGGGTTACAAAAAAGTAAAGCTTTGCCCGGCTTGGCTTTTGGATATTTTAATCAGGGCGAAAAAAATACAAGGTGGTTTAATCGTTTTCGCTTTGGCATTACAATCCCCCTTTGGTTTGGCCAGTACAAAAGCAATATTAATGCGGCAAAGACCGAACAAGAAATTATTAAAAGTAAACAAGAGGGATTGCAACAGGAGTTATCTGTACAGTTAATTAATGCTGGTAATGAAATACAATCGGGATGGCAATCTGTTCAGTACTATCAGCAGACAGGATTATCCAAAGCCGGAGAAATAATTGCTACTGCACAGCGCCTTTTTGCAAGTGGAGAAATAGATTACATAGGTTTGCTCAGAAATAGTAATGACGCATATAATGTTTATCAAAAGTACCTGGAAATTGTAAAAAGCTATAACCTCAGTATAATTAATTATCAATATTTAATGGGTCAGTTATGAAAAAAATAGTGATTCAGTTTTTAATGTGGTTTCCGCTAATGTCATTTGCTCATGGAGGTGATGATCATGGTGATACGAAAAAGGCAGAGGCGGCAGGGAAGCTTACGTATTTTTCATCAGAAGCGGTTTCTGAAAAATATGAATTGTTAGTTAAATACAACACAATAACTCCCGGCGAAAATGCAGCCTTAAAACTTTTTGTTAGCGAATACAATACCAATCGTCCCGTGGATAGCGCTACGATAATGGTAACTGTTGTTTCCGATCCGGGGATAAAAATTTTGGTAAGCCAGTTAAGTAAAGGTGTGTATGAGCTTAAAGGTATATTTCCTGCTAAAAAGACGTACAACCTTGCTGTAAATATTAATAGTTCTATAGGTGCTGATTTAATTCAGGTAAATAATATTGAAGTGGGCAAAGAGTTTGTTGTTCCAAATATAAAAGACGGGGAGCACATACATTGGTATGGCAGCAATTGGTTTTTTGGTTTTGCGGGATTAGTAATTGGGTTAGCGCTAATGTATTTTGTAAGCAAAAGGAGAAGTAGCAAAATTACAACAGCAATTATTATACTTTTTTGTTTACTACCCTCTACCGTTTATAATCCTGTTTCTGCACATGAAGGCGAAGATCATAATGGCAATACAAAAAGCGCTGGTTCTTCTTCTGAATTTATAATTGAAAAAGAAACGCAATTTCTTTTCGATATTCAAACTCAAAAAGCGGGTACGGGTAATTTTAGCGAATCTGTTGTTTTGTTGGGAACTGTTTCTGCAGCGCCACAAGGCAGATCAGTAATTCAAGCTCCGCAAACCGGAAAAATAGTTTCACTAAACATAATTCCAGGCCAACAGGTTGCACGGGGACAAACAGTAGCAGTGATTGAACAGCAGATAGATGCAGGAACTCAAATTAGTATCCTTTCTCAAAGTAATGCGATAAATGCAGAATATGATGCTGCTAAAGCGCAGTATGAACGACTGAAGGCAATAGAAGATATTGCCGCTAAAAAAGAAGTTACGGAAGCAAAGGCACGTTATGAAACCGCAAAAAGAAACAAAACACTTTTTGATGCTAATAATAACAATGGCATAAGCAGTACAAAAAAGATTATTCTTACAGCTCCTGTTAGCGGTACTGTAAGTTCGTTTAATTATGCAACGGGTGCCATTGTAAATGCAGGCGAAACATTGTTTGAAATAACAAATCTTGACAAAATTTTTACTGAAGTGCAGGTATTTGCTAATGATGCACAAAAAATAAAATCGGCTGTTTCCTTTACTTGTGTTTCAAATACAAATGGAGAGATGTATAAGTTAAAGCTGGTAAATACAGCACAATTTGTTAATGCAGGAAATCAATCACAGAAGGTTGTATTTGAAATTTTAAATCCGGGCGGACAGTTTAAAATTGGTGAAAACATAAACGTACGAATGACTGGCATTAATGTAACAAGACAGCTTTTAATACCCAGCGATGCCATAACAAGCATAAATGGGAAACCGGCAGTATTTATAAAGGATAAAGCAGAGCAATACAGTGTCAGTTTTGTTGTAACAGGTTCCGCTAACGAACAGTTTACTATAATAAGCAAGGGAGTAGAAGATGGAGAAAGGGTAGTTACAACAAATGTGTATCAAACAAAAATGGTGTATTTAAACCAATAATTATTTAAACAATAAAAAACAATAAAAATGAAATCAATTAAAAAAATCCTTTTGGTAGTTATGGCACTTTTTTGTTATGCTGGTATAAACGCACAGCCAAAAAAAGAAGTAACAAAAAAAGCTACAGCAGACAGTGTTGCTTATCGGTGTCCTATGAATTGTGAAAAAGATAAAACATACGCAAAGGCCGGCAGGTGTCCCGTATGTAACATGAATTTGAGGGCAGTAGCCAGGCAAACGGAAGCTTATCGGTGTCCTATGAATTGTGAAAAAGATAAAACATACGCAAAAGCCGGTAAATGCCCTGTATGTAACATGAATCTTGTAAAGAATGAATCAAAGCAAAAAGAGCAGGCAGAGCACCATCACAACCATAATTAATTACTTCATATTAAAAGATTAACAGATGAAACATTTATTGAAAACCGCAATGGCTATTGTTGCAATGAGTTCCGTTACTTTTTTTATTGCTTGTAACAATGGTGAAAAAAAGCCTCAAACGGAAGTGGCATCAAGTGAAACAGAAGAACATAAACACAGTTATCGCTGTCCTATGAATTGCGAAAAGGGAAAGACATACGACAAGGAAGGTAATTGTCCGATATGTGGTATGAAGCTTGAACATTTTGATGGAGTTGATAATGGACTTACTTATAAAATGCAATACGTATCCAACCCTACTCAATTGGAAGCAGGTAAAAGTGCAACCTTGTCTTTTACTCCAAAAGTAGTTGGTAAGGATAATGAGGCTGTGCCCTTGGATGTGCAACATGAGAAGAAAATACATTTGATTGTAGTGAGCAATGATCTTAGTTATTTTGAACACATTCACCCGGATTATCATCCCGACGGGGCATATAAAATAGAAGTTTTGGAAAAGGGGAAACCCTACACAAATGGGGCAGGTAAAACAGAAACGTATTTTAATAGTGGCGGAGATTATACTCTTTTTGCGGATTACTTACCAAGTGGTGGCAGCCACCAGGTAGAAAAAATTTCTATAAATGTAAAGGGTTCGCCTAAACCTGCGGTATCTTATAATACGGAAAAACTCGTTAGTAAATCAGATAATTTTACAGTAACACTTACTCCGCTTTCAACCAAGTTGGTAACGGGTTCTGTTATGCAGATTGCAGGGAAAGTTACAAAAGATGGAAAAGAGATTGACCCCAACACACTGGAAAATTATTTAGGTGCCAAAGCGCATATTGTGGTTATTAGCGTTAATGATAAAGAATATTTGCATGTACACCCCGAAGTAAATAATGGGAAGTTTGACATTCAAACTACTTTTAAAAAACCCGGTATTTACAAAGCATGGATTCAATTTCAGAGCGAGGGGAAAGTACATACCGTTGATTTTATTCTGGATGTGAAGGAAGGATCTGTGAATAACCAATAAGCATACCCTTGCTGATATTTTATTTGAAAAACATGAATCATGATAAATTTTTACATCATGATTCATGTTGTATGCTTTTAGGATGAAAGACCTCTGTTGATTTAAAGACATTATTTATGCTTAACAGACTTATTCGCTTTTCGCTTAAGAATCGAATGCTGGTAGTAACAGTAGCTGCCTTGTTAATGGTGTATGGTGTGTTTACCCTAATTTACTTACCAGTGGACGTTTTGCCTGATTTAAACCGCTCAAGAGTTACTGTTTTTTTGGAGGCTAACGGTATGGCGCCGGAAGAAATAGAAAGCCAGGTAAATCTTCCGGTAGAAACACAACTAAATGGGGCAACAGGGGTGGAAGTAGTTCGTTCCGTGGCATCACCCGGACTGGGGATGGTATTTGTAGAGTTTGATTGGAAAACAGATGTATATCGTGCCAGGCAGCTTGTGGCGGAAAAATTGCAAAATATTTCACTGCCTAATGGCATTATACCTGTTATGGGGCCGGTTAGTTCTGTTATGGGGCAAATAATGATGGTAGCCGTTACAAGCGATACAGCCTCACTTTCGGATTTACGAACGTTGGCTGATTTTACTATCAGAAAAAGATTAATTAGCGTAAAAGGAGTAAGCCAGGTAATACCAATTGGAGGAGAAAAACTGCAATACCAGGTTTTAATTTCCGGCAAAAAGCTACAGCAATATAACCTGTCAATTGATGACGTTGACAACGCATTACAAGTAAGCAATCAAAATACTACCGGTGGCTTTATTAACAACAAGGGTTCAGAAGTATTGATTCGAAATATTGGAAAAGCGAATACGCTGGAAGATATTGCTAATACAGTTGTGAGCAACCGGAATCAATTCCCGGTATTATTAAAACAAGTAGCGGAAGTTAAATTTGGATCAGCGGTTAAAAGAGGCGACGGTTCATTTAATGGCAAACCAGCTGTTATTTTAAGTATAGAGAAACAACCGGGAGCCAGCACCGTTGCAGTAACGGAGGATGTATTAAAAGCAATTGACGAAATTAAAACATCGTTACCTGGCAATATTCATATTAACACGGACGTATTTCAGCAAAAAAATTTTATTGTTCATGCCATAAGCAATGTAAAAGACGCTTTAAGAGACGGCTTTATATTAGTGGTTATTATCTTGTTTTTGTTTCTACTTAATTTTCGTACCACTATTATTACCCTTACAGCCATCCCATTATCACTTATCATTACCGCTATTGTTTTTAAATTTTTTGGTATTTCTATTAACACACTTACCCTTGGAGGATTGGCTATAGCTATTGGTGAGTTGGTAGATGATGCTATTGTGGATGTGGAGAATGTTTATAGAAGAGTAAAAGAAAACTGGGTTAGCCATAACCCCCAACCCATATTAAGAGTAATATACAATGCCAGCAGCGAAATACGTAATTCTATTGTATATGCCACCATTATTGTAGTACTTGTTTTTATTCCTCTTTTTTATTTACAGGGAATTGAAGGGCGGATATTTGCGCCATTGGGCATTGCTTACATTACTTCAATTTTGGCATCGTTATTAGTATCGCTTACTATTACACCGGCTTTGTGTAGCTATTTGTTGCACAAGAAAACACATTTAAAACATTTTAAAATTGCTTTTTGGCGAAGAGGAAAGGAGGACAATTCTGTTGACGGAGCACATGAGCCGGATAGCGCTTTTGTACGCTGGCTGAAAAAACAGGATTTGAAATTGTTAAATTGGGGCTTGAAAAGAAGCAGACTTGTTATGACGATAGCCGTTATTTTAATTATTACATCCGTAAGCATTATACCGTTTTTGGGTACTGAATTTTTACCCAGCTTTAATGAAGGAAGTTTTACAGTAAATGTATTAGCCCCGGCCGGCACATCGTTGGAGGAAAGCAATAAAATAGGTACAATAGCTGAAAAACAAATTTTAAATATCCCGGAGGTGGCGCTCACCTCCCGCCGTACCGGGAGGGCAGAAATGGATGAACATGCAGAGCCCCCAAGCTATATAGAAATTGACGTGGCATTAAAATCCGGAGGTCGTAAAAGAACGGAAGTGTTGGAGGATATACGCCATAATTTATCCGTATTAAAGGGAGTAACGGTAAATATAGGACAACCCATTTCTCATCGCATTGATCATTTGCTATCGGGAGTAAGAGCACAGGTAGCTGTAAAGATATTTGGGAATGATTTAACGGCGCTCCGTTCCGGAGCCGAAAATTTGAAAAAAATCATTACCGATATTCCAGGTGTTGTAGATGTGCAGGTAGAAAACCAGGTAATGGTTCCCCAGCTTATGATTAAGTTGGATCGCTTAGCGGTAAAAAAATACGGATTGCAGGTGGGTAAAGTGGCAAATAATTTGGAAATCTTCTACAATGGGAAAATTGCAGGCCAAATACTGGATGGTCAAAAAAGCTTTGATATTTTATTGCGCATTGACGACAGCACGAGAAAAAGTATAGAAGAAATACATAATACACCCATTGCAACGCCGGATGGTTCACTAATACCATTACACCAAATTGCAAAAATTGAGTTAGAAAATAGCATTAACAATATTAATCATGAAAATACCCAGCGCCGTATTGTTGTTTCAGCCAATATTCAGGGACGTGATTTAGGTAGCACGGTAAAAAATATGCAGGAAACAGTTAAAAGAGAATTGCATATGCCGGAAGGATACTATTTGCAATGGGGTGGTCAATACGAAAGCCAGCAATCAGCTTCAAGGATAATCGCTATATTAAGCATTTTTTCAGTGGCAGGAATTTTTCTTGTATTGTACAGTCATTTTAAAAGCAGCCAAATTGCTTTACAAATAATGCTTAATATTCCATTGGCCCTGATAGGTAGTGTAATTGCGGTAATAGCAACGGGGGGCGTATTTTCCATTGCAACGATGATCGGTTTTATAACGCTTACGGGCATAGCTTCCAGAAATGGTATCATGATGATAAGTCACTATATACATTTGGTGAAATACGAAGGAGAGGTGTTTGGCGATAAAATGATTATCCGGGGTTCGCTGGAGAGGTTGGTTCCGGTGTTGATGACAGCATTGGTAGCTGCTTTTGCCCTGATACCTTTAACTATAGACGCTACAGCCCCCGGTAAGGAAATTTTATATCCCGTTGCTGTTGTTATTTTAGGTGGCCTGGTAAGTTCAACTCTTTTAGACATGATTGTAACGCCTGTTGTATTTAAACTATTTGGAGAAAAGGCATTAAAAAAATATCTAGACGCAGAAAAAAGCAAAGGCATTTGATATGGCATTGAAGTAGAGCATGTTATAAAAATTTACCTGGTGGTTTTTATCCATAGAACTATCGGATCGGTTTGCACAATAATATCTATCATTCAGTGCTGCTACTATCAATTACCAATTCAAAATAATTTTCAGCTTCGCTTTATCATGTTCTTTAAAAGCATTGCAGGCTTCCAGATGTTTTTCCATTGCATCCATATCATCCCCAACAATAGTGGCGCTGAACTCATGAGCACGAAGCATCATCCGGACATAGGCCGTAGGATCACCCTGCCGGGTAAGCCTTCTTAATGCGCCGACATAATCATCCCGGTACACAGTGGGAATTATGATCTTTGATTGCCCCTGTTTTACCAGTTCTGCATTCATCATTACTCTTGCTATACGGCCGTTGCCATCCAAAAAAGGATGCACTTCGCTTACAAGGAACATGATATAAACTGCTTTGGCAAAGGGATGATTTAATGCCTGGTAAAAGTCAAACCCTTTTATCAGTGTGCCCTTTACCAATGTATGGTCAACAAAATGTGTTTCACCGTCACGGTTGTTTTTGTCCTTAAATTGCCCTGGTTTTTTTGAAAGCCTTGCACTCAGCAATGCTTTATGACGATACAAAAATATTTCCAGCATTTGTTCCGGGGTAGCCGGTGTAATGTTCATTTCATCCCGGTTACTGACCAGTTTATAGGTTCCCAACACATCATGTGAATCTTCATCACGGAATGGCATAGGTGCATTGGTTTCAATAATCCGCCTGGCATCCTCCAACTCAAACTCTGTACCTTCTATATAGTTTGAAAAATAAGCTTCAAAAAAAGCAAAGTTTCGGAATGACTGGTTGGTGGTATTTTTTTCCGGCATGTCTTTAAATTCATACTGCTTTAGTTCTACAAACAGTTTTTCAAATAAAGCCAGTCTTGCCGAATCATAAGGGTTGCCAAATGCCCTGGCTACAGCCAGCGGGGAGGATAATATTTTTGATGGTTTTGAACTTAACAATGCACTGATGAGTTTATTCAATTTTTCAAACTCAGTTTTCATGCCCAGCCTACCGGCTATACCTCTTGCTTTATCTCTTAGTTCGTTTAGCCCTGCTTCGCCTTTTACCCGGATCACTTTTTCCAGCCGGTTCTCAATCTCGGGGAGGGTCAGGATTTTGGATTCAGGCCCTAATTGGCGGCTTACCTGCAAATTTTCCAATAACGCCCTTTCCATTTGCGAAGCATATAACTCACCGGAGACAGGGTTATCTCCCACTATCGGGCCGTGACCTTCTAAGAAACGAAGTGTAATGCCCGGCAGCTTTATTTTTTTGGTGTAAGTATAGGTAAGAAAAATATGGCCGGCTGATGTGGGCTGAAACTCCAGCGCCGACCGGTGGCTTAGCATGGAGCCGGGGTAAAGTTTGCCTAAGATAGTGAACAGGTTTCGCCGGATAATGGTTCCCGGACTGTCAGTAAAATTAGGAGTATAGATACGGGGGGATATTTTCCTGAGCTTCCCTGCCTTTTCCAGCCTGGATATCTGTTTGCTGTATTTGGGATCGCTGGAAGAAAAAACAACTTCCTGAAGATGTATGGGTAAGACCTGTCTGTCCGAAGGCATGATATTTTTCATTAAAACTACACGTAAGGACTAAGTTATTAAATATTTTCCATTAAAATTAAATTAATAGAAAATATTTTCCAGTAAATTTAAAATCAGAAAGTAAAAATTTTCCAACTAAATGCCGTTTTAAGAGAAAAAGGTAAATATTTTCCAGTTAAAAACAAGAAAATGAAAATATTCTACTTTTGAACCGAACTAAAAATGGGGAGCTTACAAAATTTGTAAAAAAAGGAAGGGTGGATTTTTTTGCAGCGTTGGCTTTTTCATCAGTTAAATTTTGAAGTGTCGTTTTGCCTCTCTGAAAACATCATCATACTTTGGTAAGTCATGTATTTGGGAAGAAAGTTTTTTGTCCCAATCTCGCTTGAGTGCTGCTTCTTTGCTTAATACTTTCTCAGAGAATTTTTCCGGGTCTTGGTTTTTCCTTTTTGCTTTGCTGTGAAAAGGAACAGAATGTTCTGAGGTATCAATTCTCTCAACTTCGGTCAAATACCAAAAGTCATATAAATCCCTTGGCTCTGTTCTTCCCATCAATGCTGCCATTTTCTCAATGAGAACTTCGCTAAGCGAATAGCATTGCAATTTGAATTCTTCTTCAAGGTCAGAATAGGTTCTGAAAATTGATTTACTCTCAACATCAGTTTCTAAAACCTCTCCTCTGGTTATATCAATTTTCAAATCTCTGCTTCCCATATTTCCTTTCAATGGACCAACATAGTCAATGTAAAACTGTGGACTTCCGGTTTCATGTATCGTCCATTTCGTTTCGTCAATCTGCATTTCAATGTTTGCTTCTTCCCTGATAAATTCAAAAAGTTTTTTGAACTCCTCTTTGATTTGGTCGTTGGTGATTTCTTCGTTGATAAGAGTAAAATCTAAATCTTCTGAAAAACGGTAATCGTCAATGTATGCTTTCTTCAAGACAGTTCCGCCTTTAAACACCATTCCTTTGCTGAGAAATTCATTCTTTGAGATTGCAAATAAAACCCAAGTCAGAACATAGTCCTTTTCAATCTGCCTATCATTTACTTTGTTTTCAGTGGCAACTTTATTTATTTCTTTTGGCTCAATCATATCAAGTGTAAATAGGTGAAAGAATGGAATCGTTGTCCATGTTCTGCTGAATTGCCCAACGGAAAATTGTCTTGCCTTCTTTTGGGTGTGATGGTTCTAACAAAACGAATGAGTTGGTTCGTAGCTTTTGTAACTTCTCAATTGTCGGGTGAGAAATTTTGAGCAACTCCAAAAGAAAACCAAGTCGTTTAATTACTGCCTGCGATTTGAATTGCACAGTGTAGTCGTAAAGTTTATTGAAATCAATTTTGTCTTTTGACTTGTGAATTGCTTTGACAATTTCCGTTATGCCTCCTGCATAAGCTGGTTTAAACAAACAGTCAACAAAAGTTTTTTCAAGGTCTGAACATTGAACTTTATTGAAGCTGTCAATCCATGTTTTTTTGTTTCCAAAAAAATGGTCTTTGTTGTGGTAAATAAACTGAAAGGGAATTCCTTTTACTTTCAGTGTTGAAGGTTTGATTTGTTTACTCACCACAATTTGTTCTTTCAAATTTGGCTGCGTTGTCAAACTGTGAACTTGCAATGCAGAAAAATACCCGATGTAATAATTCGCATCTCCTACAAGATATTGCGAAAGCAAATGCCAGTCGGGCATAAATGTTTTTGCATCCTGCTCAAACGGAATGATGTAGTAAAGACCATCCTTTATTCTCATAAGCAATCCACGCTTTACCATCTTCCCAAGCATTCGCTTAACAGAATCTTTTGAAGATTCTTCAAGGAGTTTGTAAGCATCTTCAGTAGTGAAACACTTTATGCTTTTGCCATGAAGCTTATCCAACAAAAAAGCCACAGGATAGGACAACTTTTTATCTTTGATAGACATTTGGTGTCACTTATTTGACACTGCAAAGATATAAATCATAAGTAAATAAGCAAGGGAAAATGTCAATTTTGAAAAGTGAGAAGGGTAATTCCGCCAAAGTCGCCAAGTTTTACGGTCTGTTCAAGACCTAAAAAATCTTTTGAAGTGCCTTGCATGATGGTAGAAATCCATCTTGAAAGTGGGGTTGCAGTTTCAACATAGTCAGAGCCACTGCTGTCAATTATTTCAAATTGTCCACAAAACTAAAAATAGCTGCCCGGCATAAAGCTTGCAATGTTTTTACTGCTAAACTACATCAGCCATTTTTCTGGTTGAGGGGTTGTACAACAGTGACCCATGTTAGCAGCAGGTTTAAAATACAAGGTTAGTGTCGCCAATCCCAAGGAGCAATTGCATTGCTGTCGGACCAAAGCATAACATGCTTATTTCGTGCCTCATCCTCAGCATCTGAAAAATTTTGGTTGTCAGAATATTGCTTATAATGCCAAGCCAACCCTCTCTTAACAAGTTCAAGATTTATATTAATGGTATCTTGAGCAAAAATTGTTGCAATTAATCTCCCGTATGGATCCCATTCACCTTCGGTTTCTATTGTAACGCTGTCAGAAAGGCATTCATTTGATACAAACTCTGTCGCTTCATCTCCAAAAGGTTGATCATTTTCAGGACAATCAATATCTGCTAACCTAATTCTATATGATTTATCATTGAATAAGACATCTACGGTATCACCATCTATTACAGTAATGACTTTTGCTTTAAATATAGGAGGTAGTTTAGTAGGCGAACTACAGCCAAGAAATGTTAATAGTAGAAATAAGATGTATCTTTTGAAGTTGCTCATTAGAATTACAGAGTGTAAAAGAAACTTGCTGCCAACGGCCAGAGCTTTGCGTTTGTTTGGGAATTTGAAAATCGTCAGCCCGTAACCGCAGCTAAATTTATAATTAAAAATTCATTGTTTATTCTATTGCTCGGCGTTATTCGTCGGCTGGAACTGAAGATGATTAGCGAACGGGACGATGAGTGTTTGTAGGTCGCCCCGCCATATTGCCAAACCGCCTGTTGTATGTAGCTTTTCGTCTGTCAGTTTTTTTGGTGACGTGTGGGCGGATTGAACTTTTGCCATAGTTCGTTAGCGTCCTCGCAACGGCGACTATGACTTTCGGGAACCGAACTCTTTTCGTTAGCGTAGCCCTATTTGTCAAGTTTAGTCCACCCTGTCACCAAATTTTATAACGCCAAACTGTTTTATAGTTTGTTTAAAAGTGTCAAATGTTATGTTGTTGTTTTTAAGAAATAGAAATCCACGAACAAGGTCAACGGTTGTTATGATACCGTACTGGCTTGCCACCGCATATTCATGTTTGTTTTTGTCAATAGGGTTTCTATTTCTGTTATGGTACAACTTTGAATTGTCGTGGTTAATAATTGTCAAGCCAAATACAGGTAGCTTACTTTTAATAATGTTAGCTCTGTGGTCAATGTACTTTTTGATTTGGTTTAGCTCGGCATCTGGTGGCACTGAATATTTAGTTCCTTTGCACTCGGCAAGTATTAGGCAGTCGTCGCACCAAATTTGCAAATCTTCTCGTTTTGGTCGCACATTAACAAGGTGTCTAACCTCTTTAAACCCCGCTGACTTGAATAAGAGTTTTGCTGATTTTTCAATAATTGTGTCTTGTCCACCAACGCTAATAATGTCAGTAAGAAATTTGTATTTGGCTTCTACGGTTTTTAATTTTCTGTCAACAGTCCGAAGTTGTTTGGCGATTGCTTTATGTTCAGCAATTAGTTTTTTAACATCGTCAAAGTCTTTGGTGATATGTCGCAGAAGTTTAAGATGGTCGCTCATTAGTGGTTGTCATAAAGTTACATACAACGAGCAGGTATTGCCGAAGTGCAGGAAATAGAATTACGTCCGCCCCGGCTAACTGCTGTTGAGTAAAGATAAAAAGTTGATGGTATATTCTACAGCTAAATTTTTAATGTCCAGCTGGATATGCAGCCCAGCAGAATTACAAGAGTTGAAACACGGCTTCCGTCAGCCTGCATTTTGGCAATACCCTTGTTATGCACAGGCGTTTAGCTTAAATTTTTGTGCAAACATTTCAGAAAGGAAAAAATATGAAATCTTGTCTTGAGGTTTCTCAGTCTTTGGTTTGAGAATGAATTCTATTTTGTCTCTGTCAACCGCTATTAATCCAATGTTATGATTTTTTAGTAATTCAATATCAACTCTATGAATACCCGATTTTGGAAACGCTAAATATGATTTCTCAGAAAAAAACTTATAACGTAATGCCTGATAAAATCCAGATTTCCAGTCCTTGAGCTTAGCCTCAATTGAAATTAATTTATTAGTATGCGGCTTGTAGTTCCTAGTGGTCTTAATCTCTATGCCTTCAAAATAAATGTACTCTTCATATTCAAGCAGTTTCAAAAGCTTTTTCAATTTGATTTTATCGTATTGTCCGTTGCTTAAAGAGTCAGCTTTTACTGTTTTATTCTTGTCAAATAAATTAACAAATAAGGCCATAGTCCCATAATCATTAAAAAACAACCTTTCCTCTGAAAGTTTCGTAGAAAACACTAAGTCAGCAACGCCGTTACCAGTATTGAATTCGGTTGTAATGTATTCTGTATTAAAAACTTTAGTTAAGTTTTTAACTAATACAGGTATCATATCTCTTTCGTATCTAAACATATTTTATTTAATATTTTCGAAAACTTTTTTCCAATTAAATAGGTGTTTGTAGTCGTCTCTTTTATAAACGGCAGTAAGTCGCTGATAATTGTAGATTGCAGCATCTATCCGTTTCAAAAAATATTCATGTGCATTTGAAGTGTTTTTAATTATTTCAACTTCACGATTCATAGAATAAAGATAGTGTAGTTTATTATTTTGTGCCTTAATTACATCTTCTGCTGGCTTTCCATTACAAAATGGGCAAGTACATGCACCCAATACATTAGATATCTGATTTAACCTTGTTGGCGTTTTTTTCTCAATGGGCACTGTCCCTAAAAGTTCCGGAAAGTAATATCGCTCATAGAGATTGTATCCAGCACCAGCCTCTTTATGTAATTCTTCAGAGAAACTTTCAAATCTTGCAGCACCGGATGAAAAGCCAGACAACCCTAACGAAATTAAGCCTAGGCCTAAGCTATTTAGTCTTCCAGCAATTACCGGCCTACCAGTAAAACGTTGTAACCTTAGTAGGGTGTCAACATAATGATATATGACTACATCTGTTGCGTCCTTATCTATACCATCAGCGTAAACAATATAACCATCGCATTCGTGTGCAGAATAATAGTTTAATAAGTCACTTTTATATTGGTTGTCGGTTAGACTACTACTATTTATACATATGCCAGCATATAGTTTTTTATCCTTGTAAGCGGCAACAGAATTTTTGTAGTCAATGCTTTCTTTAAGCAATTTTATATCTAAATCAAACCATTGTTCAACGGGGTTTTGTTTATATGTCGGGAGTACTGTTGTATTATGTGTGTAGTGGTAGGGAGATACAAAAATATCAGCACCAAGATTGGCTTCTTCGTCAATTACAAGCTTAACATAATCCTGTTGTTTTTTATAAGTATTTAGATAGGCAGGGGTAATAACTTCGAAATTTTTAGGACAATATGGTAATTTTTTTAACCCTTCTCTGTCTGTATATGTGTCATAAGCAAAACGGACAGTCTCTGGGTCAATGATTCTTACGAATTGATTTCCTTGAATTAATTGCAATAATTTCTTTTGCTGAAACTGGTGGATTGCAGGAAAATCAACATACATTTTTTCGTCGGATATTTTAAGATATTCTTCCAGGGCCGAGCCGTCATTCCAAAGTCGTAGAACAAATTTCGGGCTAGTGTCGTATTCTCTTAATGGTGTTGAATCATCAGAATTAAAAACAGTAATTAATTCATCGATATTTAAATAACGTTGATAAGGATTTTTTTCAAGTAGCTTAAAAATAATATTTTCAAATTTATTAGTAATCGTAGAAAAATATTTTCTAGGGGGAACTGGACTTTCGTTTTTTATTTTGTCAATAAGTTCTGGAAGATTGGTAAATTCATAAGGAACTTTTGAAGTAAGCATTTCATAAAAGATTACCCCCAAAGTATAAAGGTCGCTACGTTTATCAATGTGTTTGCTATCTGTAATTTGTTCTGGTGATGAGTAAAGAGGTGAGCCTAAAAAGTTGCCTGTACTGGTCAGTGCTGTGTAATCAATTACTTTTGAAATACCATAGTCTAAAATTTTCACTGTATTGCCATTAACAATTATATTCTCTGGTTTCAAATCACGGTGAATAATTCCCTTATTTTCGTCAATACCCCTGACTTGATGCAAGCCTTTTATTCCTTCAAGAATATTCTTAAAAATTTCAACAGTCTGTGCCTCATTTGTTAACCCTTTACTTTTAATAATATTTTGTAAGGTTACTCCTTCTGCATATTCCATTACCAAAAAATATGATGGAACATTCAAGTCACTTCCTTTGAAATCGTCAACATATTTTATCAGAAATGGATGACTAACCGTTTTCATAATATCTATTTCTCTTTGAATACGATTATTTTCTCCACTTTGCTTATACTCTTGTAATATATAATCTTCTCTAAATACCTTAATTGCATATGTATTATTATCCTTCACGGCTTTGTAAACAGAGCCAAAACCTCCAGCACCAATAAATTCGGTGAAAGTATAACCATTTAAAGTCTGATTTATAAGTGCCATGTCTTGTCTGTTTTTTTTAGTTTAGGGTGTCCAATACGCTTGTGCATAACATCCGTATTAACGCATTGCTCTAATATCTATTATAGGCTTATTGTTTTGGGGCTAAGTTATACAAGTTTCATAGCGAATTAAAAATATTTAGTAGCACATATATAATTCTCATTTTTCCAAGCGACAACAAATTAGAAAACTTGAAAATGGTTTTAAAAAAATTTATGTACAATTGTTGCCACGGCTTTAGCACTAATAACGGCGGGCGGTATAATATTTTGATATCCGTGTAAAACCCTTTTACAATTAATTCCAACCGCTATCTTTCAAAAACTGCTCTTCCGTGCCAAATTTGTTAGGCAGTGATGCGATAAAGTAGCCTCAAACATCGCCTGGCTGCCCATCGATAGTGAAAAACATCACCTGCTCGTGAGTATGATACCAATTGGTTATTCACGATTTTTTATTCGATTTTGCATTTATGTTAATATAAGATTTCATTGCATAATTTTAGATCAACTAATTCAAATTTCTTAAGGATTTGGGTGTGGCCGGCAACATTCCAACCATTCTGTTTAGGTGGCTATCAATAATTTGTTTGCGTGGATGTTTTTCGCTATTCAAATCTTGGTGGCCGAACCATTTATTCTGTAAAATAACATATTTAAGCGTTTTTACCTCTTAAAATGTCACCTTTTTTAAAAAATAAGTGACACAAAAAATTGTACTTGTCACCTTTTTTTATAAATTCGTGACAGATGATTTCTGTACAGCAACATATTAGTGCGCAGCTGGCCAAGAAACAACCGGGAGACCTGGTATTTCCCACCGATTTCAGGGGAGATGGAACCGAGGTTGCCATTAAACAGGCTTTATCAAGGCTTTCACGGTCGGGTAAGCTTACCAGGTTGGCGCATGGTATTTATTTTATTCCCAAAACAGACCCGCTCTTAGGCACCATATATCCCACTCTGGAAGAAGTGGCAAAAATGCTGGCGCAAAAAGAAAAAGTAAACATCAGGCCCGCTGGTGCATACGCTTTGCATAAACTGGGATTAAGCAGCCAGGTGCCAACCAGGCATGTTTACATAACGGATGGACCTTCACGACTAATCAGCGTAGGAAAAACAACGATTCAGTTTAAGGCAACGGCCAATAAAAAATTAGCTACCAAAGGCAGCATCAGCAGTTTGCTGATACAGGCATTGGAAGAACTGAATTTGCAGGAACTGGATGAAAAGACAACACAAAAAATTCTGGAACTGCTTAAAAAAGAAAAGCCTAAACTGCTGAAGCATGACTTGACCATTGCCCCTGCACGCATACATGATTTTATTGTAAAACTCTTAAAACAGGCAACAGATGACCGGGTGGCTTAAATTAACAGATGAGCAAAGAAGACTAACCGTGGAACAGGCAGTTATCCGGAGCGGCATCAATGCCAAAGCCATTGAAAAGGATTGGTGGGTTACCCTTACACTGAAAGCGCTGTTTCAATCTGCTTATGCAGGGTTTCTTGTTTTCAAAGGAGGCACTTCGCTCAGTAAATGCTGGAAACTTATAGAACGGTTTTCTGAAGATATTGATATTGCGCTTGACCCGGAGGCATTTGGCATGAGCTATGAAGAAAACCCTTCCAAGAGTTATGTAGAAAAATTAAGAAGAAAAGGATGTGAGTTTACCAACAATGAATTGAAACTTGAGATTGAAAAGCAGTTTGCGTTATTGGGGATAAGTACTGAAATGATAGTGATAGAAGCAGAACCTGTTCCGGAAAAATTTCCTGATACAGACCCGCAAGTATTACATGTAAAATATAATTCGTTATTTGATGCCATTGAATACCTGGCCGATGAAGTAAAAATTGAAGTGAGTGTACGGTCATTGAAAGTTCCATTTGCAGCAAAAGAAGTACAATCCATTTTATACGAGGTGCTTCCCAATAAAGCTTATGAAGAACCCCCGTTTTTGGCAACTGCTGCTGAACCCCGAAAAACATTTCTGGAGAAAATGTTTTTGCTGCATGAGGAATTTCACCGGACAGATATGTCAAAAATCCGTTCATTCCGGATGTCGAGGCATTTATATGATTTAAACAGAATGATAAATGCCGGTATTGACGAAGATGCGATTGCCGATACGGATTTATATGCAACGCTTGTCCGGCACAGAGAATGGTATATCCGGATTTCATGGTTAGATTATGCAACACTTGCACCTTCAACAATCAATTTTATTCCTCCGGATGAAGTAATGGAATTGTATTCAAAAGACTATGAGGCAATGAAAGGACAGATGATTTATGGAGAGACGGAAGAATTCTATGTATTGATGCAAAAACTTAGAATATTCTTAGCTACACTACAAAAAGGTGAATCAAAGTAATTGCTCCCAAAAGTTCCGCATTGCTCCATAATGGCTCCCCAAACGCTTCCTGATTCCTCCCCAATCTTCCGAAACCATTTCCTTGTCTCCATGAGAAAATTGTGGCAAAGGAGCTGGAGGCAGAAACGAAACCTCAGGTATCCAATACCAAAGATCATAAGCAATATCTCGACTTTGGTTTTAACCTGCCCAGAACATTGACGGGGTGTACGTTTCAGGCAATACCCAACTCAAATCGCAAATCTTGAGTTCGATATTGGCTGAAAAACTGGTTTTTGAGGAAAAAACCTATCGAACTCTTGTCTATCACGAAGCGCTTACGCTTATACTCAATACCAGCAAGGCTTTGGCCAAAAATAAAAAAGGACAAACTGCTGGTAACAGCAATTTGTCCTCTCTGGTAGCCCGAACAAGAATCGAACTTGTATCTAGAGTTTAGGAAACTCCTATTCTATCCATTGAACTATCGGGCCATTTTACCTGGAAAATGATGCTCATACATTCATTGTCAGGTTATATTTTCGGATGATTACGCAATGCTCATCCCAAAAAAATTATCTTTTACGGAAAGTAAAAGATAAGACGGCAAAAATAATAGTTTCTTTTATATCAGTCGGCCCCATTTAAAATTAGCTTTAATTCTTCTTTCCAACCAGGCAATAACTATTTCCTCATCCCACCCTATCTTTGCACTCCTTAATTTTTTGCATTATGAAGTGGCTGAATACATTTATTAAATACCGGTTATGGATTGGAATTGTAGCCCTTGCAGGTGCTATTGCTATTAATATATATGCCGGTTTCTGGCCCTCATTTATTTTATATTTTATTGCAGTTGTTTGTATTGTAGGTCATTTTTTAATTGGCCCCCTTCGTCTTGTTCAATCCTGTATTGAGGAAGGGGATTTTGAAGGCGCCAAAAAAGTGATAGACTCCATTTGGTTTCCCGGCCTGTTAATAAAACCGGTAAGATCAGCGTATTATGCTGTAAAAGGACAATTGGCAATGGTGGGTCAAAATAATGAAGAAGCTGAAAAAAACCTGAAAAGGAGTATTGCCTTGGGAGGTACTATGATGAAGGAAGCAGAAGGAGCAAACAAATTGCAATTAGGCATGCTTTCGCTGCAAAAGGGTGATTGGAAACAGGGAGAAAATTATATCCGTCAAGCCATCCGGGCAGGTATTCCCGATAAAGAAGGGCAGGCCATGGCATACTTCCAAATGTGCCAGATTTATATGAATAAACGGGAATTCAGAGCGGCCAAAGATTATTTTAGAAAGACGAAAGCACTAAAACCTACTACACCTCAATTAGTTGAACAGATTAAACAAATGGAGAAATATATAACCCGTATTCCCGGGTAAGAGCCGGATCCATTCGCTAATTAAAAGTGGTTACAAAGGATTAAGCCATTCAATAAAATTCTATAATGCCTGGTTTCCCATCGTTCCAGCTTCCCCAAAGCGTTTCAATTTTTTTAAAACGATAAGTAAAAATAGATTTTAGTTTTGGGTACACGAATAATGGATTGGCAATATCTCCGAGCAGCCCCATAGGAATTTTATAGTAAACCCTGTCTGTCATCTCTACGCCACCCTCAATCTGGTTAAAAAAATGTTCATGGCGCCATAAGGCGTATGGCCCTTTGCGCTGCTCATCTGCAAAATACGCTTTGTCTTTTACCTGGGTTATCTCTGTTACCCAGGTGAGTGAAATGCCAGCGATCGGTTTGATTTTGTACGTAATAATTTCACCTGCATATATTTTATTACTTAAGTTAGGGCTGGTAATAGCAAAATTCATTTCGGGAGGGGTTATCAGCGCCAAGTTATCAGGCCTCGAAAAAAAATCCCATACCTCTTCAATATCCGCCGGTATTTTTTGCACTGTTTGTAAAACATGTACCCCCATCGCTAATTTGTTTTGTAACATTACAATGAATCAGTTAATTTGTTCAGTCAACCGCCAAAAAGTTTGGGCATGAAAGGACAAAGGGAATCTTTACATAAAAATTTTCAGGAGGTTTACGAGAGCCTTAACGAAAAGCAGCGACAAGCCGTAAATGCCATTCACGGTCCGGTAATGGTTATCGCTGGCCCGGGCACGGGAAAAACACAAATTCTCAGCGCAAGGATTGGAAAAATTTTACTGGAGACGGATACCTTACCTCAAAATATTTTGTGTCTTACTTATACAGATGCAGGTGTAGTGGCTATGCGCAAAAGGTTGTTAAGCTTTATTGGTGCGGATGCATATAAGGTACACATATACACTTTTCATGCATTTTGTAATGAAGTAATTCAGGAAAATTTATCCTTGTTTGAAAAAACAGCGCTTGACCCGATTTCTGATTTGGAAAGAATGGAACTCTTTAAACAATTAATAGACTCTTTCCCCAAAAATCATCCCCTGAAACGATACCGCGGAGATGTATATTTTGAAATAAATAATCTTCAATCGCTTTTCAGCACCATGAAGAGGGAAGGGTGGACCCCCGGGTTCATTAACCAAAAAATTGATGAATACATTAATGATTTACCTAACCGGGATGAATTTATTTACAAAAAAAAATACAGGCATTTTAATGTTGGTGATTTAAAGAAAGATAAAATTGAGGAAGAAAAGGAGAGGATGGAAAAATTGCGAGCTGCGGTAAATGAGTTTAATCGTTTTCAGCAATTAATGCGTAGTCGTAACCGTTACGATTTTGATGACATGATTAACTGGGTGATCAGGGCGTTTGAAGAAAACAAAAGTTTACTCAATCGCTACCAGGAACAATTTTTGTATATACTGGTAGATGAGTTTCAGGATACCAGTGGTACACAAAATAAAATTGTAGAATTGTTAATTAGCTACTGGGATAAACCCAATGTATTTGTGGTAGGGGATGATGACCAGAGTATTTACCGTTTTCAAGGCGCTAATATTGAAAATATGGAACTTTTTGCCGGTAAATACCAAAGCGATTTGCTTACGGTGGTACTAACGGATAATTACCGATCTACCCAGCCCATTTTGAATATTTCCAAATCACTTATTGATATTAATAAAGAAAGACTGGTTGAGAAGTTGCCTAATTTAAATAAGGAATTAATATCAAGCAATGTCAAAATCAGCCACCTGCTGCACACACCTGTAATAAAAGAATATGAAACAGAACGCCAGGAGATGATGGATATTACTATACAGGTGCAAAAACTATTGGCGCAAAACGTACCGCCTGGTAAAATTGGTATTATTTATAAGGAAAACAAATACGGGGAAGAGTTAACCCAATACTTTAAGCTACGTAATATTTCGGTGTACAGTAAGCGCAGTATAAATTTATTACAAATTCCATTGGTACAACAACTCGTTTTAATTACCAAGTACCTTGCTGCAGAACACGATATTCCTTACGGGGGTGACGAGATGTTGTTTGAGATTTTGCATTTTAATTGGTTTCATATTCCTCCTATTGAAATTGCCAAATTAAGTGTGGAAGTGGCTGAGAGAAAGTTTAATAATGAAAAAACATCCTTAAGAAAACATTTGTATGACAAGGCCAAGACCCCGCCAAAAGATTTATTTTCTTCCGCACCACCCGATGGTTTAGTAAAGGCTAGTCAGATAATAGAAAAATTAATTTCTGATGTAAGCAATGAAACTATTCAACGGCTATTAGATAATATTGTAAAGGAAGCGGGTGTGCTGACCCATATCATGCAAAGTGAGGATAAAATATGGTTATTACAGGTGCTTACCGGCTTTTTTGATTTCGTAAAAGAAGAAACCCGGCGCAACCCAACGCTTTCATTAGCCCAATTGGTGAATATTATTGAGCTCATGGAAAAAGAAAATATTGCTTTGCCATTAACACAAGTAAGCGGTAGCGATAGAGGCGTTAATTTAATGACTGCCCATGGCTCCAAGGGACTTGAATTTGAGTATGTTTTTATGGCCGGTTGCAACGCTTCTTTTTGGGAAAAAAAAAGAAGACCTTTTAATGGGTATAAATTACCCGATACAATGTTTACCACACAGCCCGCTGCTAAGGAAGATGAAGAACTCAGGCGTTTGTTTTATGTAGCTTTAACAAGAGCAGAACAACATTTATATATTTCTTACAGTAGGTTTAAAAACGATGGTAAAGAATTAGAACCTTCTATGTTTATTGCTGAAATATTAGATAAACATGAACTATCCGTTGAAAAAATACTATTAGACAACGAAGTGATGGCCAGTTTTCAGGCATTGCAGTTTGGAGAGGCGGCTGCCCCGGAAATAACGCAGTTGGAGGAAGAGTTTGTTAATAAATTACTGGAGAAATTTGTAATGAATGTTACGGCACTAAACAATTATTTAAAATGCCCTCTCAATTTTTATTTTAACAATTTAATACGAGTTCCGTCTGGTAAATCAGAAGCGGCAGAATTTGGTTCGGCAGTACACTATGCACTGCAAAAAATGTTTGAAAAAATGCGGGAGAAAGAATCTTTCCCTTCAAAAGATGAATTTATCCGGTATTTTGAATGGTATATGCACCGTCATAGGGAGAGCTTTACTAAAGAACAGTTTGCCCGGCGTATGGAATACGGCGGCGAAGTCTTATCTAACTACTATGAAAAATACATAGGAACATGGAATACAATTGTAGCGGTAGAGATAAACATTCGGAATGTAGTAGTTAGCGGGATACCAATTAAAGGAAAATTAGACAAACTCGAATTTGATGGAAAGACCGTTAACGTGGTGGATTACAAAACCGGTGATTATGAAAAGGCAAAAGAAAAATTATTACACCCTAACAACAAAGAGCCCAACGGCGGTGATTATTGGCGCCAGGCTGTTTTTTATAAAATTTTGGTAGATAATTATGAGCAAAAGAAATGGAAAGTAGTAAGCAGTGAATTTGATTTTATTGAGCCGGATAAAAAGAAAAACTATTACAAACAAAAACTTGTTATCCAACCGGAAGATATTACCACAGTAGTTCAGCAAATTAAAACGGTTTGGGAAAAAATCCGGAATAAAGAATTTTATGTTGGCTGTGGTAAAGAGGGATGCCATTGGTGCCATTTTGTTAAAACCAATCATATGGCTGTAGCATTGCATGAACTTGCCGGAGAAGAAGAAGTATAATCACTATTTTACAGGAACATTAAGATATTGATTCCTTACTTTTCCGTTAAACCAATTATGTTTGCATTTTTAAAAGCAATAATAAGTTTGAAAGGTGCATAGCAGATTAAAATCCCGATTACGTCAACATTTTCTGTTACACCATTAAAGCCAAAGGGTTGTCAAATTTTGTATATTGACCATGATGCGAATAATGAGAAAGCTATTTACATTTTTCTTTTTGATAGTAGCAACACAGCAGTTATTGTTTCAAACCGGTTGTGCCCATATTGTGCCCCCGGCGGGCGGCGACAGGGATACGCTACCCCCCATACCGATTAAATTTTCTCCGTTGGACTCCACATTGAAGTTTTCCGGCAATAAAATAACCATTGATTTTAATGAATATATACAGTTGGATAAACCCTTTGAAAATGTTATTGTTTCTCCCAATCCTTCTAAACAACCACAGGTAGAATCAAGATTACGTACATTGACAATAAAACTAAAAGATTCCCTTTTGCCGAATACTACGTATAATATTGATTTTGGCAGTGCCGTAAAAGACATTAATGAAGGTAATGTTTTGAGGGATTTTATATTTGTCTTTTCTACCGGTAATTTTCTCGACACAAGGGAGCTTCATGGAAAAGTAATACTTGCTGAAACGGGAAAGACTGATAGTACCTTGATCGTAATACTACATAAAAGCCTTGATGATTCGACTGTTGCCAAACAAAAACCTTTCTATTATACACGAGTAAGAGGAGACGGTAGTTTTCGATTTACCAATTTACCGGCGGGCATATTTGCTTTATATGCCCTTAAAGATGCAAATGGTAATAAACAATATGATCAAAAAATGGAACTTTTTGCATTTTTAAATGAGCCGGTAACAATTACAGATACCACGAACCCCGTATTTCTTTACGCATATTCAGAGGAGAAAGATGAGCCCAGACCCTCAACAGGTAGCGCTGCTGCTAAAGCAGAAAAAAAATTATTGTTTCAAACAAATCTTGACAATAAAAGACAAAGCCTGATCTCGCCGCTGGAAATTACTTTTAATACTCCACTGAAATATTTTGATTCAACAAAAATTTCTTTAGTTGATACAGGCTATCATCCCATAGCCGGGTACCGGTGGGTGCAAGATAGTGGTGAGAAAACAGTTAAGCTACAATACGATTGGAAGCCTTCCACTGTTTATAAACTCATTTCGCTGAAAGATTTTGCAGCGGATACACTTGGCAATCAAATTGCAAAAAATGATACAATTGAATTTGTAACAAAAAGAATAGAAGATTACGGAAGCCTTCGTTTGGATTTTAAAAATTTTAATAAGGAAAAAAATCCTGTTCTTCAATTTGTACAACAAGGCAATATTGTAAAATCTTTCCCCATTACGCAAAACGTTTGGAGCGAAAAACTGTTTGCCCCCGGCGAATATGAAATAAGAGTTTTGTATGATGATAATAAGAATGGAAAATGGGATGCCGGTAAGTTTTTTACTGCTCATAAACAACCAGAAAGAGTAGTACTTATAGAAGAAAAATTAGCTATACATGCTAATTGGGAAAACGAAAATGCTATTGATTTAAAGGAGTAGCTTTTTATTCCGTTACTTTGCTTATGTTTTTCTCTTCCACATTAGTTGAAAACGCTGTTAATGAATTTGCCAAGCTGCCGGGTATTGGTAAAAAAACGGCCCTTCGGTTGGTAATGCACTTAATTAAGCAATCCACAGAGGAAGTAAATCTTTTTAGCGAGACAATTGCAAAAATGCGGGAAGGAATAAAATTTTGTACTCGCTGCAATAATATTTCCGATAAAGAAATTTGTAATATTTGTTCAAACCCTTCCCGAAAGCAGGAAATTATTTGCGTTGTAGAAAATATACGGGACGTTATTGCTATCGAAAGCACCCAACAATACAATGGCTTGTATCATGTGTTAGGTGGTATTATTTCTCCCCTGGATGGGATTGGCCCCGAGCAACTGACTATTGAATTATTATTGACCCGCATAGAAAAAGAAAAAACACAGGAACTCATTTTTGCGCTTAATCCAACTATACAAGGCGATACAACTATCTATTATATTCAGAAAAAAATCAAAACTACTACTCCTATAAAAATTACTACTATTGCCCGTGGCATTGCTTTTGGCGGCGAACTGGAATATGCAGATGAGCTTACCCTGGCACGAAGCCTCCAAAACAGACTTCCGGTAGATAGTTATATGAAACAATAGGCTTTTAATAAGTAACGTTTAATTGCCAAATAGTTACAAAAAACCTTGTTAAAACCAGGGTAAATAGGCAAATTAGCAAGAATTTCAGGTGCCAATTATTCCCGTTTAATCATGTTTTTTTCAGGTACAATCAATATTAAGCTCCTTTGCACAATAGTACGGTTATTTTAGTGTTATATATTTTAGATAAATGAATACCCGGAAAAAAATTGGAAGTGTTATAATACTGATTTTGGCAATTACTATTGCTTATATAGGATACAAAAAATATACAGCAGGCCCGGTTGATATTAAATCTGCAAAAGCTTTTACAGTAGCTGCCAGTAAATTGCTGCAGGATTATAGTAATGCAGAAACGGAGGCTAATAAAAGATATCTTGGCAAAATATTAGTTGTAACAGGCGAGGTAAAAGAAGTTGCCAAAAACCAGGAAGGCCAATCTATAGTTATTTTAAAAACCGACGATCCCATAAATAGTGTTAACTGTACCATGGAAGAAAAACCAGTACAGTTTCAGCCAGGTTCTACTGTATCTCTCAAAGGCTTGTGTACTGGTTATTTGATGGATGTATATGTAACGCGATGTTATGTGATAAAAAATAAGAATCTATGAAAAAAATACTTTTTATTTCGATAGTATTTGCGCTTGCTGTTTTTGCATGCAAACATGAGCCTCTTTTGCCGATAGGGCCAAAGGATCCTATCCCCAGAGATACATTACCAAATGGAAGTTCCAATGTATGTTTTACCAGGGATGTATTGCCCATTTTTGTAAGTTATTGTGCAAGGCAGGGTTGCCACGATAATATTACACACGAAGGAGATTTTATTTTAGATAGTTATGATAATATTATAAGGAAGGATTTTAAACAAGGGAATGCTAACGAAACTAAAATATATAAAGTTCTTATTGCAACAAATCCTGAGGATATTATGCCCCCGCCCGGTAATCTTCAATTAACTCAATCTCAAAAAGATTTAATTAAACAATGGATTAATGAGGGAGGAAGAAACACAACTTGTACAACAACTTGCGATTCCAGCCTGTTTACTTACTCTGGTTTCGTACAGCCGTTGCTTCAAAAAAATTGTAATGGCTGCCATAACACTACTAATCCAGCCGGAGGTATTGATTTAACTGCTTTTGCAGTAGTTAAATCATATGCACTAAATGGTAAATTGTACGGAAGCATTTCTCATTCACCAGGCTATATAGCCATGCCCCCAACGCTAACCAGTAAATTATCAGACTGTGAAATTACCCAGGTTAAAAAATGGATAGACGCAGGCGCTCCACAAAATTAATAATACGTTATGGCAAAGATTTTTTCCGGCATATTCTTGCTTGTTTTGTTAAGCAGCTGTTATGATGATAATGAAGAGATTTTATACGGATTAACCTGTGACACCAGTGTTGTGACTTATACAGCATCTATAAAGCCTGTTTTGGCATCTTATTGCATAAGTTGCCATAGCGGAGGCTTTCCTTCCGGTAACGTAAAATTAGATACTTATACAGATGTAAGAGCAGTTGCATTAAATGGAAGATTGTACGGATCTATTTCCCATACTAACGGATTTGTAGCCATGCCCCCCGGAACCGGTTTACTGTCTGATTGCACCATTGCCCGTTTTCGAATTTGGATTAATAATGGTTCACCTAATAACTAAAAGAATGAAGCAAATAATTTTAATTAGCTTAACGATACTTAAATTTTATTTTGCTACTGCGCAGCCTGTTTTTTTTACAAAAAATGGAACGATTAGTTTTTTTTCTCGCACTCCGCTGGAAAATATTGATGCGAAGAATACCTCTGTAGCAAGTAAAATAAACACGCAAACCGGGGATATGGAATTTCAATTACTGATAAAAGGATTTCAGTTTAAAAAATCGTCCATGCAGCAGCACTTTAACGAAAAAAGCTACATGGATTCTGATAATTTTCCCAAAAGCTATTTCAAAGGGAAAATAATTGATTTGAGTAAAATTAATTTTAAAAAAGATGGCGTATATAATATAACAGTAGAGGGAGATTTAACAATACACGGAGTAACTAAAAAGGTTTCTACAATTGGTGTTATAACAGTAGTGGGAGAGAAAATAAATGCTAAATCCGGTTTTGTTGTAAAACTGGCAGATTATAAAGTAAGCGTTCCCCAATTTGTAAGTCAAAAAATTGCTGAAAGTGTAGAAATAAAAGTGGATTGTGATTACCAGCTATTCAAAGGTTAATAAAGCATTCAATTATGATGGTAATATTTAAAAACCTTTTACTTTTTTTATTTTATTTTACCAGTGTTAGTGTATTGGCGCAAGATGTTGATTTGTCGAAGATGCTGGACGATGAAGCTCAAAAAGGTGATAAAGACAAAACGGAGAAAGTTTATGCTACTTTTAAATCCACAAGGCTTATAAGCGGTCATTCTGTTGAAAACACTTATAAAGGAGTACTTGACCTTAAAATATCACATCGTTTTGGCGCCGTAAATAAGGGCTTGTACGAATTTTTTGGATTAGACAACGCTTCTATGAGATGGGGGTTTGATTACGGGATTACTGACAGACTAACCGTAGGATTTGGCAGAAGTACTTTTCAAAAACAATATGATGCCTTTTTTAAATACAAATTGTTATGGCAATCTTATGGTAAGCACAATATACCGGTATCTGTAAATATTGTTTCCACAGCTATGATACAAACACTTAAATGGGATAATCCCGATCGTAAAAATTATTTTAGTTCCCGTTTGTTCTATGCACATCAATTACTTATAGGAAGAAAATTTTCTGAGGGTACCTCACTCCAGCTAATGCCAACCATGATACATTACAACCTTGTAAAAAAAGCTACGGATCCGAATAATATTTTTGCTTTGGGCGTTGGCGGCAGGCAAAAAATTACCAAACGTATCAGCATCAATGCAGAATATTATTACCAGTTGCCGGGACATAAATTTTCTGATAGCAAAAATTCTCTTTCAATTGGTTTTGATATTGAAACAGGCGGGCATGTATTCCAGTTGCATTTTACTAACTCAACCGGCATGACGGAAAGAACTTTTATTAGCGAAACTTCCGGAAGTTGGGAAAAAGGGGATATATTGTTTGGGTTTAATATTTCCCGAGTATTTACAATTAAGAAATCAAAGGCAAAATAGATTAGCTTTCCACTCTTATACCGCATGATGCAAGCCATAAAATATACGATGGCCATAGTTTTTATTACTTGTTTGCTTTCCTGGGCAAACCCTGGTGTGTATATTACCAGTACAGGCACAATAGACTTCCGTTCAGATGCCCGGCTTGAATTAATCAAGGCGATTTCAAAGGAACTCAAAGGTGCAATTGATGTTGATAAAAAAACGTTTGCTTTTAAAGTAAGGATGCGGTCGTTTCAGGGTTTTAATAGTCCTTTACAACGGGAGCACTTTAATGAAAATTATATGGAGAGCGAAGTATATCCCGAAGCTTCTTTTGCCGGTAAAATTATCGAAGACGTGGATTTTAATACTCCCGGTAAAACAACCATCAGGGCCAAAGGAATTTTATCTATTCATGGTATTGAACAAGAGCGCATCATTAAAAGTGAAATAGAAATAAAACAAGGATCCATATTTGTTAAATCAAATTTTACCGTTTTACTCAGCGATCATAAAATTTTGATTCCAAAAGTGGTAAGTGAAAAACTGGCGAATGAAATTAAAGTAGAAGTAGTTGCTGAACTGTTACCAAAACAATAAAATGCCAAAGTATTTAAAATATATATACTTCATCTTTTCTGCTATTGCTTCATTGGCAATACAGCAGGGACAGGCGCAATTTATTAAAACATTTAGCATTGAAGAAAGCAATCACAACATCAGGATAACTAGGTTATTCGTTTCACACAGCGGATGGATTTATGCCGGTACTAATGAAGGCCTTTATCGTTTTGATGGGATTAATTTCAAAAAAATTCCATTGTCAGATACGTTGAAAAATTATCCTGTTTCATCCATAAATGAAATCAATAATCAGCTTTGGGTAGGACTCGGTAGCGGTCATATTTACACTATCGAAAACAATCAGTCCGTAAAATTTAATCCACCGGAAGGATTACCCAAAGTAGCCATCAATGATATTTTAGCAGATAAACAAAATAATATATGGATAGCCACCAGTGGTGAAGGGATTTATTGTTTTAAGAATGACAAACTTTACAATTGGAATTCAGAAGATGATGGTTTATCTGACAATTATGTTTATGATCTTGAAGCGGATGAAAATGGAAATATCGTAGCAGGTACAGACCAGGGGTTAAGCTTTTGCCAATGGAATGGAAATAAAAAGCAAGTAACCCGGTTTAATACTACCAATGGTTTACCAGATAATATTGTACGGGTGATAAAACTTTATAAAGCACAAAAAGAAGTGCCTGCTTATTTTATTTTAGGATTCCAGGATAGAGGCATTGGAGAATTCATATTTAACAAGGATGGCTCTCACAAAATTCGAACGCAACCTGCCGACTGGCCATCAGGACAAATAAATGATTTAAAAATTATAAATAGTAGATTAGTCGTGGCTACAGATGCAGGTTGGTTTACCACTGATTTAACCAGCCAGGTTACAAAGAGGCAGGAAATGGATCTTCCGAAGTTGAGCGAAAATAGACCTGTTTCCATGCAAGTATCTTCGTTAGCTATTGACAAAGAAGGAAATATTTGGATAAGTTTTGACGACAGGCTTGCGCTGGCTGAAGGGAATAAAGTCATTAACCTGGCAGGCATTCCGGAGGCAGATCCTGCCAAAATTCATGCAATGCTTTATACATCATCTGTGGATGGATCAATTTATTTCTGGACAACAGATGACAAAAAAATTGTTCGTTCCCGGAAAGTATTAAATAATTTGGTTGTTGATAAAGTATTTCCCATAAAAGGTATTGATGAAAAAACAGAGATCACATCATTATACAAAGATCCTTATGAAAATATTTGGGTCGGCACTATGGGCAAAGGGATATTTGTGCTCAACCCGTTCGATGGCAGTTACCGAAATATTAATGAAGACAGTTTGTTGTACAACGGTAGCATCTTATCCATCACTGGTAAAAATAACGAGATATGGATCTCCAGTCTGGCGGGAGCCATAAAATGCACTTTGGCAGATGTCAATACCTCTATACGAAGTATTTATCATTTTACGAATTACAACGAAGTAAGCGGCATTGGCACCAATTATATATATACCATTTTTATTGATTCCCGAAACAGGGTGTGGTTTGGAACCGATGGAAAAGGATTAGCTGTTTTTGAAAAAGGTATTTTTAAAAGCTACAACAAAAAACAGGGAATTAATGATGAGGTGATCTACTCCATTACAGAAGATGATAAGGGCAATATTTGGTTTAGCACCAGCAGTGCCGGTTTATATAAATTTGATGGAAAACAGTTTGTCAATTTTGGTTTGCAAGAGGGACTTAGTGATTTGGCAATATCCTCCCTCTTATCCGATAAAAAAGGAAGTCTGCTGGTTACTAATAAAAGGGGTATTGATATCATTAATACAGATAATGGACTCGTTTATTATTTAGACAATGAAGCAGGTGTGGAAGAGCCCAATGCTACCCTGAATTGTATTACCAATGATGATAACGGGAATATTTATTTTAGTACTGCAAAAGGAATATTTAGTTACAATCCGTCACAAAATAAATTGTATGCACAGGTAACCACTCTGTTGGACGAAGTTTCTCTTTTCCTGCAGCCAATAGATCACTGGAAAGAGAACACATTTACATACGATCAGAACAATTTTACTTTTCATTTTACAGGATTGTATTACACCAACCCTGAAAAAGTACAATTCCAATACAGATTGGATGGTTTTAATACAGAATGGTTTTCTACAAAAGACCGCTTTGCGTCTTTTCCCAAACTGCCGCCCGGCAATTACACTTTTCGGGTAAGGGCATCGCTTAATAACAACTTTTCAGCTGCTAACGAAGCAATATATACTTTTACCATCAGTAAACCATTCTGGAAAGAATGGTGGTTCCTGCTGTTGTTGGTAATAGTAATGATTATGCTGTTTTTCTCAATTATGAAATACAGAGAAAGAGAGTTAAAGAAATGGCAGCAGCTACAACAGGAAAAATTACAGTTTCAGTTTGAAACATTAAAAAACCAGGTAAACCCGCATTTTCTTTTTAACAGCTTTAATACACTGATTTCAGTAATTGAAGAAAACCCGCAAAATGCGGTAGAATATGTGGAGCAGTTGTCTGATTTCTACCGCACCATAGTTACTACCCGTGAAAAAGAACTGATACCCCTGGAGGAAGAACTATCACTCACCAACAAATATTTCTTTATTCAGCAAAAACGTTTTGGCAATAGCCTGAATTACAGAGTTACACTTTCTGAAGAAGACATTAAGAATATTCATATACCACCCTTAACATTACAATTACTGGCGGAAAATGCTATAAAACACAATGCTATTTCAAAAGAAACTCCGTTAACTTTTGAAATCTTCCGCAATAATAGTTGCCTGGTGGTGCAAAATAATATTAATGAAAAGATTAATAAAGAGCCGAGTGCGGGTATTGGTTTGCCCAATATTACTCACCGTTACCGGTTGCTATCGGGCAAAGAAGTAAAAGTGGAGAATGATCATCAAACTTTTAAAGTATTATTGCCTGTTTTATAAAAAATACAATGATATGCGCATCCTTATTATTGAAGATGAAGAAGCAGCAGTAAAACGACTGCAAAAAATGCTGAAAGAAATTGCTCCCGAAAGTGAAGTAATTGATTCACTTGTCAGCATCAAATCGTCTGTACAATGGTTTAAGTCAAACCCTCAGCCAGATTTGATATTGATGGATGTACACCTGGCGGATGGATTAAGTTTTGAAATTCTGAGACAGATAAGTATTGAATGTCCGGTAATATTCACAACTGCTTATGATAAGTATGCATTGGAAGCATTTAAATTAAATACCGTTGATTATTTATTAAAACCGGTGAAGAAAGAAGAACTGCAGAATGCACTGGCCAAGTTTAAAAAGCATCAGCAAAAAACGACGCCTGCTGTTGATATTGATAAAATTATCAATTCCTTCCAAAAGGCCCAGCAGGAATACAAGAAACGTTTTGTAGTTCGTTATGGCGAGCATATTAAAACCATTAATACAGGCGATGCTGCTTATTTCTACACTGAAGCAAGAGCAAACTTCATGGTTACCAAAGATGCCAAACGTTATGTAATTGATTATAACCTCGACCAGTTGGAAACCCTGCTCGATCCCAAAGTCTTTTACCGCATCAACCGGCAGTTTATTATTGGTATTGACTCCATTGATGAAATGCTTTCCTATTCCAAATCAAGGGTTTTAATAAAGCTCAATCCGCCCTGTAAAATTGAAACCATTGTAAGCACGGAGCGAAGTGGTGATTTTAAGCAATGGCTCGGTGGCGAGTAAATTGTTTATAATCTAAACTTACCTTACATTTGCGGGGCAAAGGCGGATTTGTTTATTGTTCGGCCTTCATCAGAACTAATAAACGCAAAGAAACTCCATCATAGTTTCCCACCGTTTATAGTTCAATGTTGATTTCTTTTGTAACCAGCTTTAGTAATGCTATTAAGCTTTTGTGTAGCCTGTATGAGGGAACGTAGTGACGAAGGTATCGCACACTTATACGTTCTTATCAATATGCAAAAAACAACAGCTAAAAGCTAACGGCTAAAAACAGTGATATTATGGGCGATATCAGAAAAGAACTGGAAAAACGCATACTCATTATTGATGGTGCTATGGGTACCATGATTCAGCGGTATAAACTCAACGAAGCAGATTATCGGGGAGAACGTTTTAAAGACTGGCCTTCTGATTTAAAAGGCAACAATGATTTATTGTGTTTAACACAACCACAAATCATTAAAGCCATACATAAACAATATGTAGAAGCAGGTGCAGACATCATTGAAACCAATACTTTCAATGCACAACGTGTTTCATTGGCTGATTATCACATGGAAGATTTAGCTTATGAAATAAATTTGGCTGCCGCTAAATGTGCTAAAGAAGCAGTCATTGAATCTGGTAAAAAAGCATGGGTGGCTGGTGCCATCGGGCCAATGAATAAAACATTGTCTTTATCACCGGATGTAAACAATCCTGGTTACAGAGCATTATCGTTTGATGAAGCTATGAGTGCTTATTACGAGCAGGTGAAAGGATTGGTGGAAGGTGGTGTTGATTTGTTATTGATTGAAACCATCTTTGATACACTCAATGCAAAAGCAGCCATCTTTGCTATTAAAAAATATTTCAAGGATACAGCTCCCTCTAACTCCCCCAATGGGGGAGGACTGACTCAGCAGGGGGAGTTCTATCATACTGCTGATCCAACCCTCTACAAACTATTAAAAGAATTTGCACTTCAAAACAGAAGAAATCCCACAGAAGCTGAAAATGTTCTATGGGGTTTACTAAAAGGTGATAAGCTAAATAATTACTCATTCCGAAGACAGCATATAATCGGAGGCTTTATTACCGACTTTGTTTGTCTTGCTAAAAAGCTAGTAATTGAAGTAGATGGATTAATACACCAGTTGCCGGAAAATAAAATGAATGACGAGGAAAGAACAAAATGGTTAAACGAGCAAGGGTATGCAGTTATCAGGTTCAGAAATGAAGAAGTATTACGTGATACCGATAATGTTTTGCTGAGAATAGAACAACAGTTACAAAACCTTCCGTTTGCTGAAAAGAAATACTATGGCCGGGACCTTTCCCCGTTGGGGGAACAGAAGAGGGCTTCTCCTTTGCCAATTATGATCTCCGGAACAATCACGGATGCATCTGGTCGGACCTTAAGCGGACAAACATTAGAAGCATTTTATACTTCTGTTATGCATGCACATCCATTAAGTGTGGGATTGAATTGTGCATTGGGTGCAAAAGAAATGCGTCCCCATATTGAGGAGTTATCACAAATCGCTTCCTGCTTTGTATCTGCTTATCCCAATGCCGGTTTACCTAATGCTATGGGAGAATATGATGAAAAGCCGGAAGATACCGGTCACTATTTAGAAGATTGGGCCAACGAAGGCTGGGTAAATATTGTAGGTGGTTGCTGTGGTACCACACCCGACCATATTAAACATATTGCAGAGCATGTAAAGAATATTAAACCCAGACCACTACCGATATTGGAAGAAAGTTTAACCACAGAGTAACACGGAGGCTTACACAGAGAAATGCAGGAGTTAAATACGATAACAGAACAAATTCTAAAATGCGCTTTCAAAGTTCATAGCGAATTAGGCCCTGGCTTATTGGAATCTTCTTATAAAGAATGCCTGTTTTATGAATTAAATAAAAATGGAATTTACACAGAAAAAGAAAAACCGCTTCCTTTAGTTTACCAGGAAATAAAACTGGAAATTGGTTACCGTGTTGACCTTATAGTAGAAAATAAAGTGATAGTAGAGATTAAGGCGGTGGATGCTTTAAATGATATTCATACAGCGCAGGTACTGACTTATCTTAAATTATCAGGCTGCAGGGTGGGTTTATTACTAAATTTTCATACAAAACATTTAAAAGAAGGAATTAAAAGATTAATACGATAGACCTCAGTGTTACTCTGTGCATACCTCCGGGTGCCTCTGTGGTTAAAAAAATAAAATGAGTACTATCAAACCATATTCAAGATTCAGCGGATTAGAACCATTGGTGGTTCGTCCTGATACCAACTTCGTCAACATTGGAGAAAGAACTAACGTTACCGGTTCAAAAAAATTTGCCCGTCTCATTAAAGAGAACAAATACGAAGAAGCATTAAGTGTTGCAAGGCAGCAGGTAGAAAGTGGTGCACAGGTGATTGATGTAAACATGGATGATGCCTTACTGGATGGAGTGCAGGCAATGACCACCTTTTTAAACTTACTGCAAAGCGAACCAGATATTGCGAAGATTCCGGTAATGATTGACTCCTCCAAATTTGAAATTATTGAAGCCGGCTTAAAATGTGTACAGGGAAAATGTATAGTGAACTCCATCTCCATGAAAGAAGGAGAAGAGAAGTTTATTCAGCAGGCAGAGATTTGCAATATGTATGGTGCGGCAGTGGTTGTAATGGCCTTTGATGAAAAAGGACAAGCTGATACTTTGCAAAGAAGAGTGGATATATGTGAGAAAGCTTATAAAATTCTGACAGAGAAAGTTGGTTACGACCCGCAGGATATTATTTTCGACCCAAACATTTTTGCGGTAGCCACCGGTTTGGAAGAGCACAACAATTATGCAGTTGATTTTATTGAAGCTACCCGTATCATAAAACAAAAAATGCCGCTCACTAAAATTAGTGGTGGGGTTTCCAATCTTTCCTTCTCCTTTCGTGGTAATGACCATGTAAGAGAAGCAATGCACTCTGTATTCTTATTTCATGCTATCAAAGCCGGTATGGATATGGGCATTGTAAATGCCGGACAGTTAGTAGTATATGATGAGATAGAACCGGAATTAAGACAACTGTGCGAAGATGTTATTCTCAACCGCAATAACGACAATAACGAAGCAACTGAAAAACTCATTGCCTTTGCTGAAACAGTAAAAGCAAAAGGCAAAGCAGAAGTTAAAGATGAGGCATGGAGAAATGCTTCTGTGGAAGAAAGATTGAAACATGCATTGGTGAATGGTATTACTGAATATATAGATGCAGATACAGAAGAAGCCAGGCAAAAATATTC